>PABA01000041.1 GCA_002699025.1 Sandaracinus sp. | reverse complement strand
GCTGCAGGGGGGAGCGCCCCCACCTCCGCCCCGTAGCCCGGCCCCACGGAGCCGCCTTCGTGCACCGTCGAAGAACCGACCCGTGTGACGCGAGCGAAGCGAGCGCCGAGCGGCCCACGGCCGCGCTGGTAAGCCAAAATTAAACGAAGGGAGCTCCGCCGTGGAGCTCCCTTCGCCACCCGATCCGAACCGCATCTCGCCGGCCCCCCCGGCCCGGCGACGTGCGCTTCAGGTGGGTGTGCCGCTCGCCTCGGTGTCGGTCTCCGCGTCCTGCGCGTCGTCCGTCTCCTCGGCCTCGGCGGCTTCCTCCGCCTCGGGCGCGGCGCCCTCGTCGCCCGGCTCCTCGGCGGCGCTCCCGCCACCGCCGCCGGGCACCCAGCGCTCGCCCTGAGGCTCCTTGCCCTCGAGGTTGGTGTCGCGGATCGAGAGCACGAAGGCCGTCAGCTGCTGCACGGACTCCCCGCCGAGGGTCGGACCCCAGGCCGGCATGCCGTTCTGGAGCTGGCCCTCGTCGATGGTCGCGTGGATGTCCGTCGGCCCGCCCCCGTGGATCCAGTAGGGGTCGGTCAGGTTCGGGCCGATGTTGCCCTCGCCGCGCTCCCGATGGCAGACGGCGCAGTGCTCTCCGAAGAGCGCCTGCCCGGCGCTCACGGCCTCCGGATCGTTCGCGAGCGCCACGAGCAGCTCCTCGCTCACCTCGCCACCCGACGCCCGCTCCTGCAGCGCGATCGCGTACTCCTGCGGGGGCAGCGGCGCGGCCTCGAACTCGTGATACGCGAACCAGTAGAACACCGCGAAGACGATTGCGCCGTAGAAGGTCCAGAGCCACCAGAGCGGGAGCTCGTTGTCGGCCTCCTCGATGCCGTCGTAGACGTGGATGATCTCGCCCTGGATGGCGTCGTGGCGCTTTTCCTTCAACTCAGCCACGGCTCACCTCCTCGTACGCGCCGTCCAGCGGCCCCTCGCCCTCGAGGGCGAGGTGGGCGTGGCGGTCGGCTTCGCCCCGCTTCATCAGCAGGGTCTTCAGGCTCAGGCCCAGGAAAATGGTGACGAAGAGGATCAGCGCCACCACGGGGAGGACGAGCATGGGGCTCGCCTCGAAGAACTCCTTCGCGATCCAGCTCATCGCGCGGCCTCCTCGTCGTCGTTGTCGTTGCGGTGCGTGTCGTTGCCGGTGCCGAGCGTGTCGGTGCGGTGGGTGTCCGTGCGGAGCGCGACCTCCCCCTCGCCGCCGGCCCCCTCGTCCTCCGGCGCGGGCGGGTTGCCGAGGCGCTGGAGGTACGCGATCAGGGCGACCAGCTGGCTGTTCTGGACGAGGTCGCAGTCGCTCGTCGCGCCGCCCTCGCAGACGCTCAGCCCGGCGTCCTCGACCAGCGCGGCGAGGATCTCGTCGTGCTGCGCCTGGGCCGTGGCTTCGGAGGACTGGATCTCGTCCGCCTCGTAGGGCACGCCGACGGCTCGAAGGCCCCGCATCTTGGCGGCCGTGTCGCCGAAGTCGACGGCCGTGGTCGCCATGTGCGTGTAGGCGGGCATGATCGAGTCTCGGTTGATCTCGCGCGGGTCCATCATGTGGCGGTAGTGCCAGGTGTGGCTGTACTTGCCGCCGAGGCGCGCGAGGTCCGGCCCGATGCGGCGGGAGCCCCACTGGAAGGGGGGGTCGTAGATGCTCTCGTCATCCCGGGAGGGCGCGCCGTAGCGGGCGGTCTCCCAGGTGAAGGGGCGGATCATCTGCGAGTGGCAGGTGTAGCAGCCCTCGGAGACGTAGATGTCCCGCCCCTCGAGCTCGAGCGGCGTGTAGGGGACGTTCTCCGTCGACGCGAGCTGCTCGGGCACGGCCACCAGCGTGGGCACGATCTGCGCGATGCCGCCGATGATGATGGCCACGAAGGTGAGCACGCTGAAGACCAGCGCCTTGCCCTCGAGCAGGTGGTGCCAGGCGGGCTTGCCCGTCTTCTTCGAGACCTGCTGGAAGACCAGCGCGATCATCGCGATGGAGACGGCGAGGCCCACCATGAAGACGCTCGCGACCTCCTCGAGGACGGCGACCGTGCCGAGCACGGCCAGGAGGAGGAAGCTGATGACGACCGGCCAGCCGAAGGCGACCTGGCGCCAGGGCACCTCGTCCTCGGCGTCCACCTTCACCGGGACCTCGACCTCGGCGTTCACCGGCTTGCCGGCGCGCGCGGTCTTCCAGAGGTTCCAGGCCATGAGGATCATGCCGGCCAGGTAGAGGAGGCCGCCGACGACGCGCGTCCAGTACATGGGCTTCAGCGCGACGAGCGTCTCGACGAAGCTCGGGTACATCAGGCCGCCACCCTCGTTCTCGGCGCGCCACATGAGGCCCTGCGTGATGCCGGCGACCCACATGGAGACCACGTAGAGGACGATGCCGAGCGTGCCGATCCAGAAGTGGAAGTTGGCCGCGCTCGGGCTGTGGAGCTCCTTGCGCCCGTAGAGGCGTGGAACGAGCCAGTAGAACATGCCGGCGGCCATGAAGCCGTTCCAGCCCATCGCGCCGTTGTGGACGTGGCCGATGATCCAGTCGGTGTAGTGGGCGAGGCCCGAGACGCTCTTGATGGAGAGGAGCGGGCCCTCGAAGGTCGCCATGCCGTAGGCGGTGACGCCGACCGCGAAGAACTTCAGGACCGGGTCGCGGCGGAGCTTGTCCCAGGCGCCGCGGAGCGTGAGGAGGCCGTTGAGCATGCCGCCCCAGCTCGGCGCCCAGAGCATGACGCTGAAGATCATGCCGAGGGTCTGCGCCCAGTCGGGCAGGGCGGTGTTCAGCAGGTGGTGCGGGCCGGCCCAGATGTAGATGAAGACCAGCGACCAGAAGTGAATGATCGAGAGCCGGTAGGAGAACACCGGCCGCTCCGCCGCCTTCGGCAGGTAGTAGTACATGATGCCGAGGATCGGCGTGGTCAGGAAGAAGGCGACGGCGTTGTGGCCGTACCACCACTGGACCAGCGCGTCCTGGACGCCGCCGAAGACCGAGTAGGACTTCATCCCGAAGACCGGGATCGCCAGGTTGTTGACGACGTAGAGGACCGTGATCGTGATGATCGTCGCGATGTAGAACCAGAGGGCGACGTAGAGGTGCTTCTCGCGGCGGTTCTTCAGCGTGAGGAAGAAGTTCGCGCCGAAGGTCAGCCAGACCACGGCGACGGCGAGGTCGATCGGCCACTCGAGCTCCGCGTACTCCTTCGACTGCGTGATGCCGAGCGGGAGCGTGATGGCGGCGGAGACGATGATCAGCTGCCAGCCCCAGAAGTGGAACTTGCTCAGCTTGTCGTTCGTTCGTGCCTTACAGAGCCGCTGCGTCGAGTAGTAGACGCCGGCGAAGATCATGTTGCCGACGAACGCGAAGATGACCGCGTTGGTGTGCAGCGGCCGGAGGCGGCCGAAGGTGAGATAGGGCTCGAGGTTCGCGGGCCAGAAGGCCAGCTGGGTGGCGACGATGATGCCCACCAGCATGCCGACGATGGCGAACACGACCGACGCCCAGAGGAATTGGCGGACGATCTTGTCGTCGTAAACGATTCGTTCGGTCTGCATCGAAAAGGACCTCTTTGAAGCCGGGCTCAGGCCCGGTCCGAAGATGGCGGAGCGCCCGGGGCGCGTGAGCCGGCCGCGCGCGATACACGCGCCGTGCCGACGACGGGGGAGCGCGGGCCTCCGCCGTGCGTGTCCTCAGGGGGGCCCACGTCGTCGCGGAGCGGGAGCAGGGCGAGGCGATCGGCGTGGTCGAAGGTGCGCGCACGCACCGTCCACGCGAAGAGGCCGATCGCGCCCAGGACCAGCGCGGCGCTCAGGAAGACGAGGAGGAGGAGGACGTTCAAGGGGGAGGCTCCGGTCCGCGCAAGAAGCGCGCGGCGCCGGGGGGATTGCAGGACGCGTACCGCCCTCCGACGCACTGCGTCGTGACGCGAGGAAGCCCCGCTTCGCGCAGTCCCTGCACGATGCGGCCGCGGAGCGCACGCCTTGCGCGATTCCCCCCATCGAGGGCGCCCTGCCAGGGGTGGCAACCGCCCGAAAAGCCCTGCCAAGGGCGGCGTGACCCCGCGCACATGGTGCGCAAGGCGCGCGAGCGAGCGGCTCCCGGCGCGTGCCCGGACGAGGAAGCGCGACGCCGCCGAGAAGGCCCTCTGCGTCGTCGCCGAGCGCCGGGCGGGGGAGCCGCGAGAGGGCCGTGGCGGCCGGCCCGGAAGACTCGCGCGGGCGGCGCTCAGCGGGGGGCGGGGAGGGGGGTGAGGCGCGGGAGGGCGTCGCGGGCGGGGGCGCGGCGGGGGCCGAGGCGCCAGACGACCCAGGCGATGCTGAGCAGCGAGCTGATGGGCATCAGGATCGCGGCGAGCCAGGGCTCCATCACGCCGCTGAAGGCGATGGCGACGGCGCCGAGGTTGTAGGCGACGGCGAAGATCAGCACCTGGCGCACGGCGCGGGCGAGCTCCTCGGCGGTGGCGAGGGCGTCGAGGATCGGGCCGAGGCCGGGGGTGGTGAAGTAGAAGTCGGAGCGGGCCGCGAGGAAGGGGCGGTCGATGGCGGGCGTGCCGGCGCAGCCGGCTTCGGTGGCGGCGAGGCTGTCGTTCAGGCCGTCGCCGATCATCAGCGTCTCGGCCTTCGGGCGCGCGCGGAGAAAGGCGGCCTTGGCCTCGGGGTCGCGGCCGCCGAGGGCGCGCTCGGAGGCGATGCCGACCTCCTCGGCGATGGCCGCCACGCGGGCCGGCGCGTCGCCGCTGAGGATCCAGGTCTCGTAGCCGTGCTCGGCGAGGGCGCGGAGCTCGCGCGCGGCGTCGGGGCGGAGGCGCTCCTCGGTGCGGAAGCGCGCGAGGAGCTCGCCGTCGACGGCGAAGGCGAGGTCGGCGCCGTCGGCGATCGAGGCGTCTTCGCCCGGTGCGCCCTCGCCCGGTTTGCGAAGCGCCGACGCGCCCAGCTCGCTCACCCAGCGCGGCGAGCCGAGGCGCCACAGGCGGCCGCCCCGCTCGACCTCGACGCCACGGCCCGGCTCCTCGCGCGTCGGCAGCGCCTCGCTGCGGACGCCGCGGGCCTCGAGGGCGCGGGCCACGGCCTGGCTCTTGGGGTGCGCGTTGCTCGCGGCGAGGGCGGCGAGCACGGCGCGGGCCTCGTCGTCGAGCGCGTCGAGGGGCGCCTCGTCGGCGAGCGAGAGGCGCCCCGTCGTGAGCGTGCCGGTCTTGTCGAAGACGAGGCGGCGGAGCGCGCGCGCCCGATCGAGGAAGCTCCGCGTGCGCACGAAGAGGCCCCGGCGGCGGAGCCGCGCGTGGGCGAGCTCGTAGGCGAGCGGCGTGGCGATGCCGAAGGCGCAGGGGCAGGTCACGACGAGCACGGCGGTCGCGACCTCGACGGCCGTATGGGGCGCGCCGGCGAGGCCCCACCAGACGGCGATGGCGGCGCCGGCCGCGAGGAGCACGCCGGCCACGTACCACTTGGCGATGCGCTGCCACCACGCCGCGCCGTCGTCGTCGCGGGCCTGCGGGCGGCGGAGGAGGCGGCGGACGGCCGAGTCCTCGAAGGGCTGGGCCGCGCGCATGCGGCGGGCCGTGCGGCCGACGTGGAAGGCGCCGGCGGGGACGACCTCGCCGCGCCGGTAGGGGCGGGGCTCGCTCTCGCCGTCGATCCAGTCGAGGGAGAAGCTGCCCTCGGCGTCGAGGAGCTCGGCGTCGACGGGCACCAGGTCGCCGGCGGCGAGGTGGAGGAGATCGCCGGCGTCGATCTCGACGGCGCGCACGAGACGGATCTGCTCGCTGCCCTCGCTCTCCACGACGCGGCGCGTGCGCAGGCTCTCGGCGCCGCGGTCGTCGAGGAGCTGGCGCCGGTTGCGCTCGAGGACCCGCTCCTGGAGCCAGCGCCCGAGGAGCATGAGCGCGATGAAGATGGTGACCGTGTCGACGTAGCGCGCCTCGCCGCCCGTGAAGTAGCTCCAGCTCGCGCCGGCGAAGCTCAGCAGGATGCCGAGCGCGATGGGCAGGTCGAGGTGGACGACGCCGCGGCGGAGTGCCTGCCAGGCGGCGCGGATGAAGACGCTGCCGCCGACGAGGACGGCGAGCGCGGCGGCGCCGTAGGCCATCTGGCTGAGGAGCCGATAGATCGGGCCCTCGTCGAGGCCGAAGTAGGTGGCGGCCGCGTAGAACATGCCGTTGCCGGCGAGGGCGAGGCAGATGCCCGTGCGGAGCAGGAGGCCGTCGCTCTTGGAGCGCGACTCCTCGCCGGCCGGGCCGAGCCGGTAGCCGAGGGCCTCGACGTCGCGCGCGAAGCCCTCGAGGTCGTAGTCGTCGCCGACGAGGAGCTCGGCGCGGCCGAGCGTCGGGTTGAGCTCGAGGCTGCCGCTGCCGTGGCGCTCGAAGAGCTTCTCGATGACCCAGACGCAGCCGGCGCAGTGCATGCCCTGGACGTCGATCTCGATGCGCGGCGAGGGGGCCGCGCGGAGCTCCTCGATCCAGCCGAGATCGTGCTCGTCCGGGAGCTCGCCGACCGGCACGCCGGCGCCGTCGCGGAGCGCGTAGTAGCGATCGAGGCCGCCGGCCTGGAGGACGCCGTGGACGGTCTTGCAGCCGCGGCAGCAGAAGCCCTCGCGCACCCAGGAGGAGGACTCGTCGGGGAGCGGGAGCTCGCAGTGGCGGCAGAGGCGGTCGGGGGAGGCCATGGGCCTGGGGCGGGCCGGAGGTCCGGCGAAGCGGGAGGAGTCAGCGGCGGGCGAGGGCGTCGCCGGTCGCCGTGATGGGGGCCGCCGAGTGGCAGCTCGAGGACTCGCCGCGGAGCGCGTCCACGGGACGGAGGATGAGGATGGTCGCGCCGAGCGCCAAGGCCACGGCGAGCACCTTGCGGGGCGCCTCGCCCGCGCCGGCGAGCTTGCGGGCGGCCACGCCGGCGCCGAGGAGGCCCAGGCTGCTGGTCGCCGCGAACGCCAGCATCGTCAGGCTGCCGCCGAGCGTGCTGCCGCTGCCGGCGGAGAGCATGAGCCCCGCGGCGAGGGCGCCGCAGGGGAGGAAGCCCGTGAAGAGGCCGAGGAGGGGCGCGCGGAGGCGGCCGGCGCGCTGGGCTTCGGGTTTGCTCCGGAGCTGCACCAGCGCCTCGGCGGGGCGCGCGGTGGGGCTCCGCCAGAGGCGCCAGGCGGCGAGGCCGAGGCCGAGCGCGAGGGTCCAGCTGAGGATGGCCTGCGCGATGGGCCGCTCGAGCCAGGCGAGGGCCGCCCCGCCGAAGGTGCCGGCGAGGGCGCCCGTGAAGGCGTAGGAGGCGAGGCGGCCGAGGTGGTAGGGGGCGTGGGCGCGGGGGCGACCGCTGCAGGCGTAGGCCGCCAGCGGCCCGCACATCCCGGCGCAATGCGGGATGGAGGCGAGCCCGGCGGCGGCGCCGGCGACGATCGCGCCCAGCATCGTTCAGGCCTGGTCGCGCAGGGCGCGGAGGAGATCGACGTAGCTGACGATCCCCTGGAGGTTGCCGGTGTGGGGGTCGACGACCGGGAGGGCGCCGACCTTCAGGTCGAGCATCTTGTCGATGGTCTCGCCGAGCTCCGTCTCCGGGTCGACGGTCTCGACGTCGGGGCTCATGAGCTCGGAGACGGGGGAGTCGTAGCGGGCCTTCAGGTCGGTGAGCGCGGACTCGTCGACGAGGCGGGGGGTGACCAGGCTGCGCAGGTCGCGGTCGCTGAGCATGCCGACGAGGGTGTCGCCCTCGACCACCGGGAGGTGGCGGATGGTGTGCTCGGCCAGCAGCTCGGCGGCGTCGCCGACGCTCGCGGTGGCGTGCACGACCACGGGCTTCTCGCTCATCACGTCTCGAACCAGCATGAGGGGATCTCCTTCGGGGTGGGCGCTCGCGCGCGGGGCGCCTCGGTGCAATTCGCGGGCCCAAAGACACGTGCCCGTGCCCCTGCCCCTGCCCCTGCCCGCAGGCAGGAGAGCGAAACGAGCCCGCCAACCGTGCTCGTGCACGGGGACGAGCACTCCCCGCGGATCCCGCGGGCCCAACAAGCCCGTGCCCGTGCCCCTGCCCGCGGGCAGAAGAGTGGAACGAGCCCGCCAACCGTGCTCGTGCACGTGCACGTGCACGTGCACGTTCACGATTCGTCCGAAGCAACTCCGGAAGCGGAGAGTTCGCGGCTTCGGGTGTTCGAATCTGCCCCTCTCGTCGATCTCGTGAATGCTGGGCGTGCGAAACGTCGACCTGCGGAGAGCGGATCCGACGGAGGTCGAGTTGCTTCAGACGAATCGTTCACGAGCTCGCGAAGATTGCGCGACCCGCTTCCTCCCGGGCACGGGCAGGGGCACGGGCACGGGCACGGGTCTTGGCGCGGGCACGGGCACGGGTCTTGGCGCAAACGATGCGCCCCTGGCACGCGGTGTCGCACGCGATGCGTGTGCCCGCTCACCAACGCGTCGCGTCATCGAGCCGGGTTGGTCCGGTTGCTGCTCTCTCCCTCCCCAACCGGAACTCACCGGGGGGACAACACCATGCAGATGCACACCGCCGAAAACGACACCGCCAACCTCTTCGATGGCCTGACGGCCCTCTCGCAGGACGGCTCCGACCTGCCCGCCGAGTGGATCGACGCCAGCGACGACGAGGGAATCGACTCCGAATACGTCATGCGCCAGGTCATGAACGAGCGCATCGACCTCGAGGTCGAGTGCTGGGGGCGCCGCCTGGCCTGAAGGCCGCCCTCCCCCGCACGGGTGCGCAAGCCGCTACGCGGCAGAACGCCACGGTGCGTGGCGAGTTGCGCATGATGCGGTGCATAAACGGTCGACGCGACGCGTCGTGAGCGACCGTTCACCGACGAGCCCTCCACGCCCCGCGCGTGCGAGGGCTCGTCTGGTTCGACGCTGAACGAGCCCTCATTCGTTCGAGCACGTTTCGAGCGCATCACCCGCGGCGCGCGTCCGGACCCGGCGGCACACGGCGCACGCACCACGAACACGGCGCACCACGAACACGGCGCACGGACGCGACGGCGACCCGCCACGAAGCGCCCGGACGACGAAGCGCGGGGCGCTCAGCGGAAGGACTCGATCACGTCGAGCACGAGCGGGCTCGACCAGTCGTAGCCGCCGTCGAAGCGGAAGCGCACGACGCCGTCGCCGTCGATGATCCAGGTCTCGGGGTAGAGCTCCGTGCCGAACTTCCCCTGCACGACCTCCTTCGAGGGATCGAAGAGGTGCGTCAGCGTCGGATCCTCGGGGAGCACGGTGGCGACCTCGTCCCAGCCCGAGTCGGTCGAGACGGCCACCACCTCCACGTCGTCCCAGCGCGCGGAGAGCTCGGCGAGCTCCTCGAGCGTCGGCATCTCCTCGAGACAGGGCGGGCAGGTGATGGACCAGAAGTTGAGCACGACGACCTTCCCGCGGTGGTCCGAGAGGGTCCAGGCGTTGCCGTGGCGGTCGCGCAGCGTGAAGTCCGGCGCGAGGCGCTCGCGGCCGACGTAGTGCGGGAAGCCGGCCTCGCCGTCGCCGTCGGTCAGCTCCTCGTAGCGGCCGTCACCGATCATCGAGCGGAGCGGCGACTCGGCGCTCCGGCGGACGCCATCGGCGAGCGACATGCCGAGGAAGACGACGAGCGGCACGCCCACGAGCGCCAGCGCGGCCACGGCCACGAGCTCGCGGCTGCGCGCGCGATCGCGGCGCGCCTCGGCGCGGCTGCCCGTCTTCGCGGGCGATGCGTCCTTCGCCTGGGCCATGTCGGCGTGAGCCATAGCGCGGGGAGGGTCGGAGAGGAAACGTTCCGTCGGGCTTTTCCGCGGGGAGGCCCGCGCTCAGCCGCCCCGGTGGGAGTCGACGTGGCCCTTGGACGGATCCCAGCCGGCCATCGGGTCGTCGACCGTCGGCGGGCGCACGCGGCTCGAGCCGAGGTCGAAGTAGGGGCCCTCCTCGTCCTCGTGGAGGCGCCGCTTGGCGAGGACGTGGAGCGCGTGGTCCGTGAAGCGAGCGGGCACGCGGCCGGCGCGGACGTCGCACCAGAGGCCGTCGTCGGGGCCGACGCGGAGGGTGCGTGGGTCGAGGGGCGCCTCGCGGTCGCCGGAGAGCTCGAGGACGACGGCGTCGCCGTCGAAGTGGACGCCGCGCACGAAGTAGGGCGGGCCCTCGATGTCGACGTAGGCCCAGTTGATGTCGTTGGAGAGACAGAAGCGACCGTCGGGGGCGCGGTCGATCCAGCCCGCGAAGGAGCGCGTGAGCTTCTCGTGGCGGAGGAGCGTGTCGCCCTCGTACCAGCGCCCCTTGGCGTCGCGGCGGATCGACGTCTCGCGGGTGTACCCGCGGCGCAGCATCTCGTCGGGGTCCATGGGGCGTGTCTAGTCCCGGGGAGGGCTACTGTCGACACCGGGCAAGGTGCCGTGCCCGGGCCCGTGCGTGCCCGGGCCCGCCTGCCGCCTGCCGCCCGGCCCCTCGCCCGGCCCCTCGCCCGACTCCCTGCCCGCTTCCCCGCTTCCCCGCCACCGCCCCTCCGCGCCCTCCACGCCCCGCACGCGAATCAAGCCGCCCTCCCGCACGTCGAAGAAGCCGTCGTGCTCTGCCTCTCGCGCACCGCCCGGGACGCCTCCGGCGCCCTCGCCCTCACCTTCTCCGCCTGGCTCTTCGGCAAGCCCGTCGCCGTGACCCTCTGGCTCTCCGCCCACCGCGACCGCGCCTTCTGGACCCACCGCGGCCGCCGGATCGCCGCCGCCGCCGTCGGGCAGGCCTGAAGCACACCCCTGCCCGTTCGAGGAGCCACGGCAGGCTCGCGCGGCTCGGGCGCGCCCCGTGCCCTCCGAAGGCTTCGCGCACCGAGCAGGCCCGCGCGTCCGGCCCGTCGTGGTACCGTCTCCCGCTCGGGTGACGTGGGAACGCGAACCGGAGGCGGCGTGAGCGCCGCGGATCCGATGAAGGTGGGCAGCGTCGTGCCGCCGTCCGTCTGGCAGGGCCAGCCCTTCTGGCAGCCGATCACCGAGTACGCGCCGGGCCAGAGCCCCTACCGCGTGAAGGGCCTCGTCTACCGCAACACGCTCGCGGACATCGACGCCGCCACCCGCGAGAAGATCCTCGACGACATCGAGGACGCGGCCATGCGCGCGTTCTTCCGGCAACCCTTCCTCGCCGGAACCATGGTCGACGTCCTCCCGCACGCCTATCTCCTGAGCCGTGTCGCGCAGGAGCTCGGCACGACCCCCAGCCGTTACGCCGCCGAGCGCGCCGCCGCCCAGGCCCGCGACCAGCTCTCCGGCGTGTACCGCTTCCTGCTCAAGCTCGCGCGCCCGGGGACCGTCGGTCGCTTCCTCCCGAAGGTCACGGAGAAGTATTTCGACTTCGGCACCGTCTCCGTCGAGGGCCCCAAGGGCGGCCCGCTGACGGCCCTCCGTAGCGGCGTGCCGCTCGCGATCGCCAAGTGGTACGTCGCCGTGAGCAACCCCTTCGTGGAGGCGGCGATGGAGCTCGCGGGCGCCGTCGACCCGAGCCATCGGGTGCGCCAGCTGACCTGGGACGCCCCGGACGCCCGCGGCCTGCCGCGCGTGACGATCCACTACGCCGTGCGCTGGAGCTGAGCGGCGTCTTCCACTCGCTGACGCGCGCTACTCCTCCACGCCGACGAGGTCGAGCAGGAAGGCGTAGATCAGCGCCGTCTCCTCGTGGCGGCGGAAGCGGCCGGACGCGCCGCCGTGGCCGGCCTCCATGTTCACGTGGAAGAGCAGCTGGTTGTCGTCGGTCTTCCGGTGCCGGAGCCGCGCCACCCACTTCGCCGGCTCCCAGTACTGCACCTGCGAGTCGTGCAGCCCGGTCAGCACGAGCATGTGCGGGTAGTCCTGCTCGGCCACGTTGTCGTAGGGCGAGTAGCTGAGCATGTACTCGTAGAACTCGCGCTCGTTCGGGTTGCCCCACTCGTCGTACTCGAAGGTCGTCAGCGGGATGCTCTCGTCGAGCATGGTCGTCACCACGTCCACGAAGGGCACGTCGGCGACGACGGCGTGGAAGAGGTCCGGGCGCATGTTCGCGACGGCGCCCATGAGCAGCCCGCCGGCGCTCCCGCCGTGCGCGAAGAGCTTGTCGCTCGCCGTCCAGCCGCTCTCGACGAGGTGCGCCGCGCAGTCGATGAAGTCGTTGAAGGTGTTGCGCTTGTGGAGGAGCTTGCCGTCCTCGTACCAGGCGCGGCCCATCTCCTGGCCGCCGCGGATGTGCGCGATGGCGAAGATCACGCCCCGGTCGAGGAGGCTCAGCCGGGGCGAGCTGAAGGTCGGGTCCATGGAGTAGCCGTAGGAGCCGTAGCCGTAGAGGAGGAGCGGCTGGGGCTGGCTCCGGTCGAGGTCGCGCCGGTGCACGATCGACACGGGCACCTCCACGCCGTCGCGCGCCTCGACCATCAGGCGGGTCGTCACGTAGGCGGCCGGGTCGAAGTCCGGGTCCTCGACGCGCTGGCGCTTCTTCAGCGTGCGCTCGCGGCTCCCCATGCCGTAGTCGAAGGTCGTCCAGGGCGTCGTCATCGAGCTGTACTCGAAGCGGAGGACGTCCGTGTCGAAGCGCGGGTTCGCGCCGAGGTGCGTCGTGTAGACCTCCTCGTCCATCGCGATCTCGTGCGCCTGGGCGACGTCCGGGCGGCCGCCCTCGGCCCAGGGCATGACGCGGAGCCGCGCGATGCCGCCGCGCCGCTCGGCGATCACCAGGTGCCCCTCGAAGAGCTCGAAGCCGCGGAGGAGCACGCCCTCCTCCGCCGGGATCTCCTCGCGCCAGGCGCTCTTGTCGGCGCTCTCGCCCGGCTCGACGCTCATCAGGCGGAAGTCGCGCGCCTCCCAGTTGGTGCGGATGTAGAAGCGGCCGTGGGCGTGGTCGACGTCGTACTCGTGGCCGCGCTCGCGCGGGAGCACGACGCGCGGCGCGGAGTCCGGCTGGCGCGCGTCGACGACGCGGTACTCGTGGCTGATGGTCTGGAAGCTGCCGATGAGGACGAAGTCGCGGGAGCGGCTGCGCCCGATGGAGACGTAGAACTCGTCGTCTTCCTCTTCGTAGACGAGCGCGTCCTCGCTCGGGTCCGTGCCGAGCACGTGGCGCCAGACCTGGTAGGCGCGGAGCGTCCCCTCCTCGCGCTTCACGTAGAAGACCGTGCGGTGGTCGAGGGCCCAGACCGCTTGCCCGGTCGTCCCCTCGATGGCCTCGTCGTGCCAGTCGCCGCTCTCGAGGTCGCGGAAGCGGAGCGTATAGATGCGGCGGCTGAGCGTGTCCTCGCCGACGGCGAGGGTCTTGCCGTCGACGCTGATGGAGACGCCGCGGGCGGCGTAGTAGTCGTGGCCCTCGGCGCGGGCGTTCTCGTCGAGGACGATCTGCTCGCCCTCGATGGGGCCGGTCTGGGCCGGGTCCGGCTCGGGGGTGTCGGCGGGGCGGCGACAGTGGATGTCGTACTCCTTCCCCTCCTCCTGGCGCGTGTAATACCAGTAGCCGTCGTGCTGGACGGGCACGGAGACGTCGCGCTGGGGGATGCGGGCGACGATCTCCTCGTAGAGGGCGCGGCGGAAGCCCTCGAGGGGCTCCATGATCGCGTCGGCGTAGGCGGCCTCGGCGCGGAGGTGGGCGAGGATCTCGGGGTCCTCGCGCTCGTCGTCGCGCATCCAGTAGTAGGGGTCGACGCGGGTGTGGTCGTGGGTGCGGAGCTCGTGGGGGACGCGTTTGGCCATGGGCGGACGGATCTGGGGGCGCGGGTCGTCGGTGGCACCCTCGGGCGTCGTGTCGCCGCCGCCGCCGCCGCGTGGGCAGGCGGAGAGGAGCAGCGCGAGGAGCGCGAAGGCGAGGGTGCGGGTTCGCATCGAGACGGCATAGCGCGAGGTCGGGTCGACGCGAAAGGCGGCGCGCCCCGAGGCGGGAGCGAGGCGCGGCCGTGAGCGTGCGCGGGCTAGCCACCGACGAGGAGCGAGTCGTGCGTTCTGCGCGAGAGCCGTGCGCGCGAGGGGGCTCCACGACGGTGGCTCGCGCGGGACAGCTGGTAGGCTCGCGCGGTGGATATCGACTACGTCGTGGGTGACGCGACCCGCCCCGGGGGCGACGGCCCGAAGATCATCGTGCACGTCTGCAACGACGTCGGCGGCTGGGGGCGCGGCTTCGTGACGGCGCTCTCGAAGCGCTGGGCGGCGCCGGAGGAGGCCTACCGCGCTTGGTATCGCGAGTAGGAGGGCTTCGCCCTGGGCGCGGCGCAGCTGGTGCAGGTCGAGGACGACCTCTGGGTCGCGAACGTGATCGGCCAGGAGGGGCTGCGCGCGAAGGACGGGCGGCCCCCGGTGCGCTACGCGGCGATCGGTGAGGGGCTGGGGGTGGTGCGGGCGAAGGCCGAGGCGCTCGGCGGAGCGTCGGTGCACATGCCGCGCATCGGCTGCGGGCTCGCCGGTGGGAAGTGGGAGGAGATGGAGCCGGTGATCGCGCGGGAGCTCGCGGAGCGGGGCGTGCCGGTGACGGTCTACGACCTGCCCTGAACGCACCCCGGCGCGACGGGCTCGAGCCGCCGACGTCGGCGGCGCATGGGCTCGGCGCACCGACCCGGGTCCGGCGTGGCCTGGGCTCGTGAACCGCGCGGTGGACCGGGCGGTGGCGGGGGCGCGAGCATGGGGAGTCGCCATCGGGCGGGACGGCCGTGCGTGGTGGCGTCGCGCTGTAAGCTCGGGGGGCCGGCGGCGTTCTCTCGCCGGAGGACGACGAGATGGACCCGATCATGGACCCGACGCGGAAGCGCGCGCCCCGCCTGCTCCAGCGGCTGCTCGACCGGGGCGCGCTGCGCGTCGCGGGCGCGGCTTCGCTCTTCGGCGGCGCGGTGGGGCTCCCGCTGCTCCTGGCGTGCAGCTGCCCGACCTACCGGGAGGTGCAGGTGCACCGGCTGCCGGAGGACGCGCAGTACGAGAGCTGGGAGGAGACCTGCGAGGCGTTCTGCGGGCCGGACCCGATCGACTGCCGGGGGGGCGTCGCGAGCTTCGCCGCGGCCGGGGAGGAGCTGCGGACGGTCCCCGACGTGAACGGCGACGCGCGGCAGGTCGGGCCCCGCGTGATCGTCTGCGAGGTGGAGATCCGCCAGCACTGCAGCATGGGGCGCCGGCCGGCGGGGCTGCGCGAGGGCGCCGGGGCCATCACGGCGGCGCACCCGCTCGGCGCGCACTTCGCGCGGGCGGCGCGGCTCGAGGCGGCCTCGGTCGCGTCGTTCGTGCAGCTCGCCTTCGAGCTGGAGGCCCACGGCGCGCCGGAGGCGCTGGTGCGCGCGGCGGAGCGGGCGGCCCTCGACGAGGTCGATCACGCGGCGCGGGCGGCGGCGATCGCGCGCCGCTTCGGGGCCACGCCCGTCGCGCCGGAGGTCTTCGTGCCGCCGCCGCGTCGCCTCGAGGCGGTGCTTCATGACGACGCGGTGGAAGGCGGCGTGGTCGAGACCTACGGCGCGGCGGAGGCGGCCGTGGAGGCCCGACGGGCGGAGGACCCGGCGCTGCGGACGGCGCTCGGCGTGATCGCGCGGGACGAGGCACGGCACGCGGCGATCTCCACGGCGCTCTGGGCCTGGGGCGCCCCGCGGCTCGGGCGCGCGGCCCGGCGGCGCACGCGGGAGGCCGCCGACGCGCGCCGCGCGGAGCTCGCCGCCGAGCTCGAACGGGAGCCGGCGCGCGCCCGCCGAGCCGCGCTCGGGACGCCGAGCGCCACCGAGGCCCGCGACCTCCTCGACGCCGCCGTCCCGCGCGCCTGACCCCCGCGCGGGTGGCACCTTCGGCGCCAGCGATCCGCTTTCCGCTGTCCGCTGTCCGTAGGGGGCGGCGAACGGCGCGCTCCGATGCCGCGTACGCGGGTGGCGCCTTCGGCGCCAGCGATCCGCTTTCCGCTGTCCGCTGTCCGTAGGGGGCGGCGAACGGCGCGCTCCGATGCCGCGTACGCGGTGCGGGCGGGCGGATGCGCGGGCGGCGAACCGCGCGCTCCGATGCCGCGTATGCGGTGCGGGCGGGCGGATGCGCGGGCGGCGAACCGCGCGCTCCGATGCCGCGTACGCGGAGCGGGCGGGCGGATGCGCGGGCGGCGAACGGCGCGCTCCGATGCCGCGTACGCGGTGCGGGCGGGCGGATGGGCGGGCGGCGAACGGCGCGCTCCGATGCCGCGTACGCGGTGCGGGCGGGCGGATGGGCGGGCGGCGAACTGCGCGCTCCGATGCGGCGTACGCGGGATGCGTGGGCAGCAAACGGCGCGCTCCGATGCCGCGGGCGCGGAGCGGGCGGGCGTCGGCTGCCCGCTTCTCCGCGAACGGGGTCGCCGCCGTGCAGCCCTCCGCCCCTCGGAAAGCGGACGGCGGAGAGCGGACGGCCGAGCGACCGCAGGGCGCGAGCGACGCGCGCGGAGAGCGGACGGCCGAGCGACCGCAGGGCGCGGGCGACGCGGGCGGAGAGCGGATGGCCGAGCGACCGCAGGGCGCGAGCGAGGCGACGCCACTCCGCGAACGCGGCCGCCGCCGTGCAGCCTCTGCCCCCCACGGAAAGCGGACGGCGGATGGCGGAGGGCCGAGCGACCGCAGGTCGCGAGCGAGGCGAGCGGCGGCGAGGCGGGCGCCGAGTGGTTAGGATGGGCCGGTGCGCTTCCCGTCCGCGCCGGCGCTCCGCGCCGCCCTCGCCGAGCACCCGCTGAAGGAGGTCCCGCGCCTGCCCGGCCGGCGGAACCACCTGCGCGCCGGCGTGCTCGTGCCCGTCGAGTGGGCGGGCGACGACCTGCGCGTGATCCTCACGGAGCGCGCGGCGCACCTCCGCAACCACGGCGGCGAGGTCTGCTTCCCGGGCGGGCGCCCGGAGGACGTGGACGACTCCATCGAGGCGACGGCGCTGCGCGAGGCGGAGGAGGAGATCGGCCTCCGGGGCGCGGGCGTCCTCGGGCGCCTCTCGAGCATCCCGCTCTACACCTCCGACTTCCGCCTCGAGCCTTTCGTCGCCGAGGTCCCCCGGGAGACCGCGCTCACGCCCTGCCCGGACGAGGTGGCGTCCATCCTGCGGCTCTCGGTGCGGGAGACCTTCGAGCGCGAGACCCTCCACGGCATCCCCTGGGAGCACGAGGGCACGCGCTACGTCTCGCCGATCTTCGAGCTGCCGCAGACCGCGGGCGAGCCGGCGCTCGTCTACGGGGGCACGGCCCACGCGCTCTACGAGCTCCTGCAGGTGCTCGCGCCGCTCCTCGGCGCGCCGCTGCCGCCGCTGAAGACGGGCCGCTACCAGTGGGCGGACGTGCTCGATCTGTAGCGCGCTCCCTGCGGTCGCGCGGCGATCCGCCGTCCGCCTTCCGCTGTCCGGCGCTGGCGTTCGACTGCTGCGGTCCATGGCTGCGCGCTCCCTGCGGTCGCGCGGCGATCCGCCTTCCGCTCTCCGCTGTCCGGCGCTGGCGCTCGACTGCTGCGGTCCATGCCTGCGCGCTCCCTGCGGTCGCGCGGCGATCCGCCGTCCGCTTTCCGCTGTCCGGCGCTGGCGCTCGATTGCGCGGTCCATGCCGCTTCGCGGAGTGGCGCCGCGGGTGCTGCCGCTCCCGGGCGCGCGCTCCCTGCGGTCGCGCGGCGATCCGCCGTCCGCTTTCCGCTGTCCGGCGCTGGCGCTCGACTGCTGCGGTCCATGCCGCTTCGCGGAGTGGCGCTGCGGGCGCTGCCGCTCCCGGGCGGTGCGCTCCTTGCGGTCGCGCGGCGATCCGCCGTCCGCTTTCCGTTGTCCGGCGCTGGCGCTCGACTGCTGCGGTCCATGCTGCTTCGCGGAGTGGCGCCGCGGGCGCTGCCGCTCCCGGGCGCGCGCTCCCTGCGGTCGCGCGGCGTCGAGCTCGAGGTGCCCACGAGCACGAGCACGAGCACGAGCACGAGTATGGTTGAAGGCTGGGCCGCGATGCTTGCGGCGTCGCGGCGCGCGCGTCCGTGTCGCTCAGCGGGAGACGGGGAAGGGGGCGCTCTGGGTCTGGCGCTCGCAGCCGCCCGAGCCGAGGCCCCAGCGGACCAGGTCGCAGGTCGAGACGAGCGCCTGCAAGGGCGCCTCCCCGAGCAGCTCGTCCACGAGCGCCTCGGGCAGCGCGGGCGGCGCGGCGGCGCCCTGGGCAGCTCCCCAGGCCTGCACGATCCAGGGCGCGGGGCCGCCGAGGTAGACGACGGACTCGATGCGCTCGACGCCGTCCGGTTCCCAGCGCACCGGCTCACCCCAGGCGATGCCGTCGGCCGTGGCTTCGTCCAGCGCCGGGGGCACGAGGAAGGCCGCGTCGAAGACCTCTCCCTCGCCGAGCAGGCGCTGCACCACGGTCGAGCTCCCGGCCTCGCCGACGAGCTGCGCCGCCATCCAGGCCCCCGTGGAGGCGAACCCGGCCCCGGAAGGCCCCCAGGTCTCGACCGACACCGTCCGCGTCTCCGCGTCCCAGCGCGTGCGCGTCGGGAAGCCGATGGTCATCCCGGGCCCATCGGACTCGTTCCCGAGGAGCAGCGCGCCGACGGGCGTGGCCGCGTCGTGGAAGGGCGCGTCCGCCGGCACGCGGAAGCCGAAGCTCCGGGTCACCGCCTCGGGCCCCCCCCGGAAGTCGAGCTCGAGCTCGCTCGCGTCGCGCTCCGTGGAGAGCTCGAGCGACGCCACGTCCACGTCCCACGCGAGGCTCCGCGGCTCCGCGACCTCGCGCTCGGACCAGACCCAGCCGACGACCCGCGCGCTCTCCCGCGGCTGGACCCGGAGCGACCAGGGCCCCGGCGCGCCGGAGAACGGCTCCCCGCCCGCCGTGCTCTCGACGACCAGCACGTCCCCCTCCGCGCCGACCTGCGCCCCACTCAGCCACACCCGCGGCAGGCGCTCGAGCAGGAGCTGGAGCTCCCGGAACGGCGCCTCCCCCGGCGCCTCCTCCTGCACGAGCCCCCGCTCGGCGAAGTAGCCGAGGTCCTCCTCCTCGAAGCCCACGAAGCTGACGGGGACGAACCCCTCCGCGACCATCGTCAGCTCGATCGGCCAGTCCGCGGCCGTGAGCGCGAAGCGCGCCAGGCCCGCCTCGTCGGAGGTCGCCACGCGCAGCTCCCCCGCCGCGTCCCGCAGCCACACCCTCGCCCCCGACACCACGGCCGGTCCGGCGATCGGATCCGCGCTCGGCGTCTGCAGCCGGAGGCGAAGCTCGGGCGTGGGCGGCCCGGCGTCCACCTCCCCCGCGTCCCCGCCGTCCGGCACGGCTCCGTCCGATGCCGACGCGTCCACCCCGGCGTCCCCTCCCGCATCCAGCGGAGCGGAGTCGTCGCCGCACCCGAGCGCCACCAGCCCGAGCGCGACCAGCCCCAGCGCCGTTGCCCACACGCGAGAGAGCATCGCCTTCCTTCCCATCGTTCCCACCTCGGCGGGGAGCGCAGCAAGGACGAGGCCAGCTCCCGCGGCTGCGTGAGATCCAAGGGCTGCTGTAGCCATCACGCAAGCCGCGCGCCCCTGCGCAGGCCCTGCGCTCCTCGTGGAGCCCACGGCCCGCATGCGACCGAGAGCCTGGCCCATACCTCACTCGCTACCGAAGTGCCGTGGGCGAATCGGATCATGGACTCGCTCGCGCCAGCTCGATAGGAACGGGTCGTGATGAAGACGTGCCCCTCCTGCGTCGAGCGAGTGCTCCCCCGCTCCGATGGCACCTGCCCGGCGTGCCGCGCCTGCATGGACGGGCCCCCGCCCCCGGGTTCACGCATGGCTCTTCGCGAAGGCACGGCTTACCCGTCCATCTGCGTCACGTGCGGAGCGCCGGCCGACGACTCGACGCTGGTGGAGCGGGGGGCCTCTCGGCGGAGCATCCCCCTCGCCCTGCTCGGCGCCTTCGGGATGCTGATGGGGCTGGCCGGGCTCTTCGCCATCGACGCCATGCCGATCCGGCGGGGCGTCGTGTGGATGCTCTTTCTGATCGTCGTGGGCCTCGGCCTCGTCGTCCGGGGCCTGGCCCGAGGACCCGCGGTCCACCTCCGCGTCCCGCACTGCGCCCGGTGCCATCTGCCCGAGGTCGAATCCTTCGACCCGGAGAGGGGCTCTCTGACGATGGTGGTCCACGACGCCTTCCGGCGCGGCGGGCGCTGAGGCTCAGCGCGCGAGCTGGCGGGCCCAGGCGGGGGCCTCGGGGGCGTCTTCGAGGACCGGGCTCAGGTCGGCGCTGCTGAGGGTGTGCCAGAAGAGGGCGCGGCCGGGGGTGGCGCGCTGGTGGCGGAGCAGGGCGGCGAAGGCCTTCGCGGTGTAGGTCGGGTCGACGCTCAGGCCCTCGGCGTCGGCGCGGACGGTGGCCTCGCGGGTGGCGTCGTCGAGGGTGCCGTAGCCGCCCCCGAAGAGGCTGTGGTCGATCTCGACGGCGGCGCGGGCGGCGGGGGCGACGGCGGGGAAGGCGGGCTCGACCTTGCGGAGCTTGCGCATGGTCGCGGTGATCAGCGCGGCGACGGTGGCCTGGTTGCAGACGAGGCGCGGCGTCACGCGGACGGCGTGCACCTTGGTGGTGATGCCGAGGGAGGCGAGGCCGATGGCGAGGCCGGCCGCGGTGCCGCCGCTCCCCAGGGCCACGAAGATGCGCTCGGGCTCGGGGAGCTCTCCGGCCTCGATCTGCGCGGCGAGCTCCAGGCCCGCCTCGACGTAGCCGAGCGCGCCCACCGGCGAAGAGCCGCCGTAGGCCACGCGGTAGGTGCGCTTGCCCTGGAGGCGCATGTGCGCGGCGAGCCCGGCCATGGTCGGCGGCACGGCGGCCCAGGCCTTCACCGGGTGGAGCGTCGCGCCGACGGCGAGGTCGGCGCGGAGGTTCTCCTCGACGTGCCCGGTCCAGGGCTGGGGCACCATCACGGCGTGCACGTCGAAGCCCCACTTGCGCCCGAAGAGGCTGGTCGCGAGGACGTGATGCGAGCCGAGGGCGCCGGCCGTCACCAGCGCCTCGCAGCCCTTCTGGCGCGCGTCGCCGAGGAGGAAGCCGAGCTTGCGCACCTTGTTGCCGCCGTAGAGGTCGGCGGTGCGGTCGTCGCGCTTCACCCAGAGCTCGGCGCCGAGCGCCTTCGAGAGGTCGTCCATGCGCTCGACGGGCGTGGTCCGCGCCAGCGGCACGTGGGGCACCATCGAGAGCTTCGGGAAGCGGCGCGCGAGCAGACTCATGCGGTGGACTCGTCCTCTCCCCCACCCCCGTTCTGCCTCGCCTCCCGCCGGTCGAGCAAGCGCTCCGCGCGCTCGAGGAGCTCCCCCTCGAAGCGCGCGCCGAAGCCGGCCTCGAGGAGGCGACCGCGCACGCGCCAGCGCGTCGGCTCGGTCGGGTCGCGGAGCACGATGGGCTCGGCGCCCGGGTAGACCCAGGGCGAGGCGAGGACGGCGTCCTTCAGCGCGGCGCGCACCTCCTCGGCGGGCGCCGGGTGGTCGATGCGCAGGGAGACCTCGTGCTCGCGCTCGTGGCTGCCGCCGGCGGTGACG
The DNA here is from genome assembly GCA_002699025.1 of Sandaracinus sp. Taxonomy (GTDB): domain Bacteria; phylum Myxococcota_A; class Polyangia; order Polyangiales; family Houyiibacteriaceae; genus Houyiibacterium; species Houyiibacterium oceanicum. The sequence continues at coordinate 1,501 of PABA01000041.1, read as the reverse complement.
GGGGCGCGCACGATGTGCCGGTTGGGCACGTCGACGTGGCGCCCCTGGGCGTCGTGGAGGAGCGTCGAGCGGAGGCCGATGCGCACGACCTGGCCGACGAAGCCGTCGCCGGTGATCCACATGCCGCGCTTGATGCGCCGCTCGAAGGCGAGGAGGAAGCCGGCGACCAGATCCGGGAGCACGTCGCGCGTGGACCAGCCGAGGGCGACGGCGAAGCCGCCGAAGGCGAGGAGCATCACCAGGCTCAGCCGCGGCGGGAGGGCGCGCACGACGAAGCCGAGCGCGAGGGCGAGCACGAGGAGGCGCGCGACGAGGTGGAGGAAGGCGAGGACGACCGGGATCAGGCCGTCCTCCGGGAGGCGCTCGCGGAGCCGCCGGAGCAGCAGCGAGAGGAGGATGGCGATCGCCAGGCCGGCGAGGAAGAGGACGAGGACGCCGAAGCTGCGGTCCTCGCCGATCAGACCGACGAAGTCGGCGATCTCGCCCATGAGCGGGTCGACGGTGCCGGCCGGGGTCTGGATGACGACGGGGGCGGGCACGGAGGCGCCGGGGCCGGTGGAGGGAGGCGGCTGGAGCGCGCGCGGGGCGGGCTCGCGCTCCGGCTCGGGAGGGGGCGCGGGGGCAGGCTCGGGCGCGGGCTCGGGAGCGCGGGGCGGCGCGGCGGCGGGGGCGACGGGGGCGCCCGCGTCGGCCGGGGGCGGAGCGGCCGGGGTCGGGGCCGGCTCGGGCGCGACCGGCGCCGGCGCCGTGGGTTCGGCGGCGGGCGCGGCGCCGGGCTCGGGCGGGGGCGGGGGCGCGTCGTCCATGGCCCGGCGCGGCGCCCGGGAGGCGCGCGCGCCGACGCCGCCCCGGTCGAGCTCGCGCGGCATGCGCACGGGCGGTTCGGTGGGCTCGGCCTCGGCGGCGGGCTGAGCGGCGGGCGGCGAGGCAGCACCAGGCTCTTCGACGGGCGAGGCGGTGCCGTCGTCCGACCGGGCCGGCGCCATCGCACTGGGCGCCATCGAACTGGGCTCCATCGCACTGGGCGCCATCTCGGTGGGCGCGCGGGGGGCGCCGGCGTCGGCCGGCTGGGCGAGCGCCGGGCGAACGCCGAGGGTCAGCGCGAGCAGAAAGAGGACCGCGACCGACCGTCCTCGTGCACGTGCACGTGCACGTGCACGTCGACGTGCACGAAGGCGACCACGCTCGGCGAGCTCTTCGCTCGCGGCACTCGGGCTGGGCACGGAACCGCGCACGTCTCCCACCAACTCGGCCGACGCCCCTAGCCCTCGTCCTCGTGCACGTGCACGTGCACGTGCACGACCACGACCACGCTCGGCGAGCTCTTCGCTCGCGGCACTCGGGCTGGGCACGGAACCGCGCACGTCTCCCACCTCCTCCGCCGACGCCCCTAGCCCTCGTCCTCGTGCACGTGCACGTGCACGTGCACGTGCACGTCGACGTGCACGAAGGCGACCACGCTCGGCGAGCTCTTCGCTCGCGGCACTCGGGCTGGGCACGG
>PABA01000040.1 GCA_002699025.1 Sandaracinus sp. | reverse complement strand
GCGCGTGCTCCGCGAGGGGGGAAGCCGCCGCATCCTCTACTCATCCCCCAACTCATCCCCCACTCATCCCCCAACTCACTTCCCACCTCATCGAGATCGCTCCATGACCCAGGACCACGGCCCGCAAATCAAAGACGACGCGACCTACGAAGCTCTCCGCGAGCAGGGCGCGAGCAAGGAGAAGGCCGCGCGCATCGCCAACGCCGGCGCGAGCGCGTCGAAGAAGGGCGGGGAGCAGCCGCCCTACGAGGAGTGGACCCGCGAGGCGCTCTACGACCGCGCGCGCGAGCTCGACGTCGAGGGTCGCTCCGACATGACCAAGGACGAGCTCATCGACGCGCTCCGGGACCGCTGAAACGGGCGCTGGCGTGGCGTCGCAGTCGATGCGTGGCGCCTCGCCCCGGCTTCGCCCGCCGGTGCAGCGCCCGGCAGGCCCCTTGCACCCTCACCACCCCGCACCCCGCACCCACTCACACGAAAGGACACCCCTTGAACATCGACCCCATGCAGAAGCTCCGCGACTCCATCTCCGACATCGAGATCGACGACCTCCTCGGGAAGGTCGGCCTGATGCGTCGCCCCGGCTTCGCCGCCCAGGCGCTGCCCAGCCTCGGCTTCTTCGCGATGGGCTTCACGGTCGGCGCCGGCGTCGGCCTCCTCTTCGCGCCCATGAAGGGCCAGGAGATGCGCGAGAAGATCCTCGAGCAGCTCTCGAACCTCGCCCGCGGCGAAGACGCCGGCGAGACCGGCAGCGCGAAGGACGCCCACGCCGACGGCGCCTCCCGCGACGCCCACGCGAGCGGGACGACCGCCACGACCTACGCGCAGGCCTGAGCCTCCGCAGAGCGCCTCGCGCGGAGACGCGCCGAGGCGACTTCGAGGACACGGCGGCGCCGCGCCGACCCCGCTCGGGGGGCGCGGCGTCGACGCGTCCGCGCGGCTCGCGCGTCGTCCCGGGGCTTCCTGGAGCGGCGGGCTGCGCCGCTTCGAGCGAGCGGGTCGCCGGCCGCGAGCGCCCGGCGCCTTCGGAGCGCTCGCTCAGGTCAGCAGCGTGTCGATCACCCCGGTGTTGAACTCCGGGTTGCCGAAGGTCGCGTCGTCGATGCCGAAGGCCCGCGCCAGCGTCAGGAGCAGGTCGTTGTGCGGCCGGTCCATGCGCAAGAAGCGCCCCGTCGTCAGCGCCCCGCCCGCGCTCCCACCGAGCACGAAGGGCATGTCGTTGCGTGTGTGCGAGTTGCCCTTGCCGAGCTCGTTCACCCACACGACCACCGTGTTGTCGAGGAGCGTTCCGTCCCCCTCGGGCACGGCCTGCAGCCGCGCGAGCAACCCCGCGAAGACCTCCGCGTACCAGCGGTTGATCTCCGTGATCTTGTTCTGCGCCGTCGTGTTGCCGTCGCCCTCGTGGCTGAGGTCGTGGTGCCGGTCCCCGAAGCCGAGCCACGGGTAGACCATCTGGCCCACCGAGCGGGTCCACTGGAGCGAGCCGACGCGCGTCAGGTCGCAGGCCATGGCCGCCACGAGCACGTCCATCTGGAGCTCGACGACCTGCCGGAAGTTCTCGTTCGCGTTCACGTCGAAGCGCCCGGGCATCTCCGGCGCCCGGCAGCTCGCGCCGAAGCTCCCGCTCTCGTCGAGGCGCCGCTCGAGGTCGCGCACCACGTCCAGGTGCACCTCGAGGCGCGCCCGGTCCTCGCTCCCGAGCCGGCTCTGCAGCTGCGCGAAGTCCTGCTGCACGGCGTCCAGCACGCTCCCTTCGAGGCGGCGCCGACGCTCGAGCCCGAAGGGGTCCATGTCGAGGCCGGCGAAGAGCCGATCGAAGGCGTCGAAGGGGCTCGCCTCGGGCGGGATGGGCTCGCCCGCGCCGCGGTAGCACATGCGCGTCCAGACGTTGCTGCCGCCGGGCTTGGCCGCGAGCTCCACCGAGCGGAAGGGCGTCTCCGTACCGATGTGGTTCGCGATGCGCTGGTCGATGGAGATGCCGCCGGCCCAGCTCACCGGGGCGCAGCTGTCGCAGCCGCCGCCCGTGTCGCCGCTGAGGAGCTCGGTGCCCGTGAGGATGTGCCCCATGCCCTTCTGGTGGCCGTCGCCCGGGCCGCTGCGCGTCGAGCGCTGGTCGAGGCCCTGGATCACGCAGACGTGCTCGCGGAAGGGCTCGAGCGGCTCGAGGATGCGGCGGAAGCGGAAGTCCCGCTCGCCCCCGTCGGGCACCCACTCGTCGGGGATGGTGCCGTTCGGCGAGAAGAAGACGATGAACCGCTTCGGTGGGGTCGCCGGTTGGGCCTCGCCGCGGAGCGTGCGCAGGAAGGGCAGGGCGAGGGCGCCGACGCCCAGCGTGCGGGCGAAGCCGCGGCGGGAGATGCGGTTGCGGAGGAAGCCGCGCTTCTTCTCCGGGTGGTAGACGTGGGCGGCGGCGTGCTCGGGATCGTGGTCGTGGTCGTGGCTCACGGCTGCACCTGCTGGAAGCGGAAGGCGTCGGACCCGACGATGGCGAGCATGAGCTCGCGGAGGTCGTAGTCGGCTTCGGCGAAGCCGTCGTCGATCGACTGGAGGCTGCAGGCGTCGTCGCTGACCTCGACGCGCTGCAGGGCGAAGCGGAAGAGCTCGCGGGCGACGCAGCGCGTGGCCTGGTCGCTCTCCGAGAGGCGGTGGGCGAGGTCGACGGCGCCATCGAAGGGCCCGTTCACGTCCTCGGTGCCGACGATCTCGCCCGTGGCGTCCACGGGGCGTCCGTTCTCCTCGTCCCGCCAGGCGCCGGTCGCGTCGTAGTGCTCGAAGCCGAAGCCGATCGGGTCGAGGAGCGCGTGGCAGCTCGCGCAGGCCGGGTTGCTCGAGTGCTCGGCGAAGCGCTCGCGCGTCGTCAACCCGGGCTCCGGGTCCGGCGCGACGATGGCGATGTCGTCGGGCGGCGAGGGGAGGTTCTGGCAGAGGAGCCGCTCGAAGACGAAGACCGCCCGGTGGATGGGATCGCTCTGGTTCGGCTTGCCCAGGTAGGCGAGCAGGCCCGGGTGCGTGACGATCCCGGCGCGCTGTGTCGGGTCGACGTCGACGCGCTCGAAGTCGTCGCCGAAGTCGCTCGCCTCCAGGCCGAAGTAGGGGGCCACGTTCGCGTTCACGTAGGCGAAGGTCGCGTCGAAGAGGAGGCGGGCGTCGCCGCGCTCGAAGACCTCCTCGAGGAAGAGCTCGAGCGAGCGCTGGAGATCGCGGGCGACCGCGTCGGTGAACTCCGGGTGGACCGCCGGGTCCTTGCTCACGCCGTCGATCTTCTCGACGTGGAGCCACTGGCCGGTGAACGAGTGGAAGCCCTCGAGGGCGCGCGGGTCCTCGAGCATGCGCTCGGCCTCCGCGAGCAGGCCCGCGCGATCCCGGAGGCGGCCGGCGGCGGCGGCGTCGAGGAGGGCCTCGTCCGGCATGGAGCCCCAGAGGAAGTAGGAGAGGCGGCTGGCGAGCGCGTAGTCCTCGACCGGCACGACGTCGCCGGCGGAGGCGGACGCGGGCACCTCCTCCACGTGATAGAGGAAGTGCGGGCTCTGGAGGACGGTGCGCACCACCAGCTCGGCGCCGCCGGCGAAGCCCTCCTCCGCCTCGCCGACGTCGAAGACCGTCCGGAGGCGCGCGTGCTCGTCGTCCGTGAGCGGGCGGCGGTAGGCGCGGCGGCCGAAGTCGTCGATGAAGGCGTCCGCGCAGCCGGCGGCCGTCGGCGAGCAAGGGAGGAGCGCGTCCAGATCCATCGCGGCGCGTTCGGCGAGGACCTCGGCCGTCGCCGCCACCTGCTCGACGAGGAGCGCCGAGGCGATGCCGCCGACCTGGAAGCCCTCCGCGTCGTCGTCGGCCGGGAAGGCCCGCGCCGGCCCCGTGGCGTCGCCGAGGAGGTCGCGCACCGTGAGGTCGTACTGGTCGCGCGTGAGGCGCCGGATGACCGTGGGGGGGACGACGGGGGCGTCGCAGGTGAGCGGGGTGCCGCCGCCGCCGGGGCCCGAGCCGCCGCCGGGGCCCGAGCCGTCGCCCGGGTCGCCGCCGCCCGGCCCGCCGCCTTCGGCCGGCGCGTCGCCGATCTGCCCCGAGCAGGCCAGCACCCCGGCGAGGAGCACGGCGAGCCAGGGGGGGAGGTGAGTCGTCCTCATGCGGGGGTTCTCTGCAAGGGGGGATCCACGCAGCGAGCGCTCCCGCGCCGGGGTGTGAAGCGTCGAAATCTATGGGTTTTTCGTCTCCGCTAGCCGCCTCTCGAGACAAGCTGGCGCACCCCCCTCTCCCCAGTGAACCTTCGCTGGTTACAGGCGCGCCGGGAGCTCGGGGAGCGCCGACTGGCGCTCGCGCGGGCGACGTGCCACGTGGCCCCCGATGGCCTCCGAGCTCATCGACGTGCTGCGGCACCTGCTCGGCGACCCGCCGGAGCGTCGGCCCCTCGAGGGCATCGACGCCTGGTGGGCCCGCCATGGCGAGGCGGCGGCTCCCTTCTCCACCCCCGTGGCGCGTGCCTTCGCGGGCGGCTTCGCGGCCGACCGCGTGGGCTATGCCTTCGCGTCCGGCTACGCCGAGGCCCTCGCGAGCCTCGTGCCCCCGCTGACCGGTCTCCGCGCGGCCCTCTGCGCGACCGAGCGCGGTGCCGCCCATCCGCGGGCGATGGAGACGCGCCTCGAGGAGGTCGAGGGGCGCTACCGGCTCGTCGGTGAGAAGGGCTTCGTGACGCTCGGCGCCCACGCCGAGGAGCTGCTCATCATCGCCTCGACGGGCAGCGACGATCACGGGCGCAAGCGGCTGCGCGTCGTGCGCCTCCCCGGGCCCGGCGCCGGCCCGCTCCGCGACGGCATGCGCTTCGAGGCGCTCCCGGAGACGCCCTTCGTGCCGGAGATCCCGCACGGGAAGCTCCACCTGGAGGGCGTCCGGGTCGAGCGCGACGAGGTGCTCCAGGGCGACGGCTACGAGGACTACCTCAAGCCCTTCCGGACCGTGGAGGACGTGCACGTGCACGCGGCGCTCGTCGGCTGGCTCGTGCAGGTCGGGCGGCGCCACGGCTGGGCGCGGGAGCACCTCGAGGCGCTCGCGGAGCTCGCCTGCGCCTGCTTCGCCCTGGCCCTCGTCGAACCGCTCGACGCCGCCGCGCACGTGGCCCTCGGCGGGCTGCTCGGGCGCTTCCGCTCGGTGGTCGGGGCCCTCGACTGGAGCGACGTGGCCGAGGAGGAGCGGGCGCTCTTCGAGCGGGACCGGCCGCTCTTCGAGGTGGCCGGGAAGGCCCGCGCGCGGCGCCTCGACACGGCCTGGGGTCGCCTCGGCCGATTGAGCCTCCCGGGCTGAGCGCCGGCCAGGGCGTGCCAAGCCGCTCGTGCCGCGGAGCGCGCGCGAACGTTCGTGCCGCGGACCTGCGTCGAGCGCCGCGCCGCGAACCACGAGGGGCGACCCCGGTCGGCCGGCCCGGGATCTCGCGCGGCCGAGGGGAGCTGGGGACGAGCTCGAAGGGGAGCGTTCAGCGAGCGCGGCTCGCGATGCCGAGCGCCGCGGCGCGCTCCGCCCGCGCCTCCTGGTAGGGCCGGTCCCAGACCGGCGCGGGGTGCCGCTCCCAGGCGCGTACGGGGATCAGGTCGCGCGCGGCGAGGTCGCGGAAGAGGCGCTCCTCCTCCTCCGGCTCGCGCGAGAAGCCGAAGGGGTTGCGCGGGTGACCGGTGGCGAGCTTCGGGTACTTCTCGTCGTCGTTGGCGATGAGCGCGAGCAGCTCGTGCCCGCGCCGCCACATGTACTCGAGGAAGGCGGGCTCGAAGGGGCCGACGGCGCGCCGCGCCTCGGGCTCGCGGCGCACCCACTTCGCCCAGTCGAAGCCGTACATGAAGTCGTGCACGTAGCGGAAGTGGATGGCCGTCCGCCGCCCGAAGAGCTGCTGCAGCGACGCGATGAGCGCCGTCCGCGCCGTCACTTCGGCGGCTGCCCGCTCGGCGTCCCCCTCCCGGGCCGCGGCGGCGGTGGCGGCGGCGAGCGCGTCGAAGTCCCAGAAGAGGTTGCCCGGGAAGGCCTCGAGCTGCGCCTCGGCCGCGCGGTGGAGGCCGAGGGCGAAGGCGACGCGCGCCGTCTCCGGGAGGCCCTCGGCTTCGCGCTGGTAGAGCGCGAGGAGCGAGGTCGCCCGGTCCCGGTCCGCCGCGAGGCTGCGCCGGGGGCCGAGGGCGTCGATGCGCGCGTCGAGCTCGTCGAGGATGCCGCGACGGCGGCGCTCGTCGAGGAGGACACGGGGAGGGGAGGGGCTCATCGGAAGAAGAGGCGGATCAGGAGGAGGAGGACGGCGAGGGTGCGCGCACCCTGCCACACGGCGGCGTGGAGGTGCTGCTTGTAGACCTTCTGGGCCTCGAAGGCGTTCGTGACCGCGCTCGTGCTCTGCCGGACGACGCGGCGCAGATGGAAGAGCACGACGGCGCCCGCGACCGCGGCGGCCACGAGCGGCACGTGCTCGGCGAAGAGGCCGGCGAGGAGCCAGGCGAGCGCGCCGACGGCGAGGGAGAGCTCGGCGAGGCGGCGGGCGGCCGGGTTGCCGAGGAGCGTCGTGAAGGTGCGCTTGCCGCCCAGCCGGTCGCTCACCTCGTCGCTCAGGCCGCTCGCCACCGCGCTCGCGAAGGCCAACGCCGCCATGCCCGGGAGCACGGCGGCGGGGCGCGGCAGCCAGGTGAGGCTCTCGACGCCGAGGCCGCCCTGGAGGTAGGCGTGGAGCCAGGGGAGGAGCAGGCCCACACCCAGCATCTCGAGGAGCTCGCCGCCACCGCGGTAGTTCAGCTTCAGGGGCGGGAGCGTGTAGGCGACGAAGACGCCCAGGCAGCCGGCGGTCGCTTCGAAGAGGAGCGGGCGGCCGAGCCAGCCCTCCCCGACCCAGGCGAAGGCGAGGGCGCCGGCGCCGGCGAGGAGGCCTCCGAGGAAGACGTTGCCCGCCGGGAGGATGCCGTCGGGGATCGTCTTCGGGGAGCAGCCGTGCGGGAAGCGGCGCCGCTTGATCGCGTCGACCTCCCGGTCGCCCCAGTCGTTCATCAGCACGATGAAGGCGAGCAGGAGGAAGGTCAGCGCCATCCCGGCCGCGTAGTCGACGACGTCGACGCGACCGAGGTGGGCGGCGCCGAGCGCCTGGCCGAAGGTGGCCGGCACGAAGAGCTTCGGCCAGCTGTCCGGCTTCAGCGCGTAGCGCCAGCGCCCGTAGGCGCTCTTCGGGAGGCGATCGGCCACGCTTCGAGTGTCGGGTCGGGGCCCGGCGCGGGCAAGGCGATGGGCGGGGCGCCGGGGGGGCTCACTTGCCGCGGCGGAAGCCGCGCGAGCTGTAGATCACGCCGCCGGCGGCGCGGCCCGCCGGAGAGCGGATCGCGGGGGCGCTCATGGCGCGCTCGGTGCCGGTCGCAAAGGGATCGACGCCCGTCACGTTGAGGCCGGCGTAGGCGCCGAGGACGCCGAGGCCGAAGAGCGGGTAGAGGAGCTTCTTCACCGCGGCCCGACCCTATCGAGCGGACGGCGAGGCGGCAAGCGCGAGGCGAGGGCGTCGAGGGGGCGAGCGAGCAGGCGCGGGACGGTCGGCGTCGAGAATGGCTGCTTGCGGCCGAGCGCCGCCGTCCACAGGTTCCGCCCATGGCACTCGCGGCACTCGTGGCACTCGTGCAGGCGCCGCGAGCTCCGCGCGGCCCTCGACGCCGCGCTCGCCGGGAGCCCGCTCGCCACGGAGCCCGACCCGTCGATGGGCTCCAGCCTCGAGCGGAAGTGTTCACCCCGCGCGAGCGTAGACGGATGTAGTAGACGGATGTAACCGTGGCGAAGGTCCCTCCCCTCCGCATGCCCCGCGACGAGGTCAAGCGCGAGCTCGACCGGCTCCGGCATCCCTTCCGCGTCGCCGTGGACCGGGCGAAGAACCCGTTCAACATCGGCGCCATCGTGCGCACGGCGCACTCCTTCCTCGCGAAGGAGATCATCCTCGTCGGGACCGATCCCTGGTACGAGCGCGCGGCGATGGGGATGCAGCGCTACGAACACATTCGCGAGGTGGCGAGCACGGGAGAGTTCGTGGAGCTGGCGCAGGCCGAGGGGTGGCCGATCGTCGCGTTCGAGAAGGACGACGCCAACGTCGGGCTCTGGGAGGCCGAGCTGCCGGACGACGCCGTGCTCGTCTTCGGCAACGAGGATCGGGGGGTGAGCCGGAAGGTGCTCGCGGCGGCCGCCGAGGTGGTCGGGATCCCCATGTACGGCATCAATCACAGCTACCCGATCAGCATCGCGGCCGGCATCGCCATGGCCGAGTGGGCGCGCCGGCGGTACCAGGGTGGGCGGACGGTCGTGCCGCGGGACGAGTGAGCGCTCCGGCGGTTCGAAGCGGGCGCGAGATGCGGGCCGGGCGCCGACGCGAATTCCGTCTTGCAGAGCGCGAGCCCCACGCTATGCTCCGCGTCCGTTTTCGGAGGGTCCGCCCTCCGAGCTCGGTGCGGTGGCTGTAGCTCAGTTGGTAGAGCACTGGATTGTGGCTCCGGTTGTCGCGGGTTCGAGCCCCGTCAGTCACCCCACGTTCGACGGTTCCGACGAACGCACCGAGGGCTCCTCGAGGGCCCCGGTCACCGGGTCGACGCCAAGGCGTCACCTTCTCCTTGACAGGCCGTTTTGGTGAGGTAGGAAGCGCTCTCCGCTCCGGCGGAGCCGTTCTTTGCCTCCGTTTTTCTTTCGCTCGCGTTTGCTCTGCTCGCGTTTGCTTTCGCTCGCGACGGAGAGAGCGTCCACGAGCACCCGTAGCTCAGCTGGATAGAGCGTCGGACTTCGAATCCGCAGGTCGTAGGTTCGAATCCTACCGGGTGTGCCCAACGCCCGGAGACGCGCTTCGTCTCCATCGTCGAACGACGGGTCATTAGCTCAATTGGTAGAGCAGTGGATTCTTAATCCATTGGCTCCAGGTTCGAGTCCTGGATGACCCACCCCGATCCCGCGGACTCCCCGTTCGCGGGATTCTCTTTTCCGTCCACGGCTGCGTTTCGGGCGGTGCCTGTGCGGGCCGCCCAGGGGTCGTGGCTGGGCAGAAGAGCCCCCTTCCTCACGCGTGCTCGGTGATCCGTGCGCCTCGGAGCTGCTCGCGCAATCGGTCGGCCACCCTCGCGCCCCACTCTTCGCGGACGATGGCGTCGAGCTGCGAGAGGTCGTCGGTGGCCGTGGTCCATACGCCCTCGTGCCGGTCGACGCGTCCGCGGAAGCTCGGCGGGCCGTCAACGGACGCGGCGCTCGACGTAGGTCTCGACGAGGCGGCAGAGGCGGGGGTCGCCGGGGCAGCCGGGGCTGCTGGCGCGGGCGACGAGGTGGAGGGCGACGCCGGCGCCGAGGCCGAAGCGGGTGAGGGTGGCGGCGGCGGCGAGGCCGGCGCGCTCGCGGCCGTGGCGGGAGACGAGGACGACGCGCCGCCCGCGCTCGAGCGCGTGGCGAGCGGCGGAGACGACCCCGTCGAGCGCCTCGAGGCTCGGGGGCTCGTCGGCCGAGAGCGGCGCCTCGACGAGCTCGAGCCCGGCGCGCTCCACGGCCTCGCCGAGGCGCGGGATGCCGAGGCGCCAGCGCTCCCGCTCGGTCAGGAGCGAGACGAGCAGGTCGGCGTGGTGCGCGTGCCGCAGGCGCAGCAGGTCGCTCTCGAGGTCGCGCCGCCAGGGGAAGGGGCCGTCGCCTTCGGCGCGCATGCCCGGCGCCTGGGCGACGGCGAGGCGGCCGCATCCCTCGGGGAAGCGTGCCGGGATCCAGCGCACGTGCAGCGGGTGCGTGTCCGAGGTGCGGGCGGCCTCCGCTCCGCGGATTCGACGCTCCGTGGGCCAGCTCGGCGCGCGCGCCGCCAGGTGTACGAGCGCGCCCCCGTAGATCGTCGCCTCGCCCTCGACGCGCGCGCTCCGCAGCCGCACCGTCCGCGTGCCGTGGCGTGCCTCGGGATCCCGCAGCGGCGCCCTCAGGGTCCGCGCGAGGAACGCCTCCGCCTCCGCCCGCGAGACCCCGACCGCGTGCGGGTCCGTCTCCTCCGCCAGCGCGTCCAGCACCCAGCTCCGCGCGAGGCGCGCATGCATCGCCTCGTAGGTCCCGGCGTCCGCGAAGAGCTCGAGCGCCTCGATGTGGTCGCCCCGCGCCACCAGCGCCCCGCGCTGCCCGGGGTGGAGGGGCAGCTGGAGCAGCATGCCCTCGAGCTTCGCCCCGCCCTGGTCGAAGACGTGCGTGAGCGCGCCGGTCGCCGTGTGCGTCTTCAGCTGCTCGACGGTCGTGCGCACCTGCTGCCAGACCTCGCGCTGCGGGGCGACGCCCGTTCGGCGCGAGGCCGCCTTCGAGCGCACGAGGGAGAGCGGCGCCCGGTAGCTCGCCGGCCTGAAGCGCTCCTTCGAGCGCGAGCCATCCCAGCGGCCCTCCTCGACGCAGCAGACGCGCACCCGCTGCCGCGTACCGGGCGGGACGATCTGCGTGCCGTCCGCGATGCGGTCCTGCTGGGCGCCGACGACGGCGTCGCCGTCGAAGAGGATGACGGGGCGATCCAGCGGGTTGTGGACCTCGATGCGCTGGACCGTCGCGCCGTCCGGCAGCTCGCGCGCCTCCGCCCCGAGCTCGGCGGCGAGGGCGAAGGGGAGCGGGCCCCGGCCGTCGCCCTCGTGGGAGGGGGTGGCGTCGCCGTCTGCGAAGACGGGGAAGACGGTCAGCGGTCCGGCGACGGAGGGCGTGCCGAGGACGTAGCCGTCGAGGAGGAGCTCGGAGAGAAGGAGAGGCTGGGGCATCGAGAGAGGGACGGCGCCCCGCTCGACCGTCTGACAGCCGCGCCGTTCGAACCCGGCGCGCCCGGCGCCTCGAGGCGCTTGCCCGAGGACACCGCCCTGTCAGAGCGCCGCGTCGCCGCCCGTCTCTCTCGCGTGCCCGGCTACCGCGTCACCGTCTTCTACACCGAGCCCACCTACGCCGCGCAGCGCGGGATCCCGCTTCGCGAGTACAAGGGCAGTTTCTTCCTCCAGATGCCCGATCGCGGGTCTGCGATCGCCCGCGCCCGCCATCTCTTCCTGGACGCCGAGCGGCGCAGCGGCGTGGGCTGGGTTCGCGAGATCGTCCGCGTCGAGTGCGAGCAGGTCGGCCGGTGACGCGCCTGCTCCTCTTCGCCGGCGCCCTCGGCGCCTTCGTGCTCCTGCTCGCCGTCGCCTACGCCGTCTTCCACCGCGACCTGCAGCGCCGCTTCCTCGAGCGCCACGGCGCCGCCGACGTGAGCCTCGCCCTCGTCCCCTGGCCGCTGCTGCTCCCCTTCGCGCTCCGCTTCCTCTTCGTGCACCACGTCTGGCTCCAGGCCCTCGGCATCGCGCTCACCTACCTCCGCGGCAAGGATCCGCTCGACCAGCTCAGCCTCACCGAGCTCGACGCCCTCTACCGCGCCTTTCCGGGTCGCTGGAAGCCCTGAGCGCGGCGGCCGGAGCAGGCCCGAGCCGGCACCGAGGGGCGCTCCGCGGGAGCGGCGAGGGCCCGTCGGGTCGCCGACGCGTCAGACGCGGGGCTGGCTCCTCGTCATGGGGGCATGGGTGATGTGATCGAGCTCTTCGGGCATCGCATGGCGCGGCGGTCGTGGCGGGCGGAGCGGGTGTCGGAGCTGGCGGACGAGCTGAACGACCTCGAAGACATGGTGTGGGCGATGGCGTTCCGGCTGGCCGGGCGCGAGATGGAGCTGGACGACGCGCCGCCCGACGTCGCGGATCAGGGCGAGGCGGCGGCGCTCCAGGACCACCCCGATCCGCGCGTGCGCGACCTGGCGTGGCTCGCCCATGTGGTCGGCGACGTCTGGGGCGACTTCCTGGTCGACACGGGCGACGGGGGCGCGGGGCATGACGAGCCCTGGAGCGAGGCGGAGCTGCCGGTGGAGCCGGTCGGCGGGGGCACCGGCTTCGAAGACGGGCCCTCCGGCGAAGACTGAGCCCGGGCCTCGTTCGAGCCCGCCGAGGACGGACTCCGGAGATCGGGTCGGTCGAAGGGCCTCGTCACTGGGTTCCCCGCGCAGGCGCTCTCCGTCGAGGCCAGCCCCCGATCGGGTCGTATCGGACGGGCTCGCGAACGGCTGGGGCTCGGCCGCGCGCGCGGGGCCGAGCCATGCGTCACTCTTCTGGCGCAGGACCACAGCGGCTCGGCCGCGCGCGGGGCCTCGCCCGAGCGAGACTCGCCGAGCGAGACCGGAGGGGCGGGACCTCGCGACGGGGGGCGCTCAGCGCTTCTCGCGCGGGCCGACGCGGAGGGACCAGGCGGCCTCGCGCTCGCCGACGCGCACCTTCACCGCCAGCGCGCCGCGGAGATGGGGGGCGAGGCGGCCCAGCCAGTAGCCCGGCGCGATCTCCTCGGTGGTCACCCCCTCGGCCTCGAGGCGCACGGCCGTGGGCTCGGCGGCGTAGAGGGCGAGGCGGCGCGGCGCGGGCTCGCGGAAGAGCACGGCCTCGAGCCCGAGCGCGTCGAGCGCGCCGAGGAGCTGCCCCTCCTCCGGGTCGCGCATGCGCACGCTGCTCGCGGCGGCCACGGGGAGCGGCTCGCTGCGGGCGCTGGCGCCGGCCTCCAGGAGCGCTTCGAGCGTGGCGCGTTCGTCCGGGTGCGCCGCGAGCCAACCGGCGACGCGCGCGGCGGCGAAGCCATCGAGCTCGCCCCGGAGGAGCTTCAGCAGGCGGCGCGGGCTCGGGCGCATGAGCTCGGCGGGCCAGTGCGTGGGCGCGTCACCGTTCAGAGCGGCGAGGGCGGCGCGGCCGAGCTCCGTGGCGAGCGGCTCTTCGACCTCGGCGAGGGCGCCGGCGAGGGCCTCGCGCATCCGCGCCCGCTCGACCTCCGGGCGCGCCTCGAGCGCGTCGAAGGCGTGCAGCACCAGCGCCCAGGCGCCGGCCTCGACCGCGCCCTCGGCGTCGGCGTCGTCGAGGCGGGCCAGCGCGGCGCGCCAGGGCTCGGCGAAGCGCTCACTCATCGGCGCCCCCCGCTCGTGAGGGGCCCGCCGCGGCCCGGTCACGGGCGGCCAGCGCGGCCGGCTCGGTGGTCTGGCTCTCGTCATACTGAACGGACGTAGGGTATCCGCCGGGTCTGACACGCCCCCGTCGCGCCGGTCGTGGCTTCCCCGCGTCGGCGCGCCGCCCGCCGTCCAGCAGCTCCTCGAGCTGTGCGAGGAAGCGCGCGTAGGCCGCGTCCTCCCCCGCGTGCTCCTCGCTGTCGAGCCTGCTTCGAAGGGCGCCGATCGCCGGCAGCAGCACCCGGTCGCGCCCTCGCTCCACCCACTTGTAGAGCGTGTCGCGATTCGCGCCGCCGACGGCCGCCGCGAGCTCTTCCGCGCTCTGCTGGCGCACCTTCGAGAGCAACGCCAGCTCCGCGTTCCGTCGCCAGGCCGCCCGCACGGCCGCGCGCTTCTGCGCCCCCTCGAGCCAGTCGTCCACGTCGTCGAGGAGCCGCTCGAGCATGCGCTCGAGGTCCGCCTCGGCGCCGGGCGGAGGCGCGGACGAAGCCTCGTCCGCGACCTGCTCCATCAGCTCGAAGGCGTCGCGTCCGTCGCGCCGCTTCCCGAGCGGGTCGTTCAGCGAGGCGCGGTGGAGGTCGATGAGCTGCGTCCGGTAGATCCGCGTCAGCCACGCCGCCGCCTGCGCCGGCACGCTGCCTTCGAAGCGGTCCGCGTAGCGGTGCGCCTTGATGAGGGCGCGCTGAGCGACCTCGTCGTGGTGAGACCTCTTCCCGAAGCGGGCGTCGAAGAACGCGAGGAGCGTCCGGAGCGCGTCGCGGAGCGCGCGCTCCTCCATCCCGCCCTGCTCGAATCCGCCTCTCGCCCCGCGGCGGAGCGCGTCCAGCGCCTCGTAGACCGCGTCCTCGGCACCCACGCGCGCATGGTCGCGCGGCCATCCCGCGGGCCGCAAGCCGCCCGTCGCCGCGGCGCGGGACGCCTGCGTCTTCGCCGCGCCCGAGCCGGGCGCGCGCGACGCCGAGCGGGCCCCGCGCGCCAGCCGTCGCGATCGAGGGCCGGAGCGACGTCGAGCCAGCGGGCGCGCCGCGCTCATCCGAGCCGCTCGCAGGCGCCGAGCAGCGCATCGAGGGCCACCGCGAGCGCGGCCTCTGCGTCCGGTCCGCCCGGTTCGCCCACATCGTCGAGCGCGCCCAGGACCGCCGCCGCCTTCGGCTGCAGCCAGCGCGCGGCCGCCTCGTAGGGAGGGAGCGCGGCGAGCGCGAACCGGAGCCGCGCCCGCGCGTCCTCGCCGAGCGCCCCGAGCCGCAGCCGCGCCCGCGCCTCGTGCAGCACGTTCTGCTGCGCCACGAACGCCGTATGCCCCGCCGCGAGGTGCCCGTAGGCGGCCGGCGAGCCCGCCAGGAGCGCCAGCCCCGCGTCGACGTCGCCGCGCGCCACCCGCGCGAGCCCCAGCGTGCGCCGCGCGAGGAGGCCGGGGAGCGGGTGCCGATCGATCGCCGCGCGCACCGATGGGTCGTCGAGCGTGTCCAGGCACTCGCTCACCTCGCCGTGCGCGCGCAGCGCCTCCGCGAAGGCCGCCCGCAGCCAGGCCTCCCGCGAGGCCCGCGCGCTCGGCCGACTGTGGGTGGCGATCTGGGCGCGACCGTCCTCGTAGGCCGCGCGCGCGCCCTCCAGGTCGCCTGCCTGCCCGAGGGCCGCGATCAGGTAGGTGCTGCTCCGCGGCGCGCTCGGGGGCGTGTGGCGGAGCGCGGTCGAGAGCGCGGCGCGGTGGTGCGCGATGGCCTCCCGGAGGTCGCCCCGCGAGCTGGCGACCAGGCCCGCCGTGCCGTGCGAGGGGATGAGCTCGCCGCGCAGCCGTCCGCGCTTCGCCACGGCCACCGCGCGCTCCGCCGCCTCCCCGGCCGGCTCGAAGGCGCCGAGCTGCCGGAGGCTCATGGCGCGCTGCCGCTCGAAGAGCGCGAGGGGCGCGTCCGGCACCGCCTCCCGGCCCTCGTCGCTCTCCGCGATCAGCCGCGCGCGCTCCAGCACCTCGAGGCTCTCCTTCGGATCGCCGAGGTGCCGCACCACCGCGGCGAGCATCGCGTGCACTTGGACGAGCAGGTCCGGGCGGCGGCCGGGGAGGTCGCCGAGGAGCGCCTCGAGCTCGGCGCGGAGGCCGGCCCAGCGCCAGCCGCGCCAGCCGCCCCGGAAGCGCTTCAGGGCGTCGTGCACCAGCTCGTCGTGGTTGGGCGCGGGGGCCGGCGCGTCCTCGAGGGCCTGGGCGACGAGCGTCTCCACGTCCGCGACGCCGACGATCTCGACGCCCTCCACCGCGCGCGGGAGCGCCTCGCGATCGTGGGCCGGCACGAGGAAGGTCGTCACCCGGAGCGGCGTCCGTTGGACACCCTCGAGCTTCGCGGCGAGCTGCCCGACCGATCGGATGGCCTCGCCGTCGAGGGCGCCCGTGACCACGACCCCGGGGCGGACCGGGCGGCGCGTCCAGAGGCTGAAGGCGCTGACGAAGGCGGCGGCGCCGAGCGAGGTGCCTTCGACGCGGGCCGCGCGGAAGGCGTCCGGCTGGGCGGCCGTGAGCACGTGCCCCTCGGCCGTGTGCGCGGCCTTCTCCGCGGCGAGGGCGAGCGCGCCCGTGACGCTCGCCGCGGCGTCCCCGTCCGCCGGGAGCTCGAGCGGGCGGGCCCAGGGGCGGAAGGTGACGAAGAGCGTGCGCACGAAACCGAGGCCGCGCGAGACGAAGGGGACGCGCACCGCGTGCGGCGGGGGCGGCGCCGGGCTCTTCCCGAGGGCGCCCTCGAGCCCGAGGTCCGCCGCGACGGCCCGCGCGGGCTCGTCGATGGCGCCCGGGTCTGCGAGGCGGAGTGCGCGCTCCGCCGCGTCGAGGAGGTAGCGGCGTCGCGCGATGCCCCGCGCGTCGCGGGCGGCGAGGAGGAGCGGCGCGGCGGCGCCGGCGAGCACGTGCAGGTCGATCTCGTCGGGGGTCATGCGGCGGGGCGGAGGGCCGAGGGTGACGCAGCGACCCCGCGCGAGGGAACCCCCGGGCAGGGGAGGCCGCCGATCCTCCACGCGAGAGACGCGGGGCGCGCCGGTCGTCTGACGGCTCGACGACTCCACGGCTCACTCCGGAGCCGCTTCATGGGAGCGGCTCCCCCTCGGCGTCATTCTCGCCAACGAGCGTCGTGATGCCGTCTGTCACGTCCACATATCGAGAGAAGCGTCATTGCTGAAGCACCGAAAGCCAATGGCGAAGATACGCCTGAGTTGCATTTGCGTCTCTCTTTCCGCGATCAGCAGGAACAGGGTCGGCTGGTTCTGATGCCCGACGACCTCCGAACGAGAAGGTGCCCGGCGCCCCTGCCGTTCCGGTCGTGCCACGACGGCTTGCTACTTGGGCACTGTTCCACAACTCCGCTGAGGGGACACCCACTGCTCGCGAGCACCACTACACGCTCCCCTCGGTCCATCCCCGTGTGTCAACCGAGTGCTGAGGCCGTGTTCGCGTTCCACACGTGTGCGAATCCGTGACGCACGGTGTCCAGCAGAGTGTCTCCGGGAGCATACAGTTCCGGGCTAGCGTTGAAGCGGATGTAGATCACTCCCGGCTCGAAACCCAGCAACGCACTGAACCATGATACCCCGCGATCGTACACATGGACCAGCTCTCCAGTGAAAGACCGGCAGAGTCGCAACATGACAGTCGATCTAGTCACGTGCCTTCGCCCAATAGTCCGACATCTACGAGATCTTGCCAAGCTAGATTGAAAGCGTGATCGAGACTTTGGATCGAGATTCGTCTGAACATCCCAGCCAAAGTGGTCAACTCTGACCCGAAAAGTGGAACGTCGGTGTCAGTAGTAGTCCGCTATATCAATTCCTTCAGCACCGAGCAGCAGTCGCTGGTTGAGAATCTGGTTCACCGCAGTAAACGCGCGACCGTGGCTGGACCCGAATGCGATCCCGAGTACGTCGATGGCAAGCCAGGCCCAACCCACCACGTTCATGATGCGAGCAAACTGCGCGACACCCTTCGTGACGTTCGACATGACGAACTTGGTGCCAAACGTGCGATTCATCGCAGCGGCCACCTTCACACTCATTTTGTAGGTCCCGAAACCGCCGCCCCTGATGGCGCCGCGAACCGTCGTAACGGCGTACCGAAGCACTCCGAGCCCGGCTCCAATACCGGCATCTTGCAGCGCACGGTGCAGCTCCTTGACTTATTCCGACTCCATCAATTCATCGACCTGTGCTATACCAGCCTTCGCCATGTGCGCAGCTTGGAGTCGCCCGATCTGAAGGGTATGCCAGTCCTCGAACTTCGACAGTGTCTTGTCCGAACTCTGCTTGCATATTGCGATCGATTTCGAAAAGCTCAGTTTTTCGAAACCGTCGATCTCGTGGAACGCCTCCTTGCCGGTTCGGTAGAGAGTCTCGTACCAGTTGCAGTTGTTTGCTATCGGGATGAGCGTTTCTGGCGCGTTGTTGGTACGTGCCTGGATTCCTTTTATATTGCTGTTGATGATGTCCCACGCCTCAGCATGGGGGTCGCCGAAGTAGTCCTGCGTGAAGATGCTCCAACCGAGTTGCGTGGCTGTCTGCTGGCGCATGAACGGGTCCATGCTGACAAGGTAGAGGAAGGGGCGAATCATCCCCGCTTCCAGCGCCTTCGAACGAAATCTGCTGTTGCGCTCGAGTTGCTCACGGGCCACGTCGACGGACCAGGGCGTCTTCACCAGCACCTCTTCTCGGTGCTGGTGTGCCTTCTTCCAGTCGTCTACGTCGCCACTGCACTCCCCGCACCGGTTGTCATCCCAGCCGGGGCCTCCCCGAGTCATTCCGGTGTCGCATGACATGCATGGGAGGGTCCGGCCCAAGCAGAAGTCGCAGTGGTAAATGTCACGGCGGATCGAGTTCTTCTGCTCCAGCAGGTGGGGGCCGTTCTCCAAACACCAGGAGCACCAACCCTTGCGCGCTACCTTCTGTTGAAGCTTCTCCGCCCCCCGGCTCCAAGAGTCGATGGTGCCGTCGCACTTCGCGCACTTCTCGTCGTCGTAGGTCGGGTGACCGCGAGTGTGTGCGCTCGAGCAACTACGACACGGCAGCGTACGGCGAGCGCACTTGGTACATTCATACACGTTTCGCCGCCCAGGAAGCGAGTTATCTTCGCGCAGTCGGTGGTCGGTCCGCTCGAAGCACCATGAACACCAGCGACTGGGTTGCGGCGGTCGCTGCCCCCAACTCTCGATCAGACCGCTGTGGTAGGCGCAGCGTTCGTCGTCGTAGATGTCGTGGCCCCGCGCCATCTCGTCGCAGCCAGGAACTCGGCAATGAAGGGTGCGCTCGAGGCACTTCGAGCATTGGTAGACGTTTCGCCGAACGTAGTTTTGCTGGATCTTCTCGTGCTTGGTCTTCTTAAAGCACCAAGAACAGTATTGGCGGTTCGCGCGGGTCCCCATTCTATCTCCCTAGAATCAGCTTCGGGTCTTGAGTTGTCTTGATTCGAACGCCTCCGTATTGGATGTACAAGAGCGTGTCTGCCATCAATCGCAGCATCTTCTGTCGGTCGGCGTTCGGCAGATACTCACGGTATTTCGTGTAGATCTCCTCGGCACGCTGAACACGCGCGCGGCTGCCTCGACAAGCCGCAACGATCTCCCGCGCCATGACCTGGATCTCCGCGCGCTGGACCCGCCCTTGCTCGATGGCAGCCCATCCTTCCAAGATCGCTTCGATCCAATCGAAGCGCAGCGGCTGTTGGTGCGGGGTCATGCGTCTGCGAGTGAACGCCCGAGCTGCGTCTCGATGATGCCTTTGACGACGAGGCCCACCAGTTCCGGCGGCAATCGATTGATGAACTTCTCGAGAGTCTGTACGGCTTCATCGGCTCGCGTTAGATCACGTTGAAGATTCGCGTGAAGCTCTCGCAACCGGATTATCGACGCGGCCTCCATGTTAGCGAGCTCGAGTCGTGCCTCGACCACTCGGTCGACGGTCTGTAGCGCCGACGTCAGGTGTTCTGCCGTGAGCTTTTCGCTTTCGAAGATGTCGCGGAGGGTGAGCCCGCCGCTTTTCTCGCGCTTTTCGATGGAGTCACCCATTCACGCCTCCTGCTGCACCATCTCTTCGAAGATCGCTGCCACCTCGTCGCTCATGTCGCCGCGGTGCTTTTCATAGATGAGCCGCGCGAGGTCACGGTTGCGGAGGAACTCGAGCTTGATCTGAGAGCGCGCTCGCTCAAGCTCTCCCGCGCGCATGAGCGCGTTCCATTTGGCCACGACCGCGCGACCGGCCATCGGAGCAGCGGCTTGGCCCAGAAGGTCCAACCCTGCACGGATCACCGACTTCGGAATCACCATGGGCACACTGTACAACAATCCCCCGTGAACAGAAACGGTGGGGATTCGAAGGGCTTCAGGTAATGACATGTCTCGCCAAAGGTAACGACCTCTTGGTGTGCTTGAATAGAGCCTACGGGGTTCGGACGGCGAGCTCCGACACTTGCCGATGGTCGCGACGCCTGCAGCTTCGGCCGCCGGTTCGGCAAACAACTCGACCCTGGCGAACCGCTCCCAGAGCGAGCTGTGTGTCGCCTTCAGCCCGTCCAGGCGCGTCTGCGCTTCTTCGCGGGCCTGCGTTGCCGCCTTCAGCGACTCGACTGTCTGTCGTCGAAACGCTTGGTCGTTCTCGACAGCTCGCTGGAGCTGGCTTCGGGCGGCGACAGCGGTTGCTCGCGCTTCCTCGAGCTGGGCCGACGGCCCGCACGAAAACAAAGCACAGATGACGATCCACCACCCGCTCCGCAAGACCATTTCTCCCCCTCGAGCGAGGAGCCGTCCACGCCGCCGTCGGTCGGCGCCGCGGCGTCGTCGCTCGAGGCGGCGTCGAGGCCGCCCGCGTCGCGCGCGCCACCGTCCTCCGCCCCGCTCTCGCAGAAGGCGTGGACCGCGCAGCCGATGTCGTCGCAGTCGGTCTGCCCGTCGGCGTCGTTGTCGGCGCCGTCGCTGCACTCCGTCGCGCTCAGCTCGGTCGCGGCGTCGTCATCGCCGCAGGCCGACGCCAGGCACGTGAAGAGGAGCTGGAGAGAGGCGAGGAGTCGGGGCATGGTCACGAGACGGGGGCGGTGCGCCGAGTCTGACAGCGGGGCGTTCGTCGATGCGTCCCCCGTATTGGTCAAAGCGTCGCTTCAAGCATTGGTCGAAGTGGGCCATCGAGCGGGAGCGCTGGACGGGCATGGTTCGGGGGGCGGAGGGTGCAGGATGGGGCGTGCGAAGCTGGAGGGGTGATGCGGTGGGTCGAGGTGTTCGAAGGGCTCTACGGGCGGGCGCCGGTGGGGTGTGGGGAGGCGGCGCTGGTTGCGGCGGAGGCGCGGCTCGGTGTGGAGCTGCCGGCGGAGCTGCGTGGGTTTCTCTCGGCGGTTGGGCGGGAGGCGGTGGTGATGGAGGTGCACGACCGCTTCCTCGCGCCGGATGCGCTCGCCGTGGCGGATGGGCGCGTGGTGTTCTGCGAGGAGAACCAAGGGGTCTGCATGTGGGGGTGCGCGGTGGGCGAGCTGGCGCCGCGGGTGGAGGTGGGGAACCTGGTGCACGCGGCGGAGCCGGTTGGCCTGGAGTGGCACCTGGAGGAGGTCGAGCTGGAGACGTTCCTCGAGGAGCGGGTGGTCCTACAGGCGGCGTTCGGCGGGTTCCCGCACGGGGCGACGGTCGGCTTGCAAGGCGCGGACGAGGCGCTCGCGCGAGGGTGGGAGGAGCGGGTCCGGCGGGGGTGCCTGAGGGTCCACGGGCGGCCGGGGGTGCTGGTCGTGTCCTTCGCGGCTGGCGGCGCGCTCTCGGTGGCAGCGCGGACCGAGGCGGAGCTCGAGCGCGCGTGCGATGAGCTCCGGCGGCCGGACTGAGTGGTGCGCGCGAGTGGATCCGGGCATCGCCCCGTCGTGCGTGGGGGACCAGGGCGTGCCTTGCATCGACGGGTCTTCGCGCCCTCGCCGTCGAAGGGGACGCTCTCCGGGGTTGGGCGCTGCGTGCGTCGATTCGCGCTCCCGCGCGCTCTCTTCAGTATCGGCGGCGCGTGATGCGGCCGAGAGCCTGCTTCGCGGCCTGACGCACTCGTTGATTCGCGTCCTCGAGCCTCGCCTCGAGGGCGGTCACGGCGCGCTCGTCTCCCCAACCGAGGAGCGTCCGCGCCGCGGCTTCGCGCACGCTCGGCTCGGGGTCTTCCAGTGCGCGGAGGGCCATGTCGAGGCGGCCCGGATCCTCCAGCAGCGCGAGGTCGCGCAGCGCGGCGGCCCGAAGGCCGGCGTCCGCGTCCTCGAGCGCTTCCCAGAGCGCCTGCACCGCTCCGAGCCGAGCGAGCGCGCGCGTCATGCGTCGGGTGTCCTCTTTCACCGGGCGCCGACGCGACCAGCGGGCCACGGTCTCGGCCGCCTCGGGGCCGCCGATGTCGGCGAGGACCTCGCACACCTCGACGAGGCCGTGCTCCCAGGGCTCGGGCCGGATCAGCGCCGGGACGGCGGCGGCGCCGATGGCCGCCAGGGCGCGGGCCGCCTCCGCTCCCAGGAAGGGGTCGTGGGCGGGGTCCGTGGGCGCGCGGGTCACGAGCTCGACGAGCTGCGGGATGGCGCGTGGATCGCGGACGGCTCCGACGACGTCCTGCACGAGCCGCGCATGGGCCGTGGGGTGGGGGAGGCCTCGGACGGGGCCACCCCGGAGCAGCCGGTCGAGGGCCGCTGCGCCGAACGCGGCGACGCGCGCCACGAGCTGCGGGTCGACGAAGGACGCCTCGCGCATCTCGTCGAGGGCGCGCTCGAGCTCGGTCGCTTTGCTCATCGGGGACCGGCTCGGAGCGGGCGCGGGCGGCGCGGGGGCGCGCTCCGGGTGGCCTGGGTCTCGCGGCGACTCGCGCGCTCGCGGGGGGCTGGGGTCCGTGGGCGCGTGGGCGAGAGCATGTCGACCGCGATTCTATGGGGCGTCGCCGGGGAGGAACAGCGCGCATGCCCGCAGCCCAGGCGTCCGCGGGCGGTGGGAAGGCGTCCTGCGTCCCCTGCCGCGACGGCCTGGCGAATCCGCGCCGGAGTGTAAGCTCGTCGGGCGGGCGCCGTTTCCACCGGGAGCGGGCCGCGTGGGTCCGGGGAGGAGCGAGTGATGAAGCGAGCGTGGCTGTGGGGGTTGGCCGTGGCGATCGGCTGCGGTGGGGGAGCGCCGGATCGGGGCGGGGTCGCGGAGTCGGCTTCGACCGGGGGCGCGATGCCGATGGCGATGGCGCCCGAGGAGGCGCCGCTCGACCGGGACAGCTACGCGCGCGTCGACGCGAGCACCTTCCGCAGCGTCGAGACGCACCCGCGCTCGACCTTCAGCGCGGACGTGGACACGGCGAGCTACTCGAACGTGCGCCGCTTCCTGCTCCAGGAGGAGCGCCTGCCACCGGCGGACGCGGTGCGCATCGAGGAGATGGTCAACTACTTCCGCTACGCCTACCCGGAGCCGGAGGGGGACTCGCCCTTCGGCTTCCACACGGAGGTGCGGCGCGCCCCGTGGAACGAAGACCACCTCCTGGTCCAGCTCGGCCTCGCCACGCGCCCCCTCGACATGGGGCAGGCGCCGCCGCGCAACCTGGTCTTCCTGCTGGACGTGTCGGGCTCGATGAACGCGCCGGACAAGCTCGGCCTCCTGAAGCGCGGGCTGGCGCTCCTGACCCAGGAGCTGCGGCCGAACGACTCGGTCTCCATCGTGGTCTACGCCGGCGCGAGCGGGCTGCTCCTGCCGCCGACCTCGGGCGAGGATCGCGGCGCCATCCTCGACGTGCTCGACCAGCTCCGGGCGGGCGGCTCGACCAACGGCGGCGAGGGGATCGAGCTCGCCTACCGCGTGGCCGAGGAGAGCTTCGTCGAGGGCGGGATCAACCGCGTCATCCTGGCGACGGATGGCGACTTCAACGTCGGCGTCTCGAGCGAAGGGGCGCTCACGCGGCTCATCGAGGAGAAGCGGGAGAGCGGCGTCTTCCTCACGGTGCTCGGCTTCGGGCGCGGGAACCTGCAGGACGACCGCATGGAGGCCCTCGCCGACCGCGGCAACGGGAACTACGCTTACATCGACTCGCTCGCGGAGGCGCGGCGCGTGCTGGTGCGGGAGGCCGGGAGCACGCTGGTGACGGTGGCCTCGGACGTGAAGATCCAGGTCGAGTTCAACCCGGCGCAGGTGAGCCGCTACCGGCTGCTCGGCTACGAGAACCGCGTGCTGCGGGACGAGGACTTCCTCGACGACACGCGGGACGCGGGCGAGATCGGCGCCGGCCATCAGGTCACGGCGTTCTACGAGGTGGTGCCGGTGGGCGCCCCGGACGCCGACGCCCAGGAAGGCGAGGTGCACCCGCTCCGCTACGGCGGCGAGGGCCAGGAGGCCGGCGCGGGAGCGCAGCAGGCCGCGCCGACGGAGCGCGAAGGCGGGGCCGCCGGCGAGGGCGCGACCGCCGAGGACGCGACCGCCGAGGACGCGGCCGCCGAGGACGCGGCCGCCGACGAGCTGCTCTACCTGCGCGTCCGCTACAAGGAGCCCGGCGAGAGCGAGAGTCGGGAGCTGAGCCAGCCCCTCGCGGCGCCCGCGGACGAGGCGCTCGACGCGGAGCCGAGCCGGGCCTTTCGGTTCGGGAGCGCCGTCGTCGCCTTCGGGCTGGTCCTCCGCGACGACCCGCTCACCCAGCCGGACCTCGCGGCCTCGCGGCAGGCGGCGGAGGCGGCCCTGGGGCAGGACCCGCACGGGGACCGACGCCAGCTGGTGGAGATGATGCGAGCGGCTGAGACGCTGCACCAGTAGGCGGCCCTCACGAGCAGGGCGTCGGCCCGCCCGCGCGGCCTCGGCCCGAGATCACGAGCGCCCGCGAGCGGAGAACGCGCCGCGCCATCGCCGCCGGGCGTGTTCGTCCGAGCGGCGGAGCGCTCGATGCGCCCCTACTCCCCCTGCCCCGACGCTGCCGGAGTGAGGGTGATCGCGAGGCTCGCGTTCCGGAAGTCGCTCGCCGAATTCGTCTGCTGGCGGATGCGGTAGCGCAGGCCGTCGCGCTCGGCGTCGCAATCCGTGTGCTCGGTGATGACCGGGTCCCAGTCCTCGGGGGCGTCCGGGTCGGGTGTGCCGAGCGGGGAGGGCGTGAAGTCGCTGGGCTGCGCCTCGAGCGCGGCGCAGAGCTCCCGGGTCCAGGCCTCGAGCTCCTCCGAGGCCTGCTCGCCGCGCACGGCGATCTCCAGCCGCACGCGCTCCAGCACGCCGTCGTCCTCGTGGAAGGTCACGGTGTCCACGGGGCGCCCGCCGATCGTCACCTGCTCGCGGAGCTCCCAGCGGCCCGCGCGATCGGTCGCCCGGAATCGGTCGTCGTCGGGCGTGAAGCGCTCGCCGAGCGTCTCCCCGAGGAACGCGCCGTCCGCGCCGATCGCGTCCAGCGGTCGCGCCGGGTTCTGGCTCGCGCCGCAGGCGGCGGCGAGCGCGGCGGCGAGGCCGGCGGCGAGGCCCGCGGCTCTCGTCGCCCGGGTCATGGCGCCTCGGGCGAGGGCGGACGCGGGCCGACGGACTCCGTGCAGATGGGCTCGGGCCTCTCGCCGTCCGCGCGGTAGAGGACGAAGCGCAGGACGTGGTCGGGGCGGGACATGTTGCGGGCGCTCCCGAGCGAGACCGGCTCGCCGCAGTCGTCCTCGCAGCGGACGCCCATCGAGCGCTCCTGGACGACGGTCGATGGATCGCCGGGGGGATGGAGGAAGGCCCGCGCCACGTAGGCGCCGCCGCGGTGGGCTTCGTCGAGCGCGACCCAGAAGCCGGTGATGCCGTTCGGCTCCGGCCAGGTCGCGGGGACGGGCTGGGGCTCGCCCTCCCAGCCGAGCCGCACGGTGAAGTGGACGCCGCGCGCCTCGCAATCGGTGAGCGCTCCGCCCGCGCGTGGCGCCTCGGTGGCTTCGCCGCCGGTCGCGCCCATGGGCTCGTCGCCGCCGCTCGAGGGGGAGCCGGCTTCGGACGTCGGGGCGCCGCCGCACGCGACCAGGGCCGCCGTGACGAGCGCGAGGAGCGGGGTGCGTGTGCGCATGGGAGCCACGCGGACGCTATCGCGCGACTGCGGGGCGCGTCCACGGACCACCGGGTCCATCTCGTGAGCGCGGGGCGGCGGAGCCCTCCGCGCCCCTGGCCTCCAGTGACGCTCCGGGCGAGCACGGCTCCGAACGAGCTCGGGTTGGGGGCGCGTGCGTCGCTGGCGCGAACGGAGCGCGTGTGGAGGACACGACCCATTCGGGGGGCAGCCCGGTCGGGCGCATCGCGTGACGCCGGAAAGGAACGCTGCGGCCATCCATGAGCCCGAAGGGCGCCGTCGGACCGCCCCCCCCGAGCGCGAGGTGTTGCCGGGGGCGATCGTTCGACTGGAGGTTCCGCCCCTCGATCTGCTCCTCTGGCGCGGCGGGCGCATGGATGAGAGGAGCGACGTCATGGCCCTGACAATCGAACAGCTGGTGTCCAAGGGAGTGGAGCGCGAGGAGGCGGAGGGGCTTCGACTGCCCGAGGGGCCGGTCGGGCACCTCGAGTGCCGTCCCGGCGAGCGCGATGGGGAGCTGGTGCTCGCGTTCGATGCGCACGTTCCGCTCGTCGTGCGGGAGGGGCAGGTCCGTGCCCTGGATGGCACCGAGCGCTTGGTGAACACGAAGGTCGCGCGCTTCGCGGCGATGGTGGAACGCTACGGCGCCTATGTCGCTCGGGTACGCGACGCGGAGGGCGAAGCGATCGCGCGCGAGGCGGCGCGGGAGATGGAGGAGATCGATCCGGAGGCCTTCCGCGAGCCGACCGCTTACTGGTTGATCATCACCGACCAGATGATCGAGGGAAACCTCTGACGGCGGCGGGCGAGCAGGGCGGCATGGGAAGCGAGAACGTGCGGATGCATCTTGGCGAGCTCCGGGGGCTGGCGGAGGTGCTCGAGGGAGGCGTGGACGCGGTTCAGGCGCGGGGGAGCGCGCCGGCGCTCGCGGCCGACGAGATCACCGTGCTGCGGGAGCTGGAGCGGGGGCGACTCGTGCCGGATCCGTCGACGGGCACGCACCCTCATGCGGCGGTGTGGCTGCGGGCGCTCGAGAAGCTGGTCGACGCGACCTGCGAGCGGGTGGCCGACGTGTCGGTCGTCGCCGATCCGGACGACACCCCCGTGCTCTGGAAGCTGGTCACGACCTCGGCGGACGGGGCCGTCGCGCTGCCGATCTCGCCGACCGGGATGCCGGCGCTCACGCACGTCTCGGCGGAGAAGGCCGGGGCGCTGCTCGCGGAGCTGGAGGCGTTGGAGCCCCCGCCAGCCCACCTGGTGCCGGCGGCGTCTCGGACCGCGATCCACGAGGCCTTGAAGCGGGCGACCGCCGAGTCCTCCGGGCTGTGGGTCTACTGGTCGTCCTGATGGAAGGTCTCGTGCTGTGACCGTGGAGCACCGAGCGTTCGTGTTCGAGTGCGCCCGGCGAGGCCTGGCGCAGCTCCGAGCGCACGCCGTGCCGGAGCTCGCGGTCGCGCGCGCGCTTCGAGGCGGCCGTCCGTAGGGCGAGAGGGCTCCATGTCACGTTCTGAGATCGGTGCGGGCGGCACAGGCGTGGGCGCACCCGGGGGGAGGCGGCCGTGATCGCGATCGGCTTCGAGGGGGTGGCGGACGTCCGGCCGGTGTGGCGGTTCCTGATCGAGCAGGGCTACCTGCCGCCGGAGGACCCGAGCGGCGTGCTCGACGGGGGCGCGCCGCTTCGGCCCGGGCAGCTTCCGTTGCCCTACGATGCGTTGGAGGGCCGGCAGCACGTGGACTTCGGGGGCGGCGTCAAGCTGATCGTGC
>PABA01000039.1 GCA_002699025.1 Sandaracinus sp. | reverse complement strand
GACGCCGCCACGCGTCCTGCGGACGCCGCCACGCGTCCTGCGGACGCCGCCACGCGTCCTGCGGACGCCGCCACGTGTCCTGCGGACACCGGGGGCGTCTGGGGCGGGCGGGCGAGGCGGCCGCGGATGGCGGAATTCCCCATGATGACGAATGCTTGGGTGGGGTGGGGGTGGTGCGAGGGTGGGCATCGGAGTCGGGCGACTCCCTCCAAAGTTGAACTTGACGTCAAGTTCAGTTTCTCGCCCGGCTCGGCCGGCGGGCGGGCGGCGTCGGCTCGAGCGGGGCGGGGCGGTGCGCGCTGGACGGGGGAGGGGGGAGGCACCAGGTGGGGTGGGTGCGGATCGGGATCGCGTTCGGGCTCGTCTTGCTCGGCGGCTGCGCCGTGCACCACGAGGTGGAGGCGGAGGTCGATCCGCGCTGCGACGCGCTCGAGGCCGACGTGGCGGCGTTCCTCGCGGGCTCGAAGAGCTGCGAGGCGGACGCCGACTGCACGCGGGCGAACGCCGAGTGCCTGCCGGGGCAGGAGGCCTGCTGCGTGGTCTACCTCGAGCGGGGCTACGACGAGGTCGCCTGGGGGGCCCTCCTCGCGCGGGGCGAGATCTGCGCGGCGCGGAGCGACGATCCGCTGGGCTGCGTCTGCTGCCTGGTGCGCCCGCGCGACGCGGTCTGCCTCGACGGTCGCTGCGGGCCGAGGCCCTGAGCTCGGCTCGGCATGCGCCGGGCCCTCGGGCGCTCCTCGACCTCCGGGAGAACGGCGCGCCCGACCGCCGTCCGCGGCGGCCCACGCGCCCGGTCGCCGGAGTGAACGCAACATCTGCGCGTGCTCGGGGCCGAGCCGCGCTCGCGCGTGCATCCGTTGCGTCCAGGCGGCCCGCGCGGAGCCTGCGAGAACGCAACGACGGCGCGGCACGCTCCCTGCTAAGTCCGGCGCCATGGGTCTCGAATCGAGCATCGGCGAGCTGATGAGCCCGATCCCCTTCACGATCGGGCAGGAACAGACCATCGCGGCGGCGCAGGAGAAGATGCGGGTGCACGGCATCCGCCACCTGCCGGTGCTGCACGGCGGCAAGCTGGTCGGACTGATCAGCGACCGCGACGCGGGCTTGATCGGCGCGCTGAACGACGTCGACCCGGAGAAGGTCATCGTCGAGGAGGCCATGAGCGCCGACCCGTGGACCGTGACCATGGACGCGCAGGTCTCCGACGTGATCCGTGAGATGGTCGAGCACAAGTACGGCTCGGCCCTGGTCGTCGATCAGAAGGGCACCCTCGTCGGCATCTTCACGAGCCACGACGCCCTGAAGACGCTCAGCGAGATCCTCGAGGCCTACCGCCTCGCCGAGAGCTGACGGCTTCCGCTCGCTCCGCTCGGCACTTCGGGCTCGATGTGTCGAACGGCGCTCCCGTCCCGAACGGCGCACCCGTCCCGAGCGGCGCTCCCATCCCGAAGGGCGCTCCCGCCCCGAATGGCCAAGGGCACGCGCCTTTTCGCGAGGGTGGATCGCGACCGCAACTCTCCCTCTCCGCGGGATCCCATCCGGGACTTCGCCAGAGCGACCGGCCCCAGCCGATCGCTAGCGGCAGTTGCCCGACGTCACGGCGTCGCCGCTCGCGGGGACGCCGTCGCGGCGCGGGAAGTCGTCGAAGCGGAGCGCGACGCTCTGGCACCACCAGGACGCGCAGCGCTCCTGCCGCTGCACGTGCGCGTGCGGCCCCGTCGACCAGCCGGTGCCGCCGCTCAGGCCGACGCGCTCCCCAGCGCCGACGCTCTCGCCCAGCCCCACGCTCGCCTCGTTCAGGTGCAGGTAGAGCGTGTCCGTGCCGTCGTCGTGGGCGAGCACGACGTAGTTCACCTGGTTCGCGCACTCGCGCCCACCGCCGGTCCAGCAGGGGTGCCCCGGCCGGATGTCGTCCTTCACGAGGCGCACGGTGCCAGCACGCATGGCGACCATCGGCGTCCCCCGCGAGAGCGAGAAGTCGAAGGCGTAGGCGGACGTGCCGTTGTGGCTGAAGCTCGAGAAGTTGCCCTGGCTGACGGTGGCGCTGGCGCCGCACTCGAGCGGCAGGTTCCAGCCCCCGGGCGCCGCCGCGCAGAGATCCGGCGAGCCCGGCGGCTGCACCGCGCAGCCATGCGCGCAGCGCTCCATCTCGGCGGTCGCCCCGTCGACGCATCGGTAGCGCACCCCTTCCTCGCCGGCCTCGAGGCTGGCTGCGCAGTACCAGCCGTTGCCGAGCGTCGCGTGGACGCAGGGGTCCTCCATCACGCACGCCCCGGCCTCGCAGCCGAGCGGGCAGGCCTCCTCCTCGGCGAGCCGGCCGCCCTCGCAGCGCGCCCGCGTCCCCGGCGCGAGGCCGAGCGCTTCCCCGCAGGCCCAACCATCGGGCGCGTCGGCACATGCGTCGGGCTCGGCGCAGGCGTCGTCGCCCTCCCGCGCCTCGCAGCCGGCGCGGCAGTCCATCCGCGCGACCTCCCGATCGCCGCTGCAGATCACCAGCGCGTCCGCGTCCGCACAGAACGCCTCGTCGCCCCGCCCGGCGCAGGCGTCGCCCACGCCCCCATCGACTCCGGGGCCCGCGTCGGGCGCCAGTCCCGCGTCGCGCCCGAGACCCGCGTCCGCCACCGCACCGTCGCCGGGGAGCTCGCCCCCGTCGGGGAGCGCCCCCGAGAGGGTCCCGTCGCCGCAGGCGGCGGCGAGGGTGGCGGCGCAGGTGAGGGCGAGGACTCGCGTTCGCATCGGCGGCATCGGCGGCATCGGCGGCCTCGGTGCCCTGGTGAGCAAGCCGCGTGCCGCACCTTTCAGCCCTTGCGCGCGTCCGATTGCGCACTCGAGGTCGCAGCCGCCGCCGGGGCTCGCCGTCCCCGTCGACCAAGTCCTGCACACGCGAAGGAAGGGAGCGGTCCCCGCGCGGGTAGGATGCCGCGCATGTCGCCGCCCCGCCGCCGCCGGGCCCGCTTCGCCTGGGCCGCCCTCGCGCTGGTCCTCGCCTATCCGGCCACCTACCTGGTGCTGCGGGTGAGCCAGCACTGGGTCCTCTGCACCAGCGAGCTCCGCACCGGCATCGAGGCCGGGGACCGCAGCACGCCCACCCGCGTGACCCTGCAGTGGATCGGCTCGGATTGCGGCGCCGTCGACGAAGCCCCCGACGCCCTCCTCGACTTCTTCGCGCCGCTCTCCGCGCTCGAGCTCGACTGGCGTGCGCCCTGACGCCCCGTCGGCCCCTCCGGCCCGGTCACCTCGGTTGACCGCTCCGTGCCGATCGAGGACCGTCACCCGATGACCGCGGCGCCCCCGAGCGAGCTCCCGACCGTGGCCGTCGTCGGCCTCGGCTACGTCGGCAGCGTCACCGCCGCCTCCCTCGCCGCGCGCGGCGTCCCGGTCGTCGGCATCGATCGCCGCGCCGGTGTCGTCGACGCCATGGCCCGCGGCGTCGCCCCCCTCGGCGAGCCCCTCCTCGATGAGCGCCTCGCCGAGGCCGCCCGCCGCGGCACGCTCCGCTGCACCACGGACCCGGCCGCCGTCGCCGCATGCGGCGCCTCCCTGATCTGCGTCGGCACCCCGGTCGGCGAAGACGGCGAGCTGGTCACGGACGACCTCTTCGCCGCCCTCGACACCCTCTCCGAGCACGCCCCCGAGGGCCACGTCGCCGTCGTCCGCTCCACCGTCCCCGCCGGCTTCCACGCCGAGGCCCGCGCCCGCCTCCGCGCCGACCTGCCGCTCGCCCTGAACCCCGAGTTCCTCCGCGAGGGCTCCGCCGTCGCCGACCTCGAGCAGCCGGAGCTCGTCGTCTACGCCACCGAGCGCGAGGACGCCGCGGCCTTCCTCGAGCGCCTCTACGCGCCGGTCGCCGACCGCCTGAAGCGCACCGACCCGCCGACCGCCGAGGTGCTCAAGCTCGTCAACAACGCCTGGCACGCGCTCAAGGTCGCCTTCGCCAACGAGGTCGCCCGCACCACCCTCCCGATCGGCGTCGATCCCTTCGCCGTCATGCGCCTGCTCTGCGCCGACACGCGCCTGAACACCTCCGCCGCCTACCTCCGCCCGGGCCTCCCCTTCGGCGGCGCCTGCCTCGTCAAGGACGTCGCCTCCATCCAGACCCACGCGCGCCGCCACGCCGTCGACGCGCCGCTCCTCGGCTCGATCCTCCGCTCCAACGACGCGCACCTCGCCTACCTGGTGAGCGCCGTCCTGAAGCACGCGCCGAAGACCGCCGCCATCGTCGGAGTCGGCTTCAAGCCGGGCGCCGCCGACGTCCGCGACAGCGCGCCCGTGCGCATGGTCCACGCGCTCCTCGACGCCGGCGTGCACGTCACCGTCGCCGACGGCGCCGTCCTCGACGCCCGCGTGCCGCCCCTCGGCCTCGACGCGCTCCGCGCCGCCCTCGGCGACCCGCGCGCCCAGGCCGCCCCCACGGTCGGCCACGCCATCGCCGGCGCCGACGTCATCGTCGTCGGTCACCCCTGCGCCGAGGATCGCGCCGCGCTGGTGGAGCTCGCGCCGAAGGTGCCGATCCTCGACGCCGCCGGCGAGCTCAGCCGCAAGCTCACGGACGCCGAGCGCGCCGCCCTCGCGCCCGTCGTCGTCCTCGCCAGCGCCGGCTGAGCGGGCCCGCGCTCTCGCCAAGCGCCCCGGTCGTGTCATGGTGGAGCCCATGGCCAAGCGCGACGATGGCAAGAAGACGACGGGGCTGAACCAGCCCTTCGCCGAGCTCGCCCGCGCCTCCCGGGAGGCCAAGCGCAAGCAGGCCCTCGAGCACGCCAAGCGCAAGGGCGCCGCCGCGAAGAAGGCGAGTGAGGCCGTGCGCCAGCGCGCCGCCGCCGAGGCCGCCCGGGCGAAGCAGGCCGCCGCGAAGGGCGCTGCGAAGGGCGCCGCGAAGGACGCCGCGCCTCCGAGCGGTGCGGCGCCGGGCGGTGCGGCTCCGGGCGGTGCAGCGCCGAGCGGCGCCAAGCCGCCCGAGGGCTTCATGGAGTCCTACAGCTATGACGACCGCGTCGCCTTCTCCCAGGCCTTCGGCGGCGTGCGCCCCCTCGACGCCCCGCCGCCCGGCGGCAAGAAGAGGAAGAAGGCGAAGAAGCCGACCCGCGCCAAGGCCTCCCGCGCCGAGGCCGAGCGCCAGGCCCGCGAGGCGGCCGCCGAAGAGGCGCGCGCCCGCCTCGACCGGCTCGTGGCCGGCGACGTCGACTTCACGGTCCGCCGCGATCCCGACGGCCTCCTCGAGGGCCGCCGCCGGGGCGAGCCGGACCGCACGCTGCGCATGCTCCTCTCCGGCGAGCTCACCCCCGAGGCGCGCCTCGACCTGCACGGTCTGACCAAGGACGACGCAGCGAAGGCCGTCCGGCGCTTCGTGCGCGAGAGCCAGCGCAGCGGGCGCCGCACCGTCGCCCTGATCCACGGCCGCGGGAGCCACAGCGAGGGCGGGCGCGGCGTGCTCGAGGAGGCCTGCCTCGAGATGCTCACCCAGGGCGGCGCCGCGCCGGTCGTGGACGCCTTCTGCACCGCGCCCCGTCGCCACGGCGGCGCCGGCGTGATGCTCGTCCGGCTCCGCGCCCTCTGATCGGCGCCCGCCTCCGCCGCCCCGCTGCCGCCGCGACGCCGCCGATGGAGCGGGCTCGGACCCGTTCACGCCCTGCGAACGGCGTGGCGACGCGCCACACGCCCCGAGGGCGACCGCTCCCCGAAGCGCTCCCCCCCCACTGCATACAAGCGAGCGCCGCGACGCGCCGTCCCGGGTGTCGAAACGGGCGATAACGTCAGTGATTACAGGGTGCGATCAGACCCCGTCGTATACCCGACGTATACGAAAAGCGCCTCGTTGCCCATTGCGCCGCGCCCGCTCCGGCCCATGATCCCCCGGTCGCATGGCCCGCTCCGCCGACATCGACGTCTTCGCCTACCTGGACTACCGGGCGTTCCTCCGCGACTTCTACCACCACAAGAAGGAGCACGGCCGCGGCTTCTCCTACCGCAGCTTCTCCCGCCGCGCGGGCCTCCGCTCCCCGAACTACCTCAAGCTCGTCATGGACGGGCAGCGCAACCTCAGCGCCCCCATGGCCGAGCGCTTCGCCGAGGCCTGCGGCCTGAAGGGCGACGAGGTCGGCTTCTTCGTCCAGCTCGTCGCCTTCAATCAGGCCGGCACGGCGAGCGAGCGCAACGCCGCCTACGCCCAGCTCACGGGCTTCCGCCGCTACCGCAAGGCCCACGAGCTCGACCTCGCCCACGCCGCCTACCACTCCACCTGGTACCTCCCGGCCATCCGCGAGCTCGCCGCCCGCGAGGACTTCGAGCCGGACCCGGCGTGGATCGCCAAGATGCTCGTCCCCTCCATCGCCAAGGCCGAGGCCAAGCAGGCCCTCGAGATCCTCCTCGAGCTCGGCCTCCTCGAGGAGGACGAGGACGGCCGCGTGCGCCAGAGCGACGCGCTGATCACCACCGGCCCGGAGACCCGCGGCCTCCACATCGGCAACTACCACCGCACGATGCTCGCCCGCGCCGCCGACGCCATCGACCTGGTGCCCGCCGCCGAGCGCGACATCTCCTCCCTCACCCTCTGCATGAGCGAGGCCGGCCTCCGCGAGCTGAAGGAGCGCATCCAGCGTTTCCGCCGCGAGCTGCTGGAGCTCTCGGCCGCGGAAGACGATCCTCGGCAGGTCGTGCAGATCGGATTCCAGCTCTTCCCCCTCAGCCGCGCGGAGGCCGACGGATGAAGGCCACGCCCCTTCGCTTTCTTCTTCTCGCCCTGACCACCCCGCTGCTCGCCCTCGCCTGCACCGGCACGGAGACGGGCAACCCGCCCTTCGACGGGACCATGTCCTACAACGCGCACTCCTCGGACCCGGCCCGGGCCGCCCTGGGGGAGCCGAGCGGGGGCGCGCTCGTCGAGGCGCTCTGGCTCAACCTGGGCGACGCGGAGCTCGAGCTCTGCGCGGGCGCGGCGATCACGCTCCCGGGCATCGGGGTCGCGGATCACGCCGGCGCCGACGCGGCCATGGACGCCTTCCTCGGCGAGGAGGGGCGCTACTGCCGCGCGCGGCTCCGCTTCGAGCCGACGGAGGACGGGGGCGGGGGGCCGGCCGAGCTCGCCGGGCGGAGCGTCCTCGTGCGCGGCCGCGACGCGATGGACCGCCCCTTCGAGATCGCCCTGGCCCTGGAGCGCACGGTCTCCGTGACCTTCGACGCCGAGCTCGATCTCGGCGAGGACGCGCCCAGCCTGCTCTTCGGCTTCGACGTCGCGCGCTGGGTCGGCGACCTCGACCTCGCCTCCGCCGAGGCCGACGCGGACGGCGTGGTGCGCGTGAACGCCGAGTCGAACGCGCGGCTCCAGGCCGCCTTCGAGGCCGCGCTGGCCGGGGGCGTGGAGCTCTACCGGGATCTCGACGCCGACGGCGTCGCCCAGCCCGACGACCCGCTGGTGGGTCGCGGCGAGTGAGAACGGGCGCGCCTCCGCGGGCGCGCCGAGACGGGAGGAGAGCGGAGATGCGAGGCCACGATGCACGACCGACGGGGCGCTCCCCGGGCTGGCGCGAGGAGACGCTCGAGCGCGAGACGCACCGGCACGACCTGCTCGAGCCGGCGACCCTGCGCTGGGTCGCGCGCTTGCTGAGCGATCTCGGGGACCTGCCCGCGAGCGACGTCGCCGGCCACCTCGAGGCCATCGCCGAGCTCGCCGGTGGCGCCCTCGACGTGCGCGCCTTCGAAGGCCGCCCCCGCGCCGAGGCCACCGCTGGTCGGGGCGATGTTTCGACCCCATCTCGCCTGGCGAGCTGATCTTTCGACCTTTCGATGATCCGCTGCCCCGCCTCGCTCGTATGGATGGGTGAGATCGCCGCCCAGCGAAACGATCGCGGCTCCGCGGCATAGCGAAGAGAGCCCCCCTCCCCCCACGACATGAACGCCCGCGCCTCCATCGCCCCCGAGATCGACGGCTACGAGCTGCGCGCCCCCATCGGCCGGGGCTCGATGGGGACGGTCTACGCGGCCGTGGAGCGGGCGACCGGGCGGGACGTGGCGCTCAAGCTGCTCCACGCGGACGTCGTCGAGCACGAGATGGCGCTCGAGCGCTTCCGCCGCGAGGTGGAGCTGGTGCGGCGCATCGGCCATGGCGCGATCCCGGAGGTGTACGACGCCGGGCAGCTCCCCGACGGGCGCCTCTACCTGGCCATGGAGCTGCTGCGGGGCGAGAGCCTCGAGGAGTGGTGGGACACGCCGGGCCACAGCCGGCTCGAGGCGCTCGAGCTCCTCGGCGAGGCGCTCGAGCCGCTCGCGGCCGCCCACGCGGCCGGCGTGGTGCATCGGGACCTGAAGCCCGAGAACGTCTACGTCTGCTTCGAGGGCGCGCCCCGCGTGAAGCTCCTCGACTTCGGCATCGCGCGGGAGCTCGGCGGCTCGGCGAAGAAGAAGACCGCGACCGGCGTCGCCGTGGGCACGCCCGTCTACATGAGCCCCGAGCAGGCCTCCAAGCCGAGCGCGGCCGGACCGGCGACGGACGTCTGGTCCTTCGGCGTGATGGTGTACGAGGCGCTCTGCGGGGAGCTGCCCTTCGACGGGGAGAGCCCGCACGCGGTGCTGATCGCCGTGTGCACCGAGCCGGCGGTGGCGCTCGAGACGCGAGCGCCGGGCGTCCATCCGGACCTCCACGCCTTCGTGCGCCGTTGCCTCCAGAAGGACGTCGCGGAGCGCTACCCGGACGGGGCCGCCGCGCGGGAGGCTTTCGGGGCGCTGCTCGCTCGCCCCGAGGTGCGCGCCACGCTCGGGGGGCCCGCGGCGACGCCGGAGCTCCGGCTCGGCGCGCCGCGCGAGGAGCGGCCCTCGGCGCCCACCCGGAGCGGCCTCCGGCGGGTCGATGGGGAACCCGACGCGACGCTCGACGCGCAGCTCGCGCAGCCGGAGCGGCGCCGCTCGCCGGCGCTCCTGGTCGCGCTCCTCCTGCTCCTGGCGGTCGTCGGGGGCGGCGTCTGGATGGGGCTCCGGGGTGGGGAGGGCGCGCGCTCCGAAGAGGAGGGGGCGAGCGGACCGATGGCGTCCGGGCCCTCCGAGCCCGCGCCCATGGAAGACGGCGAGGACGAGGCGCCCGGGACCGAGGAGGGGCCGGACCCGGAGCCGGCCGAGCGCGATCCGGGCGTCGGGCCCGAGCCCGAGGTCAGCGCGGCCGAGAACGGTGCCGCCGAAAACGGTGCCTCCGAAAACGGTGTCCCCGAGAACCGCGCCTCCGAGAACCGCGTCTCCGAAAGCGGTGCCTCCGAGGAGCCCGGCGCCGCGCCGGAGCCGGCCGCCTTCGAGGAGGAGCCCGCCGGCCAATCGGGGTCTCGCTCGCCCGGCTCGTCGCGGGCCCGCGCGACCCAGGAGCCCGCCCCGGTGGAGCCCCCGTCGACGCCCGAGCCGGCGGAGCCCCCGGACGCGCCCGAGCCCATCGAGCCCCCCGCGCCCGAGCCGCCGCCGGCCGAGGCCCCGGAGACGCCCGAGCCCGTCGAGCCCCCGACCGAAGAGCCCCCCGCGCGCACCGCGCCCACCGAGCCGTCCCGCATGGAGCCGAGCCGGACCGAGCGCGCGCGCGAGGCCCCTCCCGAGCGCCGCCGTCGCCGGCGTCGTCCCCCGCCCCGTCGTCCCGAGCCCGAGCCCGAGCGCCCCGGCTTCGTGACCTTCTGACCGCTCCCCCGACTCCCCCATGCGCCTCTCCACCCCGACCCTCCTCCTCGGGCTCGCCGCCGTGCACCTCCTCGCCGCCGCGCCCTCCGCCCACGCCTCCCCGTGGACGCTCCGCCGCGGCGAGATCGCCGTCGTCGCCGGCTTCGACTACCAGTGGGCGCGGGACGAGTTCCTCGACGAGCGCGGCGCCGACCAGCCCTTCCCGCTGAACGGTCGCTACCGCGCCACCACGCTGAACCTCGGCCTCCGGGCCGGCTTCACGGACCGCTTCGAGCTCGAGCTGCAGGTCCCCTTCAAGCTCGTCTCCTACACCTCGGACACGGTCATCCTGCTCGAGCCCCCCATGCCCACCGGCTCGGACCTCGACTTCTACCAGGAGAACGTGATCGACCTCAGCCGCACGCGGCAGGGCATCGGCGATATCTGGTTCACGGGCCGCTACAACCTCGCGCGCTGGCCCGTCGCCGTCGCCATCGAGGGCCGGCTGAAGACGCCCACCGGCTACGACGGCCCCGCCGGCACCTTCGGCGACGACCCGCAGACCGCCGAGGCCTTCCTCGACGGCGTCGGCGAGCTGGTGACGCCCGAGAACGTCGAGGACGACGTCGTGCTCGGCGACGGGCAGGTCGACCTGAACCTGAACCTGCTCCTCGGCGCGTCGCTCCCCTCGCGCACCTTCTTCCGCCTCGACGCCGGCTACAACCTCCGGCTCGGCGGCGCCGGCGACCAGATCCTCGCGAGCGTGAAGGTCGGGCAGGCGGTCAGCGATCGGGTGCTCTTCTACGCGGACGCGCGCGTGGCCTACACGGTCACGGACGGCGACGTGATCGGCATCAGCGTCGCCGCCATCGACCCGACGCTCCCGAACACGGAGTACGGCGGCACGAACAACCTGCTGCTGCGCGAGGTGCCCCTCGAGCGCGACGCCATCGACATCGCCGTCGGCGCGATCCTGAAGATCACCGACGCGGTCGAGATGAACGTCGCCTACGCGCGGACGCTCTGGGGCCGGAACACGGCCGAGATCAACGCGATCTACGTCGCCTTCGGGGTGCGCACGCAGCTCGTCGAGGAGGAGGCGGAGACGTCGGCGCCCGCCGAGGAGGAGGCGTACGAGGACGAGGCCTACGAAGAGGGCGCCCCCGAGGACGGCGCGTACGAGGAGGGTGCCTACGAGGAGGGTGCCTACGAGGAGGCCCACGAGGACGAGGCCCCCCGGGGCGGCGCCGCCGAGGCGCCCGCGCCGGCCGCCGCGCCCGAGACCCCGCGGCAGCAACCCGCCGCCTTCGAGGCCGCCTCGCCCTACGAGGCCGAGGACGTCAGCCAGGGCCGCTGAGCCGCGCTCCGGGGAAGACATGGCAATGATTGCCATGTCCCGCGCCCCCGAATCCCATCAGCCTGCCTCCATCGCTCGGACGGGTTCTCCGAAAGAGCGAGAGACGCGCTTCGTCGTCCAGGAGGTAGGAATGGAGTTCTCTCGTCGGTCTCGCCGGATCGCTTCGCGCCGATCCATGCGAATTCAATTCATGGGTGCGCTGGCGCTCGCGGTCGCCGCCAGCCCGGTCCGCGCCGAGCGCGTGTTGCCGCCAATCGACACGCCCACCGAGCCGCCTCCGGGTTGCTCGCCCGAGTTCGAGACCTGCGACCCGACCGTCGGCGGAGGGGGCGTCGGCGGCGGCGGAGGCGGCGGCGGCGGTGGCGGCGGTGGGGGCGGCAACGGCGGCGGCGGAGGCGGCGGCTGGAGCGGAACCGGCGGCGGCGGGGGCGGCGGAGGTGGTGGAGCACCGCCGCAAGCGACCCAGACCGCGGGAGATCCCGAGCGACGGATCGAGTCGATCGTGCAGGCCGTCGATTGCTGGCTCGACGATCGCTACGTCAACCGAAACGACTTCGCGCTGACCACCCAGTCCGACTTCTACGTCAACCTCTACGTCGACCAGCCCATCGCCGACAGCGAGACCGTGTGGACCGGACCGAGCGGGTTGGGCCACGTGTCGATCGGCCTCGAGCAGGTGATCCGCGGTGGCCAATCGAGGGAGCTGACGGTCGGCGCCTACCCGGAGCAGGGCGTGACCCTGAACTCGGGGCGCAACGGC
Source organism: Sandaracinus sp. (assembly GCA_002699025.1). Lineage (GTDB taxonomy): Bacteria > Myxococcota_A > Polyangia > Polyangiales > Houyiibacteriaceae > Houyiibacterium > Houyiibacterium oceanicum. The sequence continues at coordinate 23,864 of PABA01000039.1, read as the reverse complement.
ATGCAGCCCGACGCCACCGGCCATTGGTATTACGACGACGGGCAGAGCTATGACGTCAGACTTCGCGTCAGGGTCAGCCCTGCGGGGATGCAGGCTCTGCTCTCCGAGCTGCTCCGGCAAGGCGACAATCTCCCGTACCACATCGAAGCCAACGACGCTTTTCTGGCCCTGGAGGTCGTGCAGGCCGCGGGCATCTTCACCAGCTCGTTCTATCAGGAGATGGGGAGACCCAATACGCCTCGGACGATCATCGGCAGGTTCAGGCGCTTCGAGGGAGTGAGCGCAGCGCTGCTGGGTCAGCGGCTTCGCAACGCGCAGACCAACTCCTTCAGCAGCCAGACGGCGTTCGTCAACGGGAACGGCGGCACCACGCCGAGCAACGCCCTCTACCCTCCGCAAGAAGCGCAGTCGGACGAGCGTAGCGAGTAGCCGGCTCTCGCGGGCCCGCCCTTCGGACCGAAGGGCGGGCCGCTGTCGGTTGGGCACTACCGGTCGGCCGGTGTCGAACGTCGAGTGTTGGGGGTCGGGCGGATCGCGCGCCTCGGCGCGTGCTCTCCGCTGAGCGGTGGTTGAGGGACGGGGTCGTGGGGCGTCCTCTGCGCGCGCGGGTCACTCTCGTCCGGCTCCTCGGCCTGCGGGCACGGGCAGGGGCACGGGCACGGGCACGGGTCTTTCGGCCTGCGGGCAGGGGCACGGGCACGAGTTCCTTCGTCCCCTTCAGCCGTCGAGCAGGCCCTCGAGCAGCGCCCGCAGCTCCTCCGGCCCCTTCACCGCCGCCGTCGCTCCCTTCGGCTTCCGCGGCCGCTCCGCGCTCTTCACGAAGATCCCCATCCCGCGCCGCGCCGCGTAGCGGATCGCCGGCAGGTCCGTGAGGTCGTCCCCGGCGAAGAACACGCTCTTCGCCCCGGTCCGCCCGTGCACCTCCGCCAGCGCCTCCCCCTTGTCCCCCGGCGCCAGCTCCGCCTCGACCACCGCGCGCCCCTCCCGCGCGTGGAGCCCGAGCCGCTGCGCCTCCTTCACGGCCTTCCCCAGCCAGGCCTCGCCGGCCTCGCCGAGCTTCCGCGTGTGGATCGCCACCGAGCCGTCTTTCCGCTCGAGCTGCCCCGGCGTCCCCGCCACCCACTCGGCGAAGGCCTCGAGCTTCGCGGTGTCCTCCGGCGCCAGCCGCCGCGCCTTCGGCCGCTCGCCGGGCGCCACGATCCGCCCGCCGTGCTCCACCGCGCGCCACGCCCCCGCCACGCTCCCCATGCGCCGGAGCGCCGGCAGGTCCCGCCCCGTCAGGAGCGCCACGATCAGCCCTTCGCGCTTCGCCAGCTTCCGCAGGAGCTGCTGCGTCGCCTCCGGGATCCGCGCCGCCGCCGGGTCCGCCACGATCGGCGCCAGCGTCCCGTCCACGTCCAGCCCGACCAGCAGCGGCCGGGGCAGGCGCCGGAGCCGCTCCTTCAGCGCGTCGTGCTTCGCCACGCCGCTCACCCGTGCTCGAGCGCCGAGAGGAAGTCGTCGGCCCAGCGATGCACGTCGAGCTCGAGCACCTCCGAGCGGAGCGCCTTCATGCGCTTCTTCTGCTCGGCCTTCGGCATCGAGAGGGCCTCGCCGATGGCGCTCGCGATCGCGTCGACGTCGTAGGGGTTCACCTGCACGGCCTCGTGCATGAAGCCGGCCGCGCCCGCGAACTCGCTCAGCACGAGCACGCCGTCGAGGTCGATGCGCGAGGCCACGTACTCGTGCGCCACGAGGTTCATGCCGTCGCGGAGCGGCGTGACGAGCGCCACGTCCGCCGCCCGGTAGTGCGCGAAGAGCGCCTTCTGATCGAAGCCGCGGAAGAAGTACTGGAGCGGGATGCGCCCGGTGCTCGCGTGGCGCCCGTTGATGTCGCCGACGAGCCGGTCGATCTCGTCTTTCAGGTCCTTGTAGGCCTGCACGTCGGTGCGGCTCGGCACCATGATCTGCACCATCACCACCTCCTCCCGCGCGTCCGCGTTCTTCGAGAGGAAGCGGTCGAAGGCGCGCATCCGCTCCGGGATGCCCTTCGTGTAGTCGAGCCGGTCGACGCCGAGGATGACGCGGCGCCCGTCGACCTTCTTGCGGATGCGCGCGAGCTCGGCGACGACGTCCTCGTGCGCGGCGAGCTCCTGGAGCTGCTGCACGGGGATGCCGATGGGCGCGGCGAGGCAGCGCACGATGCGGCGGCCGAGCTTCACCGTGCCGCGCGAGCGGTCGACGTGGTGGTCCGTGTACTGGTCCACGCAGTCGAGGAAGTGGTCGACGTACTGCTGCGTGTGGAAGCCGAGCACGTCCGCGCCGAGGAGCCCCTCGAGCACGTCTGCGCGCCAGGGGAGGATCCCGAAGAGCTGCGCGGGCGGCCAGGGCACGTGGCAGAACCAGCCGATGCGCGCGCGCTTGCGGCGCTCGCGGAGCATCCCGGGCACGAGCATCAGGTGGTAGTCGTGGATCCACACGAGGTCGCGCGGCTTGCTCGCCTCGAAGGTCACGTCCGCGAAGAGCTCGTTCGCCTTCACGTAGCGATCCCAGGGCGCGTCCGCGACGGCCATGGTCGTCGGGAAGCTGTGCAGGAGCGGCCAGATGATGGCGTTCGAGATGTCGAGGTAGAAGGCGCGCTGGAGCTTCGGCGAGATGCGCACGGAGGCGAGCTCGTACTCGACCTCCGGCCCGCCCTGGACCGTGTCGAAGTCCTTGGCCTGCTTGGCGCTGACCCAGACGCCCCCGCGGCCGACGAGCATCGGGTGGAGCGCGGCGACGAGGCCGCCGGCGGAGCGGATCCAGCGGCCCCCCTCGCGACGGTAGGGCCCCCGGTTGGAGACCACGACGAGCTTTCTGGCGCGTGCCATGGCGGGCTCATAGCATCCGTCGATGGCGAGCGTGTTTCGGGAGAGGCAGGGAGGGTGAAGTCGCCGGACTCGCCGGCGGCGCGCACCACGGTCGTCGAGGCGCTCCGGAGCGTCGAGGGGGCCGCGCTGCTGCGCGTCGTGCGCTACCGGGGGCACACCGGCGGCTCGCTCGTCGGGGGCGTGGCGGCGGGGGCCGTGGGCGCCGTGGTGGACGCGGCCCTGGGCGCCGAGGACGCGGGCGCCGAGGGGGCCCGCGACGACCGGCCGCGGGGCCTCCGGGTGATGGCCCACGACGCGGCGGGGACCGAGCTCGGGCGCTTCGACGTGCACCCGCTGCTCCCGGGCGACGAGGCGGAGGCGACCTTCCTGCGCGAGGCGGCGGAGGCGGCGCGGCGGCTCGGGGCGACGCTCGAGCTCTGGGCCGAGCGGCGGCTGCTCGAGCGCTGGCCGCCGGCGGCCTGGGCGCGCGGGGGCGGCTACCGGGAGGGCGCCCGGCCGCCCGAGTGGAGCCAGGCCCGGGAGGCGCTGGGCGCGGCCGGCGTCGAGGTCGGCGGCGAGGGCGAGGGGACGACGCTGCGCGTGGAGCAGGTGCAGAAGCCCCTCTGGTGGGGCCTCCCGCTGGTCCTCGGGCTCGGGCTCGTCGGCTGGCCCCTGACCTTGCTCTCGCTCCTCTTCCGGGACGGGCGCGCCTTCTGGCGGGGCATGCTCCGAACGACGACGCGCGGGAGCCGGCGGAGCTGGACCGCGACGCTCGACGGCCGCGAGCTCCGCTTCACCGAGGACGTGGACGGAGAGGTGCGCGAGGCGCACGTCGATCCGCGGGAGCTCGTCCTCGTGACCACCGCTCCGCCCCGCGCCTTCACCGAGAAGGCCGCCGGCGCGCCCGCGCTCCGCTGGGTCGCCCGCGGCGAGGTCGGCTTCGGCGGGCCCCCGCCCGGCGGCCCGGACCCCGCGCTCCTCGCCACCCTGGTCCGCTGCCACGGCGGCGACGCGCCCACCGGATAGAGACCGCGCTCGCGGCCCGCCCGTGTCGCGCACGCTCACCGTGGTCGAGTCGGCACACCCTCCGAGCGCCGCGCGATCCGCGCCCGGCAAAAGGCCCGGGTCGCCATGGTGGAACATGACCTGCATCGCGTGCCGGTGTGCATCTGCCGACGCCTCGCTCGCCCGCCCCGGCCCCGACCCGCCCGCGCTCCCACCGGCCGCGCCGACCGGGGCCCGGACGCTCCCTCCTCCTGGCCGCCCTCTTCCTCGCCGCCACGGGCGCCATCGCCCGGAGCGAGGCCGCCGCCGACGACCGGCCCGGCCCCCGCATCGAGCTCCGCCTCCTGGGCAGCCCCCTCTACCGCGTCTCCGGCCCCGGCACGGGCACGACCCTCGACGAGGGCGTCGGCTTCAGCGTCGGCGCGGGCACGCGCATCTATCATCGCTCGGGCCACGGCCTCCTCCTCGAGCTCCAGCGCGTCGAGGATCCCGACCTCGACGGCATCTTCGACGAGCGCGCGGAGACCCCCCTCGACTTCACGCTGCAGTACGTCGGCTACGCCCGCCGCTGGGTCCGCCCGATGGAGCGCCCCTCCCGCGCCTTCACCACCACCCTCCACGGGAGCCTCGCTCTCGGGTCCGCGTCGCGCGGCCGCGATGGCGGCTTCGCCTGGGGCGCGCGCGTCGGCGTCGACCTCGACATCCACTTCGGGCGCTTCTTCTTCGGCTGGCGCTTCAGCTACGCGCTCCTCTTCCACGACCACCTCGAGGTCGAGCGCTCGAGCCTCCTCGGCGCGAGCCTCACCCCCTTCGTGCGCCTCGGCTTCACCCTGGGCCCGCGCCTCCGCCCGGGCCTCCGCCCGGGCCGCCCGCGGGGTCCCCTGGCCCAGCCGCGCGCGGCCCCGTCGCTCCCATGAGGCGTCGCCCGGCGCCCCGTGGTATCCCGCTGCCGTGCATACGCGCGAGCTCGGCAAGACGGGGGTGCGCCTCTCGGAGGTCGCCCTCGGCACCTGGGGCCTCTCCGGCGCCTACGGCGGGGTCAGCGAGTCGGTCGCCAAGTCGACGGTGGAGGCCGCGCGCGAGGCGGGCGTGACCACCTTCGACGCGGCGCCGCTCTGGGGCGAGGGCAAGGCGGAGGCGCTCCTCGGGGAGGCCCTCGAGGGACAGCGCGACGAGGTGCAGCTCGTCACGCGCGCCGGCGCCGTCTGGGAGGACGACCGGGTGCGCCACCGCTTCGAGCCCGACGCCCTCCGCGCGGACCTCGAGGCCTCCCTCGAGCGCCTGAAGACCGACCACCTCGACGTCTGGCTCCTCCACGAGCCGCCCGAGGACGCGCTCCTGAAGGACGAGCTCTTCGCCCTCTGCGAGGAGCTGAAGGAGGCCGAGACGATCCGCGCCTGGGGCGTGAGCACGGCCGGCGTCGACGAGGCGCGCCTGGCGCTCTCGAAGGGCGCCGATGCCCTCTGCATGCCCTACAACCTGCTCACGGCCGACGACCTCCAGGACCTCGAGCACGAGATCCAGCACGCCGGCGCCGGCGTCCTCGCGCGCTCGCCGCTCTTCCACGGCCTGCTCAGCGGGCGCTGGACCGAGTACCGGCAGTTCGCCGAGGACGACCACCGGCGCGCCCGCTGGACGTCGAAGGCGCTCACCATCCGCGTGCGCCAGGTGAACCGGCTGCGCTTCCTCGTGCACGACGACGTGCGCAGCCTGAGCACCGCCGCCCTCCGCTTCGTCCTCGCGAGCCCGGTCGTCACGAGCTGCCTCCTCGGCGCCCGCCGCCCGGTGCAGATCAGCGCCGCCAAGGACCTCGCCGGCGAGCCCCCCTACCTCCCCGACGAGGACCTCGCCCGCCTGCCGCAGGTCCTCGCCGAAGCCGGCGCCTGAATGGGCGCGCCTCTTCGGCTGGTCGCTCCCGCGGAGCCTCGCCGCTGTGAAGGCCGCCGAGCCGATCACCGCTGCCGAGGCCGCGGCGCTTCGAGCGCTGGCGAAGCGCTGAGCGCGTCCGCCGAGCTCCCCGCGCTCAGTCGCGGCGGGCCGGCGTCGGGCGTCGGCGCCGCCGGGGGAGGCGCGGTCGGGGAGGCGTCGGCGCCGGCACCCCGAGCGAGCCCCGGAGCACGCGGATGGCCGCCTGCGCGACCGCCTCGCCCGTCTTGTCCCGGACGGCGCGCGCGTGCTTCTGGTAGGTGTGCACCGTGATGTCGAGGCGCTCCGCGATCTTCCGCCGCGTGTAGCCCTGCGCCGCCAGCGCGAGCACCCGGGTCTCCGCCGGCGTCAGCCCGAACTCCCGCGCGAAGTGCTCGATGGCCGTCTCGGCCTCGTGCCGCACCTCCTCGCCGGCCACCACGTCGTCGCGCTTAGGGACCGGCCGCTGCGCCTCCACCTCGCGGAGCCACGCCCGCATCACGGCGATGCCTGCCGGCTTGCGCAGATAGGCCGCGCCGAGGCCCGCGGCGCGCCGCGCGACCTCCTCGCGCCCGTCGCTGGTCATCACCAGGAAGGCCGTCTCCGGGCAGCGCTTCTTCGCCTGCTGGAGGAAGCCGAGGCCGTCCTCCTCCCCGAGGCGCACGTCCACGATCACCGCGTCCCACTCGACGCCCTCGAGCGCGCGCAGCCCCGCATCGACCGAGCCCACCTGCTTGACGCGCCATCCTCGGGGCATCGCGCGTCGGAGCGCATCACCGAGCTCGGGGTAGTCGTCGACGAGGAGGAGGGAGCGGGTGGTCACGTTCAGATTTTCGACGCGGACCCCACGGAGCCGCAATGGCACTTAACTGCCGAGGGTGGTTTCCCCCACGAACGCGCGCCCTCGACCTCGGGCGCCGCGGACCCCAGACCCCGGCGATGCCGCGCATCGTGTTCGAGCGGGCGGGGGAGCCGCCCCGGGAGCTGGAGGTCGAGGAGGGAGAGACGCTCCGGGACGCGCTCCGAGCGCGCGGGCTCAGCCCCCACAACGGTCGCGCGCGCTGGGTGAACTGCCGGGGCCTCGGGAGCTGCGGGACCTGCGCGGTCGAGGTGGAGGGGGACTTCGCGCCCGAGGAGGGGACGGCGATGGAGCGGTGGCGGCTGCGCTTCCCGCCGCATCGGCCCGAGCGCGGGCTCCGGCTCGCCTGCCAGCTGAAGGTCTGCGGCGCGGGCGGCCGCGTGCGGAAGCATCCGGGCTTCTGGGGCCAGTATCGCCCGCCCGCGTCCGAGCCCGCGTCCGAGCCCGAGCCCGGTTGAGGCAGACCCGTCGGCCGGTCACCTGCCCGCGCGCCGCGCCTCGAGCCCGCGCGGCCGCCTCCGACCGCGTCGCCGGTTCCTTCGTCGGAGCTTCTCCTGGCGCCGCGAAGCCCCGGCACCGACCCCGCGGCCGAGCCCCGCGCGACCGCGCCCCGGCACCGACCCCGCGCGGCCGAGCCCCGCGCCATGTACTCTCGCGCCATGCGCGCCTTCGCCTTCGCTGCCCTGCTCGCCCTCGCTCTCGCGCCCGCCGCCCACGCCGACGTCGTCGGCCCGCCTCCCGACGACTGCCCTGCGGGGAGCACGCCCGAGAGCTGCCACGGCGGCCCCTACTGTGCGCCCTCGCGCTGCGAGACGGACGCCGACTGCGCCGACGGCACGGTCTGCGAGGCGCGTGACCTCTGCCTCTCGACCGTGAGCTGCGCGGGCCTGCTCCCGCCCGACGTCGACCCGGCCGAGTTCGACCGCGACGCCGTCAGCACCGACTGCGGAAGCTGCGAGGCCGGCTGCGCGCCCATCGCCGTCTGCGTGGCTCCCGGCGGCGGGGACGGCGGCGGCTGCGCGACCACCCCGGCCACGCCCGCCTCCCGCGGCGCGGCGCCGCTCGGCCTCGCCCTGCTCGCCCTCGCCGCCCTCGCGACGCGCCTGCGCCGCCGCTGAGCCACCCGCCGAGCCGCGCCGCGCTCAGCCGAAGAGCAGCTCGTTGATCCGCTTCTTCCAGTCGCCGACCAGGTGCATCACCAGGTCCGCCGCCCAGAAGGCCTCGAGCGCGTCCAACCCCGTCGTCGGCCGCGTCACGCCCACGCAGACCGCGTCCTCGGTCAGGTAGAAGCTCGCCCCGCCGAGATCACCGCTCCCGTTCAGCTCGAGCAGCTTCGAGAGGAACTCCGCGTTCCCCCGCTCGCCGGGCCCGATCTTGCTCACCTGCCCGCGCACGGAGAGCACCTCGTTCGAGCAGCTCACCTCGATCTCCGAGCCCTTGCGGCTCAGCCGCGTGTAGCCCTCGTCGAGCTTCTCCTCCTCGACGTGCGTCCCGCCGACCTCCGTCAGCACGTCGATCGCGCTCCGCACGATCTCCTGCGAGGCCTTCTCCTCGGAGCTCGTCTTCGCCAGCAGCTCCTCGGGCACCTTCACCACGCCGCGGCGCACCAGCCGGCGCACCTCGCGCACGTAGTCGCTCGCCGTATGCCCCGGCACCGCGAAGCCGAGCCCCTGCGAGTTCGCGTAGGCGAGCGTCACGATCCCGACGAGCCGCCCGGACGTGTCCACGAGCGGCCCGCCCGAGTTGCCCGGGTTGATGCTCACGTCCGTCTGGACGTAGTAGTTCGTCTCGATCTCCCGATGCGGGTTCGAGATGATCCCGCGCGCCACGCTGAAGCGGCAGCCGCGCGGGTGCCCGAGCGCCCAGACCTCCTCGCCGACCACGTAGTCCTCGGCGAGGTCGCTCTCGATGTCCATGAAGCCCGACGTGTCGACGTCGACCTTCACGATCGCGAGGTCGTGGTGGACGCTCTGGTGCACGCCCACGCCGTGCACGTTCTGCCCGTCCGAGAGGACGACCCGGAAGGGCCCCACGCTCGGCGCGACGTGCTTGTTCGTGAGGATCCAGCCGTCGGGGCCGACGATCACGCCGGTCCCGAGGCCCTTCGCGTCCTGGACGAGCACGATCTGCTTCGTCCGCGCGCGGATCATGTCTTTCGCGGCGTCGCTCATCGCCGCGATCAGAAGCCGAAGACCGAGAGGTTGTTCTTCTGCATCAGCCCCTGGACGTACACGCTGATCTGATCGTCGGAGATCCCGAAGGCGTTCTGGAACTGCACGAGGAGCTGGCGCTCGGCCTCGTCGAGGTGCCCGTCGCCCATGGCCATGTCGGCCATGTTCAGGAGCATGCACATCTTCTGCTGCGGCGTGAGCAGGTTGGCGGCGGCCTGGATGAACTGCTGGACGCCGTTGCGGCGGCAGTACTCGAGGCCGTTCCGGAGCACGCGATCGTCCGGGATGACCTTGAGGATGTTCAGTCGCTCGGACTCGTCGAGGTGCCCGTCCGCGGCGCTGATGTAGACCATGCCCGCCGCCAGCGCGGTCGGCGCGTCGAGCTTCACCTGGGAGCCACCGAAACCGTCGAAGATACCCATCGTCCTCGTCCCTTTCCTCAGTCTGCGTCGAGCGTCGTTCGCTCCCGCGGACGGGGAGCATCCCCGAAGCCCTTCGGGGCGGTCAACGCTCACCCGGGCAGATACGGACGCCGGCGCGCGGAGCTTCCCGCCGCTCCTCCGCGTCGCCCTTGCTCTGCTCCCCCCTCGAGCGCCCCGGCCGAGCGCCCGTCGAGCGCCCGCGCGTGGACGAGGCGAGGACGGAACGCGACGCGCCGCCCGGGGACCCAGGCGGCGCGTCGTCGGCGTGCATCTCGTCCTTTCGCGGGCTCCTCCGTGGGGTCCCGCGCGCCGGTCCGAGCTACCGGACGATCTCGTCCGCGTTCGGCCAGCTGCTCATGGCGCCGAGGTCGAGCACCTCGTGGCCGCGCTCGCGCAGCATCCCCGCCGCCCGCGCGCTCCTCGCGCCGCTCCGGCAGTAGACCACCACGTCGGCGCCCTCCTCGAGCTCCCCGAGGCGCGCCGAGAGCTCCTGCACCGGGATGTTCCGCGCGCCCTCGATGTGCCCGCCCTGGAACTCGCCGGGCGTGCGCACGTCGAGGAGGATCGCCCCCTCCTGCACCATCGCCTCGGCCCGCGAGACCGTCTCCGCGTCCGCCCCGCAGCCGAGGCCGAGGAGCGCCGCGAACGCCGCGAAGATTCCCTTCTTTGCCATCTCCATCCTTTCCCTTCGCTCGCCCTTCGCGCGCGGGCTCAGCCGCAGACCACGGGCTCGGCCTCGGCCTCCGCCGCGCCGCCGCTCTTCTCGACCTCACGGTAGACCAGCATGCCGCCGCGCAGCGAGGCGACGCGCTCGAAGCCCATCTTCTCGAGGGCCAGCGCCGCGCGCCCGCTCCGCCCGCCCGAGCGGCAGACGGTGACGACCGGCGCCTTCCGGTCCCAGTCCTTCACGCCGTGCTCCACCGTGCCGAGGGGCACGAGCTCCGATCCGGGGAGGTGCGAGAGGGGCCCGTTGTATTCGTCCTCTTCGCGCACGTCGAGGACGCGGAACTCGCCGAGGTGCGCCTTCACCCAGCCCGCCGTCACCTCGGGCACGCCGCCGCCCGTGCGCTCGATCGGCGCCCAGGCCTTCTCCACCGCTTCGCCGGCGACGTTCGGGATCTTCAGCCCGCACTCGAGGTTCGCCGGCACGGCGACATCGATCTTCTTCGGATGGGCGAGCTTCAGGTTCGCCATGATCCGGGCGAACTCCTCCTTGCTCTTGCCGCCGCCGAGCCGCGGGTTGTGCTTCTTCTCCTCGCCGATGGTGCTCGAGGTGCGGCCCTTGTAGTCGTGGCCCGGGTAGACGGCGAAGTCGTCCGGGAGCGTGAAGAGCTGCTGATGCACCGAGTCGTAGAGCGTCTCGGCGCTGCCCTGCTGGAAGTCGGTCCGGCCGCAGCCGCGGATGAGCAGCGTGTCGCCGGTGAAGACGCGCTTCGCCTGGGGGACGACGTAGCTCACGCAGCCGCTCGTGTGGCCGGGCGTGAGGCGCGCCTCGATGACGAGGTCACCGACCTCGATGAGGTCGCCGGTCTCGACGAGCCGGTCGGCGCAGCTCGCGCCGGCGCGCGCGCTCATGACGGAGGTGGAGCCGAGGCGCTGGCGAAGCACGCCGCTGCCCGCGATGTGGTCCGCGTGGACGTGCGTCTCGAGCGTGTAGGCGAGCTTCAGGTCGAGCTCGCGGAGGAGCTGCTCGTCGCGCTCGACCTGGTCGCGGACCGGGTCGATGAGGACGGCCTGGCGCGTGCCCTCGTCGGCGAGGAGGTAGGTGTAGGTGGAGGACTCGGGGTCGAAGAGCTGACGGAAGATCACGACGGTCCTTTCGGCGGCCCGCGGCCGCGGAAGCGATGAGGGAGACGGGGGGCGTCGCTCGCCCGCGAGGGGGAGGCGCGGCCCGCGTCGCGGGAGGGTCGCTCGAGCGCCGGGGAGTGGGGGAATGGGGGCGCCCGAGCGGCCCTCCCGCGACGCGCGGAGCCGGAGCTCCGCGCGCGCCGGGAGGCTGGCTACCGATTCACTCGGCGGCTTCGGCCTTCTCGTCCTTCTTCTGGCCGACCTCGTCGGTCGGCCCGAAGAGGTTGAGGGGCATCTTGAGGTAGCGGATGCCGTTCTCGTGCGGCGCGGGGATGCGGCCCGCGTCCACGTTCACCTGCACGCTCTGGAAGATGAGGCGCGGCGGGCGGAGCTGGGCGTCCCGCTCCTGGCGGAACTTCACGAACTCCTCCTTCGGCGTGTCCCCGCGCATCTGCGGGTTGTTCGCCTTGGACTTGCCGATCGTGGTCTCCCACATCACCTCGCGGCCGCCCGGCTGGTAGTCGTGGCCGACGAAGACGCGCGTGTCGTCCGGGAGGTCGTAGAGCTTCCGGAGCGAGGCGTAGAGGTCCTCGGCGCTGCCGCGCGGGAAGTCGCAGCGACCGGTGCCGTAGTCGTCCATGAAGAGCGCGTCGCCGGTGAAGATGGCGTCGTCGATCTTGTAGGTGACGCAGGCCGGCGTGTGGCCGGGCGTGGCGATGACGTCGATCTTCAGCGAGCCGGCCTCGAAGGTCTCGCCGTCCTTCACGAGCGCGTCGAACTGGCTGCCGTCGACCGCGAAGTCGTCGGCCAGGTCGAAGATGCCCTTGAAGGTCTCCTGGACGACCGTGATCTTCTCGCCGATGACGACGCCGGCGCCGTACTTGCGCTTCAGGTACTGCGAGCCGCTGAGGTGGTCGGCGTGCGCGTGCGTCTCGAGGACGTAGAGGAGCTTCAGCCCCTTCTCCTCGAGGAAGGCGTCGAGCTCCTGCAGCGAGCCGACCGAGGTCTGAGAGGCGAGGGGGTCGTAGTCGAGGACCGGGTCGATGACGACCGCGTCCTTCGTCGCCTCGTCCCAGACGACGTAGGTGACCGTGTACGTGGGCTCGTCGTAGAACGCCTTGATCTGCATGACTGTCTCCTGCGGAGAGGGCGGCATCGACGCGCGCCCGTGAGTGAAAAAATCGGAAAGTCCAAACCCACCCCCGCGGGGGGCGGGGGCCGCGTGACCGGTCGCGGTGACGGGTCGCGCTCGGGTTCGAAACGGTGCATCGCTCGTGCCACGCCCGGCCCACGTCGCGTTTCGCGGGGAGAACGCGCGAAACGAAGCAGATCGAAACAACCGCGGGCGGCCGGTTGAAACGAATGAAATGCGTGCTGCGACGCCGCGTGCGCGGACGCACGGAGCGAGCTGTGAGATCCCTCTGTTCCGCCGGCGTAGTGCGTGTTCGGGTGGCTCGGGCGGCTCGGGCTCGAGCTCGGCACGGCGCCTGCAAGAGCCCTGGGCATCATGGAGAACTTCACGCCCCTCGCATCCGCCCTCGGCGGCCTCCTCATCGGCGTCGCATCCGCGATGATGCTCGTGCTGAACGGCCGCATCGCGGGCATCAGCGGCATCACCGGCGGCGTCCTCAAGCTCCAGAGCGGCGAGACCGTCTGGCGCGCCCTCTTCGTCGCCGGTCTGCTCGTCGGAGGCTTCGCCTACCACGCCTTCGCGCCCGACGCGTTCGCGATCGAGATCGACCGCTCGACGGGCGCGCTCCTCGCCGCCGGTGTCCTCGTCGGCATCGGCACCCAGATGGGCAACGGCTGCACGAGCGGCCACGGCATCTGCGGCTTGAGCCGCTTCTCGCCGCGGTCCCTGGTCGCCGTGCTCACCTTCATGGCGACGGCCGCCGCGACCGTCGCCGCCGTCTCCCACTTCTTCGGAGGTACGCTGTGAGCCAGAACGAACCGAACAAGGTCCAGCAGTACGGCGCGGCGTTCGTGACCGGCCTGGTCTTCGCCGTCGGCCTCGCCCTCTCGGGCATGACCCAGCCCGCCAAGGTCATCGGCTTCTTCGACTTCTCGGAGGGCCTGACGAGCTGGGACCCGAGCCTCGCCTTCGTCATGGGCGGCGGGATGCTCGTCTACATGCCGGTCTTCCGGCTCTTCACGAAGCGGACGCGCCCGCTCTTCGACACGCGCTTCCGCCTGCCGACCCGGCGTGACATCGACCTGCGCCTCCTCGGCGGCGCCGCCCTCTTCGGCATCGGCTGGGGCCTCGGCGGCTACTGCCCGGGCCCGGCCCTGACGAGCGCCGGTGCCCTCTCCTCGAAGGCCTTCACGGTCGTCGGCGGGATGCTCATCGGCATGTTCCTCTTCCAGCAGGTGGACAAGCTCCGCGCCCGCCGCGCCGAGAAGAAGCAGGCCAGCCCGAACGGTCAGCCCGAGAAGGCGGTGTCGTGATGGCCCGCTCGAACGACCAGGCCGCCGCCGCGCTCCCCACGGACGCCGGCCGGCCCAAGCCCCCCGCCACGGGCATCCGCCGCTACCTCCCCTTCCTCGAGTGGATCCCGAACTACGATCGGAAGAACCTCGGCGGGGACGTCTCGGCGGGCCTCACGACGGCCGTCATGCTCATCCCGCAGGCCATGGCCTACGCGATGCTCGCCGGCCTGCCGCCCATCGTCGGCCTCTACGCCTCGCTCGTGCCGCTCGCGATCTACTCGCTCCTCGGCACCTCCCGCGAGCTCGCCGTCGGCCCGGTGGCCATGGTCTCGCTCCTGGTCGCCCAGGGCGTCGCGCCCCTCGCCGAGACCGGCACGGAGGCCTTCGTCATGTACGCCGTGCTCCTCGCGGGCATGGTCGGCCTGATGCAGCTGCTCATGGGCGTCTTCCGCCTGGGCTTCCTGGTGAACTTCCTGAGCCACCCGGTCATCAGCGGCTTCACCAGCGCCGCCGCGCTCATCATCGGCTTCAGCCAGCTCAAGCACCTGCTGGGCATCGATCTCGAGCGCAGCAAGAACATCTTCGTCATCCTGCAGAACGCCGTGGGCGCCATGAGCGAGTGGCACGTGGCGACGATCGTCATCGCCGTCGCCTCCATCGCGCTGCTCATGGGGCTCAAGAAGTGGAAGCCCGTCTTCCCCCGCGCCCTCGCGGTGGTCGTGCTCGGCTCGCTCGCCGTCTTCGCCCTCGGCCTCGAGGAGGCCGGCGTGAGGATCGTCCGGGACGTGCCGGCCGGGCTCCCCTCGCCCTCGCTGCCGACGATGGACCTCGAGGCCATCCAGTCCCTCCTGCCCATCGCCGTCACCATCTCGCTCGTCTCCTTCATGGAGTCGATCAGCGTGGCCAAGGCCTTCGCCCGGAAGAACCGCTACGACGTCGACCCGAGCCAGGAGCTCGTGGCCCTCGGCGCCGCCAACCTCGGCGGCACCCTCTTCGGCGCCTACCCGGTCACGGGCGGCTTCTCCCGCACGGCGGTCAACGCGCAGGCGGGCGCCAAGTCGGGCCTCGCCGGGCTCATCACGGCGGCGGTCATCGGCCTGACGCTCCTCTTCCTCACGCCGCTCTTCTACTTCCTCCCGAAGGCGGTGCTCGCCGCGATCATCATGACGGCCGTCTTCGGCCTCGTGGACATCGCCGAGATGAAGCACCTCTGGAAGGTGAAGAAGAGCGACCTCGCGCTGCTCGTGCTCACCTTCGTGGCCACGCTCGGCCTCGGCATCGAGGAGGGCATCCTCGTCGGCGTCGGCGCCTCGCTCGTGACCTTCGTGGTCCGGACGACGCGGCCGCACGTGGCCGTGCTCGGGCGCCTGCCTGGCACGGAGGAGTACCGGAACGTCGAGCGCTTCCCGGAAGCGGAGACGACGCCGGGCGTGCTGGCCGTGCGCGTGGACGCCCAGTTCTACTTCGGCAACGTCACGTTCCTGAAGGACATGCTCAAGAGCGAGGAGCTCGCCATGGACGCGCCGCTCCGGGCCGTCGTGCTCGACGCGAGCGGCATGAACCAGCTCGACTCGTCGGCCGAGGCGGCCCTCGAGGAGCTCCACGAGGCCTACGAGGAGCGGGGCATCCGCATGGTCCTCGCGGGCATCAAGGGGCCGGTCCGCGACGTCCTGAAGCGGAGCGGGCTCTGGGAGCGGCTCGGCGAGGAGGGGCGCGCGCTGCGCGTCCACGACGCCATGGAGTCGGTCGCCGACGGGCTCGCCGAGGACGTCGACGAGGCGCCCCCGAGCGAGCCGGCCCGGCGCGAGCGCAGCGACCAGGAGACGAAGCGGACGCGGACCTCGCCGCGGCCCGCGCTCGCCACCTGAGCCGGGCTCGCCCGGAGAAGCCCCCGCGCGGCAGCTCGGCCGCATCGACCCTTCGGTCGGTGCGGCCGCCGCGCGTTCGGCGTCCGTCTCGGTCACTGCTTCATCGCGCTCGTCGCGCCTCGGCCGGACGCCACGAAGTGGCTGCGTCGAGGCGCATCCCTCGTGCACGGCTCGAGCCGGTCCCGCGCCTCGTCGAGCGGTGGACGAGGCACGCACCCGAGGGGGCGAGCGGCGCCGATGAAACGCGCGTCGGTCCGTCTGAGACGCGGTGTTTCAGGTCGTCGCAGGCCGGGTGCGACGAGACGCCGCGGGGGCCTCTCGCGAGGCTGGCCCGCATCTTGAACTCGTCACGAGGCATGAACCGCTTCGCCCCCTCTCTACGACTCGTCGCCGCGGCCTCCGCGCTCGCGGCGGCCTGCTCGGGGGCGCCCTCTCGCGACACCTCCTCGCTCCCGCCGATGCCGGCCGGGCCGACCGAGCGCGTCGCGACCGCGACGCACCCCACGCTCCCTCACTGCCACCCCGACGAAGCCCCGGAGGCCGACGCCATGCGTTTCCATCCCTCTCCCGGCGGCGTCCCCGAGGTCTCGACGCGCTGGGTCGCCGAGCACGGCTGCCACGTGCACCTCGTCGACGTCCGCGAGCCCGACGAGCTCGAAGAGGCGGGCCACGTGCCCGGCGCCGAGCACGTCCCCCTGGGCCGCCTCCCCGAGGTCGCCATGAGCTGGAACCCGCGCGACCCGGTGGTCTTCGTCTGCCGCTCCGGGCGGCGCTCGGCGCGCGCGGTCCACACGGTCGAGGCGATGGGCTTCGACCGGGCCGCGTCGATGACCGGCGGCATGCTCGCCTGGGGTCTCTCGCGCTACCCGGTTGGCCACGACGCCGAGCTCCACGGCCGCGAGGTCGGGGCCGCGCCGGCGAGCGCGGCCGACTACGAGGGGCCGCCGACGAGCGAGTCCCTGAAGCGCTACCTCGAGGCGGCGCCCATCCAGAACGTGCGCGTGGCGGCGCTCCTGCTCCAGGGCACGGAGGCCTGCGTGGACGGGCGCGAGGAGCACGCGGTGCTCGGCACGCCGGGCGGCGACGCGGGGGAGCTCCTCCTGGCGCTCTCGACCATCGAGGCCATGACCGGCCGCGAGCTGGCCGAGGACGACATCATGGGCCTCTTCGACGCCTACGTGGAGGGCTTCGGCCGCTTCTACGTGCACACGGACGACCACGCCCTCGAGCACCTCCTCGAGAGCCTCGAGGCCGACCCGATCTTCCGCGAGCTCCTCGCGGGGGCGGAGGGCCCGGAGGCGAAGCTCGAGGCCGTCGAGCGGCTCATCCGGCGCCCGCCCACGGACGTGCGCGAGGCGCTCCTGGGGCATCTGCTGACGCCGGCGAACATCGGCTGCGGGCACCTGAAGCTCGTCGCCTCGCACCCGGACGAGTACGCGGTGAGGGAGGGGCTGACGCAGGGCTTTCTGCGGGTCGTCTACCGCATGCTCTGGGCGCACCCGGAGATGCTCGACTTCGTCGTGCTCCACGGCGAGCACGAGGAGGAGGCGGTCATCAACGTGCACTTCCCGCGCGAGGTGCACGCCTTCTCGAACGTGCCCGCCGTGCCGCCGCGCATCGGGCACCACTCGGTCTTCGTGAACCACCCGGAGGTCGCGGCCTTCCTGCGCGGGCAGCACGCGCGCTTCCTGCTGCAGGAGGCGCCGGAGCTCGCCGAAGGGCTGACGCCGGAGCGCTTCGAGGCGGAGCTGAACGCGCGGGCGGCGCGGCAGCTCGGGGCGACGGTGCGCCACCTCGCCGCCGAGCTCCCGGTCTTCGACGTGCGCTTCGTCGACGGGCGCGTGGACGTGGAGCAGGTCCGATGAACATCCGAACCCACGCATCGATCCGGGCGCTCCTCGCGCTCGCGACCCTCATCGCGCTCCCCCTCGTGCTCCCCCGGGGCGCCCGCGCCCAGCAGCCCGCGGTCGGCCCGGAGCCGCAGGTCGAAGACACCGCGGCCGCCGAGCACGACGCCGCCTCGGAGGAGCACGCCACCGAGGCCTCCATCGGCGACCACGAGGCCGAGCTCGCGCCCGAGGCCACCGAGGAGCACGGCGAGCGGGAGTGGCCTCAGCGGCTCGGGCCCGTCGAGGCCGTCGGCGAGCACGGCACCGTCGGCGTCGGCTTCGGCACGCAGATCCGCGGCACGGCCACCTTCGAGGACGGCGAGAGCGACGGCGTCTTCCAGCTCCACCGGGCGCGCCTCTTCTTGCGCGCGTCCTTCCTCGACGGGCGCGTGCGCTTCAAGCTCCAGACCGACTTCGCGCCGCGCGCCTTCGAGCTGATCGACCTCTACGTGGAGGGCGACATCACCGAGCGCGTGGCGCTCCGGGCGGGCATCGGGAAGATCCCCTTCACCGAGCACTGGATGCAGTCCTTCCTGCGCTTGAGCGTCGTCGACTGGCCGCTCACCGAGCGCTGGTTCGGCGGCGGGCGCCAGGTCGGCTTCACGCTCTTCGACCCGCGCAAGGACGCGCCCTGGACCTGGGCCGTGGGCGTGTACCAGGGGCAGACGCTGCGGCCCGCGAACGGGCAGCGCTTCGTGACCGCCTACGGCGACGACCGGGTGAACTACCTCGACCTGCAGGAGTTCCGGCCGCTGGCGACGCCGCACCCGGAGCTCGCGGGGCGGGTGACGCGGCGCGGGAGCGTCGGCGCCGTCGATGGGCTCGTCTCGCTGAGCGCCGCCTGGGACACGCGGCCCGAGCACGGCGTGGACGAGACGCTGCGGCTCGCGCTCGACGGGCGGCTGCGGGTGGGGCCGCTGACGGCCTGGGCGGGCGCCTTCCTGGCGGCGGCGGAGGAGCTCGACGGCGACCTCATGCTCTCGCACGGCGGCAGCCTGCTCGAGGCGGAGGTGCGGCCGCATCCGCTGATCGGCGTGGCGCTCCGGCACTCGGCCGTGATCCGGAGCGACGCGCTCCGCCGGGACGCGCGGGCGACGGCGGACGAGCGCATCGCGACGGCGAGCGACCCGGACCGGCAGGCGGAGCTCGAGGGGCGCTACGCGGGCGTCGATCGGATCCGCGCGCAGCACGAGACCGTCTTCGGCGTGAACGTCTATTTCGTCGGCCACGACCTGAAGTGGCAGACGGACGTGAGCTGGCTGCGCGACGCGGGCCCGGACCGGGACCAGTGGCGCCTCCGCAGCCACATCAACCTCGCGTTCTGAGGTCGTTTTCCGCTCGCTTTGCTCGCTATCATTGGCTTACCAGCGGGCCCGTAGGGCCCTCGGCGCCGCCTGCGGCGGCGTCACACGGGTCGGTTCTTCGACGGAGCACGAACGCGGCTCCGTGGGGCCGAGCCACCGGGCAGAGGCTGGAGCTCTCCCCTTCGCGGCAGCGTGACTTCGCCGCGTTCGCGGCCGCCGCTCCCCTTCGCGGCCACGTGACTTCGCCGCGTTCGCGGCCGCCGCTCCCCTTCGCGGCCACGTGACTTCGCCGCGTTCGCGGCCGGCGCGCTCCCCTTCGCGGCAGCGTAGCTTCGCCGCGTTCGCGGCCGGCGCGCTCCCCTTCGCAGCCAGGCGGCTTCGCCGCTGTCGCGGCCGCGCTCCCCTTCGCAGCCGCGGGGCTTCGCCGCTCTCGCGGCGTTTTCCGCTCGCTTTGCTCGCTATCTTTGGCTTACCAGCGCGGCCGGGGGCCGCTCGGCGCTCGCTCCGCTCGCGTCACGGGGGTCGGTTCTTCGTGGGTACACGAAGGCGGCTCCGTGGGGCCGTGCTACCGGGCCGAGGCTGGAGCGCTCCCCTTCGCAGTAGCGGGGCTTCGCCGCTTCGCGGCGTCTTCCGCTCGCTTCGCTCGCTATCTTTGGCTTGCCAGCGCGGCCGTGGGCCGCTCGGCGGTCGCTTCGCTCGCGTCACACGGGTCGGTTCTTCGTGGGTACACGAAGGCGGCTCCGTGGGGCGTGCGGCATGGGAGGCGGCGGGGGCTCGTGAATCATCGCTGGCGGCGGGCGCTCTGCTCGGCGATCCAGCGGCGGGCGGCGGGCTCGGTGGCGAAGTTGGCGCGGGGCCAGCCGGCGCGGGTCATGGCGTCGAAGCTGGTGAGGACGCCGCGGGCGAAGGGGCCGCGGACGACGCGCGCCTCGCAGAGGGTCGCGGCGCGGAGCGTGGCCTCGTGTTCGGCGAAGACCCGGCCCGTGGCCTTCCGGTGGCGGGCGGAGACGGCGAGCGGGTTGGCGAGGGCGAAGTCGACGAGCCAGGCGATCCCCGTGCCCCGCGCGCAGAGCTCGGCGTAGCGCTCGAAGAGCCAGCGGTAGCCCGTGACCGGGTCCGGGGGATGGGCCGGGTAGCGGACGACGACGAGCGGCCAGTCGCCGAGCTCGAGCCGGTAGCCGTAGCCCTCGATGATGGATTCCACCCGAACGCACCTCGCCGCGGCGCACCCTCGCCGCGTGACGACGCTAGCATCTCGTCACGAAGGGGCAGGTGGACCCGCTCCGGCGTAGGCTCGAACGACATGAATCCGGAAGCCACCCCCGGGCCCCTCGACGCCCCCGTCCGCGACCTCCTCGACGACGCCGCGCCGGCCGAGCTCGAGGCCCTCGACGCGCACCTCGGTCGCGCCTGGAGCGGCCTCCCGGAGGCGCGGCTCGACGTGGAGCCGGGGCCCGTTCGGCGCTTCGTCGTGCTTCGACGGACGGGCCCGGAGAGCTGGCTCCCGGTCGAAGAGCGGGACGTCGATGGTTCGACCCCCGTCCCGCCCGGCCCCTCGCTCCTCGCCGCCCTCGACCGGGCCGCGACGGAGGCGCTCGGGTCCTCCGTCGACGTGCAGGGGCTCTCGGCCTTCCGCTTCCTCCGGGTGGTCGAGGGCGAGGCCGGGCCGGGTGAGATCGCCCTCGCGGACGCGCGTCGCGACGCGCCGGACTTTCAGGTCGGCGACGAGCACGGGCGCCACGAGCCGGAGGCCACCGCGCAGCTCCGCTCGGCGATCGTGCGCGGCCTGCGGGCGCGCGTGCCGCTCGTGCTCGCCGACGACCCGGCGCCGCGGGAGACGGTGCGGCAGGCTCTCGCGGAGGAGGGCGCGGAGCTGGGCCGTCCCATCGCCGAGCTCGCCCGAGGGCTCGTCGACGCGGTGGGCGTCCCGCTCGCTGACCTCGATCCGGCGGTCGCGCGGGCGGCGCTCGACCTGGCGCTCCGCGAGGCGGGCTGCTCCGTGGGCGGCGCCCTCGTGCCCCTCACGCCCGCGCGGTCGGCGGCGCTCGTGGCCGAGCTCCTCGCCCTCGCGCGCCCCTCGGGCTGAGCAACGACCCACTCGAAGACGCGCGCGGGGCTCTCCGGGACGAACGCCCACTTCGCCGGAGCGCCCGGCGCGCGGGCGAGGCCGATCGCGTGGGGTGCCCCGTCTGCCGCGCCGTCCTTGTCCGGGCGGCGCGACTCGGGTTCACTGCGCCCATGCGCGGTGGGATCACGGGGCGGCGGGAGCCGTGGGACGGACGGCTCGGTTGCTCGGGGGCGGTGCTCTGCGCCCTCCTCGCGGGCGTCGGCGGCTGCGGCGGCGACGGCGGCGGCGCGGACGCGGGCGCCGACGCGGCCGTGGACGCCGGCGCGGAGGACGCGGGCCCGGTGGACGCGGGGCCGCCCGAGTGCCGCACGACCGACTTCCCCGATCCGGTCTCCGGCGCCTGCGCCGCCGTGATCGCGGACGAGGGCGCGACGCTCCCGGTCGGCGACGATGGCGAGGGCGGCTACATCGTGCCCGGCGCCCGCCGCGTGACCCGCCTCGGCACGCAGGTCGAGCTCCCGGGCTTCCCGCTCACGGTGCGCCGCGTGCCGGGCACGGACTACGCGATCGTCTCGGACGGCGGCGTCGACGACGAGCAGCTCAGCGTGATCGACCTCGGCACGGGCGAGGTGGTCGACCTCCGCCCCTTCCGCGAGGCGCCGGACAGCGCGCTCTTCCTCGGCGTGGCGGCCAAGAGCGACGGATCGGAGATCTTCGTGAGCGGCGGCGGCAGCGGCTACGTCTGGCGCTACGGCTTCGACCCGGCCACGGGCCAGCTCACGGACGGCGCGCACGTGCCCCTCGCGACGGTCCTGGACGAGGGCTACGTGAGCGACCTGCACCTGCTCGGCGACGATCGCACGCTCGTCGTCACGCTCATGTTCGGCGCCCAGCTCGTCCTCTACGACGTCGAGGAGGACGCGGAGATCGCGCGCGTCGCGCTCCCCGAGGGCGGCCGCGCCTACGACCTCGAGGTCGCCGCCGATGATCGCACGGCCTTCGTCAGCCTCTGGGACGACGGCGTGGTCGTGCCCGTCGACCTGGAGGCGCGCACGGCCGGCACGCCCATCCCCGTCGGCAAGAACCCCGAGGGCATGGCCCTCAGCCCGGACGGCGCCACGCTCGTCGTCGCGAACTCGGACAGCGACTCGCTCTCCATCCTCGACGTCGCCCTGGGCGCCGTCGTCGACGAGATCTTCGTCGTCGGCGAGTCGGCCCCGCGCGGGAGCTCGCCGGTGACCGGCGTCTTCTCGCCCGACGGCGCGCGCTTCCTCGTCGTGAACGCCGGCGACAACGCCGTCGACGTGCTCGAGACGGAGAGCTGGGACCGCGTCGGTCGCATCCCGACCATGTGGTACCCGACCGACGTGCGCGCCCTCGACGACGGCCGCGTGCTGATCCTCAACGGCAAGCACGAGGGCACGGGCGCCAACCTGAACCCGGAGGAGGACGACATCGTCGAGCTCGTCGGGGGCAGCCTGAGCATCGTCCCCGCCGCCGAGATCACCGACGAGAACCTCGGCCGCTGGGAGATGGAGATCGCCGCGAACAACGACCGGGCGACGCGCTTCCTCGAGGTCGAGTGCCCGGCCGGTGCCGAGTACGACTTCCCGATCCCCGCCGAGGGCGCGGGCCCCTCCGAGCAGATCCGCCACGTCGTCCTCGTCGTGCGCGAGAACAAGACCTACGACGCCTACTTCGGCGACCTCACGGACGCCGAGGGCGAGCCGCTCGGCAACGGCGACCCGGAGCTGACGCTCCTCGCGCGCGACGAGATCGAGGACATCATCCCGAACACGCGCGAGCTCGCCCGCCAGTTCGCCATGGGCGACAACTACTACTCGCTCGCCGAGCAGTCCGTGCAGGGGCACATCTGGACGACCATGGGGCGCACGACGGACTTCGTGGAGCGCTCCTGGCTGACGACCTGGGGCCGGGGCTACTGGGGCATCCCGCCGCAGGGCGTCTCGGCGCCCTACGGCTACCCGGAGGAGGGGAGCGTCTTCGACTACATGGCGGAGAACGAGATCGCGCAGACGAACTACGGCGAGATCGTCTCGAGCCGCTCGGCGCCGCCCGACGGGCGCTACCCGGGGCTGATCTACAACCTCGGCGTCGAGGACGAGGTGAAGGCCCGCTACCTCGAGACGCAGTGGCAGTCGCGCTGCCGGCTCGAGAGCTTCACCTACGTGCTCATCCCCAACGACCACACCTCCGGTCGCCAGCCCGGGGCGCCCACGCCGCGCTCGATGATCGCGGACAACGACTACGCCGTCGGCATCATCGCCGACGCGCTCAGCCACTCGCGCTTCTGGCCGCACACGGCGATCTTCGTGATCGAGGACGATCCGCAGAACGGGGGCGACCACGTCGACAACCACCGGGCGCCGCTGCAGGTGATCTCGCCCTGGGCGAAGCGCGGCTACGTCTCGAGCGTGCACTACAACGAGGCGAGCATCTTCCGGACGATCCAGCTCATCCTCGGGCTCGAGCGGCCGCTGAACGCCTACTGGGCGAACGCCTCGCCCATGCTCGACCTCTTCACCAGCACGCCGGACTACACGCCCTACGAGGTGATCGAGCGGCGCTGGCCGAAGACGACGAACCCGGACGACGACTCGCCGATGGCGGAGGAGTCGCTGGACTGGGACTTCAGCCGCCCCGACGCCCAGCCGGGCCTCTCGCGCCTGCTCTGGCGCCACCTCCGCGGCACGGAGCCCCCCTGGCCGGTCACGCTCGAGGGCGAGGAAGACGACGACTGACGTCGTCGCCTTTCTCGCCGGTGTGAGGCGGGCGTGGCGCTCGCTGCGCGCGGGGTGCGCCCGTGCGCGGGCCCGGCGTCGGAGCGGCCGGGAAGGGGAGAGGGCGGCGGGGGTCTTCGAGGAGCTGCCGGGCACGCCGCGACGAGCGGGCCATGGGGAAGCGCGGGCGGAATCGGGGCCGGGGAACTCGACCGAGTCCGACTCCCGAGGTCACCGGAGGCCCACCGTGAGCGAGACCCGCCTCGAGCGCGCCAGTTCTCCGACCCCTTCAGCGAGCGAAGCCGAGCGCCCCCCAGTGAGCTCCGCGAGCTCCCGAGGTCACGGAGGCCCACCGTGAGCGAGATCCTCGAGCGCGACAGTTCTCCGACCCCTTCAGCGAGCGAAGCCGAGCGCCCTCGCAGTGAGCGAAGCGAGCTCCCGAGGTCACCGGAGGCCCACCGTGAGCGAGATCCGCCTCGGGTGCGCCAGTTCCCCGACCCCTTCAGCGAGCGAAGCCGAGCGCCCTCGCAGTGAGCGAAGCGAGCTCCCGAGGTCACCGGAGGCCCACCGTGAGCGAGATCCGCCTCGG
>PABA01000038.1 GCA_002699025.1 Sandaracinus sp. | reverse complement strand
CGACCCGTGTGACGCGAGCGAAGCGAGCGCCGAGGGCCCCACGGGCCCGCTGGTAAGCCAAAGATAGCGAGCGAAGCGAGCGGAAACGGCTAGCCGAGGCCCCGTTCGAGGTGGGTGAAGGCTTCGCGGCCGAGGCGGCCGAGGTCGGCTTCGGCGCCGCCCTCGAGCCAGTCGCGCAGGACGGCGCGGACCGCGCCCAGGACCGCTCCGGCGCGCACGCGGGCGCGTCGGCGCCCCTTGGCCGTGTCCCGCTCGGCGGACGCGAAGACCTCGGCGATGGCGTCCTCGTACTCCCGGTCGAGCTGGAGCTCGCTCGCCTGCAGGGTCGGCTCGCTCTGCACCAGCTCCCACTGCGCCAGGAAGTGCTCGCGCTCCACCATGTACTCCTTGGCGAGCGTCAGGCAGGCGTGGCGGACGGTCTCGAAGGGCGGGCCCCCGCCCTCGGCGAGGAGCTCCCGGAAGCGCGCCAGGCGCCCCTCCTGACCCGGGAAGACGAGCCCCTCCTTCGTCGGGAAGTAACGGAACGCCGTCCGCCGCGAGACGTGCGCGCGCTCGGCGATCTCTTCCATCGTGGTGCCGGCGTAGCCCTGCGCCTGGAAGAGCTCGAAGGCCGCGTCGATCAGCGCCGCCCGCGTCTCCCGCTTGCGCCGGGCCCGCAGCCCGCCGCTCTCCTCGGTCGCCTCCATGGCGCGGGTGTAGCACCGCCTCCCTCCCGTGGCAGGTCGACGGGAATCGCGTTCGCCCTCAGCGCCGGGTCCAGTGCATGCGCGGCATGCGCGGCCCGCGGCGCGGCGGGCCCTCGTGCGCCGCCTCGAGGACCCGAAGGACCCGGAAGCGCTGACCGGCCCAGGGTGCGAGCAGCTGGATCATGCGCGCGTCGTCGGCCCGCGCCTCCCCGGCGAGGGCCCAGCCGACGAGGTGGGGCAGGTGGTAATCGCCGAGGGGCACCGCGTCCGCGTCGCCGAGGCCGAGCGCCGCGATCATCTCCACGGACCACGGGCCGAGCCCCGGCAGGCGACGGAGGCGCGCCTTGGCCTCCGCCAGGGGGAGCGCGCGACACTCCTCGACCCGGCGGGCCCGCCGCGTGAGCTGCCGGAGGGTCTCGGCCCGCCGCCGCTCGACGCCGAGCGGGTGGAGATCGAAGTAGCGGAGGCGCGCGAGGGTCCTCGCCGAGGGGGACAGGCGCAGACCCGCGGGGATCCTCCGCGGCGGCCCGGGAGCCGGCGCGCCGTGGCGCCGCACGAGACCCCGCCAGGCGCTGGACGCGTCGGCGAAGGTGACCCGCTGCTGCAGCACGACCCGGACGGCGAGGTCGACCACGCTGAAGACCCGCATGGGCCGGAGCCCGGGCGCCCGCGCGAGGAGCGCCTCCACGCGCGCCGGGCGGGACGCGCCCTCGGGCAGCGGCGGTGGGCTCCACCCGAGGCCGGCGAAAGCGGGCGTCTCCCGGAGCGCCCACTCGGCGCCGGGGCCCCAGGCCCGCGCGAGGAGCGCGCCGTCGCCCACGCGGAGCCGGAGCGTGGCCGGCCCCTCGGGCGTGTGGGTCGCGAGCCAGAGCCCGCCGGCCTCCCGCGCGAAGGTCGGGTCCAGGGGCCCGAGGGGCAGGAGGCGGAGGCTGGCTTCGAGGTCGAGCTCGCCGTCGAGGGCGAAGCGCGCCGTCGCTCCGGTCGCTTCGGTCATGGTCGCGCCTGGGGGAGCGAAGAGCTGGGGCGCGCGAGGGGCGGCACGCCGCGAGCGTGGGGTGCGTCGGGTCCGCCGGAAAGGGCGAGGCTACTCGGGCTCGGGCTCGGGCTCGGGCTCCGGCTCGGGCTCTGGCGCGAAGCGGACGAAGCTCGGCGCGACCGAGACGAGCTGCGTGCGCGTGCGAGGGTCGTCGGGCCCGACGTCGAGCGTGAGGTAGAGGAGCGTCGTCCCGTCCTCGAGCAGGCGCACGCCCGGCGCGCCCGCGTTGCCGTCTCCCGCGTAGGCGGGGAGGGCCGCCCGCTCGAAGCTCGCGCCGTCCGCGCTCCCGGCGACCTCCACGGTCTGCGTGCCGTCGTCGCGGCGCACCTCGAAGTAGAGGCGCAGCACGCGGCGGTTCGCCGGCGTCGTCGCCCAGAGCGCGCTCGGGCGCCCGAAGCCGATCTCGGCCGGGTCCTCGGGCCCGGGCTCCTCGGGCGCCGGCAGCGCCAGGGCCTCCTCCTCGATGGACCAGGTCAGCCCATCCGCCGAGGCCGCCCGGCCGATCTCGCCGGCCGCCTCGAAGTACATCCACCAGCCCGCGCCGTCCTCCGAGCGGAGCACCGCCGGTCCGCGCGCGCCGGGCAGCACCGGCCCGGGCTGCCGCGTGAAGGGGCCCTCCGGGCCCGGCGCCTCGGCGACGCCGACGCCGCCTTCGGCCGCGTAGTAGAGGCGCACGGAGCCGTCCTCGAGCTCGACGAGCCAGGGGTCGAAGACGCCATCGCCCTCCCAGCCCTCGGTCGGCTCGAGCACGACCTCGCCCGCGTCGTGGCCGAGGTCGCCTTCCCGCTCCGGGCTCCGGAGGATGCGCCGCGGCCCGAACTGGGCCCAGTCGATCGCGTGGGGCGGCAGGCTCTCGTCCCGCTCCGGCGGCTCCTCGAGCCGCTCGGCGTCCACGTACCAGAGCGACCCGGCCGCGAACATCGCCCCGCCCGCCGCGCCGCTCTGCACGACGACCTCCCCCTGCTCGCCCTCGATGCCCGTCTCGTTCGGGTCGAGGAGCCGGAAGGGGCCGACGCCGCTCGTCTGGATCGGGTCGGGGAACGCGGTCTCCGCGCCCAGCGTGGCGCAGCCCACCACGAGGGCGACGAGGAGCAGCGGCCGCTGCCTCTGCCAGGCGCTCATTCGAACACCACCTCCAGCTGGACGCCCGCGCCGACGAGCCCGCCGCCGGCCGTGTAGTCGCCGACCGGGTCCACGAGCGAGTCCTTCACGTGGGTCCGCTCGCGCACGTGCGTGTAGTAGGCGTAGCCGTCGATGGCGATGTAGCCGGCGATGGTCGGCTCCAGATCCGTGAGCCGCAGCCCGAAGCCGAGCGAGGCCGTGTGCCGGTCGCCGTCGACGAAGTTCGTCTCACCGCGCTGGATCGGGAAGGGCGAGTTCTCGTAGGTGTAGCCCGCGCGCAGATCGAGCTCGAAGGCGGGCCGGTCGAAGGCGGTCCACTCGAGGCCGATGCGCGGCACGAAGGTGTCGTGGAGCCCGAGGGGGACGGCCGTGCGCCCGCCGATGTCGCCCGGCAGCTCCACCAGCTCCGGCTCGAGGCCGAGGAAGAGCTCCTCGGTCGGGATGAGGCTCGGGTGGGCCGACCAGTCGACCCAGGTCAGCGAGAAGCCGACGCGCAGACTGGGGATCGGGTAGCCGGCGAAGGAGATGTCGAGCTGCTGTGGACCGAAGAGGCTCGTGCTCAGCGTGTCGAGGAAGAACTGCAGGTTCGCGATGCGCGCGACGGTCGCGTCGGCGAGCGCGATGATGCGGGTGCCGAGCGTGTACTCGCCGCGGTAGGTCGCGCCGAAGGAGAAGCGCTCGTGCGGGCGCACCTGGATGCCCGCCTGCGGGTAGCGGATGCTCGTCAGGTCGCCCTTGAACTGGTGCTCGAGGCGCGAGAGGCGCTCCGGGTCGCCGAGGTCGAGGTTGCCGCGGATGTCGAGGGTGAGCTCGGAGGGCGCCTGGAAGGCGATGCCGGCGCCGAGCGTGAGCCACTCGACCGGCCGGATGGCGAGGCTCGAGGCGAGGAAGATGCGCGCCGAGCGGGTGTCGTAGAGCTCCCAGCGCGGCCGGGTGACGATGGTGGAGCGTGTGCGCGCGAGGCGCTGGTCGGGGAGCACCAACCCGAGGCCGAAGGCGGTGACGACGTCGCCGATCTTCACCGGCGCGATCATCCCGACCTGCATCGCGCCGAAGCGCTCGACGCTCGAGCGCTGGTCGTTGATGTCGAGGAAGGGGTGCAGGCTGATGTAGCTGATGCTCAGCCGGATGCTGTCGTCGCGCGCGAGGCCCGCCGGGTTGTGGTAGTTGGCGCTCGCGTCCGAGACGTCGGCGCCGACCGCGCCGGCGAGGGCCGTCGAGCGCACGCCGAAGCCGTAGGTGTCGGGCGGCGTCGCCCGGGCGACGCCAGGCGAAGCCAGGAGCGCGAGCAGGGCGACGAGCGCGGCGGCGAAGACGGCGGCGCGAGGAGCGCCGACGCGGGAGGCGCGGCTCACCATTCGAACACCACCCCCCAGCCGGCCGTGAGGATCCAGCCGCGCGTCTCGAGCCCGGGCCCCTCGGTCCCCTCCGCCGGGATGTCGTGCGTGCGGGGCATCAGGTAGTGGAGCTGCGTGAAGAGGTCGAACTGCACGTGGGCGCCCGAGGAGCTCTCCCAGATGATCGAGCCGCCGAGGCTCATCAGGTGCCGGTGGTTGTCGAGGTAGCGGAGCGGCTGCTGCACCGGGTCGCCGCTCGGGCGGACGAGATCCTCTCCCTCCGAGTCGCGCTTGGTGGCGAGGCGCGCGGGCCGAGCCGGCGTGGGCACGAAGGCGTAGCCGCCGCGGAGCTGCGCCGTGGTGCGGCGGTGCTGCCCCTCCCACTCGACGCCGAGGCGGGGCGTGATGGTGTTGCGGAAGCCCGGGTGCGGCGGGAGGTCCGAGTTCGAGGTGGTCTTGCCGACGACGCCTGGGTAGGTGGACCAGTGCTGGTACTGGAGCTGGAGCGAGAGGAGCCAGTCCGAGGTCGGCCGCCAGGCGCCCTCGAGGGCCACCGTGTGCGGGTCGAACTGGGGGATGGCCGTGATGGTGATGACGGGCAGCTCGAGCTCGCCGGGGAGCAGGTTCTCGGCGCGGATGGCGAGGTCGATGTCCGACTGCACCTTGTTCCGGTAGACGGCGCCGATGGTCAGGTCGCCCGGCAGGTCGAGGTGGAGGCCGACGATCGGGTGGAAGCCGGCCAGGAGCTGGGTCTCGGTCTGCGAGAAGAACTGGTTGCCGCCGTCGAGCCCGACGAGGAGGCGGCCGCCGATGTCGGCGAGGGTGGCGACGCCGAGGCCGAGGCGGAGGCCGGGGATGAGCCGGTCGAGGTTGACGCCGAGGCCGAGCATCACGTGCACGGACTGGGTGCGCGCGAGGAGCACGAAGTTCGGCACCTCCGGGAAGATGATGTCCGTGCGGAGGACCGTGGAGGTCGGCGTGTAGAAGCCGGCGCCGATGACGAAGGTGTCCTCGAGCACGCCGCCGAAGGGGAGCGGGATGTGGAAGCCGAGCGTGGTCCCCGAGTAGGCGTCGAGGGGCCACTGCTGGCCGTCGAGCTCGAGCTCGAAGCTGCCGGCTTGGAGGCCGAGGGTGAAGCCGGCGCGGCGCTGGGCGGCGAGGCCGGCCGGGTTGTGGAAGACGGCCTCGTAGTTGGACGCGAACGCGACGCCGGTGTTGCCCATGCCCTGCGTGCGCGGGCCGTAGCCGAAGACGTCGGGCGGCGTCGCCCCGGCGGTCGACGTGACCGCGAGGACCAGCAGCGAGGCGATGAGGTGAAGGCGGCTCATCTCGAAGCCGCGCGACGGTAACACACTGGAAACGTTCCGGGCCTTGCATTTGCGGCACCCGGTGCCGGGAGCTTCCCGGCACGATCCGGCTCGCCCGGAGGGGCTCCTTCGGAAGGGGGAGGGCGCCCCGAGGCTCAGCGCTCGCGGCCGGCCTGGCAGCGGAGGCAGAGCGGGGTCTCGGGGCGCGCGCGGAGGCGGCGGTAGCCGATGGGCTCCTCGCAGCTCCGGCAGAGGCCGTACTCGTCACGGGAGGCGGCGGCGAGGGCGGCGCGGACCTGCTGGAGGCGGAGGCCCATGCTGCGGCGCGAGGCCTCCTGCATCGCCTTCTGCTGGAGCGCGTCCACGCGCGAGACGCGGCCGATGGGCTGGTCGAGGGTGACGGCCTCGGCCTTCATGCGTCCGTCGAGGGTGGCGCGGAGCTCGTCCTCGAGCGCGCGGAGCGCCGCCAGGAGCTCGTCGACCTGGGCCTCGCTCAGCTCGTCCGGCTCGTCCATCGCGCGAGCGTAGCAGCGCAGCTCGCCTGCTCGCTGCGGGGCCGTGTCTCGGCGCCGCTTCTCCGTCTCGGCTCGGCGCGGAGCCTCCGCTCTCGGTGCCCTGCCCGGGCTCTCCGCGCCCTCGTGCGCGTCCGGCGCCTCGGGCGGCGGCCCCCCCGGCGCGCTCAGCCGCGCTCGTAGCGCCAGCGGGGATCGACCAGCCAGGCGCGGTGGCGTGGGCCCGGCGCCTCGAGGCGCGCTTCGGCGTAGCCGGCGTCGCCCGGGTAGAGGCTGCAGACGCCGCCGTCCACGGCGACGGGGCGTGGGAGGATGGGCTCCACCTCGCGGGGCGCGAGCGCCTCCTCGAGCCGCGCTGCGCGCAGCTGGGCCAGGCTGACGAAGGTCGGTGGCGGCAGGGCGATCTCGCCCCGATCGCGGGCCGCGAGCGCCTCGCCCACGGGCCACCAGCGCGCGTCCACGATCTCGCCGCCGTCCACCCGCACGGGCGCGTCGGGCGCCGCCGTGGCGAAGAACCAGGTGGCGAAGCGCTTGGGCCGTCCCTCGGGCGTCGTCCAGTGCGCGAAGGGGACGAGCGCGCCCGGGTCCAGCTCGAAGCCCGCCTCCTCCCGCGCCTCCCGGACCGCCGCGTGGCGCGCCGACGCGAGCGCGTCGCCCGCCTGGTCGGCGGGGTCGACGCGGCCGCCGGGGAAGACCCAGGCGCCGCCGTGGAAGGCGAGGCTCGCCCGGCGCCGGACGAGGAGCACCTCGAGGCCCCGTCGCTCGCGGAGCGGGAGCACGGTCGCCGAGGGGGCGGCGGGCACGCGCTCGGAGACGCGCTCGGTCTGGAGCCACTCCCGGCTCAAGCCGGGCTCCGCCGCGTGTAGAGCTCGCCGCCCGCGTAGCTCAGCGGGCGCGTCATCGGCGTCCGCCGCGTGACCCAGAGCGCGCTCCGGGCGCCGATCGACTCGGCCCCCTCGTAGCGCGAGAAGTCCGGCACGACCTCCTCGACGAGCAGGCCGATCTCGGCGAGGAGCCGCTGCTTGTGGAGCCCGCGCTCGGAGGCCCGCCGGCTCTGGCCGAAGCAGACCCAGACCCGCCCGTCGTTCTTCAGCGCCGGGACGGCGCGGCTCAGGAAGAGGCCGAAGCCCTCCGGCGCGTAGGGCGGGTCCGTGAAGACGCAGCCGAAGCGACCATCCAGGTCCTTCGGGATCGGCTCGCGCAGATCGTGGCGCGTCGCCTCGACGCCGCGCTCGCGGAGGAAGGCGACGAGCTCCTCGTCGAGCTCGAGCACGCGCACGCGCCGATCCTCGAGGCCCGCCGCCTCGAGGAGCAGCCGGAGCGCGAGGCTCGTGAGGTCGTCGTCGCCGAGGAAGAGGACGCCGCGCTGGGCCTCGCCGGTGGCGACCAGCCGGCGCGCGCGGCGGGCCACCGTCTCGGGCGTGGCGAAGACCTGGTCGAGCTCGCGCTTCACGGCCGGGCGGCCATCGAGCCGGGCGCGGAGCGCGTCGACGAGCTCCGCTTCCGAGAGCGCGGGCGTGCGGGCGCGCTGCTCGAAGGCGTGGGCCTTTCGACCCTTCTCGCTGAGCCGGAGCTCGGCGCCATGCGCGTCGAACCAGCGTGGCTTGTCCTTCTCGAGGGCGAGGAGGACCGACTGGGCCTCGCCGGCGTCGCGCACGACGGCGCTCCGGGCGTGGGTGCGGCCGTCGGAGAGGGCCGAGAGGATGCGGTAGACGCCTTCGTTCATGAGCGAGCGATCCGGGGAGAGGGGCGACGCGAAGCCGGCGGGGCGGGCCGAGGGAGCGGGGCGCCGACGGACACCATGGGCCCGATGTCACGGTTCGGCACGGAGAAAGGCGAACGATTCCGCGAGGCGCGGCGGGGAACGGGCCTTGCTATCCTTCCTGGGCGTGGATCGGAGAACCAGCATGGACGAGACCCCCGAGGAGCATCCCACGGCGCGACGGCGCCGGGCCCGCCGACGCGCGCTGCGCGCCGCCCAGGTGGTGACGCTGGGGCTGGCGTTGGCCGGCTGCGGTGAGAGCCACGAGGGGGGCGGCGAGGACGCCGCGACGCCCAGGGACGCGGCCATGGCGGACGCGGGGGGCGAGGACGCGGCGACGCCAGTGGACGCGGCCGTGGCGGACGCCGGCGGCGAGGACGCCGGCTCGGGCTGCACCGTCTTCCCGCCGGAGACCCGCGAGTGTTGCGAGGAAGAGCCCGGCGGCTTCTGGGACGAGGAGACGGATATGTGCCTGGTGGCCGTGCCGGGCCCCTTCGTGCCTCCGGCCTTCGCCGCGCCGCGCATGGTCTGACCTCGGCGACCCCCGTGGACCTCGCCCCGACCGCCCCCATCGCCCCCAGGAGGTGCTCGCTCCCCTCGCGTCGGGAGCTCCCTCGCCCCGTGGACGCCGCGCATCGCGCGCGTACCCTCCGACCGCGGGTCGCTCCGACGGGGTCGCCGGCATGAGCGAGGGGGAGGCGGACGCGAGGCCGGCGCGGGGTCTGCTCCAGCTCGAGGTCGGTGACTCGCCGCTCCGGAGCGAGCACGAGCGCCTCCTCCGCACGGCGCTGCGGCGGGGCGAGAAGGACCCGGAGGGGGCCCTCGCCGCAGGTCGGCTCGAGGGGCGCTACGAGGCGCGGAGCCTGCGCCTCGCCGCCAACACCTGGCGAGCGCGCGTCGTCCACGAGCACGACTCGGCGGCGGTCTTCAGCCGCCTGCTCCCGCAGCTCATGGCGGCCGGCGCCGCCCTCGAGTTCAAGACCGCCGTGCTGCGCATGAGCATGGACGAGCTCCGCCACGCGAGCCTCTGCGCCGGGGTCGTGAAGCTCCTCGGCGGCGACCCCGCCGTCGAGGTCGACCTCGCCACGCAGCCGCTGCCCGAGCACCCGGACGCGACGCCCCGCGAGGCGGCGCTGCGGAACGCGATCTTCGTCGGCTGCCTCAGCGAGACCGTCTCCATCGCGCTCCTCACGGAGGAGCGGGAGCTCACGCGCGAGCCGGTCATCCGGCGCGTGGTCGACCAGCTCGCCGCCGACGAGGTGCTCCACGCGAAGCTCGGCTGGAGCTACCTGGTGGCCACCTGGCCCACGCTGGACGAGGCCGCCCGTGCGCGGACGCGCGCCTATCTCCCGGTGGCCTTCGGCTTCCTCGAGGCGAAGATGCTCGACGCCATGCCGCTCGGGCCGACCCTGCCCGACGACCTCCGGGACGAGCTCGAGGCCCTCGGCTGCCTCGACCCGGCCGACGCGCGCGAGCTCCTCTACGCGACGATCGAGGGCGTCATCGCGCCACGCCTCGCCGAGCACGGGCTCGACGGAAAGCGTGCCTGGGCCGAGCGCCGCCGGCCCGGTGCCTGATCAGTGCCTGATCAGCACCTGATCCGCGCCTGCCGGTTCAGCGCCCGCGGCGGACGAGGGCCGCGACGCCGCGCGCGATGTCGTTGCGCTCGGCGAGCGTGAAGCCCTCGCGCTCGTGGACGATGCGCCCCGCCCGGTCGACCCAGACGGTGAAGGGCGCGCCGCGGCGCGGGTTCAGGCGCGAGGTGACGGCCGTGTCGAGGTCGCTCACGACCGGGAAGGTCAGGCCGAGGCGCCGCACGATGGGCGTGGTGCGCGAGATGGTCTCGGGGCCGTCCATGGACACGGCCACGACCTGCAGCCCGTCGTCCTCGAAGCGCTCGTAGAGGCGCTGGTAGAGCGGGAGCTGCTGCTTGCAGGGGTCGCACCAGCTCGCCCAGAAGATGATGACGACCGGGTGCTCGCCGAGGTGCTCGCCCATCTCGAAGCGGCCGCTCACCGGGCCGCCGGGGATCGAGGGCAGGGTGAAGGCCGGCGGGCGCGCGCCGACCCGGGCGTGGGCGTTCGGCGCGGAGCTGGCGGCGAGGAGGAGGAGGGCGAAGCTGGCGGCGATGGCGCGGCGCATGACGACTCTCGGACGGATGGCGGTGGGAAGGATTCAGCGGGCCGGGCGTTCGAGGGCCCGGCGCGTTCTCGGGGATGTCTCGGCAGGGGCGATGGAGGGGGCGGGGCGATGGAGGCGCGTCGGCGAGCGGCGCGTCGGCGAGCGGCGATGCCCTGGCGCCCGGCGCTCAGATGCGGAGGACGACCTCTGCGATGCCCCCCTCGAAGGGCGGCACGTCCCGGCAGACGCCGCCGGAGCAGATGCGTCCGCCCGGTGTGCGCCCGTAGAAGAGGCGCAGGAAGCTCCCCTCCAGGAAATCGTAGCGCGCCTCGATGCCCGGGTAGAAGGCCGGGTTGTCGCGGTTCTCCGTGTTCCAGTTCAACACCGGGCTCACGCGGAGCTTGCCCGCCCAGGAGTAGGTGAAGGCGAGCTGGCCGCGCTCGTAGTCCACGAGGGCGAAGTTCCGCAGGCGCTCGTCGCGGTGGATGAAGGTCATCTCGAGCGAGTGGCGCCCGATCACCAGACCCGCGTCGACCTGCACGTGGAAGACGCGCCAGTCGAGCTCCCACTTGTTCACGTCGGCGAAGGGGGACTGGAGGTAGGACTCGCGGCGGGCGCCGCCGACGACCTCGAAGGTCCAGCCGATCTCGTCCTCGCCGACGGCGTCGTTCACCTTCTGGATGCGCGCATAGCCGTGCGTGACGAGGATGCCGTCGAAGGGGTCCACGTCCTCGTCCTCGGCGTGGCCGTAGACGAGCGCGTTGACGCTGAGCGACCAGGGGCCGGGCAGGAAGCCGTAGTCCACCTGGAGCCGTCCGCCGCGCGTGTTGTAGAGGGCCCGGGGGCGCTCGGCGTCGCGCTCGAGCGTGGGCGCGGCGCTGTAGATGCGGTGCGTCTGGGCCGTGCGGTTCGTCTCGGCGACGATGTAGTTCGAGTAGTCCTTCCACTCGGTGAGCACGGTCAGGCTGCCGAGCTGGAGCTGGGCCTGCGCGTAGACGGCGTAGCCCGTCGACTCCTCGTCCTCGATGAGGTCGTTGTCCCGGCGGCGCTGGAGCGCGTTGAGCTCGCCGTAGAGGGTGAGCTTGCCGTCGGCGAGCGCCGGGAGGGAGAGCGACCAGCCGGCGACGTCGACGGTGGTGCGCCGCTCGGCGACCTCGTTGCGGGCGAACCAGACGCGCTGGCCGTGGACGCCGAGCTCGACGTCCGCGTCGGCCCCGAGCCGCACGCCGGCCTCGCCGCCGACGATCCAGTCGCGCTCGCCCGGCTCGGAGAAGGGGCTGCCACGGAGCCGGTCGACGGGCTCGCGGCGGATGAGGAGGGTCTGGGGGTCGAGGTTCTGCGGGTTGGCGGCGCCGCCGAGGACGCGCACGAAGACCCGGTCGCGATCGTAGGCGACCTGGCCGCCCCTCAGCGAGGTGTCCACGCCGAGGATGTCGACGCGGCGCATGCTCAGGGCGATGCCGCGGCCGAGCACGGCGTAGCTGTCCACGGCGTCGATGGTGAGCCCCTCGTGCTCGACGTGGGCCGTGAAGCGCTCGAGGCGGAGGTCGTCGTCGATGCAGTCGGCGCGCTCGAAGCTCTCGGGGCAGGCGTCCTCGAAGAGGCTGAAGAACCCGTCGACGCGGGCCGTGAGGCGGAACTGCTCGCCCTGGACGGCCATCTCGAGGCGCTCCCAGAGCGCGAGGAAGTCGTCGTCGTTGTAGGGGCTGTCCTCGCTGCCGTCGAAGCGGTTGAAGTTGTCCGTGCGGTACTGGGCGACGGTGGTGCTGGTGATCGTGTAGGTCAGGCTCTCGAAGAAGCTCTGATCCTCCTCGGCGGCGATGGCCTCGTCGGCCGCGGAGAAGTCCCACTCGTCACCGGCCCCGTCTCCGCCGCCCTCGTCGAGGTCGTCGGGCAGCTCCCAGTCGTCGCCCTCGCCGGCGGCCTCCTCGTCGAGGTCGTCGGGGAGCTCCCAATCGTCGTAGGGGTCCGCCTCGGCGTCCCCGCCCTCGACCTCGGCGCTCTCGTCGGCGTCCTCGGAGCCGCTCGCGTCCGCCTCCGACGCACCGCTCGCGGGCGCGTCCCCGTCGGAGTCGCCGCTCGGCTCGGCCGCCTCGCCGTCCTCCTCGTCGCGCACGCCTGCCGGCTCGCCGCTCTGGGCGAGCGAAGGGGCGGGCCCGAAGACCCGCCCCCCGATGAGCAGGAGCGCGGCGAGCGGGACGATGCGCCCCGTGCCCCGCTTCATGCCAGCCTCAGTCCTCGGCCAGGAGCTCGTCGATCTTGGCGCGGAGCGAGATCAGGCCGTCGCTGGCGCCGTTCTCCCGGTAGCGGATCGTGCCCTCCTCGTCGACGATGATCGTCGAGGGGAGCGCGTTGTCCGGGAAGTAGATGTTCGTGATCTGGTCCGGGTCGATGACCTCGACGTTCGTCAGCCCGAAGCGGTCCACCCACTGCTGGCAGAACTCGAGGGTCGGCGCGCGGAACTCCGGGTCCTGCGTGATGATCTGGATCACCCGCACGCCCATCCCCGCGTAGCGCTCGTTGATCTCCTCCTCGAGCTGCATCGACTCGACGATGCAGGGGTTGCACCAGCCGGCCGCGATGCTGATCAGCGTCAGCTGGTGGTCCGGGGCGCAGAACTCCTCGTTGACGAAGTCGTAGGGCGTCCCGTCACACTGCTGCAGCGTGAAGGGCTCGAACTTCCGGCCCACCGACGTGCCGTAGGGCGCCGCCGGGTAGTCGCAGAGGTAGTCGGGCCCGCCGGCGTCTTCTTCGCCGCCGCCCGCGTCTTCGCCGCCGACCGTGCCGGCGTCGTCGCCCATGGCCACGCCGCTGTCCACGTCGCCGCCGGCGTCGTCGTCACCGCAGCCCGCCGTCGCCATCCCGCCGATCAGCACGGCCGCCCAGAACGCTCGCTTCCAATCCATCTCAATCACCGTCTCTCGAGGGGTCGCCGCCCCCACCAATCCATCGATCCAACCCGCTCGCGTTCACTCGCTCGGCCAGCACACGCCGTTCGTGAACGTCTTCGTGTCGCCGCTCGTGAGCTCCACGGAGCGCCGACAATAGTAGCCTTCACCGACCCGGCAGTCCGCGTCCGTCGTGCAGGCGTCGAGGCAGACGCCCGCGTTGTCCCGCGCGAGCGAGTCGTTCGGGTAGCAGACGTCGCCGCCGGGGCACTGCTCCGTGGGCAGCGCGTCGCCGGAGAAGAAGGTGTTGCTGTTGTAGCCGACCGGCAGGATGCAGGCGCCGAGGCAGTAGCCCCCGGTCCAGCCGTCCCCGGGCGAGAGGCAGGTGCCGCTGAGGCAGTCCGCGTCGCTCGCGCAGGCGCCGCCGGTCTCTGCGCCGGCCGTCGGGGCCGTGCCCGCGGCGACACACTGGGCCGACCAGACGTTGCACTCGGCGCCCTCGCCGCAGTCGGCGTCGTCGGAGCAGTAGCCGATGCAGATGCCGTCGCGCGTGTCCGTGCGGCCGACGCAGACGTAGTTCTCGCGGCCGCAGTCCTGCGCGTTGAGGCACTTCTGCTGGCAGATGTTGCGGCTCGCGTCGTCCGGATCCTCGAGGCAGAGGTTGAAGACGACGCCGTCGTCGCAGGGCGTGCGGTCGACGCAGGGGAGGGTGCAGGAGCCCTCGGGCCAGCCCTCGTCGGGCGTGCGGCAGAAGGCGCCCTCGCCGGGGCACTGGGAGTCGGCCACGCAGGGACCGAAGAGCGTGCTCATCGGGGGCGGGCCGCTGTCGGGCGGCCCCGCGTCCGTGCCGGCGTCCGCGCCGGCGTCCACCATCGGTTCACCATCGTCGTCGCCGCACGCCACCAGCGCGAGCGCGACCAGTACGACCCATCCCAACCGCATCTCGGCGGCTTAGCAGCCGGCCTCGGCGGCAGCAACGCGTTGCAACGGATTGCGGTGTGGCGGGGACTTTGCACCCTTTCGCCGACGCCGAAACGTGGCGAAGGCCCGCTCACTCGGCGTCGTCGGCGCGCTCCTCCTTCTCCGGGAGCCGGCCGGCGATCCACTTGGCGAGGTCGCCGATGACCTCGTCCTTGTTGCTCTCGTTCAGCATCTCGTGCCGCCCGCCGGGGTAGAGCTTCAGCGTCACGTCCTGGAGGCCCGCCCGTTTGTAGGCGTCGACGAGGCGGCGCAGGCCCGCGCCCTGGTCGCCCACCGGATCCCGATCGCCGCCGAAGACGTAGATCGGCTTGTCCTTCGGGATGCGCGCGAGCTGCCGCGGCTTCGTCAGCTCCGGGAGCGCGTCGAGCATGTCGGTCCAGGTCTGCGTGCTCAGCGGGAAGCCGCAGAGGGGATCGTCCACGTAGGCGTCGACGGCCGCCGGGTCGCTCGAGAGCCAGTCGAACTCCGTGCGCCCCTCGAAGCCGTCGTTGAAGCCGCCGAAGGAGAGCTTCTGGATCAGCGGGCTCGAGGCGTCCTTCCCGCGGCGCCAGCGCTCGAGGCGCGTGACGAGGCGGCCGGCGGCGGCGATGGGGGGCGGCTTGCCGTTCGAGCCGCTCAGGGCGACGAGGTCGAAGTCGTCCGGGTACTGGGCGAGGAGGCGCTGCGCCATGAAGGAGCCGCCCGAGTGCGCGAGGAGCACGACGGGCAGGCCCGGGTGGCGGAGGCGGATCTCGCGGTGGATGCGGTGCAGATCCTCGGTGGCGCGCTCCCAGCCGTCCGAGTCGGCCATGTGCCCGGGGACGCCGCCCTCCGGGATGCTGCCGCCGTGGCCGCGGTGGTCGTGCGCGTAGACGACCCAGCCCTCGGCGGCGAAGCGCTCGGCGACCGGCGCGTAGCGGCGCGCGTGCTCGGAGATGCCGTGCGTGATCTGCAGCACGGCGACCGGGTCGCCCTCCGGGTCCCAGCGGTAGCCGGCGAGGCGTACGCCGTCCGGCGTCTCGAAGCGGAGCTCCTCCATGCGTCCGAGGCTACGGCGAGCGGGGGGCGTAGAAAAGCGCCGGCGGAGCGCCGCCCCGGGGCCCTCGCGTGGATGTGGGGAGGGGAGGGATGGAGGGCGGGTTCGGGGCGACGCCCCACCGGCATCACATCCGAACAGACGCGCGAGGGGCCGGGTCGTTACATCTTCCCTCGCTCGAGGGCGCGCGCGATCAGAGGTTCACGACCGGGAGGCGCTGGCGGGCCTTGTCCTCCTGGAGCGTCGGCGCGTTCTCGAGCTTGAGGACGCCGCGCGGGCAGACGTGGGCGCACATGCCGCAGCCGACGCAGGCGGCCCGGGTGAAGCTCTCGTTCGACTGGGCGTAGGAGCGGACGTCGATGCCCATCTCGCAGTAGGTCGTGCAGTTGCCGCAGGAGATGCACATGTCCGGCTTCACGCGGATGCGGAAGCGGCCGAGCTTCTGCGTCAGGCCGAGGAGGGCGGCCATGGGGCAGAAGTTCCGGCACCAGACGCGCGGGCCGAAGAGCGGATAGAAGCCGACGCCCACGAGCCCGGCGAGGAGCGCGCCGACGACGTAGCCGTAGAGCGACTTCATGGACCACCACTCGCCGCCGGCGATGACGGCGTGGAAGGTCTCGCCCGTGTCGGCGAAGGCGTCGACGAAGAGGAGGAGCGTCGAGACGATCGCGAGGAACATCACCGAGTGCACGGCGACCTTCTCGAACTTCCAGGAGGCGGTGGAGGTCGCCGTGAGGTGCCGCCAGGGGTCGCCGAAGGTGTTGGCGAGGCCGCCGCAGCCGCAGACCCAGCTGCAGTACCAGCGCTTGCCGAAGAAGAAGCCGAGCAGGGGGGCGACGAGGAAGGCGAGGGCGACCGTCGTCAGGGCGAGGACGAGGGGGACGGCGCGGAGGATGCTCGGGTGGAGCTTGTAGTGGTCAAGGGGCCAGATGCTCGCGGCGAAGTACTCGTACTTCCAGTAGTCGTCCTCCGGCGCGCCGGCGAGCAGGGGCATGACGAAGGGGAGGAGGAAGGCGAGGACGAGCTGGACGCCGAGGTTGGTGGCGATGCGGTAGCGGTTGTAGCGGGCGTTTCCGTGGCGGCGGAGGTAGTAGACGGCGCCGCCGATCATCGCGACCGAGTAGAGGGCCGAGTAGAGGAACCACTTCGAGCGGAGCCCGAGGGCCTTCGCCGGCTCCGTGAGGTGGTCGAAGAAGTAGAGGTCCGTGTAGAAGGCGAGGAGGGCGAGGGCGATGAGCCAGGCCGAGGCCTTCCGGGAGCGCCAGCCCTCGCGGAAGGTGGTCATCAGGCCGTTCTGTCCTTGGAGGTCCATGCGGGTCTTGCTCCGGGCGGGCGAATCGGGGTCGGGGATCGGGGGGCGAATCGGGCGTGCGGATCGGGCGTGCGAATCGGCGCGTGCGAAGCGGTGGCGCCGCCGCGCTCAGACGGCCGGGGGCGCGAGCGGCTCGGGGAGGGCGCTCGGGGCGGGGCCGGTGGGGGCGCGCTCCCGGGCTCCCTGCGGCACGACGAGGGGCGGGACGAACTCCGTGTCGAAGGCGGCCTCGGCGAGGTGATCGAGCACCCACGCGAGCGAGCGGTGCTCCTCGATCCAGCGCAGGAGCACGGTGTGATCCCAGCGGCGGCCGAGGAGGTTGAAGCCGACGACGCGCTCGCCGGCGAGGACCACGCGCGTGGTGCTCCGCACGGGCCCCCGCTCCTCGAAGAACCAGTTCCGCTCGCCCTCCACGTTCATGTTCACGAGGCCGGCGGTCGTGTACTCGATGTCGAAGAGCTTCGCGCTGTTGTACCAGTGCCCGCGCGCGTAGGTCGCCGTGCCGTCGCCGAGGAGGCCCCGCGCCGCGACCCGGCCCTGGTCGCGCGCTGTGTACCAGAGCTGCTCGGGCATGTGCTCGCCGTGGAACCAGCGCACGGACGCGCAGTCGCCGGCCGCGAAGACGCCGAGGTCTTCGGAGCCGTTCTCGGCGCCCGCGCGCTGCGCGCGGAGGTGCGCGTCGACGACCAGCCCGCCGCGCCGGTCGAGCTCCAGCCCCGCGCCCGCGAGCCAGCCCGTGTTGGGGACGACGCCGATGGCGACGACGACCAGGTCCGCGTCGTACTCGCCCTCGCTCGTGAGGACCCGCTCGACCCGGCCGTCCCCCTCGAGGGCCTCCACGTCGTGCTCGAGGTCCACGTCCACGCCGTGCTCGCGCATGCGCTCGGCGATCCAGCGCGACTCGGCGTGGTCGAGGGCCATGGGCCAGAACCACTCCTCGCGGATGAAGAAGCGGGGCCTCAGGCCCGCCGCGTGGAGCACCTCGGCGGCCTCGATGCCGATCAGGCCGCCGCCGATCACCGCCGGTCGGGTCGGCGGCCCGCCGCGCTCGGCGCGCGCGACCGGTCGAAAGCGGTAGGGGCTCTCGTCGCTCGTCGCCTCGAGGTGGGCGCGGGGCCGGGGCGGGGGGCCGCCGTGGCTCGGGCCGCCGTGGACCTCCTCCTCGAGCCAGGCGAGGTCCTGGTGGGTGACGAAGTGGCCGACGCCGGGGAGGTCCGAGCCGGGCCAGGGGCCGGGGCGCGGGCGGGAGCCGCAGGCGATGAGGAGCCGGTCGTAGGGGAGCGGCTCGAGGCCGCCGGCGAGATGCACGCGGCGGGCCTCGAGGTCGAGCCCCACGGCGCGGGCGCGGACCCGGTGGAAGCCCATGCGCTCGTAGACGTCGCGCTCGAGGGGCTCGATGCAGCGGTGACTGAGCTGCCCGCTCATCACCCACATCAGCGCCGTGCGGGAGAAGAAGTGGTCTGACTCCTCGGAGACCAGGGTGATCTCCCAGGCGGGCTCGCGCTGGCGCACCGCGAGGGCGGCCTCCATGCCCGCCACGCCGTTCCCGATGATCACGATCCGCACCGCGCGCTCCTTCCGACGGGACCGACCCCGTCCGTGCACCCATACACGATGAGGCCGCCGTCGTTACGACGAGCTCGCCCCCACGACCCCTCGGACCGGGGAAGGGCGGGCGCCTGCCGCGCGTAGCTGCCCCCGGGCCGGATCTTCCGTTACCTTCTCCCCACCTTCTTGCACCGTCGGTCCCCCGAGGCCGCCGGGCCCGCCGCGAGCACTCCATGCGACGCCTCTGGCACACCCCCTGGCGCTTCCTCCTGATCCTCTGGACGGTCGTCCCCCTCTACTTCCGCTACTTCCGCCTCTGGGCGAAGAAGCGCTGGTTCGGCCGGAGCACGCCGCCGGAGGTCTGGAGCCGCGTCCACACCAAGAGCGCCCGCGCCTTCTATCGGCTGGCCGTGCGCATGCGGGGGGGGCTCATCAAGGTCGGCCAGATCATCTCGACGCGCGTCGACATCATGCCGCCCGAGTGGGTGGCCGAGCTCTCGAAGCTGCAGGACGAGGTGGACCCGCAGCCCTGGAAGGTCATCCGCAAGCGCCTCACGAGCGAGCTCGGGGCGCCGCCGGACGAGCTCTTCGCGGAGATCGAGGAGGAGGCGGTGGCCGCGGCGAGCTTCGGACAGGTGCATCGGGCGACGCTGAAGGACGGGCGGCGGGTCGCGCTGAAGATCCAGTACGAGGACATCGCGATGAAGCTGAGCTGCGATCTCTTCGTGTTCCGCTGCGCCGTGCCGCTCTTCAACGTCTTCGTCCCGAAGATCCGGCTGCGGACCATCTACGAAGAGGTGAAGAAGGCGCTCACGACCGAGCTCGACTACCGGCAGGAGGCCGAGTACACGCGGCTCGTCGGGGAGAACCTGGGCGAGGTGCCGCACATCGTCGTGCCGCGCGTGGTCGAGGAGTTCACGACCGAGCACGTGATCTGCACGACCTACTTCGAGGGGTTCAAGATCACGGACGCGGCCAAGCGTGAGGCGGCGGGCATCGAGACGCTCGATCTGATCCAGAAGCTGATCCGCGCCTACGCGCACCAGTTCTTCGTCGACGGGGTGTTCCAGTCGGACCCGCACCCGGGGAACCTGCTCGTCCGGGGCGGCGAGGAGGGCGCGGAGGTCTGCATCCTGGACTTCGGGCAGGTGAAGGTGCTCCCGCGCGGGTTCCAGCGGAAGCTCGTGCATGCCTCCGTGGCGTTCATGGGGCGCGACGTCGACGGCTTCATCCGGGCCGTGTCGAAGATGGGGGTGCTGAGCGAGCGCGACGTGGAGATCGCGCGGCCGATCATCCAGGAGTTCTTCGACGAGATGTACGAGATGACGCCCACCGATCTGAAGGACATCGACATCGAGGACATGAAGGAGAAGATCCAGAGCGTCATCGATCGGATCGAGGGCATCCACATCCCGCAGGACATCGTGCTCTACGGGCGGGCGATCTCGCTGCTCTCGGGGGTGATCGCGGGCCTGGACTCGCACGTGAACGGCATCCTGGTCGCGAAGCCGATGATCATGGAGGCGCTGATGCGCCCGGAGAACTTCGCGCCCCTGGAGGAGGACGAGGGGGCCGA
The DNA here is from genome assembly GCA_002699025.1 of Sandaracinus sp. Taxonomy (GTDB): domain Bacteria; phylum Myxococcota_A; class Polyangia; order Polyangiales; family Houyiibacteriaceae; genus Houyiibacterium; species Houyiibacterium oceanicum. Next base: position 85,265 of record PABA01000038.1, on the reverse strand, counting down.
GCCGCAGGCCGCGGCGGTCGCCTGAGCTCGGTCTTCGGGCGCGTTCGCGTCCGCGACACGCTGGGGGCGCCTCGCCGTGGCGCTGCGTCGGCTCCCGACGGTTCCCCGAGCGCCCGCCCACGGCCGCGCGCCCGCGTGAGGGTCGCGCCCGGCCGCGCCTGGTAAGCTGGGCGCGATGCGGAAGTGTCCGGCGTGTGGGGAGCCGATGGAGGAGCGCTTCCTCTTCGGCGTGGAGATCGACGTCTGTCCGGCGTGCGAGGGCGTCTTCCTCGACCCGGGGGAGGCCGAGGCGCGGGGCATCGAGACGCACGCGCTCTTCGGGGGCGGCGAGGGATCGGCATCGCCGGTGGGGCCGTCGCAGCGCCCCTGCCCGGCGCATGGCGAGCCGATGACGACCTACCGGGTGGAGCTCGGGCGGCTCGACGGCGTCCTCGAGATCGAGCGCGCCGGCTGCTGCGGGGGCTTCTTCCTCGACGCGGGGGAGGATCGGCAGTTCGCGCGGGCGGCGCGGCGGGCGGCCCAGCTCGCGGCGCAGCAGCGGGAGGTGCGCGCGTCCGGGAAGTTCGTGCTGCCGCCTTGGGTGACCGAGGACGGCGCCGGGCCCACGCCCCTCGAGGCGATCGGTCAGGGCATCGCGGCCGCGGCCGCAGGCGCCGACGCGGCCGACGCGCCGGTGGCCGACCCGCCCGTGCCCGTGGAGCCGAAGGGGCCTGCGGCCGACGGGCGTCGATGCCCGCGCTGCGGGGTCGGCTATCGGGCGGACCGGCAGGGGGACACGGAGATCGACCTCTGCCCGAGCTGCGGCTCGATGTTCCTCGACCTCTCGGCCCTCGACGGGCGGGGCGTGAACACGGCGGCGCTCTTCGGGGTCGGACCGGAGGCGGCGCAGGATCTCGGCGCGTCGGAGCTGGATTGCCCGCGCTGCGCCGAGACGATGAAGGCGCTCCGGGTGGTGACGCTGGCGGGCGCGGTCGTGGTCGACCGGGCGACCTGCTGCGGCGGGCTCTTCCTCGACGGCGGCGAGTACGACCCCTTCGTGCGGGCGGCGCGGCGGGCGGAGACCTACGCGGCGGATCGGGAGTTCGAGGAGAAGGGCGAGGTCGCCGGCGAGGAGGCGATCCTGCAGCGGATGGCCGGCGAGGAGGGCGCGGAGGTCGAGGCGCGCTTCGTGCGGGCCCGGGTCGATGGGATGGTGCTGGAGATGATGCGCCAGCGGCAGACGCGCGGCCGTAAGCTCTGATGGCGTCGCCGCGTCGGTGCCCGGCGTGCGACGAGCCCTTCGTGCCCTTCTGGCGGCGGGGGGTGGAGCTCGACCTCTGTCCGGGGTGCGGGGGGATGTTCCTCGAGCCCGGCGAGCCGAAGCTCATCGGGGTGGACACGCGGGCTCTCTTCGGGCCCTCGGTGCACGCGGCGCGGGACCTCGGCCTCTCGTCTCGGCGCTGCCCGGCGCACGGGGAGGCGATGCGGCGCTATGCGGCGGCCTTGCCGCGGGGCGAGGTCGAGGTCGAGCGGGCCGAGTGTTGCGGGGGCGTCTTCCTCGACGCGGAGGAGACCGAGGCCTTCGCGCAGGCGGCGCGGCGGGCCTTCCAGCTCGACGTGGACGACGCCTGGGATCGGCGCGCGGGCGCCGCGGCGCGACCTGGCGCGGGGGAGGGGGGCTACCGCGAGCCGGGGCGGGCGCGCGGGCGCTTCGTGCCGCCGCCGGCGCAGACGCGCGCCGATCTCGAGGAGGCGGTGCGGCGCCGGAGACGTCGGACGAAGGAGCCGCCAGAGCCGCGCGACACCGAGCCGAACCTCTTCATGTGGTTGCTCCGCGACTTCTTCCGCGCGCTCTCCGGCCGCGGCGCGCGGCCCGAAGAGGATTCCGCCGAGCGCGAGCCCTAGCCAGGATCGCGTACGCACTCCCTAGCTGCGACGGCAACCCGCGCCGCCGAGGTGGCGACCTCTCTCGCCCGCACCTGGGCGCCCCGCGAGGGGGCGGGCGTGGCGCGTCGACCCTGGGCCCGCATACTGGGGGCGATGCGACGACTCGCTTTGCTGGCGCTGGCGGGCCTGCTGCTGCCCCTCGCGGCGTCGGCTCAGCCTCCGAACGAGGGCGCCGACGCGCTCGCTCCCCCACCGGCGGAGGCCGAGGCCCCGGACGGGAGCGCCCCCGCCGAGACGCCGGCGCCCGCCGAGGACGAGCCGGCCGCGCCGCCGAGCGCCTCCACGGGGGCGCCGGGGAGCACGCCAACCGACGAGGGCACGGCCGCGCCCGCGCCGGCGTCCCCTGCCTCCTCCCCCGCTTCTGCGAGCGGCGGGGCCAGCGAGCCCTCCGGCCCAGCAGGCGTGCCCGTCGCGCCGCCCGGCTACGGCCCGCCCAGCGCGACCCCCGTCGTCCCTCCTTCTCCGGTCGTCCGCCCGGGGCCGACGACCCCGACCTACGGCCCGCCCGCGCCCCAGACGCCGAGGCGGGTGCGGACGCACGTGACGCCCTACGAGGAGGGGCAGCCGATCCCCGAGGACGCCGAGCTCCACGAGAGCCGCCGGCTCGGCATGCTGATCCCGGGCGCCGTGATGTTCGGCGTCAGCTACATCTCGCTCGTCGCGGGCTGGTCCGACAGCATCGACGCGCCGGCCGTGCTCCTCGTCCCGCTCGCGGGCCCCTTCCTCGGGCTGCGGGACTTCGACGACTCGATCACGCGGGCCGCCCTGGTGGTCGACGGGCTGCTCCAGGTCGCGGGCCTGACGCTCTTCGCGCTCGGGCTCCGCAAGCGCAAGACGCTTCACCACTTCCGCATGGTGCTCGGCGAAGGGCGGAGCCTCACGCTCGCGCCGACCGCCGGGCCGCGGGGCGCCGGGGCGCGCGCAGCGCTGACGTTCTGAGCTCTCGAGGGATCGACAGCGGAGCCGCCCGGGCACGGACGTGAGTCATCTCACGGGTTTTCCGTCCCAGGTACGTCCGTGCGTCATCTCACGGACTTTCCGTCCCGGGTACGGCCGTGCGTCGTCTCACAGGGGGCGACGAGGTCCGTCCCAGGGCTGTGCGGCGGCCGCGTCGACCTGCTCGGCGTCATCCGTCGTCACGTTCACTCGGCCGCGCTGCTCGGTTGGCGCAGCAGGTCGAGGAGGTCGCCGATGGAGCGGTGCGCTTCGAGCGGATGTCGGAGCGGGATCTCGCCGTCGATCTCGTAGTGGTTCCGCCGACCGCGACGCTCCCGCACCACCACGCCCGCGTCTTCGAGCTCGCCGAGGATGCGCTGGACGGCCCGCTCGGTGATGCCCACCTCGGCGGCGATGTCGCGGAGGCGTGCATCGCGGTCGCGCGCGATGCATAGAAGCACGTGGGCGTGATTGCTGAGGAAGGTCCAGCCGTGAGCGGCCTCCTCCGACGCGCGCGAGCCGAGGCCCACAGAGGCCGTCTCCAGCCCCTCCTCGTCCTTCGTCCTCATCACACCGTCGCTTCGTTCCGACATGGGATACATGAATCGTGATTCGCGTATTGACATTCGTCAAGCCCGTATCATGATTTGCCCATCATGAGTGCCGCCGCACCGACCCTCCGCCCTGGACGTCTCCTCGGCCGGGTCCACGAGCTCCTCGGCGAGCCCCCTTCGAGCGAGCCGCTCGCCTCCGACGCCACCGACGAGATCGTCGGCGAAGAGCCCCTCGCCGAGCTCGCGGAGCGGGCGCGTCGGGGCGGTCTCCACCTGGAGCGCTTCGAGGCTCCGCCCTCCGCCGCGCTCGAAGGCGCCGGGGAGGGCCGCCCCATCCTCACGGTCGGCGTCGACGGCCAGCCGCTCCTCCTCGTGGACCGGGCCGGGCTCTTCGTCCGCGTGGAGGACGAGGACGGCCAGCGCGAGTGGCTCGACGCGGTCGGGCTCGCCCGCCGCCTGGGTCTCGCGCACGCCGGCGTGGAGCACTCCTGGCTCGCCCTCGACGCCCGCAAGGTGCTCGAGCTCGACCTGGAGCCGAAGGCCTCGCCCTGGCGCAAGGCGCTCATGCTCATCCGGACGGAGCGGAAGGACCTCTGGGCCATCGTCATCTACGCGATGGGCGTCGGCGTCCTCTCCCTCGCGCTCCCGCTGGCCGTCCAGACCCTCGTCAACACGGTCGCCTTCGGCACGCTGCTCCAGCCGATCCTCGTCCTCACCCTGCTCCTCGCCGGCGGCCTCGTCTTCGCCGCCGTGTTGCGCGGGCTGCAGACCTGGATGGTGGAGATCGTCCAGCGGCGCCTCTTCGTCCGCCTCGTCTCCGAGCTGGCCGACCGCCTCCCGCGCGTTCACGTGCGCGCGTTCGAGCGGACCCACGGGCCCGAGCTGGTCAACCGCTTCTTCGACGTCTTCCTCGCCCAGAAGGCGATGTCCGCCCTGCTGCTCGGCGGCATCGAGGCGCTGCTGACGGCCCTCGCCGGCTTGATCGTCCTCTCCTTCTATCACCCGGTGCTGCTCGGCTTCGGCGTGGCCATCCTCCTCGGCGCGGCGCTCGTCTTCGTCCTGCTGGGCAAGGGCGCCGCCTACACGACGATCAAGGAGTCCAAGGCGAAGTACGCCGTGGCCGGCTGGCTCGAGGAGATGGCGCGCCACCTCTTCGCCCTGAAGCTCGCCGGCGGCGACGACTTCGCGCGGGAGCGGCTCGACCGGCTCTCCGCGGACTGGCTCCGCGCTCGCGCGGCCCACTTCCGCGTCGTCTTCCGCCAGATCATCGGCGCCCTCGCCCTGCAGGTCGTCGTCAGCGCGGCGCTCCTCGGTCTCGGCGGCTGGTTGGTCGTCGAGCGCGAGCTCACCATCGGTCAGCTCGTCGCCGCCGAGCTCATCGTGACGGCCGTGGTGGCCTCGCTGAGCAAGCTCGGCGGCAAGCTCGAGAGCGCCTACGACCTGGTCGCGTCGGCGGACAAGCTCGGCGTGCTCCTCGCGCTGCCGCTCGAGCGGGAGGGCGGCGAAGACCCGGCCTGCGCCGAGCCCGCGGCGCGCGTCGAGCTGCACGAGCTGGGCAGCGCCGGGGGCGAGCTGAAGGACCTCGAGCTCGTCATCGAGCCCGGTCGGCGGGTGGCCATCGAGGGGTGCCGGCGCGGCGCGGACGCGCTGGTCGACCTCCTCTTCGGTCTCCGCGAGCCTTCGAGCGGGGCCGTGATCCTCGACGGGCAGGACCTCCGTGACGTGCGCCTCGCCGCCCTGCGCCACCGCATCGCCGTCGTGCGCGAGCCCGAGGTGCTCCCCGGCAGCGTCGGTGACAACGTCCGCGCCGTCGGCCGCACCGTCTCCGCCTCGGAGATCTGGGAGGCGCTCGCCGACGTCGGCCTCGCCGCGGAGGTGCGTGACCTCCCGCAGGGCCTCCAGACCAAGCTCATGCCCTCGGGCGCGCCCATGACCCGCCTCGGGGCGCTCCGCCTCACGCTGGCCCGCGCCCTCACGGCGCGCCCCGCGCTGCTGGTCCTCGACGGCGTGCTCGACCAGCTCCCGCCCGGGGATCGGGAGGAGCTCATCGCCCGGCTCGGCCGAAACCGAACCCTCCTCGTCGTCACCCACGACCCCGGCGTCGCCGCCCTCTGCGACGCCCGCGTCGACCTCCCGGAGCGCGTCTCGTGAAGAAGCTCTTCCGCCGCACCGCGTCCCCCGAGGCCGCTCGGCTCCTGCCGGCGTCGCGCCTCGTCCCCGTCCCGGCGGCGCCCCGGCGCGTCGCCCGGCGCCTCGCCCTCGCGATCGTCGGCTTCCTGATCTTCGCGGGCGTCTCGCCCTGGCGGCAGAACGTCTCCGGCGACGGCTCGGTCGTCGCGTTCACCCCGGACGAGCGCCCCCAGGCCATCGAGGCGACCATCTCCGGGCGCATCGTGCGCTGGCACGTCGTCGAAGGGCAGCGCGTGGAAGAGGGCGAGCTGCTCGTCGAGCTCGCCGACAACGACCCGCAGCGGCTCGAGCGGCTCGAGCTCCAGCGCACGGCCTACGAGGCGCGCCTCGAGGCCTACGACGACCAGGTGGTCGCCTATCGGGAGCGCCTCGACGCGCTCCGCCAGTCGCAGACGGCGCAGATCGAGGCGGCCCAGGCGGAGGTGCGCGTCGCGCGCGAGAAGCTCCAGGCCGAGCAGGAGATGCTGGCCGCCGCCGAGGCCCGGGCTGCCACCGCGGACATCCAGCAGGGCCGCATCGACGGCCTGGCCGGGGACGGCCTCGCCTCGCAGCGGGAGCGCGAGCTCGCCGAGCTGAGCGCGACCAGCGCGTCGGCGTCGCTCCGGTCGGCGCGCGCGAAGGTGCGCGCGGCGGAGAGCGAGCTGGCGACCAAGCGGGCCTACCTCGAGCGCGTGCGCGCCTCGACCGAGGCGAGCCTCCGCTCGGCGCGGGCGTCGCTTCGCTCCGCCGAGACGCAGGTCGCCTCGACGCAGGCGTCGCTCGCCAGCCTCCAGAGCCGGGTCGCCCAGCAGGAGGCGCAGCGGGTCCGGGCGCCGCGGGCGGGCGTCGTGCAGCGCGTGCTCGTGCAGCAGGGCGGCATGCAGGTCTCCCGCGGGCAGACGCTCGCGAACCTCGTGCCCTTCACGGAGACGCGTGCCGTGCAGCTCAAGGTCGACGGCAACGACGCCGCGATCATCACGCCCGGCCGCGAGGTGCGCATCCAGTTCGAGGGCTGGCCCGCCGTGCAGTTCGCGGGCTGGCCGAGCGTCGCCGTCGGCACCTTCGCCGGACGCGTCGCCTTCGTCGATCCCTCCGACGACGGCAGCGGGGACTTCCGCGTCGTCGTGGTGCCCGACGAGAGCTCGGAGCCCTGGCCGGACGCGCGCTTCCTGCGCCAGGGCACGCGGGCCAAGGGCTGGGTGCTCCTCGACGAGGTGTCGGTCGGCTTCGAGATCTGGCGTCAGCTCAACGGCTTCCCGCCGCGCTACCGCGAGGCCCCGAGCGGCGGCGGCTACTCCTCCGGCGGCGGGGGCGGCTACGGCGGTGGCGGCGGCTACGGTGGCGGCGGCTACGGCGGCGGCGGCGACTACGGCGGCGACGGATACTGATGCGGGGTCACGGAGCACGAATCGCCTTGGGTCTCCTCGGCCCGGCGCTGCTGCTCGCGGCGCCGGCGGCCGCCCAGGAGCTCGATGCCCCGCCGGTGGCGGAGGGGGCGCCGGGCACGAACTACGGCGCCATCACCCTCGGCCGCGTGATCGCGTCGGTGCAGGAGCACCACCCGAAGGTGCGCGCGGCCCTCGCGAACGAGCGCGTCGCCGAGGCCCAGCTCGGCGCGGCGCGTGGCGCCTTCGATCCCTACCTCAGCGTCTACGGAGCGCTCCGCCACGGCGGCTACTACGAGCTGCGCCGGGTGGACGCCGAGGTCCGGGCGCCGACGCCGCTCTGGGGCGCCGAGGTCTGGGCGGGCTACCGCGTCGGCCAGGGCATCGAGGAGAGCCGCTACCCGACCTACTACGACGATCAGACGCTGGACCGCGGCGAGCTCCGCGCCGGCGTGCGGGTGCCGCTCTGGCGCGACGGGCCCCTCGACTACCGGCGGGCCGGGCGGCAGCAGGCCGAGCATCGGCGGGTCGCCGCGCGCGAGTACCGGGAGATGACCGAGCTCGAGCTCCAGCAGAAGGCGACCGGGGCCTACTGGTCCTGGGTCGCCGCCGGGCAGGCCTACGCCGTCTCCGAGGAGCTGCTCGAGCTCGCCCAGCAGCGTCAGGCGCAGGTGGAGCGCCGCGCGGAGGCGGGGGCGATCCCGCCGGTCGACGCGCTCGAGGGGCGTCGCTCGCTCCTCTCGCGGCAGCGCTACCTGGTGGCGGCGCGGCGGAAGGTCGAGGCCTCCGCGCTGGTGCTCGGGCTCTTCCTCCGCGACGAGGCCGGTGACCCGGCGCCGCCGGGGCTCGACCGGCTGCCGGAGGTGCTCCCGACGCCCGAGCCGGTGGGGGATCCGAGCGCCGCGTTCGAGCAGGTGCGCGGCTGCCACCCGAGCCTCGAGGCGCCGCGCGCCTACCTCGAGTACCAGCGCGTCGCGCGCGACCTGGCGCGGGCGCGACGCGGCCCGCAGCTCGACGTGCGCATGCAGGTGAGCCGCGACTTCGGCGAGGGCGACACCTCCCTGCCGGGCACGGTCTACGAGGCCGGGCTCGTCTTCTCCATGCCGCTCGCGCTGCGGACGGCGCGGGGCAACCTCGAGGCGGCGGAGGCCGAGGTCGCGAGCCAGACGCAGGATCTCCGTCTCCTCGAGGACACGCTCCTCACCGAGCTCCGCGACGCGGCGAGCGCCTACGAGGCCGCCGCCGAGCGCTACCGCATCCTGCAGGAGCTCGCGGACACGACGCGCCAGCTCGCCGAGGCCGAGCGCCGGCGCTTCGACGCGGGCGCCACCAGCTTGCTGGTCGTGAACATGCGCGAGCAGAGCGTGGGCGAAGCGGCCATGAGCGTGGTCTCGGCGGCGAGCGAGCTCTGGTACGCCCGCGCGCGCTGGGACGCGCTGACGCGCTGCGAGGTCGCGGCGTCCGGCGGCGTGGCCCCGGCCGAGCCCTGACCGCGTCGCTCCGGTCGAACCCCGAGCCGCCCGAAGGCGTCGCTCCGGCCGAGCCCTGACCGCGTCGCCTCGGTCGAACCCCGAGCCGCCCAAAGGCGTCGCGCCGGCCGAGCGCCGAGCCGTCCGACGGCGACGCTCCGGTCGAACCCCGAGCCGCCTTCGGGCGTCGCGCCGGCCGAGCCCCGAGCCGTCCGAGGGCGACGCTCCGGCCGAACCCCGAGCCGCCCGAAGGCGTCGCTCCGGCCGAGCGCCGAGCCGTCCGAAGGCGTCGCTCCGGTCGAGCTCCGAGCTACCCGAGGGCGTCGCCCCGGCCGAGCCGTGCGGCGGGACCGTGCCGGCCGGCGGGATCGTGCCGGCCGAGCGCCGAGCCGCCGGGCGCGCTCACTCGGCGTCGGCGAGCGTGCCGGGCTCGGGGCCGACCACGACGGGGTAGCCCTCGTCGCGCCAGTGGAAGACGCCCTCGTCGATGACCGCGGTGTTCTCGAAGCCCTCCGCGCGGAGGTGGTCCATGACCCGGCCCGAGGCCGCGTGCGGGCAACCGCAGTAGGCGAGGATCCACGTGCCGTCGCGCGGCAGGTGCTCCTTCACGCGCTCGAGGTCGTAGTAGGGCGAGGGCACGGCCCCAGGGACGTGGAAGCGCGTGTAGTCGGAGGTCGGCCGGGCGTCGAGGATCACCATGCGGCGCCCGTCCTGGAGCGCGCGCGCCACCTCCGCCGCGGGGACGTAGCGCCCCTCGCGGAGCTCGGGGAAGTCGGGCGCCTCGCCGTCCGGGTGGATGACCGGGCTCGCCGTCACCGCCGCCGGCTCGGCGACCGCGTCCTCGTCGAGCTCCTCCTCCGGCTCCCAGCTCCGGAGCAGGGCCGTCAGGTCGTCGATCTGCTGCGCCGTGAGCCGCTCCTCGAAGGCCGGCATGGGCGTGCCCTCGCGCCCCTTCGCGATCGCGTAGCGGATCTGCGCGTCGCTCGCCGTCGCCAGGAAGACCGGGTGGTTCAGGCTCACGGCGGTCACGCCCTCTCCCTCGTCGCCGTGGCAGCTCGCGCACTGGGCCGCGTAGATCGGCTCGGCGCGCTCGGCGTCGCCCGGCCCCGGCGCCGGCAGGTCGGCCGGGGGGACCTCCTGCCAGCTCCGGATGAAGGCGACGAGCTGGTCGACCTCTTCGCTCGAGAGGGGCCCGCCGTGGGTGCGGGCGTAGGAGGCCATGGGCGTGCCCGGGTGGCCGCGGGCGATGTTCACCCGGAGGAACTCGTCGGTGACGCTCGCGAGGAACTGCTGGTTCGCCAGCGCGTTGGCGTTGTCCGCCGCGTAGCCCTCGCCCTCGTCGCCGTGGCAGAGGCCGCAGTAGGTCCGATAGAGCTGCGCGCCGGCGACGAGGTCGGCCTCGTCGACGTCGCCGCCGGTCCGGGCGCCTCCGCGCGGCGCACAGTGCGAGAGGGTCAGGGCGCCGCCACCCGCGAGGAGGGCGAGGGCCAGGGCGACGTAGAGGGGGCGGCGGGGACTGCTCATCGCGATGGGGGGAGGGTAGGGGCTCGGGGCGCCGACGGCGAGCCGGCGACCCCCCGGGTGGTCGACCACCCGCTCACTCGGAGGCGCGCTCCATGATGCGGAACTCCACGCGCCGGTTCGTGGCCCGCGCCTCCTCGGTCTCCTCGCGCACGAGCGGGCGGGACTCGCCGTAGCCGCGGGCGCTCAGCCGCCCCGCGTCGACGCCGGCCTCCACGAGCCAGGTCTGCACGGACTCGGCCCGGTTCTGCGAGAGCCGGGCGTTGTAGTCGTAGCTGCCCTGGTCGTCCGTATGCCCCTGGATCTCGATGCGGAGGATCTGCGGGTTCTGCTGGATGGCCTCGGCGATCTGCCGCATCAGCGGGAACGACTCGGGGAGGATCTCGGCGCTGTCGAAGGCGAACTGGATCTGCTCGAGGATGACGACCTGCTCGTCCTCGACCTCGACCAGCTGCCGCTGGAGCGCGCAGGTGATCTCGACGTCGCCGCCGTCCTCGGGGATGAGCGTGTTGCAGCTGCCCGGGTGCATGCCGTCGGCCGTCACGTTCATGGCCACCGGGCCCGGCGCGAAGCGGTAGCTCACGAAGTGGCCGTCGTCGCCGGCGAGCTGGCGCGAGGCGCCGTCCCGGTCCGTGTAGGTGATGCGGGCGCCCGGCACCGGGTCTTCCGTGCCGATGACGACGACGCGACCGCGCACGCGCCCCTCCGGCGGCCCCTCCCAGGGGATCTCCACCTCCACCTCGCGCTCGCGACGGATGGGCGGCGGCCGGGGGGCGCCGCGCGTGTCGTGGCTGTAGCTGAGCCCGAGCAGGAGCCGCCACGGCTCGTTCGAGGCGAGCTCGCGGACGGCGCTCGAGCGGCTGCGTCCCGTGAGCCCGACGTCGAAGGCGAGGAAGGTCTCGAGGCCCGCCACCCCGGGCCGCACGCGGGCGCCGAGCGTGAGCGTGCTCGGGAAGGAGGAGACGCCCGTGCGGTCGAGGCAGTCGTCGTCGCCGGGCGCGGGCTCGTCGCCGCCGGGCTCGGCGGGCACGAAGGGGCAGTCGTAGCCCTGCCGGTTGACGGGGATGCCCATCTGCCACTCGAGGATCGGGCTGAGGAAGACGTCCTCGCTCACCTCCAGGGGGATCTCCACGCCGGCGCCGATGTCGAAGAAGTCGGTGCGGTTGATGGAGAGGGCGTAGCGCTCGACGCGCGTGATGAGGTGGCGCGTCTCGTCCTCGCGCGGGAGCGGGTCCGGGAGCTGCTCGTAGCGGAGGTCCTCCTCCTGGTCGATGAGGCGCTCGGTCCGGTCGAAGCGGTAGCCGAGGTTGAGGCGCGCGATGAAGGGGCGCGCGTCCTCGAGGGCCCGGAGGTCGGCGGTGGCGTTCATGCGGAGGCCGACGCCCAGGCCGTCGCGCGCGAGGCCGAGGGCGCTCCCGGTCGGGACCAGGGCCCGGACGTCGCCGGCGAGGCCGAGCCAGGGGGTGATCTTCTTGCCGACCTTGAGGCCCGTCTGCACGTCGCCGAGGACGAGGAGCAGGTTCGGGAACTGGCGGCTGTTGCTGTTGGCGTAGCTCTCGAGGCTGGCGAAGAGCTCGACCATGTCGTGGACGGTCCAGCTCAGCGAGAGCGTGCCGCCGACGCGCGAGTGCGAGTCGTTCGGGAGGTGGAAGCCGTCCTTCGCGAAGAACTCGATGCCGAGCTGCACGCGGAAGGTGCCGGGGGGCGCCGTGAGGCCGTCGACGAGGTGGAAGCCGCCCGTGGGGCCGAACCAGCTGTTGAACATGCGGCCGCGGCGGTCGTCCTCGGGGTCGTCGCGGGGGCGCCGGCGGATGTCGTCCGCGGGCTCGCTCTCCTCGGCGTCGGCGTCGGCGTCTTCGTCCCCCGAGGTGTCGTCGCCCTCCGAGGTGTCGCCGTCGGTCGGCTCGTCGCCGTCGTCGCTGAAGCCACCGTCGCTGAAGCCACCGTCGCCGAAGCCACCGTCGCCGAAGCCACCGTCGTCGAAGCCCTCGTCGTCGAAGTCGTCGCTCGAGGCCGCATCAGTGCTGGAAGAATCCGTTTCTGCTGCGTCTCTTTCGGGCGCGCTCTCTTCCGGCTCTTCCTCGAATTCCTCTTCGAATTCCGAGTCGAACTCGTCGTCGAACTGCGCCGCGAGCGGAAGCGGCGCGAGCGCCAGCAGGAGGGCGGGGAGGAGCACCCCGAAAAAGCGAGCAAGCCGAAGCACGCGCGCAATCTAGCAGGCTGACGCGGAAGTCGAAGGGACTTCGAACCCACCGCGGCTGCCGCTCCCCCCGCGAGGAGAGGGGGGCGCCGGAGTCAGGCGGGTTTCCAGATCATCAGCGCGGCGATGGCGAGCAAGGTGCCGAGAGTGAAGGCCGCGACCTTCGGCCCGGCGCGGCCCTCCTTCCCGGCGGCGTAGAGGACCCCTTGCAGGGAGAGCAGGGAGAGCGCCATGGAGCTGACGATCCAGACGCTGAAGAGCCGGTGGCCCATCACGTAGGCGAGGAGGAAGCCGAAGACCCAGGTGACGAGCAGGCCGGGGGCGGCGACGGCGAAGGCGAAGCGGCGCCGGGTGCGCTGGGGCATCTCGAGGGGCAGCACGGTCGCGAGGCTCCCGGCCACCAGGAGGAGGACGCCGACGAGCTTGACGAGGCGGAGCCAGAGCACGGCCTGGAGCGTGGGGCGGGCGGCTCCGGGAGGCGAGCCGAAACGCGGCCGGCGGGAGCCGCATCGGCTGCGGCGGTGTCGGCCGGGTCGCTTCGGGCGAGGTCAGTCGCGGGATGGGGGCCAGGCGGCGAGGACCTCGGCGACGCTCTCCGGGCGCTCCGTGGGCGTCTTCGCGAGGCAGCGCACGAGCAGCGCGTCCACGGCAGGGGGGATCGCCGGCCGGAGCGCGCTCGGCGGCGTCGGCTCGTGGAAGAGCACGGCGGCGTAGGTCTGGGAGGCGCCCTCGCGCCGGAAGGGGCGCAGGCCCGTGAGGAGCTCGTAGGCGGTGACGGCGAAGCCGTGCAGGTCCGTGCGCGGGTCGATGGGATCGGCGCGGACCTGCTCCGGCGCGAGGTAGCCCGGCGTGCCCACGATCACGCCCTCCGCCGTGAGGGCCTCGGTCTCGTCGAGCGCCTTGCCCAGCCCGAAGTCGAGGAGCTTCAGGGCACAGGGCGGGCCTTCGGTGACGAAGAGGTTCGCGGGCTTCACGTCCCGGTGGACGATGCCGGCGGCGTGCACCGCGGCGAGGGCCTCGAGGAGCTGCTCGAGGAGCGTGAGGCAGGTCGGCAGGGCGAAGGTGCCGAGGCCGTCCAGCCGTTCGCGGAGCGTCTCGCCGCGGAGGCGCTCGAGCACGAGGTAGGCCCCGCGGGCCGCGCCCTCCAGGCCGCCATAGTCGAGCGTGCGGACGACGTGCGGGTGGCGGACGGCGGCGGTCATGGCCGCCTCGCGGAGGAAGCGGGCCCGGTCCTCGGCGTGGCGGAGGAGCTTCACGGCGACGGTCCGGCCGGTCGCCTCGTCCTCGGCCTCGTAGATGCTGCCCATGCCGCCCCGACCGATGGGCCGCCCCAGCCGGTAGCGGCCGTCGACGAGCTCGCCGCTGCGCGCGGCGCGGAGCCGGAGCTCGGAGCTCGACCCCGAGCGGGTCGTCGGGAGCGGGGCGACGTTCGGCGAGGGAGAGGGAGCCACGGTGCGCGGGGTAGCAGCTTCCGTACCGGTCTGCCCGGGGTCGCAACCCCGCGCCGGATCGGTGGCCGCGCGTGGGGCCCTCCCCGCGGGCGTGGGGAGAGCCCCACGCCCGCGTCGCGGTCGGACCGGGCCCGCGCTCGCGTCGCGCCCCGCGGCTCGGCATGATGGGCCCGTGCCGATCCGCGGACCGCTCCGTCGACCTTTCTTCCGCCTCCGCGGCGAGGAGGGGCCGAGCCTCCTCGAGCTCCTGCAGCAGGCCCTCTCCTCCACCACCGGCGGCTACGATCGGCTCGCGCCGAAGTTCGAGGCCACGCCCTTCCGCACGCCCGACGCCCTGCTCGCGCCGCCCCTCGAGCGCGCCGCGGCCGCGGGGGTCGAGGCCGCGCTCGACCTCGGCTGCGGCACGGGGGCGGCGCTCCGCATGCTGAAGCCCCACGCGCGCGTGCTCGTCGGCCTCGACCTGAGCGAGGGCATGCTCGCGGAGGCGGCGCGCCGGCTCGAGGCCGCTCCGGGCGAGGCGCTGGTCTCGCTCCGCGTCGGCGACATGCTCGACCCGCCCGCGGACCTGCTCGGGCGCTTCGACCTCGTGACCAGCTTCGGCGCCTTCGGGCACGTGCTCGAGGAGGACGAGCCGCGCCTCGTCGACGCGGCCTGGCGCCTGCTCGGGCCGGGCGGTCGCTTCGTCTTCGTCACGGGCACGCGGCCGCCCCGGACCTCGCCGGCGCGCTGGCTCGCCCATGGCTTCAACGCGGCCATGCGCGTCCGCAACGCGCTCTGGAAGCCGCCCTTCGTGATGTACTACCTGACCTTCCTGCTCCCGCGGGCGGAGGCCCTGCTCCGGGCGCGGGGCTTCGAGCTGCGCGTCTACCGCGACTTCGGCGCGCGCGGGCTCGTGTCCGTGGAGGCGCGCCGCCCGAGCGACGCGTAGTCGCCGACGCGGGCCCGGGGTAGGGTGCCCCATGGCTTCGAGAGAGCGGGTGGTCCTGGTCGACGGGAGCGCGCTGATCTTCCGCGCGTTCTTCGCCATCCCGAGCGGCTTCCAGAGCTCGGCGGGCGTGCCGACGAACGCCACCTACGGCTTCGCGCTGATGTTCCGGAAGATCCTCGGCGGCAAGACGCCGGCGTACGGCGCCGTGGTCTTCGACGCGCCGGGCAAGACCTTCCGCGACGCGAAGTATCCGAAGTACAAGGCGCAGCGCCCCCGCATGCCCGGGGAGCTCCGTGAGCAGCTGCCGTGGATCCGGAAGGTCGTCGAGGCGCACGAGTGGCCCGAGCTGACCGTCGAGGGCTTCGAGGCCGACGACGTGATCGGCACGCTCGCGAGGCAGGCCGTCGAGGCGGGCCACGAGGTCTTCATCGTCTCCGGGGACAAGGACTTCGCGCAGCTCGTCGGCGAGCACGTGCGCATGGTCGACACCATGAAGGACGTCACCTACGACGCCGAGCTCGTGCGCAAGAAGTGGGGCGTGCCGCCCGAGCGCTTCGTGGACTACCTCGCGCTGACCGGGGACAAGGTCGACAACGTGCCCGGGGTGCCTGGCGTCGGGCCGAAGACGGCGAAGAAGCTCCTCGAGAAGTACGGCGACGTGGAGGGCGTGCTCGCGCACGTGGACGAGCAGAAGGGGAAGCTGAAGGAGCGCCTCGCGGAGCACGCGGAGGACGCGCGGCTCAGCAAGGAGCTCGTCACCATCGACACGGCCGTGCCGCTCGAGCTCGGCGTGGAGGACCTGCGCGTGCCCGAGGTGGACGCGGCGCGGGTGGACGTGCTCTACCGGGAGCTCGAGTTCTTCTCGCTCCTGAGCGGCGACGACGCGAAGGAGCACGCGGCGGAGGCGGACTTCGAGGCGCTGGCGCCCGGTGAGGCGGCGGGGTACCTGGCGGCGCTCGGCGCGGACGGGAGCGAGACCGGGATCTTCGTGCTGCATGCGCTGCCTTCGCCGATCGAGGGGGCGCTCGTCGGCGTGGCCTTCTCGGCGGCCCGGGACGAGGGCCGGGTGGCGCGCTGGCTGCCGCTGCGCGGAGACGGGGCCGCAGATGGGGCGGAAGAAGCCGAGGCCTTCGGCGCGCTGAAGGCTTGGGCCGAGGATCCGGCGCGGAAGAAGGTGACGCACGACCTGCGGGACGTGCGCTGCGCGCTCGAGGGGGCGGGCATCGAGCTGCGGGGCGTGGTCGGGGACACGCGGCTCGCGTCCTTCCTGATCGACCCGACGAAGGACATCCCACACCGGCTCGGGCAGGTGGCGCGGAGCTGGCTGCACCGGACGCTGATCCCGCTCGAAGAGGTCGTCGGACGCGGGAAGAAGCGGAAGGCGCTCGAGGAGGTGCCGGTGACGAAGCTCGCGCCCTACGCCGGGCAGCTCGCGGCGGCGGTGGCGGAGGCCTGGCCGAAGCTCCGGGACGAGCTCGAGGAGCTCGGGCAGACGCGCTATCTCGAGGAGATCTCCATGCCCCTGGCGGGCGTGCTGGCGCGCATGCAGCGGCTCGGGATCCGGGCCGACGCGGAGGTGCTGGCGGGGTTGGGGAAGGAGTTCGGCGCGCGGAAGGCCGAGGTGGAGAAGGCCATCTGGGAGCTGGCGGGGAAGGAGTTCAACGTCGGCTCGAGCAAGCAGCTCGGGGAGGTGCTCTTCGACGAGCTCGGCCTGCCGATCCTGAAGCGCACGAAGACCGGCTACTCGACGGCGGCGGACGTGCTCGAGCGGCTGAAGGAGAAGCACGCGATCCCCGGGCACGTGCTCCGCTGGCGCGCCCTGGCGAAGCTGATCAACACGTACACGCGGGTGCTGCGCGAGGCCATCGCGGAGGACGGGCGCATCCACTGCCGCTTCCAGCAGACGGCGGGGGCCTCCGGGCGGCTCATCACGACCGATCCGGACCTGCAGCGGACGCCGATCCGGACCGAGGACGGGGCGCGGATCCGCGAGGCCTTCGTACCGCGCGAGGGCTGGGTGATGATCAGCGCGGACTGGAGCCAGATCGAGCTCCGGCTCCTGGCCCACGTGACCGGGGACGAGGCGCTGCTGGAGGCCTTCGCGAGCGGCGTCGACGTGCATGCGCGGACGGCGAGCCGCATCCACGAGGTGGACGAGGCGGAGGTCACGGCGGCGCAGCGGAACGTCGGGAAGACGGTGAACTTCGCGACGATCTACGGGCAGGGGGCGACGGCGCTCGGGCAGAGCCTGGGGCTGCCGCGCAAGGAGGCGAAGGCGCTGATCGAGCGCTACTTCGAGGTGTATGCGGGCGTGCGCACGTGGCTCGACGAGCAGGTCGACGAGGCCTACCAGCTCGGATACGTGGAGACGATCCTCGGGCGGCGGCGGGTGGTGCACGAGCTCTCGAGCAACGACCCGACGGAGCGGAGCTACGGGGAGCGCATCGCGACGAACACGCCGATCCAGGGCTCGGCGGCGGACATCTGCAAGCTGGCGATGCTGGAGATCGACGAGCGGCTCGCGGCGGCGGGGCACGAGGCGCGGATGCTCCTGCAGATCCACGACGAGCTGCTCTTCGAGTGCCCGCCGGAGGAGGTCGAGGCGGTGGAGGGGCTCGTGCGGGCCGTGATGGAGCGGCCGCTCGAGCGCGCGGGGCTGGAGCTGGACGTGCCGCTGGTGGTGGACATCGGGCACGGGGAGAGCTGGGCGGCGGCGAAGTAGAAACGAAGCGAAAGAGCCATCCGTGCCCCTGCCCGTGCCCGCAGGTCGAAGAGCCGGAGGCGGTGGGGGTCGAGTCCAAGCTCGTGCTCGAGCGCCAGCCCAAGCGCGAGCACCTGCCCAAGCGCGAGCACCAACCAAAGCGCGAGCGCCAGCCCGAGCGTTGGCGCCAGCCCGAGCGCGAGCGCCAGACCAAGCGCGAGCTCCAGCCCAAGCCCGCGCGCCAGATCGAGCGCGAGCGCCAGCTCGAGCGCGAGCGCCAGCCCAGGCGCGAGCTCCAGCCCAAGCGTGAGCCCGAGCCCGAGCACCAGCCCGAGCACGAGCGCCAGCCCAAGCCCGAGCGCCAGCTCGAGCGTGAGCTCGCGCCTGAGCGCCAGCTCGAGCACCAAGCCTGAGCGCAGCGCCGGCCCGAGCGTCGGCCCGAGCGCGAACGCCAGCCCGAGCCCCGGCTCGGTGTTGTCAGCCCGGCCGGCGCGTCAGCGCTCCGCCCGTCCCCCGTCGCTCAGCTCTTCAGGCCCCAGGTCTCGTCGACCCAGTCGAGCAGCCGCTGCTCCGACGGCTCGATGGTCTCGGCCAGCGCGATCCCCTCGAGCGTCTCCCGGATCATCGTCCGCGCCTCCGGCCGCACGACCTTCTGCGCGTTCTCCCGGATGGCGTCGTCGTCCCGGAGCTCCTGCGCCGACTGCGAGATCACCCGCCAGAGCGCGTCCGCCCCGCCGATGTCCTCGGCGACGGCGTTCAGCGCCTCCTCCTCCGCCTCGGAGAACGAGCCGTCCACGCGGATCAGCACGCGGATGAGCCCGCCCAGGGCCAGCTTCTCGTGCGCCTCGAGATCGTCGATCTTCATGAGCCCGGTTCTATACATGCCTGCCTCGTCGCGCGTCCACCGTGGAGCTCGCCCCCGCCTCCACGACGGGGAGCCTCCGCGCTGCCCGCCAGGACGCCAGGCCGCGCGGAGCCTCGCCCCCGCGGCCGGGCCTCGCGCTCAGCGCCGCCGGCGCCGCCGCACCATCCACACCGCCGCGAGGCCGAGGAGCGCCGCCGCGCCTCCCTCGCCCCCCGCGCCGGGCGCCGCGCAGCCGCAGCCGTCGCCGCCGCCCATCCCCTCCGTGCCGCCGTCCGCCAGCATGGGTCCGGCGTCCACGCAGACCGGGTCGACGGGGAACGCGCAGGACATCCCGTCCTCGCTGCACTGGTTCAGCGTGCAGGGGTCGTCGTCCTCGCAGAGCTCCGCCACGCAGGGGCACTGCGTGTCGAAGCTGTCGATGTTCCCGTCGCAGTCGTTGTCGAGACCGTCGTCGCAGACCTCGGCCGCCGTCGGCGCCACGTCGCGGTTCGTGTCGTCGCAGTCCTCGCCGAAGCGGTCCTCGGCCTCGTCGAGGCAGTCGCCGTCACCGTTGTCGTCCACGCCCATGCCGCAGAAGCCGTCGCCGTCCCGGTCGAGCAGCCGGAAGCAGACGTCGTCGAAGAGGTCCACGTCCCCGTCGCAGTCGTCGTCGACCCGGTTCGTGCAGATCTCCTCGACGCCGGGGTTCCGGTCCGGGTCGCCCTCGTCGCAGTCGCTGCGCCCGATGTTCTCGTCCTCGTCCAGGCAGTCCCCGTCGCCGTTCACGTCGCGCCCGATGGGGCACCAGCCGTCCCCATCCGCGTCCACGTCCCGCGTGCAGTAGGTGCCCTCGTCCAGGTAGCCCTCGTCCACGGCCCCGTCCTGGTCGTTGTCCCGCATGTCGAGGCAGTTCTCGGGCGCGCCGGGGAAGATCGTCGAGTCCCGCGGCGCCGCGTCCGCCGGGCCCTCCTGCTCCCCCTCGTCCGAGCAGTCGCCGTCCTCCGAGAGGTCCTCGCCCACCTCGCACCAGCCGTCCCCGTCGAAGTCCAGGTAGTCGGTCGAGCAGATCGGGTCGTAGGCGTCCAGGCTGCCGTCGCAGTTGTTGTCCACGCCGTCCGTACACTGCTCGTCCGCGGTCGGGTTCACCTCCGCCGAGCCGTCGTCGCAGTCCGTGGCCGAGCCGCCCTCTTCTCCCTCGTCGGCGCAGTCGCCGTCGCGGTTCATGTCGAAGCCCACGAAGCAGTAGCGGTCCCCGTCCGTGTCCAGGTAGGTCGCGCAGTCCTCGTCGGCGAGGCTCGTGTCCCCGTCACAGTCGTTGTCGATGGCGTCCGTGCACTGCTCCATGGTGCTCGGGCTGATCGCTCCGTCCGAGTCGTCGCAGTCGTAGGGCTCGACGTCCTCGCCCTCGTCGATGCAGTCGCCGTCGCCGTTCATGTCCACGCCGAGCGGGCAGTGGCCGTCGTCGTCCGAGTCGAAGAAGCCCCGGCACTCGTCGTCGGCGAAGTTCGCGTCCCCGTCGCAGTCGTTGTCCACCGTGTCCGTGCAGATCTCCGTCTGATCCGGGTTCACGTCGTCGCGCGTGTCGTCGCAGTCGAAGCCCGCGTCCATCTCCCCGGCGTCGAGGCAGTCCCCGTCGCCGTTCGTGTCCCGGCCGATGGGGCAGAAGCCGTCGCCGTCGCTGTCGAGGTCGCTCCGGCACATCGGGTCGCCCTCGTCGGCCATCCCGTTGCAGTCGTTGTCGAGCCCGTCCGTGCAGTTCTCGCGCGCGCCCGGGAAGACGGTGATCGCGTCGTCGTCGCAGTCGACGGCGCCCGTGTCCTCGCCGGCGTCGATGCAGTCCCGATCGGCGTTCATGTCCTCGCCCATCACGCAGAAGCCGTCGCCGTCCCGGTCGACGACGCTCTCGCACTCCGGGTCCTCGAGCGTCGGCAGCCCGTCGCAGTCGTCGTCGATCGCGTTGGCGCAGCTCTCCGTCGCGCCCGAGCTCACGGCCGCGTTTCCGTCGTCGCAGTCCAGCGAGCCGTCGTTCTCGCCCGGGTCCGCGCAGTCCCCGTCGTCGTTCATGTCCCGGCCGAACCAGCAGTAGCCGTCGCCGTCCGCGTCGATCTGGCCCGGGTTGTCCGTGTCGAAGCCGGGGCGCGTCACGTAGTCCTCCACGCCGGGCGGGTCGTCCCCGGGGCGCCAGGCGCCGCTCGGGTCCTGGAGCTCCTGCCCGTTGGTGAAGCCGTCCCCGTCCGCGTCCTGGGCGGCGAGGGTCTCGTCCCAGAAGAAGCCGTTCGACCGGAAGGCCATGCCGAAGGGGTTCAGGCAGGGCCGCGTGCCGCCCGAGTCCACGCAGCCGGAGCCGCCGTCGGGGTTGTCGTGGCAGGTGATGCAGGGGCGCGTGCCCCCCGACGAGCCCATCGCCTCGGCCGTGTGCGGCACGCGCGTGACGTAGAACTCGTGGGCGGCGGCCGGGTCCGGCCAGCCGAGAGCGGCGGCCGTCAGGGCGACGGCCGTGAGAGCGAAGCGACGCATGGAGATCCCCCCGTCCTCGGCGTCAGAGGTCGGTCAGTCGGAAGAAGAGCCGGTACTGGAGCGCGCGGCTCGTGTCCGGGCGCTGGTCCTCGAGGAAGACGAAGAAGCGCCCGGAGCCGGTGAATTCGGTGTCGATGAAGGGGCAGCCGTCCATCACGTCGCCGCCCCGCACGTCGCCGCGCGCGTTCTGCAGCGTGAGCGTGAACTGCTCGGCGGTGCCGCCGGTGCAGGGCGTGCCCGAGCCGTCCCGGGCCTGCACCTGGAGCCGCGAGTTCTCGGGCACGTCGATGGCGAAGACGTCCGGGTACTCGCAGGCGAAGCCGCCGATGTCGCCCCGGATCTCGAGCTCCCCGGAGGCGGGCAGGTCGACGAGGTTGGCCTCGCGCTCGTTGAAGTTGAAGCCGCGCTCGCGCACGGACTCCTCGTTCAGCAGCCAGTGGCAGTCGTCGCTGCAGCCCTCCTGGCCGTCGCAGGCCTCGCCGTGGTCGGGCGTACCGTCCCCGCAGACCGGGCGGATCGCGTCGAGCAGGTAGACGCCGCCGTCGGCCACGCCGGAGTCGATGCCGATGTACCAGCGCCCCGCCTCGGTGAAGGTGAAGGCGAAGTGCTCGTCCTGCTCCTCGCCGCAGAAGTTCGCGAGGAGCTCGCGCGTGCACATGGTCGGCGCGCAGCTCTCGTTGAGCAGGTAGAGGACCGGGTTGCGGGCCGTCGGCTCGGGGTCGTTCTCGCCGTCCACCCGGAGGTGGAAGTGCCAGTACTCGCCCGCCTGGACGTCCACGGCGAAGAAGGCGTCGGGGCCGGGGGCGTTCTGGCCGCAGCTCGGGAGCGAGCCCACGTCGTTGCGGAAGGCGCGCGTGTCGATCCGGACGTCCTCGACCGTGTCGGCGAAGACGCGCACGCCGTCGGCGCCGCACTCGGAGACGGCGCCGGACGTGTCGACGATGGCCGCGTCCGTGCCGGCGTCCACGCCGCCGCCGTCCCCGGGCGGGCCGCCGTCCTCACCGGGGGTGACGCTCCCGTCGCGGAGCGCGTCGAGGAGGCTGGGATCGGCGAGCGAGCAGCCGGCGAAGGCCGCGAGCGAGAGCGCGCCGAGGAGGCGAAGAGAGGTGTCGAGTCGAGCCATCAGAAACGTCCCGTCGCGCCCACGAAGGCGCCGTCGGGTCCCACCGAGACGGTCGGGGCGGTCGGGTCGTCCTCGCCCCCCCAGTCCGTGAAGATCATGAGCACGGCGGCGCCTGCCGCGAGCCCGGCGGCCACGCCGATGAGCGCGTTGGTCCGGGTCTCGGCCGACTCCACGTCGTCGAACATCTGCTCCGCCCGGGCCAGCTCGGCCCCGGGCGTCGTCGCGTAGCTCTCGAAGTCGTCGTTCTTCGACTGCGCGTCCAGACCGCTCCAGACGATCAGGCCGCCCACGGCGACCGCGGCGCCCGCCACCGAGAGCGCGATGGCCGGGTGCAGGCCGCTCGAGCCCTCGTCCTCGGGCTCGCCCTCGTCCGGGTCCGGGTCGATCGTGATGATCTCCGTGTGGCCGTCGCCCTCGCCCTCGCCGCCGCCCTCGGCCGCCTCGCGGGCCTCGCGCTCGGCGATGGCGCGCTCCAGCACGGCCAGGCGGGCCTCGACCTCGGCGCGGTCGGGGGCGTCGGGCACGCGCTCGAGGTACTCGCGGAACTTCGCCACCGCCTCCTCGTCGCGGCGGAGCCGGTCGAGGGTCACGGCGATGTTGTAGAGCAGCACCGGGCGCGGGCTGAGCGAGTAGGCCTGCTCGAAGCGCGAGAGGGCCGTCTCGTAGTCGCCCTGGCTGAACGCCTCGCGGGCCGTCTGGAAGGTGAGCCGGGCGGCCTGGTCGAGGTTCTCGTCGTAGCGCGGCGCCTGGGACGAGGCCTCCGGCTCCCCGGCCTCACGCTCGGCGGCCTCACGCTCGGCGGCCCCGGGCTCTTCGCCCTCCGGCTCGTTCCGCTGGATCTCGATCGGGCCCTCCCCATCGGCCTGGGCCCGCGCGAGGCCGTCGCTCCCGGGGGCGTCGACGAACGTCACGGACAGCCCTATCACCACCACAATCGAAAGCCGGCTCATCCCATCTCCCTCGCGCCGCGGGTGGGGAACCGGGCCGCTCTCGACCCGAGTTCGAGGGATCCCCCTCCCGAGCCCACGGCCCGGGTCCTCCCTGACGCTCCTTCCAAGCTGGCATAGCATACCCTTACGTCACCTTCCGCGCTCCCTCTCGAACGGATTCGACCTCGATGCGCCCGAACACCGCTCTCGCCCTCGCCGTAGCTCTCGCGCTCGCCCTCGCGGCCTGCGGGGACGACGACGTGGCGCCGCCGGTCGACGCCGGCACGGACGCGGGGGGCGAGGTGGACGCCGGGTCCCCGGATGCGGGCATGGACGCCGGACCGGAGGACGCGGGGACGGACGCGGGCACCGACGCCGGACCGCCCTGCGACGGGCCCCCGGGCCTCTACGCGGATCCGGGCTGCTCGGTGCTGGCGGCGGGCGTGCTGCCGTACAACCCGCAGTTCTGGCTCTGGTCCGACGACACGGACAAGGACCGCTTCATCGCCTTCCCGGAGGACACGATCATCGACACCCGCGACCCGGACTCCTGGGTCTTCCCCGTGGGCACGCGCATCTGGAAGAACTTCTCCCTCGAGGGCACGAAGCTCGAGACGCGGCTCTTCGAGAAGGTGCGCGAGGGCGTGGGCATCGCGACCTGGAGCATGCGCACCTTCATGTGGGACGAGTCGCAGGTGGTCGTGACGGAGGTGATGGACGGCGCCACGGACGTGCTCGGCACCTACCACGATATCCCGCCCATCGCGGCGTGCCCCCGCTGCCACGCGGGCGGCGGCTCGCCGGACATGGTGCTCGGCTTCGGCGCCATCCAGCTCGCGCACGGGGACACGGAGACCTCCCTCGCGGACCTCGACGCCCTGGGCCTGCTCAGCAACGCGATCCCCGAGGGCATGGCCGCCGTGCCCGGCGACGCGGTCGAGCGTGAGGCCCTCGGCTACCTCCACTCGAACTGCGGGCCCTGCCACGGGGGCCTCGAGCCGGCCGCCGGCATGAACCTCTGGCTCGACACGGGCCTCGCGACGGTCGAGGCGTCGGGCGCCTACACGACCGCGGTCGATCAGCCGAGCGCCTGGGTCATGGACACGGCGACGGTGCGCGTCCGGCCGGGCAACCCGGAGGGCAGCACGCTCTTCCGGCGCATGGGCCTGCGCGACATGGGCGTGCAGCAGATGCCGCCGCTGGCGAGCGACATGGTCGACCCGGAGGGCCGGGAGATCATCGAGACCTGGATCACCGCGCTCGGCGAGTGACGGGGAGCGCGGCGCGCCGCCGGTGATCGGCGCGCGGCGATCGGGTAGGGTCGGCCCATGCGGGTGATCGCGGCGGGGAAGACCGACGTCGGGCAGGTGCGGGGGCACAACGAGGACTTCTTCCTCACGGACGAGGCGCTCGGCCTCTACGTCGTCTGCGACGGCATGGGCGGTCACGCGGCCGGCGAGGTGGCCTCCCGCACGACCGCCGAGACCCTGCGCGAGCGCCTCGCCGGGGAGTCGGCGACCGACGCGAACGGGCTCGCGCGCGCGCTCGAGCAGGCCGTCGTGGAGGCCAACCGGCGCATCTACGCGCTCGGGGAAGAGGACAAGCAGAAGCGCGGCATGGGCACGACCTGCACGGCGCTGATCGTGCGCGGGGGGCAGGCGGCCATGGCCCACGTCGGCGACAGCCGCCTCTACCTCGCGCGCGCCGGCGAGCTCCACCAGCTCTCGAGCGATCACACCTTCCTCGCCGACGCGATCCGCCACGGCATCCTCACGCCCGAGCAGGCCAAAGAGAGCGAGCACTCGAACATCGTCACGCGCGCCGTCGGGCCCCAGGCCCGCGTGATCGTCGACACGCTCGTCTTCGACGTGCTGCCCGGCGACCGGCTCCTGCTCTGCAGCGATGGGCTCCACGAGTACTTCGACGACGCGGCCGAGCTCCACCGGCTGCTCTCGAACGGCGCGGCCGACGTCGCCGAGCAGCTCGTCGGCATGGCCAACGGGCGCGGCGGGCACGACAACATCACGGCGCTCGTGCTCGAGGTGGAGGCGGCGCCGGCGCCCGAGGGGGTGGCCGAGCGGGAGCGCGCGACGGAGGTCACGGCCAACCTCCAGGCGCTCCGCCACGTGCACCTCTTCACGGAGCTCGACATGGCCGAGCTGACGAAGGTCTGCGCGCGGCTCGATTCGCTCCTCTCGCCGCCGGGTGCGGTCGTGCTCGAGCAGGGCGAGGTGAGCGAGGCGCTCTACGTGATCGTCGACGGGGAGGCCATCGTGGAGCGCGACGGCGCGGAGATCGCGCGGCTCCCCGCGGGCAGCCACTTCGGCGACATGGCCCTGCTCAACCAGCGGCCGCGGACGGCGACCGTGCGCGCGGTGGGCGAGTGCCGGATGGTGCGCCTCCCGCGCGACGCCTTCTACGCGCTCGTGCAGGAGGACACGGTGCTCGGCATCAAGTTCCTCTGGCGCCTCGCGCAGACGCTCAGCCTGCGCCTCGACGACGCCTTCCAGACGCCCACGCAGGAAGAGGTCGAGCGCAAGACCCTCGCCTACGGCCTCTTCCCGAGCCCCTTCCACAACGTCCCGCGCGGCGAGTGAGGCGGGAGCCCGGGGCCCGAGCGCGGGTCGCGGCGGGCTGCGGTGATCGCCGCGCGTTCCCGTGATATGGGGAGCGCTCCGCCATGGCCAAGCTCTACTTCCGCTACGGCACCATGGACAGCGCCAAGACGCTGAACCTGCTCGCCGTCGCCCACAACTACCGCAAGCAGGGCAAGCGCTGTGCGCTGATGAAGCCGCGCCTCGACACGCGCTTCGGGGCCGCGCTCATCCGGTCGCGCTCGGGCCTCGAGGCGGAGGCGGACTTTCTGATCGATCCGGACGCGCCGCTCCCCGTCGACGAGCTCGCGGGCCTCGACTGCGTGCTCGTGGACGAGGCGCAGTTCCTCTCGGAGGCGCTCATCGACCAGCTCCGGGACCTCACCATCGACCAGAACGTGCCCGTGATCTGCTACGGGCTCCGGACCGACTTCCAGGCGCGCCTCTTCCCCGGCTCGCGTCGCCTCTTCGAGCTCGCCGACTCCATCGAGGAGGTGAAGGTCACCTGCTACTTCTGCGGCAAGAAGGCGGTCTTCAACCTGCGCATGGTGGACGGGGCGGCGGTCTTCGATGGGCCGCAGATCGAGCTCGGGGCCGACGAGAAGTACGTGCCGGTCTGCTGGCGCCACTACCGCGCCGCCCGCGACGGCGAAGCGCTCGGCTGACGCTCCCGGATGCTCGGCGCGGCGCCCCGATGGCCGCACGCCGCATGCAGCTTTGCCGGCCCGCGCCGCCCTGCTAGGCTCGCCGCGCTCGGGCCGCGTCCCTCGGGAAGGGGGCCGCGGGAGGGGTGGTTCCCGGCGCCCCCGGCGCGTCGTTCGCGCGCTCGCTCGGGCGGCTCCGGCGCGGGTGTGGCCGGCGCTGCGGAGCCCTCGGGGGGAGATGAGCAGCATGAGCCAGTTCACGCCGAAGTTCCGCAACCTCGTCGACCTCTACGAGCACGCGACGACCACCTTCGCCGACCGCCCGCTCTTCGGGACCAAGCAGGACGGGCGCTGGGTGTGGATGACCTACGGCGAGTTCCGCAAGCAGGTCGACGCCCTCCGCGGCGCCCTCGCGGAGCTCGGCCTGGAGAAGGGCGACCGGATCGCCATCGTCGCCAACAACCGGCCCGAGTGGGCCATCGCCGCCTACGCGAGCTACGGCCTCGGCGCGGCCTTCGTGCCCATGTACGAGAGCCAGATGCCCAAGGACTGGAAGTTCATCCTGAACGACTGCGGCGCCAAGGTGCTCGTCGCGGCGAACGACACCATCGCCGGTCAGGTCGCCGAGTTCCGGCCCGAGCTCGGCGAGGGCGAGGGGTCCACGCTCGAGCACGTGATCGTCCTCGACGGCGAGGCCAGCCGCGAGCACGAGCACGCCTTCGCCGACCTGCTCGCCCACGAGCCCGCGCCCTACGCGGAGCTCGAGCCGAGCGACATCGCCGGCTTCATCTACACCTCGGGCACGACCGGCAACCCGAAGGGCGTCCTCCTCAGCCACGAGAACCTCGCGAGCAACGTCAGCGCCATCCACGAGTTCTTCCCGATGACGCCGGACGACCGCTCGCTGAGCTTCCTGCCCTGGGCGCACAGCTTCGGTCAGACCTGCGAGCTGCACGGCCTCTTCTCCATGGGCGCGTCCATGGGCATCGCCGAGGCCGTGGACAAGATCGTCGCGAACCTCTCGGAGGTGCAGCCGACGCTCCTCTTCAGCGTGCCGCGCATCTTCAACCGCATCTACGACGGCCTGCACAAGCGCATGGACGAAGAGGGGGGCCTGAAGAAGTCGCTCTTCGAGTCGGCCATGAAGAACGCCGAGTACCGCAAGGGGCTCGCCGAGCAGCGCAAGCGGAGCGGCTGGGCCGACTTCAAGCACGGCATTTTCGACAAGCTCGTCTTCTCGAAGGTGCGCGACCGCTTCGGCGGGCGCCTCAAGTACGCCTTCAGCGGTGGCGCCGCGCTGAGCCGCGAGGTCGCCGACTTCATCGACAACCTCGGCATCATGGTCTACGAGGGCTACGGCCTGACCGAGACCTCGCCCATCGCCACGGCGAACAGCCCGAGCGGCCGGAAGATCGGCTCCGTGGGCAAGCCCATCCCCGGCGTGCGCGTGGAGATCGACACGGCCGTCACGGGTGACCCGAAGCACGGCGAGATCATCGTCTACGGGCACAACGTGATGCAGGGCTACTACGGCCTCGACGAGGCGAACGCGAAGGTCTTCGTCGAGGGCGAGGACGGGGAGCGCGGCTTCCGCACCGGCGACATGGGCTACGTCGACGGCGACGGCTTCCTCTACATCAGCGGGCGCATCAAGGAGCAGTACAAGCTGCTCAACGGCAAGTACGTCGTGCCGACGCCGCTCGAGGAGAAGCTCAAGCTCTCGCCGTTCATCGCGAACGTGATGGTCTACGGCATGAACCAGAACTTCAACGTGGCGCTGGTCATCCCGGACTTCGAGTCGCTCGAGAAGTGGGCCCAGGAGAAGGGGCTGCACACGGACGACCGGGAGAAGCTGCTCGCGCGGCCCGAGGTGCAGGACCTCTACCAGCAGCAGCTCGACGAGTGGTCGGCGGAGTTCAAGCAGTACGAGAAGGTGCGGAAGTTCACGCTCGGCACGGAGGACTTCAGCATCGAGAACGGCATGCTCACGCCGTCGATGAAGGTGAAGCGCCGGAACGTGATGAAGGAGTACGGCGAGAAGATCGACGCGCTCTACGCGGAGTAGGGCCGGTCCGCGCCCGTCGAGCTCGGAGGAGAGCCGGCCGCCCCCGCGGTCGGCTCTCGACGCGTGGGGGGGCGGCACTGGCTCGAGCGGCCGGGCTCGAGCGGCCGGGCTCGAGCAGCCGGCTCGAGCGGTCGGGCTCGAGCAGCCGGCTCGGGCGGCACTGGCTCGAGCGGCTCAGGGCGAGCTCGGCCGCGGGCTCTCGCAGATGCGGAGGTAGCGGTCGCGGTCGCAGGGGGCGTCGCGCCAGCGCTCGCTGCCGTGGGTGAAGCGCACGCAGTCCTCGCCCCCGCCCGTGGGCTCGCGGGCATGCCAGCGGTCGTAGCTCGGCGCCGCACCGTTGGAGAGCCAGGCGTAGTCGTCGTCCCCGGTCGCGTCCTCCATGCCGATCCAGGCGTCCTCGCGCCAGTCGAGCTCGTTCATGACGTCGGCGACGAGGTCGCTCTCCTCCTCCGTCTCGAGGGAGGCCAGGTCGCCGCCGTGCTCTGCGCAGCCGTCCCGCGCGTCGTCCCAGTCGCCGGCCTCGTCGCAGAAGAGGAAGACGCTCGCGCCGAGGGCGCGCGGGACGCAGGCGCCGCAGAGGTCGTCGCCTTCGTCCGTGGCGCCGTCGCAGTCGTCGTCGACGCCGTTGCAGCGCTCCTCGCGCGACGCGGGGTCGTCGTCGCAGAGGAGGCCCTCGGGCGTGCAGCGCAGCACGCCGTCGTCGCAGGCGTCCGCGTCCTCGCCGTCGCAGGGGGCGCCGAGGCCCGGCTCGTCGGCGCCGTCGGGGGTGTCGGGATCGCAGTCGTCGTCCCGCCCGTTGCAGAGCTCCGGCCCGGGCGTGCAGGCGTCGACGCCGCCGTCGGGGGGGCCGCCGTCCGGAGGACCACTGTCGGGCGCGCCGCCGTCGGGACCCCCGCCGTCGGGACCCCCATCGGGTCGGGCGGCGTCGGGCAGCGCGCCTCCATCGAGCAGCGCGCCTCCATCGAGGAGCGCGCCGCCATCGGGTCGGGCGGCGTCCACGTCCCCGGGGCGCCCCGAGTCCGGCCGGCCGAGCCCGATGCGCTCCACGGCGCACCCCGCCACGAGCCCGGCGGCCAGGGCGAGGGGGAGGGCGACGGTCCGCGAGAGCATGGCCCCACCGTAGCGGGTTCGCGCCGGGTTCGAAGGGGAAGGCGCACACATGACACCAAGTGTCAGGGCTCTGCGAGCCTCCGGGCCGGGCCGCGCGGGCCGGCAGGATCCGCGCGGGCGCACCGAGGTCGGCGTGTCGGCCGCCCGCGAGCGCGACGGGTGATCGGCGTTCGATCTTTCTGCTTGCAGATTGGTCCGACCAATATATCCTGGGGCCCGTGGTCGAGCTCTCCCCCATCCCCGCGGACGCCGAGAGCGCCGTCGACGCCTGCGCCGACGCGCTTCGCCTCGCCATCCTCCGCGGCGACCTCGCGCCCGGCGAGCGCCTCCCGGCCGAGCGCCGCCTCGCCGAGCGCTTCGGCGTGAACCGGGTGACCGTGCGCTCGGCCCTCGCCCAGCTCGCCACCCGCGGCCTGCTCTCGGTGCGCCAGGGCAGCGGCTACGTCGTCCAGGACTACCGCCGCGTCGGTGGCCTCGACCTCGTCCCCTCGCTCGCCGACCTGGGGGAGGGCGACGCCGACTACCAGGCCCTCGCCCGCGATCTGCTGCAGGTGCGGCGCCAGCTCGCCGTGGTGGTCCTCGAGCGGCTCGTCGAGCGCGCCGATCCCGCCGCCCTCGCCGGCGTCCGCGCGGCCATCGACGCCTTCACCGAGGTCGCCACCCCCGGCGCCGATCCGTTGACCGTCGCCGAGGCCGATCTCGAGGTGCTGGCCGCGCTCCTCGAGGCCACGGGGAGCCGCGTGCTCCAGCTCTGCTTCAACCCCGTCCTCCAGGTCGTGCTCCGCCTCGAGCGGCTCCGCGCGGCCATCTACGCCGAGCCCGAGACCAACGCGGTGGCCTACCGCGCCCTCCTCGCCTGGCTCGACGCCGGCCCCGACGCCTCGGGCGAGCTCGACCCGCGCGCCGTGCTCGACCTGCTCACGACCCGCGACGCCCGCACCCTCGCGCGCCTCTCCGAGGCCGCCCCCACCGCCGAGAAGACCTCATGACCGACCGCATCCCCGCCCACGCCCACCTGCTCCTCTTCCCGCGCACCATCGCCGCGCATCTCGAGCGCGTGCGGGCGAGCGACCTCGTCGCCGAAGAGGAGGTGCCGAACCTCTGGCAGATCCAGCTCGGCGTGCTCCGCATGTGGCACCGCGTGCTCTTCCGCCCCGAGACCATCGGCACCTGCGCGGACTTCGCGCCCCGCCGGACGCTCCGCGCGCGCCTGCTCCAGCTCCGCCCGCTGCGCTTTCCCTTCCTGCTCCGCGAGCGCGCCGTGCACCCGCTCGACTTCTCGGGCCTCGCCAGCTCGCCCGAGCGCATCGTCCGGCACCTGCTCGGGGCGCACCACGATGGCGTGCAGTTCGCCTACGACCTCGAGCTGCTCGCGGTCCATCCGGGCTTCCTCGAGGACGCGCTCGAGGAGGCGCGGGCCGTGGTGGCGGGCGAGCACCCGCGGGGGGAGTACCTGCGCGACCTGGTCGTCTACGAGCGCTACCACGAGAACCTCGTCGCCGCGCTCGAGGCGTTCCTCGCCGGCGAGCTCGAGGTGCCCGAGGCGCAGCGCGAGGACCCGGACATCCTCTTCTCCGCGTACCTCCGCTGGTGCGCCCGCCAGCCGGCGACCCCGGCCGAGACCCTCGCCGCCTGGCGGGCCGGTCGCTACACCGTCGCCGACGGCGTCCGCTCCGACACGGCCGCCGAGGCGCGCGGGGCCGTCGCGCGCGAGCCCGTCGCTGCGGCGGCCTGAGCCCCCCAGCCGCGAGCGAGCAGCCCTACGGCGCGGTGGCGCGGTGGATGCGGCGGCCTCGCTGCTGGGGCTGGTCGAGCTCGCGGAGGGAGCGCTGGATGCGCTCGCGGTCGACGTCGCCCTGGCCGCGGAGGGCGCGCTGGTAGTAGCTGCGCGCCTGCGCTCGGTCGCCGCGCGCCTTCATGGCGTCGCCATAGAGGGCGAGACCGGCGGAGAGGTTCGGGTGCGTCTGGAGCAGCCGGTCGAGGTAGCCGGTGGCGAGCACGTCCCGGTTCCGGCGCAGCGCCAGGCGGGCGGCGTGGAGCAGGCCTTCGGGGTTCCGCGGCTCGACGTTGGCGGCGTGCCGGTACTGGCCGAAGGCGTCCTGCCAGCGCTCCTGGGACTCGAAGAGCTCTCCGAGGGCGAGCGCCACGTCCGCGCTGTTCGGAACGATCTCGAGCGCGCGCCGCAGCGCGGCCTCGCCCTCCTCGGCCTCGCCCGCGGCCACCAGGATCTTCCCGAGCCCGATGTGCGCCGCGGCGTTCCGCTCGTCCCGCTCGAGCGCCGCCTCGTAGCGCTCCCGCGCGGCGTCGCTCTCCCCGGCCTCTCGCTCGAGGTCCGCGAGCGCCACCAGCGCCTCGACCCAGCCGCGCCGCGCCGCCACCGCCCGCGTCAGCAGGCGCTTGCCCTCGGCGCCGCCCGTGCGGATGCCGAGCTCGTACTGCACCTCGGGCACCTCCCCGTCGAGCTCCTGCGCACGCCGGAACGCCGCCAGCGCGTCCGCGTCCCGCTCGGCCCCGGCGTAGAGGAGCCCGAGCCCGAGGTGTGGCTCGAAGCGCGTCGCGTCGATGGCGATGGCCCGCCGGTAGGCCGCCTCCGCCTCGTCCACCCGGTGGCGCAGCCGGTTCGCGTCGCCGAGCGCCAGCTCGACCTCGAAGTGATCTCCGTCCGCGGCCTGCGCGGCTTCGAGCTCCTCGAAGGCGCGGCCGGAGCGGTTCCACACCAGGAAGGCGCGCGCCCGGCAGACCCGCGTCAGCACAGCGTTCCGCTCCTCGCGCTCGAGGCGCCGGCAGGCTGCCCGGGACTTGCGGTAGTCGTCCTGCGCGAAGGCCACGGTGGCCAGCTCGTAGAGCGCCTCGAGCGAGTTGTCGCGGAGCCGGGCCGCCTGCTGGAGCGCGCGTTCGGCTTCCCGGAAGCGCCCGGCGCGGAGGAGCGCCCGCCCGTAGGCCCGCTGCGCGTCGGCGTCGCGCCGGTTGGCCCGGGCGGCGGCGGCGGCGGCGTCGAGATCCTGCGCCAGCGCGGGCGCGTCGAAGGCGAAGCTCGCCGCGAGGGCGAGCGAGAGCGTGAGGCGGAGCATGCGTTCTCCCGGGGTGCGGCTGCGCGCGTGGGCGCGGCGGGCGATCGCATCGACGATCGCCGAGCCCGAATCTTCAACGATTATGGCAGCCCCGCGGCGCCGGTCGAAGTTTCGCGACGCACGCGCAGCACGAGCTGATCCGCTTCCGCGTCCGGCTGCGTGACGAGGAGCGCGATGCCGATGGCGAAGAAGCCCGACGTCGCGCCGCTCAGGCCGAGCGCCAGCCGCTGGTCGGGGCGCTGGAGCGCCCAGGCGAGCCCCGCGCCCAGGGTGCTCAGCCCAGCGAGCGCCATCATCACGGCGGCGGTGCGGCGAAAGCGCCGGGGCCGCCGGGTCCCGTCGCGGCGCTCGAGCGTCACCGCTTCACCCCCCGTGAGGCGAAGGCTCTCCTCGGCCACCAGGAAGCGCGCGCCGTCGTCGAGGGCGAGCAGGTAGCGGGCGGGGCGGAGCCTCAGCGCGCAAGGCAGGCGGCACAGCCGCTGCCAGTCGTCGACGGTGCGGCGGGCGCGCGCGTCGAAGCGGGCCAGCTCGAGCCCCGCGTCCGTCGGTCCGTCGAAGCGGGTGGGCAGCCGGTCGTCGGCGGAGGCGGTCGAGCGGGTGGCGACGAGCGCGAGGAGCGCGGCGGCGAGGACCCCTGGTCGGCGCATGGGACGTGGAGTGGCCCGTCCCGCCGCCGCGGGCAAGGGGCGCCGGGCGAACCCGGGCGGGCGGTCCGCGTCCGGGCGGTCCGCGGCCGGCCCGGACGCGGCGGCGCCGATGAAGCGGCGCCGCCGCGTGGGCGAGGGCTACTCCACGCGCGGCGTGCAGCCGGGCAGGCCCGTCGACCCCACGATGCCCGGGTAGCCGTCGTACGACTGGAGCCAGGGGTCCCCCGTCTCGAAGGGCGCCCCGTAGCCATCGGCGAACATCGCCTCGAGATCCTGCACCGGCGGCGCGTCCCAGTCCGTGCACCAGACGCCGGCCGCCTCCTCGAGGCTCGCCGTGTAGGCGCTCTCGCCGCCCAGATCGAGGAGCGCCGCCGACTCCTCGGCGTCCATGCCGAGCAGCGTGGCCACGTCGGAGGCGAAGCCCGCCGAGCCGCCGCGGCGCGTCAGGTAGACGACCTTCTCGCAGCCGAGGTTGCGCAGCACGAGCACGGGCTGGAGGTCGCTCCAGCCGCCGACGGAGACCTGCGCGCCGTGCTCCGCGTCTCCCGGCAGCTCGAGCGCGCGGGCCAGCCCCGGCTCGGCCGGCGAGTAGCTCAGCACCTCGCCCCAGGTGAGCGCGCCGAGGGAGCGGTGCTTGGCGGTCTTCAGGTCCTCGTAGCCCCTGGGGTTCGAGGCGACGCGCGCCAGGTCGTCCTCGGCGCCGAACCAGCCGACGCGCACGTCGTCGAAGTCCACGTCCCAGGTGAAGTCGGCCTCGGCGGCGAGGTAGTCGGCGCGCGCGGCCTCCCAGGTGTCGACGGCCGCGCCCTCGATGACCCCGGTGGTGACCAGCGTCGGGAGGTGCGCGCCGATGCGGTCGTCGGCGCGGCTCGGGTAGGCGCCCTCGTCCGCCAGGAGCGCCTCGCGGAAGTCGCTCGCCATGCCCTCGAAGAGCGCGCCGCAGGTCTCGCCCTCCGCGGTGGGCAGGGCGACGATCTCGGACCAGGTCATGCCGCGGCTCTCGTAGCCGCACTGGTCGAGGAAGCGGGCCATGCGCGCCGGGTCGGCGGGCGCGTAGCCGGCGTAGAAGCTGCCGACGCGGGCGAGGCGCCGGGCGAAGGCGGCGAAGTCGATGACGCCCGGGCGCACGAAGATGGTGGCGTCGTCGGCGGTGAAGCTCGCGGCGTTGGCGAGGCTGTCGAGGACGTCCTGGGCGTGGAAGGCCGGGTCCGGCGACTCGGCGAGGAGCGCGAGCAGCTCGGGGTTCACGAGGGCCTGCAGGTCCGGCGAGCCGAGCAGGTCGCGGACGGCGGCGACGCCGGCGGTCGGGTCGCGCTCGAGGAGGCCCTGGAGGTCGCGCTCGTCGGCCTCGGCCTTCAGCGCGAGGAGCGTCTGGATGGCGTTGCCCTCGTCCGAGCCGGCGAGCACGCCGAAGTAGCCGCGGAGCGACTTGAGGAGGAGCGCCGCCCGGGCGCCCTGCTCCCAGGGGCTGCACCCCGCGCAGCGGACCGCCGGGTTCATCTGCACGGACTCGACGAGGAAGGTGCTGATGGAGCCCGAGCTGCCGCCGGCGGCGCCGTCGAAGAGGCCGTAGTGCTCGTAGAGCCGGGCGAGGCCGCCGAAGTGGCTGGTGATGCGCGGGCCGTTGCCGCGGATGCCCACGCAGAGGGTCGGCCCTTCGCCGTCCTGGCTGACGAGCGGGGAGGCGGCGGCGCAGTAGGGGTAGGAGGCGCTGGCGCAGCAGGCCTCGCGATCCGGCGCCGGGCTCGAGGCGTCGAGGGCGAGGCAGCGGGCGGCCTCGTCGTCGCCGCAGTCCGGGTCGGGGAGGGGGCAGAAGGTGTCGCAGACGGAGTCGTCGTACCAGCCGTAGCGCGCGCAGTAGTCGACGCCGTCGTCGGCGGCGCCGAGGTCGGCGACCTCGTCCTTGGAGACGGGGGAGGTGGGGCCCGTGGAGGGGTCGCCATCCGAGCCGCAGGCGACGAGGGCGAGGGCGGCCACGAGGGCGGTCGCGAGCGTGGACGTGAGGGTGGACGGGAAGGGAAGGAGGTGTCGCTGCATGTCGGTGCTCCGATGGGGGCGGAGGTGAGCGCTGGGGGTCGAACCGCCCACCTGGGAGCACCATGGAGCACATGGTGTGCCAGTGATGGTCGTTCACGGCCGTGGGCGGATCGCTCGGCGTCGCATGGGGGGCTCGGGAGTGAGGCGGGTTCGTTTCGTGGGGCTGGCCAGCCCGGTGGCCGGCGCCGGGGTGCAGAGGCCTCGCCCGGGCCGTCGCGCGCTCGGCCGCTCGGGGCGCGGACGCGGCAGCCTGCGACCGCCGCCGGGAATCGAGGCCGGCGCTCGCGTGTCGATGGGGCGCGGGCGTGGCGCTTTCGGCGCCGATCCGCTACACGCCTCCCGATGCGCACGACCGCTGCCCTGCTGATGCTGCTCCTCGCGGCCTGCGAGACGACCCAAGGGTCGTCCTCCGGGCGGAGCTCCTTGAGCTACGGGCGGAACGCGCAGGAGGCCTACGAGGTCGCGCTCCTCGAGTTCCGCAACGACGACTGCCTCGAGGCCGAGCCGATGTTCCGGCGCATCCGCCGCGAGTATCCCTACAGCCGCTTCGCCGCCCTCGCCGAGCTCCGCGTCGCCGACTGCAAGTTCAAGCAGAGCCAGTGGGCCGAGGCCATCACCGCGTACCGGCAGTTCGTCCGCTTCCGCCCCTCGCACGACCAGATCTCCTACGCGCGCTTCCGTGTGGCCCAGGCGCACTTCGAGCAGATCCCGAGCGAGTGGTTCCTCTCGCCGCCCACGCACGAGCGCGACCAGGGCCCGACCAACGACGCGCTCCGCCAGCTCCGCCGCTTCATCCTCGACTTCCCGGAGGACGACCGGGTCGAGGAGGCGCAGGACATGGTGCGCCGCTGCCTGAAGCTCCTCGCCGAGCACGAGCTCTACGCCGCGCGCTTCTACCTGCGCCGCGATGCCTACCCGGCCGTCATCCTGCGCCTGCAGACGCTCCTCTCGAGCTACCAGGGAAGCGGCGTCGAGCCCGAGGCGCTGATGCTCCTCGGCGAGACCTACCTCGAGACCGGCGACCGGCCCCAGGCGCGGCAGGCCTTCGAGGAGATCGTCGAGCGCTTCCCGGAGAGCGACCAGGCCGGCGACGCCCGCGACCAGCTCGCCTCGCTCTGAGCGCCAGGCTTCGCCCCCCGGACGGGCGCGCCCCGAACGAGCCCCGCCCGTGAATCGGCGTGAGGGATCGGCGTCGGGGTTTGGCGTCAGGGTCCTGCGGCGGCGCGCGGCTTCGATCGGACCGCCCCCGGGGGTACCTTCGGTCCATGGCGGACGAGGGGCGGTGGGAGGCGATCCAGGAGAAGCTGGCCTGGTTCGCGGAGCAGGACGCGGCGGCCACGGTCTTCGGGGCGAGCCAGCATCGGTGGCGGCTCGGGCCGGCGCTCGACGAGGACGCGCTCGCCGCGTTCGAGGCCGAGCACGGCGTCGCGCTGCCGCCCGGCTACCGGGGCTTTCTCCGGCACGTCGGCAACGGCGGCGCCGGGCCTTTCTACGGGCTCTCGCCGCTCGCCCCGCTCGAGCGGGACACGATGCCGAGCCACCACGTGGTGGCGAAGGACGCCGAGGGGAACGTGCTCGCCGCGGCGGGCACGGGGCCGCGGCCGGTCCCGGACGTGCGCTCGAGCCTGGCGCGCCCCTTCCCGCTGACGGAGCGGTGGGCGCCGGCGGACGGGCCTGCGCCGGTGCCGAAGGGCGCGAGCCTCTATGACGGCTGCGTGCACCTGGCCGAGCAGGGCTGCGGCTACTTCGACTTCCTGGTCGTGCGCGGAGAGGCCGCGGGCGAGGTGTGGTCGGACTACACGGCGGGCGACGGTCCGATGGCCAAGGCGGCGGACGATTTCCTCGGCTGGTACGAGCGCTGGCTCGAGGGGGCGCAGGTCGAGTGGCTGCAGGAGAACGCCATCGCCATGGCGCTCTGGGCGCCGCGCCACCACGCCGGCATCGACGAGTGCGTACGGCTCCTCGACGAGGCGCTCGCGGAGAAGCCCGAGTGGGGGCAGGGCTGGCGCGTGCGCGGCTACGTGCATCTGAACCGCGAGGAGTGGGAGGAGGCCGGCGCCTGCTTCGCGAAGGGGGGCGAGCACGGCCGCGATGAGCCGAGGGCGCGCCTGCACCTCGATCGCGCGCGGCTCGCGCGCTTCCAGGGGGACCTGGAGGCGGCGCGGCGCGAGGTGGAGGAGGGGCTCGAGCAGGCCGGGCTCTGGGCGTCGACCGAGACCGAGCTCGGCCGCGAGCGGCTCCTGGCCTGCGATGGGCTCGGCGACGTCGCGGGCGCGCTCGCCTGCCTCGAGGAGCTCGCCGCCCGGAGCCATTTCACGCTCGAGCACCACTTCGAGCTCGCGCGGCGGCGCCTCGAGCGGGGGGAGGGCGAGCTCGCCTGGGAGCTGCTCGACCAGGCCGTCGAGGGCGACATCGGCCCGAACCGGGGCCGGCAGAAGGCGACGCGCCGCAGCGTCTACGGGGACTTCGCCGCCTGGCTCCGAGAGGCGGGCCATGGCGAGCTCGCCCCCGCCGTCGAGGAGCAGATCGCCGACGAGCCGGCGCCCGCATGGGGCGCCGCGAACGAGCCGGCGAGCAAGTCCTGGGGC
This sequence comes from Sandaracinus sp., assembly GCA_002699025.1. Classification (GTDB taxonomy): domain Bacteria; phylum Myxococcota_A; class Polyangia; order Polyangiales; family Houyiibacteriaceae; genus Houyiibacterium; species Houyiibacterium oceanicum. The sequence continues at coordinate 47,856 of PABA01000038.1, read as the reverse complement.
GGCAGCGCGGAGCCGACGACCAAGCCCTGGGGCGAAGCGAGCGACGAAGACTGATCCCGACCCCCGCGGCCTGGAAGATGTACCTGTGAGACGTTCGATTCGGCGCTGTGGGGGACTGGTCGTGGGCCTGGGGCTCTTGGCCTCGTTGGCGATGTGCGGTGACGACGCGGCGCCGGTGGACGGGAGCGTGGACGGCGGCGCGGACGGCGGAGCTTCGGACTCCGGGGCCGACGCGGAGGTCGACGCCCGCGCGCCCGTGGACGCGGAGCCGTCGCCGCGGGACGCGTTCGTGGATGCGCCAGCGGGGGATGGGGGCCCCGTCGACGGGGGAGTGGCGGGGTGGCGGGCCGTTCCGGGGCTGCCGGCGTCGTGCGACCTGCAGTACGCGGAGCGGCCGGAGAGCGTCCTCGAGGAGATTCGGTGGGCACCGTGCCCCGACGGATCGGGGGAGTGCGAGGTGCTCTCGGTGGAGCTCGGGCGCCGGGTGGAGCGGCAGATCGTGTCCTTCACCGGCTACGGCGCGAACGGGGCGCGGGAGCCGAGCTTCCTGATCGGCGAGGACGACGGCTCGCGGCTGGCGCAGCTCCAGCTGGTGCGCGCCGAGGGGCCGTCGGTGCTAGCGGCGTGGCGCTATACCTCCGCGCTCGACAACTGCGGTTTGGGTCAGGTCACGACCAGCGATCGGGAGCTGGGGTTCGAGGTCGGTCTCCCGGGAAACGAGTCGCGGCTCTATCGCACGCCGCTCGCGGCGCTGCCGGCGATGCCCGAGTCGCCGTTCGCGACGTTGACGGTCGAGGAGCAGCCCGGGGCCGTGGCCATCCAGGACATGCGGCTCTCTCCGGAGGCGTTCGGCGTGGTGCTTCAGCCGGGCGGCGTGCTCTGGCTCTTCGACGAGGACACGCGCATCCGGCGCGGGGGCCCGCTCGAGCCGGGGGTGCCGGGCGCGGTCATCAACGACTTCGCGCTGGTCGGGACGCGGGTGTTCTGGGGCACGGGCCGCCAGATCGTCTCGGCGCCGACGCTCGAGGGGCCCTCGGAGGCGTGGTTCGAGGCGGCCGAGGGGTGGTTCATGAACTCGATCGCGGCCGACGACGAGTTCGTGGTGTGGGCGCTGGCCAATGACGATCGCGAAGGTGAGCTCTGGGCGGGAGCCGTCGCGGAGGCCGCCAGCGACTTCGCGCCGGAGCGAGTGGATCGGCTCCCGTCGTCGAATCCGGCGAGCTTGGGGGAAGGCCTCGTGGCCGTGTACGCCGTCGATCCCGACCGCGTGCTGCTCTTCGATCTGCGCGGAGGACCCACCCGCTCGTGGAACCTCCCGGACGGCTGGTTGGGTGCGACGACCTTCGTCTGGGTGAATCGAAGGGATGTGGGTCTCATCGCCACCAGGACCACGGTCTCCATGGCCACGGTCTTCCGGGTCCCTCTCTCGAGCTTCGACCCGCTGTAGAGCAGCGTTCGCCTCTCGAGAAGAGCGAAGCCGAGCCGCCCTGCAGCCTCGAAGCTGCGCGTCGTTGGCTCCGTCGGCCGAGCGAGGCTTCCGCCGAGCGGAGTGAGGGGAGCGCGACGCGCCAGCGAAGCGGGGGCGAGGGGCAGAGCTCCCCGACCGCGGATCCCGCCGTGCGGAGGGAGGCCTCAGAGGCCCGCGAGGCTGAGGACGACGCAGAGCATCAGGACGGCCCAGGTGAGGGTGTGACCTCGCTTCTCGTCGAGGAGGCCGCGGCCGCGGCGGCCGAGGAGGTTGCCGGCGAGGATGCAGCCGGCCAGCACGGCGGCGTCGCGGAGCGTCGCGGCGTTCACCAGGCCGCCGGCGCCGTAGGCGGCGAGGCGGGCGATGTGCATGGAGACGGCGGTGAGCGAGGCGGTCACGACGAAGCGCTCGAGCTTCAGCCCGGAGGCGAGCAGGAGCGGGCCGAGGAGGAGGCCGCCGCCGCCGCTCGTCGCGGTGAGCGCGCCCGCCGCGAAGCTCGCCGGCACGGCCGAGCGCGGGCCCGGCCGCCAGCGGAAGAGCTCGAGCTCGCGCGCCACGGCCAGCCCGGCGGCGGCCACCAGCAGCACGCGCAGGACCATCTCGGGCAGGGAGACGGCGAGCAGGCCGCCGACGAGCGCGCCCGGGAAGGCGCCGGCGACGAAGGTCCAGGTGAGCCGCTTCTGGATGTACGCCCGGTAGAGCCAGACGCGGTGCACGTTCCCCACGAGGAGCGCCGGCGCCGCCACGGCCAGGGCTCGCGTCGGGTCCCAGAGGAGCGAGAGCGCCAGGGTCATCAGCAGGCCGCCGCCCAGGCCCGCGAGGGTCGTCAGGGCGCCGGCGAAGAGCCCGAGGAGGATCAGCCAGCCCATGGAGGCGACTCTGGGGGCCAGCGATGATTCCGGCCAATCGATTGTTTCGAGCGCAGCCATCAGCAATGCTGATGGCTTGCTGGACGAGCTCCGCCACTTCCTCCTGGTCGTCGAGCACGGGACCTTCACCGAGGCCGCGCGCCGGGCGCACCTCAGTCAGCCGGCCCTCACCGCCGCCATGCAGCGCCTCGAGAGCGCTTTCGGCGCGCCCCTCCTCCACCGGAGCCGCCGCGGCGCCACCCCCACGGCCGCCGGGGCGGCGCTCGTGCCCCGCGCCCGGGCCGCCCTCGCCGCGGTCGAGGACGGCCGCCGGGCGGTGGCCGAGATCGCTGGGCTGCACGCCGGCGAGGTGCGCCTCGGGGCGGGCGCGACGGCCTGCACCTACCTGCTCCCGAAGCTGCTCGCGGCCTTCCGCGACGAGCACCCGGGGCTCCACTATCTGCTGCGCGAGACCACCACCCAGGAGGCCCTCGACGCGCTCCAGGAGGGCGCCATCGACCTCGCCATCGTGAGCGAGCCCGACCCGGAGGTGCAGGACCCGGCGGGCGACCTCTGGATGGAGGATCGGCTCATCCTGGTCGCCGCCCCGGGGGTCGACGCGGCCACCGCACCGTACGTCACGTTCCGCCAGGGCGCGACGACGCGCGCCATCTTCGATCGCGCCTTCCCCGAGGCCGACGTGATCATGGAGCTGGGCTCCATCGCCGCCGTGAAGGGCAACGTGCGCGCCGGCATCGGCGTCGCGCTCGTCAGCGAGAACGCCGTGCAAGACGATCTCCGCCGCGGCCTGATGGTGCAGGTCGCGCACCCGGCCACCCCCATCATCCGCGAGCTCCGCGTCGTCCACCGCGGCGTCGAGCGCCTCCCCCCGGCCGCCGCCGCCCTCCGCGAGCGCCTGATCGCGCGCTGAAGGGGCCTTCGGCCCCGGCTGTTCGCCATCCGCCGTCCGCCGGTGGAAGACGGCTGCGTCGCGCGCCGGCCGCTTCGCGGAGAGGCCTACGGAGCCTTCGGCCCCGGCAGTCCGCTCTCCGCTGTCCGCCGTCCGCCGGTGGAAGACGTGGACGCCAGACGGCGGACGGAGTCCCGCCCGAAGAGCGGGATCGCGCCCCGGGCTGCCGTCGACGCCCACCTGTTCCGCGAGAGCGGCATGGACCGCTCATGGCGAGCGCCAGCACGGAAAGCGGACCGCGGAAAGCGGATCGCTCGCGACCGAGGTCGCGACGAGAGCGCCAGCACGGAAAGCGGACCGCGGAAAGCAGATCGCTCTCGACCGAGGTCGCGGCACGGAAAGCGGACCGCGGAGGGCGGACGGCATCCCGACCGACGGGAGGGCTCGCGACGCGCGCCTCCGTCTGCGTCCGCCTCCTCCGCGAACGCGGCATGGACCGCTCATGTCGAGCGCCAGCACGGAAGGCGGAAAGCGGAGAGCGGACGGCATCCCGACCGAAGGGAGGGATCCCCCGTCAGAGCTCGGAGATGGCCGCGAGGACCTCGTCGGCGTGCACGCCCGGGTCGACGTCCTCGAAGACGCGGCGGATGACGCCGTCACCGTCGATGAGGAAGGTCATGCGCTTCGCGTAGCCCATGCGCACGGGCACGCCGTAGGCCTCGGCGATGGACTCGCTCGGGTCGGCGAGGAGCGGGAAGGGGAGCTCGTGCTCCTCGGCGAAGGCGCGGTGGGCCTCGACGTCGTCGGTGCTCACGCCGACGACGACGGCGCCGGCCTCCTCGAAGCGATCCCAGGCGTCGCGGAAGGCGCAGGCCTCGGTGGTGCAGCCGGGCGTGGCGTCGCGCGGGTAGAAGTAGAGGACGACGACCTTCCCGGCGAACTCGCTCAGTCGGCGCGTCTCCCCGTGCTGATCCTGCGCCTCGAAGGCGGGCGCGCGGCGATGCGTGGCGTCCGAGGCCTGGGTGCCGCCGCAAGCGGCGAGGAGGGCGGCGAAGACGAGGACCGTGGCGGAGGGGAGGGCGGAGCGCATGGGTCGGGGTTATGGAGTCGCCCGCCCCCGGCGGCAACGCCCGCCCCGGCGGCAACGCCGGGGCCCCGTGCCCGTGCCCGTGCCCATGCCCGAGCCCGCGGAGAGACGGCCCACGAGCACCATCCACGCACCCAAGACCCGTGCCCATGCCCGTGCCCCAAGCCCGCGGAGAGACGGCCCACGAGCACCATCCACTCGCCGAACACGCCCGGGCGCGGGCCGGGGCGAAGACCAGGGCAGCCGCTGCGCGGCTCAGAGACAGTTGTACTGCACGCTCACCGTATCGAGCCGCGGCGTCGCGCTCTCGTCCTCGCTCGTCAGCGACACCTCGAGCTCGAGGTAGCGCCGCTGCGGCAGCGGGCCCGGCGGCTCACCGAGGTTCACCGGCTCCGCGCGCCACGGCCCGATCCACTCCGCCGAGCGCAGCCCCTCCGGCGTGTCCGCGGTGCGCGCCCGCACCTCCACGGCCGTCCCGCTCGGCACCCGCGCCTCCCAGCTCAGCTCCTCCCAGCTCGTCGGCCCCGCCGCGCAGCCGGGCACGATCGTCCGCAGGAACCCGTTCGGCACGGTGAAGGTCCGCAGCGCGAAGCCGGTGAAGTCCGAGTACGTGTACGGCGTGTCACCGACCGGGAACTCCCGCACCGCGCCCGTCTCCGGGTTCAGCCGCGTCGCCGTCCCCGAGTCCTGGTTCACCATCCAGACGTTCCGGTCCCCGTCCAGGCCCACGCCCACGGTCGCCAGCCCGGGCAGCGGCTCGTCCTCGGTCCCGAAGACCTGCAGCTCGCTCCCGTCGTCGGCCCGGAAGCGCGTCAGCCGCGCGACCGGGTCCCCGAAGCTGAAGCCGAGGGGCGAGATCCGGATGTAGCTGTGGCTCGCCCCCACGTAGATCCACCCGCGGTCGTCCGCGGCGATGCCCCGCGTGCCGCCCGAGTCGGGCAGCCCCACGGCGAACCAGCTCTCGTCGGCCGGGTCGTAGCGGAAGGCCGCCGGGCAGGAGATGCCCGCCAGCCAGACCCGGTTCTCCTGATCGACGGCGATGCCGTAGCTCCCGACGCAGCCGGTCGGCGCTCCGCCCGCTACCGTGTCGTGCGTCACGCTCCCGGTCCCCGCCTCGATGCCGATGAGCCTCCCGGTGAGCGCCTCCGTGAACCAGACGGTTCCGTCGCCGCCGATCGCGGCGCCGTAGGGGCGGAACTCGTCGCGCCGGAAGAGGCTGATGTTCCGCACGGTCTCGCCGTCCGAGGGGTCGAGGCGGAGCACCCGGAAGGTGCCGTTCAGGCCGACCCAGACGAAGCCCTCGGCGTCGATGGCGAGCGCCCGCGGGATGCCGTTTCGTCCGCCCACGTCCGCCGTCCAGAGGATGCACTCGTCCGCCTGGCCGAGGTACTCGCGCCCGTCCCGGTCGATCACGCCGTCCGCGTCGAGGTCCCGGCTCGTGTCGATCCGCCCGTTCCCGTTGCGGTCGATGCAGTCCTCCTCGCGCCCCGCGATCTTCGTCACCGTGCCCTGGTTGCTGAAGGCCCGGTTGCCCACGTAGACGTTGCCGCGCAGGTCCACGGCGGTGCGCGAGGGGCAGTTGCCCTGGCTCTCGCTGTCGCACTCCTCCCCGGGCGGCCGCGCGCCGTTCGTCCCGTCGAGGAGCACGCTGTCGTACTCGGCGATCTGCGCGCCGGTCTCGAGGTCCAGCTTCGTCAGCGTCCCGTAGCGGGTGTTGGCGATCCACGCGAAGGTGCTCTCGGTGCGCGTCTCGCCGAGGCGGAGCGTGCCGTCCGGCGCCACCTCGACCCCGGACGACTCCTCGGCGACGTCGTCCCAGCTCGTGCCGGTCTCGTCGGGCAGCGTCACGACCGTGCAGCCCGGGCGGCAGTCGCCGCACTCGCTCAGCGTGCCCTCGTCGCTGCGCCCGTCGCAGTCCTGGTCGACCATGTCGCAGACCTCGGCCGCGCCCGGGAAGACGCGCGCGTCGCGGTCGTCGCAGTCGCCGCCGCAGCTCGTCACGCCGTCCCCGTCGCGGTCGGCGTCGACGGGCACGTGCACGCACTCGTCGAGGCCCGGATCGCAGCGGTCCTCGGTGCACTCGTCGCCGTCGTCGCAGTCCGGCGGGAGGGTGACGCAGCCCTCGGCCGTGCACACCTCGAGCCCGTTGCAGAGGACGCCGTCGTCGCACTCGCCGCCGCAGACGGCCGCGTCGAGGATCTCCACGTCGGGTCGCATCCCGGCGTCGACGGGAGGGGGCGAATCACCGGCGTCGAAGTCGTCCCCGCCGCCGCCCCCGGCCTCGAGCGGCGTCCGGGCGCCGCAGCCGACCCCCAGCGAGAGGGCGAGCGCGAGCAGGGGGAGCCAGAAAGAGAAGCGACGAGAGAAGGGGTTCACGGCGCACGCAACTTGTCATGCGTTCCCCCGAGCCGTCCAACCTCCGGGACGGCTCAGGCAACTTCGAACGGCTGCGCGCGCCGAGCGAGCGCGCCGTGTCGGGAAAGACCGCGCGCGGATCGCGCCAGAAGGGGGGGCGGACGGGCCGAGCGCTCGACGCTCACTCGATCGCGATGTCGCAGATCATGCCGTCCGGCTCGCAGCCGCTCGCGCAGCACTGCTCGAAGGTCCGGCAGTTGTCTCCGCGGATGCACGAGCCGAAGGAGTTGCAGGTGTAGCGATCGCAGGGATAGAGCAGCGGTCCCACGCAGGGCGTGCCCGAGGGCGCGCTGCGGTCGATCGGGCAGAGGGGGCTCGTCCCGGAGCAGGTCTCCGCGACGTCGCAGACGCCGTCGGCCGCGCGGCAGACGTAGTCGCTCGGTCGGTAGGCGTTCGCCGGGCAGGAGGCGCTCGAGCCGGTGCAGGTCTCGGGCGCGTCGCAGTCGCCGGAGGCGGCGCGGCAGACGTAGCGGTCCGGGCGGTAGCCGTTCGCCGGGCAAGCGGGGCTCGAGCCGGTGCAGGTCTCGGCGACGTCGCAGACGCCGGCGGAGCCGCGGCAGGTGTGCGTGCTCGGCCGGAGCCGGTCGCTCGGGCAGGCGGCGGAGCTGCCGGTGCAGGTCTCGCTCAGGTCGCAGTCGCCGGCGGCGGCCCGGCAGACGTGGGTGCCGGGCTGGAAGGCGTTGCTCGGGCAGGTCTTGCTCGAGCCGTTGCAGGTCTCCTCGAGATCGCAGATGCCATCCGCCAGGCGGCAGACGGTGCTCGAGGACGCGACCCGATCGGTCGGGCAGCTCGGCGCCGTGCCCGTGCAGCGCTCTTCGATGTCGCACACGCCGCCTCTCGGGCGGCAGACCGAGCCGCTGTCGAAACCGTCGGGCGGGCAGCTCGCGCTCGCGCCGGTGCAGCGCTCGGCCACGTCGCAGGGCCCGGCCTCCGGGCGGCAGACGTGCGTGTTCGGGCGGAAGCCGTCCGGCACGCAGGTCGGCGTGCCGCTCGCGCAGTCGATGACGCCCGTCTCGCAGGCGTTGCCCGTGTCGCAGGGGTCGCCGCAGCCGAGGTCGACGCAGGCGCCGGCCCCATCGCAGAGCCGCTCGCCGGAGCAGCTCGTGCCCGCCTCGGCGAAGCCGTCGTCCGGGCAGAGCGCCCCCTCGCCGTCGCAGGTCTCGGCCACGTCGCACTCGCCCGCGGCCGCGCGGCAGGTCATGCCGCCGGGCGCCAGCGCGTCGGGCGGGCAGCTCGCGCCGGTCCCGCTGCAGGTCTCGGCGACGTCGCAGCCCCCCGCGGCGTCGCGGCAGATCGTGCCGCTCTCCTCGAAGCCGTCGGGCGGACAGGCCGGGCTCGCGCCGTCGCAGGTCTCGATGCGGTCGCAGGGGCCGGCGGCGGCGCGGCAGGAGGCGCCCTCGGCGGCGAGCGCGTCGTCCGGGCAGGTCGGGGTCGTGCCGTCGCAGACCTCCTCCAGATCGCAGGGGCCCGTCGCCACGCGGCAGACCGTGCCGGCGTCCTTCGGCGCGACGCCCTCGCAGCGCGGGCCGTCCTCGCCGCAGATCACCTGGCCCTCCTCGCAGGCGTTGCCCGTGTCGCAGCTCTCGCCGGCCTCGCAGGGGGCGCACTCGCCGCGGTTGCAGAAGCCGCCCTCGCACTCGGTGCCGAAGGCCGTGAAGGCGTCCTCGGGGCAGCTCGGCGCCACGCCGTCGCAGGTCTCCTCCACGTCGCACTCGTTCGCGGCCGGGCGGCAGACCTCGCCGGCCACCCGGACGCCCGTCGCCACGCAGACCGGCTCGCCGGACGAGCAGTCGACGCGCCCCGTCTCGCAGGCGTTGCCCGTGTCGCAGGGGGCGCCGCCGTCGCAGCTCGCGCCGCCTCCGTCGTCCGGCGCGCCTCCGTCGCCCGTACCGCCGCGGCAGCCGCCGTTCACGCAGCGCTGCCCGGGGGCGCAGTCGGCCGGGGAGGCGCAGACGTCCGCGCCGGGGGGATCGTCCCCGCAGCCGGCCAGCGCCAGAAGGAGCACCGCGCAGCACGCACCGAAACCGCTCGTCGTCCGCATCTCGCCTCTCCGCCGAACCCTCGGGAGAGTCTGCCACAAGCGCCGTCCTCAGGCAGGGGCGCCCGGTCTCGACCCGCGGCGGTGCTGGAGTGGATGGCCCGACCGGGATGGGTCGAGCGGACGCCTCCGGCCCGTGTCTTCGAGCGGGTGCTCTCCGAGCGGGGGCCCTCCGAGCGGGGGCCCTCCGAGCGGGGCCCTCCGAGCGGGTGCCTTCCGAGCGGGGCTCTCCGACTCGCTGCCCTTCGAGCTGGTGCCCCGGCCGGGCCGGCGGAGTAGGGTCGCGCCGTGCGGGAGCGTTGGCCGCAGATCCGGGCGGGGCTGATCGTCCTGGCCGTCGCCGTGAGCCTCTTCGAGGGCTGCCCGGTGCCGAACGTGCAGCGGCGGCACGTGGAGCGACCCGTCGGCCAGCGCGAGGTGCGGCGCTGGGTGGGCGTGCTCGGCGCGCTCGGCGTGGAGACGACGCCGGAGGAGCTCACGGAGGACGCCATCGCCGTGAGCGAGGCGGCGACGCGGCGGCACCGCGCGCTCCTGGCCCCGTTCGCGCCCTTCTTCGCGCTGACGCAGACCCGGCAGCGCTGGTCGCTCTTCCCGGTGGCGGACCCGGAGCCCTGGGTGATGCACCTCGAGGGGAGCCGGGACGGGCGCGCGTGGGAGCTGCTCTACCGGCCCGTGGATCCGGAGCACGTCTTCCTCCGGGAGCGGCTCGAGTACCGGCGTGTGCGCGCCATCTGGAACCCGGGCACGGCCGGGCCGCGCTTCGACTACCCGCGCTTCGTCGACTGGGTGGCGCGGGAGAGCTTCGCGGCGCGGCCGGAGCTCGAGCACGTGCGCGTGCGCTTCGCGAAGGTGCGCGTGAGCCTGCCGGGGGAGCCGCCGTGGGAGGGGGAGCCGAGCTGGCACTTCGAGGAGCGGCGGAGCCGCGCGGAGGTCGCGCCGTGAGCGCGGGCGAGGACGAGCGTGGGCGGCCCGCCGAAGCGGAGCGCGCGCCCGGCGCCAGGGAGCCCGCGAACGCGGCGGACGGCAGCGCGACGGAAGGCCCCGCGGCAGAAGACACCGCGACGGAAGGCCCCGCGGCGGAAGACACCGCGGCGGTGGCGAAGAAGCCCTCCCGCTGGGCACGCCTGGTGGCCCTCCTCGACGAGCGCGAGGCGCCCACCTCCCTCGCCCTCGTCCGCCTCGCCGTCGCCGCCGTCCTCCTCGCCGACTGGGTCGCCGTCCTCCGCCGCGGCCTGGTCCCCGTCGTCTGGGGCCCCTCCACCGCCGGCGCCTTCGGCATCGCCGACACCTTCCCGGACCCGCCCCTCTACCAGGCGCTCCTCGGCGCCAGCCCGACCAGCACCTGGCTCGTCTTCGGCCTCGCCTTCGCCGCCACGCTCACCTTCGCGCTCGGTCTCTTCACGCGCACCAGCGCCCTCGTCCTCGCCCTCGCCTCCGCCCAGCTCGCCCAGACCCTCCCGCAGGCCGACCGCGGCATCGACGGCGCCCTCCGCCTCGTGCTCCTCCTCCTCGCCTGCAGCGGCGCGGGCGCGCGCTGGTCCCTCGACGCCTGGCGCCGCCACCGCACGCTCACCCCCGACATCCGCGTCCCCGCCTGGCCGCGCTACCTGATCGTGCTCCAGGTCGTCTGGATCTACTTCAGCGCCGGCATGCACAAGACCCAGGGCGCCTGGTGGCCCGCCGGCGACGGCGCCGCGCTCTACATCATCCTCCGCGACCCGCACTTCGCTCGCTTCGAGCTCCCCTGGCTCGACGCCGCCTACCCGCTCACGCAGCTCGGCACCTACCTGACGATGCTCTTCGAGCTCGGCGCCCCCTTCATGCTCCTCGCGCTCTGGTACCGCCGCACCGCCGAGCGCCCGGGCCGGCTCCGCCGCGCCTTCAACCGGCTCCTCGTCCGCGAGGTCTGGCTCACGCTCGGCGTCGGCTTCCACCTCGCTCTCGCGCTCCTCGTGCGCCTCGGCATCTTCCCCTGGGGCATGCTCGCCTTCTATCCGGCCTTCTTCCGCCCGGAGGCCGCCGAGCGCTTCCTCGCTCGCCTGCGTGGGCGCTGATCGCTCCCTTCGGTCGCGATGCGATCCGCCGTCCGCCGTCCGCATTCCGTGCTGTCGCTCGGCTTCGGCGGTCCATGCCGCGTGCGCGGAGTGGCCGGGGATGGTGCGCGCGGGCGGGGATCGCTCCCTCCGGTCGCGATGCGATCCGCCTTCCGCCGTCCGCGTTCCGTGCTGTCGCTCGGCTTCGGCGGTCCATGCCGCGTTCGCGGAGTGGCCGGGGGCGGGGATCGCTCCCTTCGGTCGCGATGCGATCCGCCGTCCGCCGTCCGCTTTCCGTGCTGTCGCTCGGCTTCGGCGGTCCATGCCGCGTGCGCGGAGTGGCCGGGGGTGGTGCGCGTGGGGGGATCGCTCGCTCCGGTCGCGATGCGATCCGCCGTCCGCCGTCCGCTTTCCGTGCTGTCGCTCGGCTTCGCTGGTCCATGCCGCGTGCGCGGAGTGGCCGGGGGCGGGGATCGCTCCCTCCGGTCGCGATGCGATTCGCCTTCCGCCGTCCGCGTTCCGTGCTGTCGCTCGGCTTCGGCGGTCCATGCCGCGTGCGCGGAGTGGCCGGGGGTGGGTGCGCGTGGGCGCTGATCGCTCCCTCCGGGCGCGATGCGCTCCGCCCTCCGCTTCACGTCTCCGCGTCCGCGCTCGCTTCACGCGTCCGCTCTCCGTGGGCTCGGCTCTGCTCGGCGGGCGCGTCGTGGGTCGTGCTCCGGAGCGCGGTCCCGATGCGCGGCCCTCCCTCTCTCGGGGGATGCGGCGACGACGAACGCTCGCTACCGTGCTCGGTCGTGCGCATTCTCCTCCTCCTCGCGCTGACCCTCGGCTGCTATCGCTCGCACGCCCTCGAGGGCGAGCCGGGACCGCGGCCCGACGCGGCGACCCCGCGTGACACCGGGGCCGTCCCCGACGACGATGCCGCCGAGCCTCTCCCGTTCGCGCTCCGCCTCGTCGACTACCTCGACCAGCCGGTCGAAGGCGCCGAGGCGACCCTCGTGCTCGGGGGCGCGCCCCAGCGCCGGGTCAGCGACGCGCGGGGGGAGGTCGTCTTCGAGCTCCGGGCCGGTGAGCGCGCCGACCTCTACGTCCAGCCCCCGGGCGAAGCCGCCGGCGCCGCCGCCATGCTCACGGCCTTCATCGGATACAGCCGGAGCGAGCTCCAGGCCGCCTCGGACGGCGGCCGCCTCTACGTCGTCGCCGACCAGCCCGGCGGTCGGGAGGTCCGCGGGCCCGTCGAGCTCGGCGAGGAGCCCCCACCCGACGTGCTCACCATCGTCGATGGCGCGGCCGGGGCCAGCTCCCCCGGCGTGGACCCGGACGGGTTCCATTGGCGCGCGTTCGCGGGCGACTCCCCCCGGAGCGCGCTCGCCATCGCCTCCCGCGTTCGGACGCGCAGCGAGGACCGCTTCGAGTTCGAGCACCGCGCGCTCGAGCTCGAGGTGCCCGCCCGGCCCACGCCCGACGTCCCCGACGCCATCGTCACCACGGGCGTCGGCCTCGACCTGCGCGAGGCGACGCCTCCGGAGCGCGTCATCGAGCTGCGGCTCCGGGGGCTCGAGGAGGGGCTGGACCAACTTTCCCTCTTTTCCTTCACCGGGTGGCCCCACCTCGTGCGCGCTCGCAGCTTCGCGCGCGAGCCCGGCGGCATCGTTCGCGCGGAGCTCGCCCTCTTCCGCTCCGAGCGTTTCGACGGCACCGCCAATCTGAGCGTGGGTGACCTGACGCGCCGGGTCGATCTCGACGCGGGCGAGCTCACCTGGGACCCGACCCCGCTCGCGGAGACGCTCGTCCTGCCGAGGCGCCGCATCGCGCGAGGCGACCGGCTGGAAGCCCGCGGGCTCCGGGGCGCCACCCGCGTCACCTTCGTCGTCACCGGGCGACGCTTCGAGCCGAGCTACCTGCACTTCCACGCCCTCGTGGTCCTCCGACTCCAGGCCGACGGATCGACCGTGCCCATGCCGGGCGAGCTCCTCGAGCGTCTGCGCGCTCGGGCCCTCCCCGGCACCGACATCCAGCTGGAGGTGTCCCTCTGCGATGGCACCCGGACGGGCGGCGCGCTGGGGCGCTGTGTGGCCCGCCAGACCTACTTCGAGGTGCAAGCCGGCGGCGAGGAGGGCGTCTCGGTGGGCGAGCTCGGCTTCGCGCTCGACTGAGCGCCGGGACCCGCTGCGAGGAGCTCGCGCGCCCGTCCAGGGGAGGGCGGGGCGAGCGCCGTCGCGGGAGGTGCCGCGTCAGAAGAGGGGGCGCGCGATCTGGGCGGGCTCGACCCGGTCGATGCGGTCGCCGGTGCCGAGCTGGCCGTTGAGGTTGTCGCCCCAGCACAGGACCACGTCGTCGGCGCGGATGGCGCAGCCGGAGTTCGTGCGCACCGCCATGGCCACCGGCGCGTGGGTGTCGAAGCCGCTGGCGACGGGCGCGGGGATCGTGCGGTCGAAGCTCCCCGAGCCGCGGCCGAGCCGCTCGGTCCCGAACTCGCCGCCGCCCCAGCACCAGAGGGTCGCGTCCGTCGAGCGGTGAACACAGACGTGGTTCGATCCGAGCGCCACGTCCACGGCGTCGGCGATCGGGAGGGCGCGCGGGAGGGCGCTCGAGGCGCCGCTGCAGGGCTCCCCCGGGCTCGGCGCGTCCAGGAGCTGGCACTCGTCGTTGAGGCCCCAGCAGTAGAGCTGGCCCCCGGTCGTGATCGCGCAGGTCGTGCTCTCCCCGGCGCGGACCCGCTCGACGGAGCCGAGCCTCGCCGCGCCGCTCGGGTCGCGCACCGGGTACGCGAGCCGGGGGTCGCCGGGGCTCGCTCCCCGGCCGAGCTGCCCGTCGGCGTTCGCGCCCCAGCACCAGAGCTCGCGCGCCGTGTCGATGGCGCAAGCGTGGCGGCGGCCCGTGCTGATCGCGACGATGTCCCTCAGGGGATCCGAGCCGCCCTCGCGCAGCACCTGCACCGGCGCGACGCGGTCGGTCCGCGTGCCGTCGCCGAGGTTGCCGTCGTTTCGCCCCCAGCACCAGACGGTCCCGTCGGTCGGGTCCCCGTCCCCCTCGCCGTCGGGGCGGATCGCGCAGGCGTAGAAGCCGCCCGCGTCGAGCGTGAGCACCTGGTCCAGCACGCCCACGCCCCCGGGCCCCTGCACGGGCACCGGCGCCGGCTCGTTCCCGCCCTCGCTGCCGAGCTGGCCCGAGTCGTTCGCGCCCCAGCACCAGACCTCGTCGTGCTGATCGATCGCGCAGGTGTGCCGCCGGGCGGTCCGCACGTGGTGGAAGACGACCCCGCGTGGCCGCGACACCGGGGTCGGGCGCGTGTAGGTGCCGCCGAAGCTGCCGATCCCGAGCTGGCCCTCGGTGTTGAAGCCGAAGCAGTAGATGGAGCCCTCGTCGCCCGCCGACGCCGAAGGTGCGCCGACGATCACGCAGGCGTGGCCCGTGCCGAGGGTCACGCCGAGCGGGCGCTCGCAGGCGCGGCTGTCGCACGTGAAGCTGCACACGTTCCCGCAGGCCCCGCAGTGGTCCGGGTCGATCTGGAGCGGCGCCTCGCATCCGTCCTCCACCACGCCGTTGCAGTCGTCGGTCAGCGCCGGGCACTCCGTGATCCGGCAGGCCCCCGCGTCGCAGAGCGCCTCGCCGACGGGCACGCGCGCCTGGCACCAGGCGTCCGCCTCGCTCGGCTCGTCCACCTCGCCGTCGCAGTCGTTGTCGACGCCGTCGCAGACCTCCTCGAAGCCCGGGCCGACGTCCGCGCGGAAGTCGTCGCAGTCGGTGCGCTCCACGTCTCCCTCGCAGGTCGCGCCGATCGCGTAGAAGCCGTCGCCGTCCTCGTCCTCGCCGAAGAGGTCGCAGTCCGCGTCGACGCCATCGCAGGGGTCGCGCTCCACGGCCGGGCTCCGGCTCGGGTCCGTGTCGTCGCAGTCGTTGCCGCCGCAGGCGAGCCGGTCGTAGCCGTCCCCGTCCACGTCGTGCGGGTTGGGCGTGCCGCATTGGTTGTCCCCGTACACGTCGCAGATCTGCGGCGCGTTCGGTCGCACGGTGCTCACCGCGTCGTCGCAGTCGTCGTCGTTGAGCGACCAGCGCGCGAGGGGCGCGAGCTCCCCGCAGGTCTCCGGCAGCTCGCTCGGCCGCCGGCAGCTCATCACCGGCGTCGCGCCCGCGGCGCCGTAGGCGTCACCGTCGCAGTCCGGGTACCAGGGGGCCTCCGCCGCCATCTCGTCGATCTCGCCGTCGCAGTCGTTGTCGTCTTCGTCGCAGATCTCCACCTGCCCCGGCTTCACGTCGTCGCGGCGGTCGTCGCAGTCCCGCCCGCAGGTCTCGCCGTTGCAGCAGCGCGCGTCCACGAAGCCGTCGCCGTCGCCGTCCCGGTCCCCGAAGGTCGTCGGGTCGCAGTCCTCGTCCACGCCCGCGGCGTCGCAGACCTCGGGCGCGCCGGGGTAGGCGTCGGCGTTCGCGTCGTCGCAGTCGTCCCCGCCGCAGTCCCGGGCGATCGCGCCGTCGCCGTCGGCGTCCTGGGTGGCGGAGCACTCCGTGGCGCAGCGGCCGCCAGGCTCGTCGCAGCGCTGCCCCTCGAGGCAGGGGCTGGCGCCGGGCGCGCAGCCGAGGGCGGAGGCGCGCGGGCTCGTGGGCTCGCAGCGCTCGACGCCGTTGCAGAACACGCCGTCGTCGCAGTCGCGGTCGGCGACGCAGAGGACCGAGCCGTCGACCGGGCCGGTGACGCCGTCGTCGTCGCCGCAGGCCGCGAGCGAGACGAGGCTGCCGAGGAGGCAGCGGAGGAGGAGTGAGCGAGTCGTCATCGTGATCGGGCGACGAGCCGACCCGCCCCCGGCGCCTACCCTACCGGATGAGGCGCCCGAGGGGGCGCCCCGGAGCCCGGAGCCTCCGCTCGCCGCCGCCGTTCCGCGCCGCCGTTCCGCGCCGTCGTTCCGCGCCGTCGTTCCGCGCCGTCGTTCCGCGCCCGCCGTTCCGCGCCCGCAGTTCCGCGCCGTCGCTCCGCGCCGTCGCTCCGCGCCGCCGTTCCGCGCCGCCGCTCCGCGCCGCCGTTCCGCGCCGTCGTTCCGCGCCGTCGTTCCGCGCCGTCGTTCCGCGCCGTCGTTCCGCGCCGTCGTTCCGCGCCGCCGTTCCGCGCCGCCGTCCGCCCTTCGCGACCTCGCGCCGCTCCCGCTCGCGGGGCTCCGGGCTGGGGCGTGCCATCCCGTCGGCCGCGCGCGGCGCACCCTTCGACCGTCGCGAAGGGAGCCTTCGCCGCTCGCGCCGCGCCGGCGCCGTCGAGGGGCGGAGGCCGCCGAAGGTGCTACGATCGCCGGCTCATGACCATCCGCTTTCGCTTGAACGGCGAGCCGATCGAGGCGGAGGGCGTGGACCCGCACGTGCCGCTGCTCCACTTCCTCCGCGACCGCGGTCTGACCGGCACCAAGGAGGGCTGCGCGGAAGGCGAGTGCGGCGCATGCGCCGTCGTCGTCGTCCGCCGCGGCCCCGACGGGAAGACGCGCTTCTCGCCCATCAACAGCTGCCTCGTGCTCACGCCGGCCGTCCACGGCCAGGAGCTCTGGACCGTCGAGGGCCTCGCCGACGCGCCCGACGCGCTCCACCCGGTGCAGGCCGCGATGGTCGAGAAGGGCGGCTCCCAGTGCGGCTACTGCACGCCGGGCTTCGTCATGAGCCTCTTCGCCGAGTACTACCGCCCGGGCCGCGCGCCCGGCGAGGTCGACCCGGAGGCCATCAGCGGCAACCTCTGCCGCTGCACCGGCTACCGCCCCATCCGCGACGTGCTCGTGGAGCTCGGCGCGCCCCGGAAGGATCGCCACGCCGAGCGCCTCGGCGCGCCCGCCCCGGCGCCCGAGCCCGCCGCCCACGAGGCCGGCGGCGTCGCCTTCCGCCGCCCCACGACGCTCGCCGCGCTCTTCGAGGCCCTGGCCGAGCTCCCCGAGGCCAAGCTCGTCGCCGGCGGCACGGACGTGGTCGTCGAGATCAACCAGCGCGACGCGCGCTTCGACGCGCTCATCGCCCTCGACGCCGTCGAGGAGCTCCGCTTCCACGAGGAGACGGACGACGCGATCACCCTCGGCGCCGGCGTGCCCCTCGCCGAGGTCGAGGAGGCGCTCCACGGCCGCGTGCCCGTCCTCGACGAGCTCTGGCCCCTCTTCTCGAGCCGCCTCATCCGCAACCGCGCGACCCTCGGCGGCAACCTGGTCAACGCCTCGCCCATCGGCGACAGCCCGCCCGCGCTCCTCTCCCTGGACGCCGAGGTCGTCCTCGTCTCCGCGAAGGGCGAGCGCTCCCTCCCCCTCGCCGACTTCTTCACCGGCTACCGGCAGACCGCCCTCGCGCCCGGCGAGATCCTGAAGGCCGTGCGCATCCCCAAGCCGCTCCCCTCGATCGGCCGCTTCTACAAGGTCTCCAAGCGCGTCCTCGACGACATCAGCACCGTCGCCGCCGGCTTCGGGCTCTGGCTCGCGGACGGCGTCGTCACGAAGGCGCGCCTCGGCTACGGCGGCGTCGCGGCGACCCCCGTGCGCGCCACGGCCGCCGAGCAGGCCCTCGAGGGCAAGCCCTGGAACGCCGCCACGGTCGCCCAGGCGCTCCCGCTCCTCGAGGGCGCCTTCACCCCGCTCACGGACCACCGCGGCAGCGCCGCCTACCGCCGCGCCATGGTGCCGAAGCTCCTCGAGAAGCTCCTCGCCGACACGACGACCCCCGCGGAGGCCGCCGAATGACCCGCTCGTCCCGCCCCATGATCCCGCCGAAGAAGAAGCACGTCGGCCGCGCCATCAGCCACGAGTCGGCGCGCGAGCACGTCACCGGCGGCGCCCTCTACACGGACGACATCACGCCGCGCATGGCGAACGTCCTCCACGCCTGGCCCGTGCAGGCCATGGAGGCGCACGCGAGGGTGCGCTCCGTCGACGCGAGCGCGGCCCTCGAGATGCCCGGCGTCGCCACCGTGCTCACGGGCGAGGACGTGCCCGGCGTGGGCGACGTCGGCGCCGCCCGCCAGGACGAGCCCCTCTTCCCCGACGAGGTCGTCTTCCACGGCCAGCCGGTGGCCTGGGTCCTGGCCGAGAGCGAGCCCGAGGCGCGCCGCGCCGCCGCCGCCGTGAAGGTCGAGCTCGAGCCCCTCGAGGCCATCCTCACGGTCGAGGACGCCATCGCGAAGGAGTCCTTCCACACGAAGGAGCTCCGCATCGTGCGCCTCGAGGAGGAGCACGGCGCCATCGAGGACGCGCTGAAGGCGAGCCCGCGGCGCCTCCGCGGCGAGGTGCACGTCGGCGGCCAGGAGCACTTCTACCTCGAGAGCCAGGCGGCCCTCGTCTACCTCGACGAGAGCGGTCAGGTGATGGTGCACAGCTCGACGCAGCACCCGACCGAGACCCAGCTCATCGTCGCGCGCGTGCTCGGCCTCGACTCGCACGCGGTGACCTGCCAGTCGCTCCGCATGGGCGGCGCCTTCGGTGGCAAGGAGGTGCAGGCGAACGCCTGGGCGTCCGTCGCGGCGCTCGGCGCCTGGAAGACCGGCCGGCCCGTGCGCGTGCGCCTCGATCGGCAGCGCGACATGACGCTCACGGGCAAGCGCCACCCCTTCCTGGGGCGCTTCGAGGTGGGCTTCGACGACGAGGGGCACCTGCTCGCGCTCGACGTGGAGCTCTTCTCGGACGGGGGCTGGAGCCTCGACCTGAGCAAGCCCGTGCTCTTCCGCGCCATGTTCCACGTGGACAACGGCTACCTCCTCCGGAACGCGCGGGTGCGCGGCCGGGTCTGCAAGACGCACAAGGTCTCGCAGACGGCCTTCCGCGGCTTCGGCGGGCCGCAGGGCATGGTGGTGATCGAGGACGCGCTCGATCGCATCGCGCGGGCGACGGGCCTGCCGCCCGAGGTCGTGCGCGCGCGGAACCTCTACCGCGAGGGCGACGTGGCCCACTACGGGCAGCCCATCAAGGACGCCGGGCGCCTCGGGGAGATCTGGGAGACGCTCGCCGAGAGCAGCGAGCTCGCGCGGCGCCGCGAGGAGATCGCGGCCTTCAACGCCGCGCACCCGCACACCAAGCGCGGCCTGGCGATCACGCCAGTGAAGTTCGGCATCAGCTTCACGACCGCCTTCTTCAACCAAGCGGGCGCGCTGGTGCTCCTCTACGCCGACGGGTCCGTGCAGCTCAACCACGGCGGCACGGAGATGGGCCAGGGCCTGCACACGAAGATGCTGCAGGTGGCGGCCGACGCGCTCGGCGTGGACCTCGAGACGATCCGCATGATGCCGACGCGGACCGACAAGGTGCCGAACACCAGCGCGACGGCGGCCTCGAGCGGCTCGGACCTGAACGGCCAGGCCGTGCGCGACGCCTGCATGGCGATCCGCGAGCGGCTGATGGTGGTCGCCGGGACGCTCTTCGGCTGCGCCCCGGAGGACATCGTCTTCGAGGACGGCGAGGTCTTCCCGGCCGGGCGCCGCGACGAGGCGAAGAGCTTCGGGGCCATCGCCAAGCAGGCCTACCTGCAGCGCGTGCCGCTCTTCGCGGCGGGCTACTACCGCACGCCGAACATCCACTACGACGAGGACGCCGGCGTCGGGAAGCCCTTCCACTACTACGCCTACGGCGCGGCCGTGACCGAGGTCGAGGTGGACGGCTTCACGGGCCAGTACGGCTTCCGGCGGGTCGACATCCTCCACGACTGCGGCGACTCGCTCTCGCCGCTGGTGGACCTCGGCCAGGTCGAGGGCGGCTTCGTGCAGGGGCTCGGCTGGCTCACGCGCGAGGAGCTGGTCTGGGATCCGGAGAGCGGGCGCCTCGCGACGAACGGCGCGAGCACCTACAAGCTCCCGAGCCTCGGCGAGTGCCCGGCCGACTTCCGCGTCGCGCTCCTGCCGAAGGCCCGCGAGGAGGGCGTCATCCACGGCTCCAAGGCCGTCGGCGAGCCGCCCTTCATGCTCGCCCTCAGCGCCCGCGAGGCCCTCCGCGACGCCGTCGCCGCCTTCGCCGACGCGCCCCCGCTCGTCGAGCTCGCCTGCCCCAGCACCCCCGAGGCCGTCTTCTGGGCCGTCGAGGCCGTGAAGGCGAGCGCCCAGGACGCCGCCGCCGCCGAGGAGTAGGGCTCACTCCGGGGATCGTCGACGAGCGCGCCTGCATACGTCTGGCCGAGCAGGTCGCGGCGGGGCGCGAGGACGAAGCCGTCTTCGTGCTCGCCGACGCCTGCCGTGCCTATCGAGCGCGCTACCCGGAGAGCGTGGAGTGCATGGACGTCGACTGGAACCCGCTCGAGTGAGCGCGGGCGGGGGGTGGCCATCCGTCCCCGGCCCGTGAGGCTCCCCATCCCGGCGGGCCGCGCGTGCGGAGTGGAGGCGGCGGCGAGGGGGCTCATTCGGCCTGCACCTTTCCAGCCTGCGTGACACGCTGGGCCCGTGACGCGCCGTATCGTCTGCTCTGCCGCCCTCGCCCTCGCCACCGTGCTCCTCGCCACCGTGCTCCTCCCCGCCTGCGCCGACGGGGGAGGGCCCATCGACGACACGCGCCGCGACTCGGGCGTCCCGCCGACGCCGGACGCCGGCAAGAGCTGCGAGCTCGGCGAGGAGGACTGCTTCGGCACCTGCGTCCTCACGGATCGCGACCCGCTCCACTGCGGCGCCTGTGGCAACGCCTGCGCCGACGGCGAGCGCTGCCAGCTCGGCATGTGCGTGGTGAGCTGCCCGGCCGGCCAGGAGCCCTGCACGGACGGGAGCGGCGTGACCCGGTGCGTCTCGACGGATTCGGATCCGGCGAACTGCGGCGCCTGCGGCAACGTCTGCGGCGCCGGCACGGTCTGCTCGGAGGGGAGCTGCGCGGCGAGCTGCGGCGCGGGGCTCACGGCCTGCGAGGAGGGCCCCTCGGTGGCCTGCGTCGACCTCGACGGCGCGGAGAGCCACTGCGGCGCCTGCGGGAACGCCTGCGCCGCGGGCGAGACCTGCGTCGACGGCGCCTGCCGGGTGATCTGTGCCGAGGGCGAGACGGCCTGCGGGAGCCTCTGCGTCGACACGCGCGACGACGACGACAACTGCGGCGGCTGCGGCGTCCTCTGCCGCGACGACGAGCGCTGCATGGACGGGGACTGCACGCTCGTCTGCGGCGGCGGCACGACGGACTGCGACGGCGTCTGCCGGGACCTGAGCGCCGACGCGACGAACTGCGGCGCCTGCGGGAACGCCTGCGACCCGGGCGAGATCTGCATGGACGGCGCCTGCGCCCTGACCTGCCCGAGCGGGCAGACGGTCTGCGCCGGCGCCTGCGTCTTCCTCGATCGCGACCCGGCGAACTGCGGCGACTGCGGGGACGTCTGCGTCGCGCCGGTCGGCGGCACGGTGAGCTGCGCGGACTCGGCTTGCGTGCCCGCCTGCCCGAGCGGGCAGACCAACTGCGCCGGGACCTGCCGCGACACCAGCGCGGACGGCTCGAACTGCGGCGCCTGTGGCAACGTCTGCGGCGATCGGGAGGTCTGCATGGGCGGGAGCTGCGTCTCCACGGTGCCGCCGCTCCCCGGGCCGACCTTCCGCGTGACCGAGTTCGGCCAGACCGGCTGCGCGACCCTCGAGCACGACGCCTTCACCGGCGACGACCGCGGCGGCCTGGCGGTCTCGACGAGCCAGCTCTTCGTCAGCGGCGACGAGGCCACGGCGCGCTTCGGGCGGAACGACCTCGCCGGGGGCACGCGGCTCACGCAGATCTGGGACGGCATGGTCACCAACCTCCGCAACAACGCGGTGTACGTGCTCGCCGACGACGCGGGCCCGCTCGAGCGCGGCGGCGGGACCATCACGCGCCTGCTCCTGCTCAGCGCCTCGAGCGGGCAGCTCGCCGGCACGCAGGTGCGGCTCTCGACGCCCATCCCCGCGAGCAGCTCGACCTTCGGCTCGACGGTCGGCCTCTTCAGCGGCTGGGACCGCGTCGCCGTCCACAACGGCTCGCGGGTCTACGTCGTCGACCTGGCGAGCGGCGACGTCACGGATCTCGGCGCCATGACCACGCCGACGCGCCGCACCTGTGAGAACTGGGCCTACTGGGGCCTCCTCGAGCACTCGGGCTCGACCTACGACCTGGTCTACGTGGAGAGCTCCACGGCCGTCGTCCGCGCCCGCGTGCCGAGCGGCGCGACCAGCCCGGTCGCGAGCTTCACGGACCTCGGCGACATGTGCTCCATCGGCGCTTCGCCCACGGCCGGCCGCTGGTACTTCCACGTCGAGTACGACTCGCAGTTCGGCGGCGCGACGATCAGCGAGAACGTCGGCAGCTGCCCGGCGACCTTCGACACCTCGAGCGGGCTGCGCGTGAGCAGCCTCGGCGGGGCGAGCTGCACGCTGGTCGAGCACACGGACGAGACCGGCGACGACCGGGGCGGCATCGCGGTGAGCTCGAGCCACGTCTTCGTCAGCGGGGACCGGGCGACGGCGCGGTTCCGGCGGACCGACCTCGGCGCGGGCGAGCCGCTCGGGCGCATCCACGACGGCATGGTGAGCAACCTGCGGACGGCGGAGGTCTATCTCCTCGGCAACGGCGGTCGGCCCCTGCCGCGGGGGGGCGGCCAGGTCACCCAGCTCGTCCCGGTGAGCGCGACGAGCGGGCTGCCGAGCGGGACGCCGCTCGATCTCTCGACGCCCATCGACGTGGCCGGGACGACCTCGGGCGGCGACGTCGGCCTCTTCGCCGGCTACGACCGGATCGCCATCCACACGGGCGAGCGCGTCTACCACGTGGCGCTCCCCTCCGGCGACGTGACCGACCTCGGGCCGGTGCCGGCGCCGACGGGGCGGCGCTGCGAGAACTGGGCCTACTGGGGCGTCGCCGAGTACTTCGACGGGCGGCTCCACCTGGCCTACGCGAACGGGGACCAGATCGACCGCATGCGCGTGCCCGAGGGGAGCGTGACGACGGTCTCGACCTTCACGGATCTGAGCGACATGTGCTCGCTGAGCTTCGTGCCGACGCTGAACCGCTGGTACTTCCACCACGAGTGGGACTCGCAGTTCACGGCGACGAGCGGCGAGAACCTGGGCTACTGCGCGGGCAGCTGGGACCAGCCCTAGCGCGCTCCCTTCGGTCGCGCGGCGTTCCGCGAGCGCGCTCCCTTCGGTCGCGCGGCGTTCCGCGAGCGCGCTCCCTTCGGTCGCGCGGCGTTCCGCGTTCCGCTTTCCGCTGTCCGCCGGGGGTCGATCGCTGGCTCGGGGAGGGCCGCTTCGCGGGGAGCGCGGGGGGAGGGCGCTCCCTTCGGTCGCGCGGCGTTCTGCGTCCCGCTTTCCGCTGTCTGCCGCGGGTCGACGGCTGGCGCGGGGAGGGCCGCTTCGCGGGGAGCGCGGGGGGAGTGCGTCGCGTTCTGCGCTCCGGCGCGGGCCGGTCGCGGGCGCGGGGAGGGCCGCTTCGCGGAGATGATTGCGCGGTCGCTGCCCGCGGGCGTGGGCGCTTCGAGGGAGCGCGGCGTCGCTCAGCGGCGGCGGCGGATGACCAGGGCGAGGAGCGCGAGGGCGGCGGCTCCCGAGCCGCTCCGTCTCGAGCCGCTCCGTCCCGAGCCGCTCCGTCCCGAACCAGGGCTCGTGGCGCTGCATCCGCCGACGGCGCGGCGCACCTCGCCGGTCGGGCGCCAGGTCGGGCCCGCGTCCGCTTCGGGGGCGCTCGCGTCGGCGCCCGGCGCCGCGTCGATGCCCGGCCGGCCGGCGTCCACGCCGCAGGCGTCGACGCCGTCGCAGTTCGCGTCCACTCCGTCGCCGCAGACGTCCTCGGCGCCCGGGTGGATGCTCCCGTCGCCGTCGTCGCAGTCCACGTCGGCCCGGTGCCCGTCGCCGTCGGCGTCGACGGGCGGCAGGGCGACGCAGGCGCCGTCCACGCAGCTCTCCTCGCAGTCCTCCCGCTCGACGGTGCCGTCGAGGCAGCGCACGCGCGCGGCGCCCTCGCACTGCCAGCTCCCGCCGATGTCCGCCGGGCAGCTCGGCGCGACCACGGTGACGCGCACCTGCAGCTGGGCGTCGGGCGGGCCGCCGTCGTCGGCGAACCAGGAGACGCCCTCTTGGACCAGGTTGAAGAACTGCGGGTACTCGCCCGGTGCGCTCGGCGCGCGCACGGTGAAGGCGAAGCGCCCGGTCTCGCCCGGCGGGACCACCCGGTCCACGGCGGCGGCCCGGCGCGCGCTCGGCCAGTCGCTCGCCGCGAGGGGCGAGTCTCCGTCGCGCGGCTCGGTCGTGCCGAGGAAGGTCTCGCCGGGCCGCCAGGTCTCCGAGCCCGTGTTGCGCAGCTCGATGTGGCCCGCCGCAGTCTCGCCGGGCGCGAGCTCGAAGGGGCGGCTCGCGAGCGGGAAGGTCTGGTTCACGTACTCGGCGCGGAAGCGGGGCGTGGCGAGCCCCATCAGCTCCCGGTAGCTCTCGACGAGCGACATGTAGGTGGGCGCGTAGACCGAGCCCACGCCGCTCACGTTCATGCGGATGTTGAAGTGCAGGTGGATGGTCGTCGGCGTACCGCCGAAGGCGTTCGAGACGCGGCCGAGGCGCGCGCCGCGGGAGACGCGCTGACCGACGCGCACGCGGAGCGAGCTCGGCGCCATGTGCAGGTAGTCGTAGCGCCGGCCATCGTCGCCCGTGAGGTAGACGGAGTAGGTGCCGATGTTCGTGATCGTCCCGTCGACGGTCGCGACGGCCCAGTGCGTGTCGTCGGCGCAGGTGCGGGGGCGGATGTCCTGGCCCTGGTGCCCGTTGCCGCTGGGGCAGAGGGGCATGTCCCAGCGCCGCTCCTCGCAGAAGTTGTCGTACCAGGGGAAGGCGTAGTTGGCGGTCTCGCACTGGCCGCCGCCCGGGCCCATGTAGCCGCCGTGCCCGTAGATCTGCGAGTTCGCGTAGACGGGCCCCTCCTCGATCGGGAAGCGCATGCCGGGCGCGTAGACGCGCTCGTCCACCCGGCCGTGGCCGGGGCACACGCTCCCGCCCGGCCCCTGCAGCGTGCCGGGCGGCGCGTAGTCGAACTGCGCGGCGGCCGGGGCGGCGAGGGCGAGGGCGAGCGCGAGGGCGCTCGTCGGAGGGGCGAGGCGGCGCATGGCTCAGGCGCGCGCGACCGGGCCGATGACGGGGATGGCGAGGTCGTCCTGGAGGACGGGGCCGATGACGGGGATGGCGAGGTCGTCCTGGAGGACGGGGCCGATGACGGGGATCTCGAGGGGCATCATCACGGGGTCTCCTGAAGGGAAGCCGCGAGCGCGAGCAGGAAGCCGGGCTCGGCGCAGCGCGGGTCGTCGTGGGGGTCGAAGCACTCGGCCTCGAGGGCGTAGGCGACGCCGGCCTCGGTCCAGCTCAGGGCGCCGATGCCCTCGTTGATCGTCCAGCGCGCCGGGCGGCCGCGGACGACGTGGGTCGGCGCGGGGAGCGCCTGCTCCTCGTCCGGGTCGAGGCGGCCGTGAACGACGTCGGTGGCGTGCAGCGAGAGCGTCAGCGCGCCCTCGCCCTCCCCCGAGCGCCAGGCGACGGCGGCCCAGCGCGGTCCGCTCATGACCTGCTGGTCGGCGTAGGCGATGCCGGGGAGCAGGAGCACCGGCACGGGCGCGTTCGCCAGCGCGGCGCGGGAGGGGGCGTCGAGGGCGGGGAGCTCTCCCACGGCCCCCTCGTCTCCCCCGGGTACGGGCGCGGTGGGGGCGGCCGGGCCGCCGAGCTCTTGCGCGCGCGGGGCGGCCCCGGGCGCGTCGGCGCAGCCGAGGAGCAGGGCGCAGGCGAGGACTCGGAGCAGCATCACCCCCCTCCCAGCGCAAGGCGCGCGCCAGATGTAAGAACGCGAGAAAGTGTAGTGATTTCGGTGAATCGCCTGGGTCGCTGTGCAGCCTCGTCGCGGGTCTGCACACCCCGCCGACCAGAAGCTGCACAAGAGCGGTCGGGCGGGTCGAGGCGAGTCCGCGCGGCGGGGAGGTCGGCCTGGCGCCGCCGTAGAATCGCCCCGATGAATGCCAACCGCGTCCTGGCCAAGAAGGTGCTTCCCGAGGAGCTCTTCGCCGATCCCTCGGCCCTGCTCGCGCGCCTCGGCGGGCCGCACGGCGACGCCTGGCTCGAGCGGAAATGGGCCTACGCCTGCGCCTTTGCCCAGGAGCCCATGGGGGAGCCCTTTCCGAAGCGCGTCGCCGTGAGCCCCGAGGGGCGGGCGGTGCTCGTGCAGGTGCCGCGGGCCGACGCCCCGAACGACACCGCGTTCGCTTGCGTGGCCGTCACGGCGAAGGGCCCCCGCGTCTTCTTCTTCGAGCGCACCACGGACGGCGCGATGACCGGTGTCTCGCCCGACGAGGGGGTCCTCGCGATGCTGGAGCCCGGGGGGACGCGGGCGAGCTTCGGTTTCCACGCCGGGCTCGACGCCGCGAGCGTTCGGGCGCTCCTCGAGCAGCACGTCGGGCCGCTCGGGCCGGTGGCGGGGGGCGGCGGCGCCGGGGGCGCGTTCGGCGCGAAGCCGGCGGGCGGGGCTTTCGGGGGCGCGGCGGCGGCCACGACCCCGAGCGCCGGGGGCGCGTTCGGCGCGAAGCCGGCGGGCGGGGCCTTCGGGGGCGCGGCGGCGGCCACGACCCCGAGCGCCGGGGGCGCGTTCGGCGCGAAGCCGGCGGGCGGGGCCTTCGAATCGACACCTGGCGGGGCGTTCCCAGCCGCAACGGGCGGAGCCCCTTCGGCATCGGGGGGCGCCTTCCCGGCCGCCTCGGGCGGGGCGTTTCCGCGCGCGTCCGGTGCGCCGGGCGGCGCCCGCGAGCTCCCGCCCGAGCTCGCGGTCTTCCTCGCCGAGCAGGGCTCGCTCGGCCACATCCTCCGCGGCATGGCCTTCGCGGTCGTCGGCGCCGGTGTGCTGGTCGCCATCGCCCTCTGGGCCCTCGTCGTACCGGGCGCGCCGGGCTGGGCGAAGCTGACGACCCTCTTCGCCCCCCTCGCGCTGCTGCTCGTGGGCGGCATGGTCTACGCCGGTCGACGCAGCCGCCGCCGCGACGCCGCGGCGGTCGGCGCCGCCTGGCGCGCGGGCCGCGTCCGCGGGGTCCGGGTCGACGCGCCGCGCGGCGGCGGTCCGCCCTTCCTCCTCTTCGACCTCGCGGGGGGCGCCCGCCTGGGCTTTCCGACCACCGACGCCGACGCCCTCGCCACCCGCTTCCGCCGCGCGCTCGGCCGCTGAGGGCCTCGGCGGGCTTCACCCCGGGGCGCGAGGCGAGGGACGCCGCTCAGCGCGCGCGACGGAGGCGCACGCGGAGCCCGTGCTTCGGTCGTAGCGTCACCACCGGCTCGGCCTCCACCGGGAAGCCGGGCACGAGATCCAGGTGCCAGTCGCGCACGATCGTCGCCAGCACGAGCTGCGCCTCCATCATCGCGAAGCCGTTCCCGATGCAGATGCGCGGCCCGCCTCCGAAGGGGAAGTAGGCATACTTGTGGCGCCCCTTCGCCCGCTCGGGCGCGAAGCGCTCCGGGTCGAAGCCCTCCGGGTCCTCCCAGTGGTCCGGGTGCCGGTGCACCACCCAGGGGCTCACGAAGACCAGCGAGCTCTCCGGCAGGAAGTACCCCCCGAGCTCCGTGTCCTCGTTCGGCGCCCGCGCCACCATCCAGGCCGGCGGATAGAGGCGCATCGCCTCCTGCAGGACCTGTTTGGTGTAGGTCAGCTTCGGGACGTCCTCCATGGTCGCCGGCCGCCCCTCCGGGAGCACCTCGAGGACCTCCGCGCGCAGCTTCCGCGCCACCGTCGGGCTCTGCCCGAGCAGGTAGAGCGACCAGCTCAGCGCGTTCGCCGTCGTCTCGTGACCGGCGAGGAAGATGGTCATGATCTCGTCGCGGAGCTGCGCGTCGCTCATGGCCTCGCCGGTCTCCGCGTCGCGCACCTCCATGAACATCGAGAGCAGGTCGTCGCGCCGCTCCCCGCTCGCGCGCCGCTCCTCGATCATGTCGAGCACGATCCGATCGAGCGTGTCCATGGAGCGCGTGAAGGCCCGGTTGCGCCGCGTCGGGATGATCGGCGGCACGTCGATCAGGCGGTCCACGCGCTGGTTCACGTCCTCGACGATGTGCGCCACGGCCGCGCCCACGGCCTCGGCGTCGTCCCGCGTGTCCGCGCCGAGGAGCGTCTCGCTCACGATGCGCAGCGTCACCTTCATCATCTCGTGGTGCGCGTCGATCTCCGCGCCGTCCTCCCAGCCGCCGACCATGTCCTCGCTCGCCTGCACCATGCGATCGGCGAAGCCGGCGATGCGCTTGCGGTGGAACGCGGGCTGGGCGATCCGCCGCTGGCGGAGCCAGAAGGAGCCCTCGCTCGTGAGGAGGCCCATGCCGAGGACGAGCCGCAGCTTGTGCAGGCCGCGCGTGTGCTTGCCGAAGACCTTGTTCCGCGTGTGGAGCACCTCGCCGACGAGGTCCGGATCGGAGACCAGATGCGCGGGGAGGCCGCCGAACTGGAGGCGCACGACGTCGCCGTGCTCGGCGCGGAGCTGGAGGAGGGCGCGGAGCCGGTCCGGGCCGGAGGAGAGCGCGGCGAGGTTGCCGACGATGGGGAGGCTCGGCGGGGAGGGCGCGAGGCGCGCGCCGGGGGGCGCGTCGAGCCGGCCGCGGAGGAGGCTCGAGAAGCCGTGGAGGCCGAGGCCGCGGAGCTCGCGGGGCACCTGCGCGAGGCGGGCGCGCTCGAGGGCCATGGCGCGGACGCGGGCGTCGCGGAGGAAGGGGGCGTCGCGGAGCGGGCTCTCGTGGAGGACCCAGTCCCGGGCGCGGCGGGCGGCGGCGATCACGGGCCCGGTGTCGAGGGCCTCGCGCGGATCGGCGGCCGGGGCGGGCGCCTTCTTCCGGGTCGGGCGGGGAGCGGCGGGCGTCGGCTGGGCGCTGGGCATGGGCGGTCTCCTCGGTCGGGCGGGCGGTACGGCGGGTGCGCGTCGTCGTCGTCGTGTTCGGCTCTGACTCAGGCTCTGGCTTCGGGCGCTCGGACCGCTCGGACCCGGCGTTCGCGACGGCTTCCCTCGCACTGGCTTCCCACGCACCGTCGGCGGTGGCCCGTTGACGTTGCAGAGAAAAAGAACCAGAATCGGATTCTGTTTCGGACTCGACGAGTATGCCCAGCTCCTCCAAGACCCGCAAGCGCCGTTCACCGAGCCGTTCCTCCAGCCGCTCGGCCCACCGGTCCGAGGATGGCTCGGCGGCTCCCCGGGCGAAGGCGTCCGGCTCGGGCCGCGCCACGCTCCGCACGGTCGCCGCGCCCAAGCAGAAGCGAAGCGAGAAGACGCTCCAGCGCATCCTCGACGCGGCCGAGCGGCTCATCGTCGAGCGGGGCCTGCGCGCCGTCTCCATCGCCGACGTCGTGCGCGCCGCGAAGAGCTCGGTCGGGGGGTTCTATGCGCGCTTCCGCGACAAGGAGGAGCTGCTCCTGGCGCTCCACGAGCGCAACCAGCGCGAGCTCCGCGAGGAAGTGCTGACCATCCTCGACCCGGCGACCTGGGAGGCGGCCTCCCTCGAGGAGATCGTCGCCGCCTGCGTCGAGACGCTGGTCCGCCGCGCGAGCGAGCGCCGCCGCCTCATGGCGGCCTTCGTGCACTCGGTCGCGACCCAGCCCGAGCGCTGGGAGGAGGCCATCACCTTCCGCCAGCGCCTCATCGAGGGCGTCTCGGCGCTCCTGCTCAGCCGCCGGGAGGAGATGGCCCACCCGGATCCGGAGGCGGCCGTGCGCTTCGCCATCCAGACGGCCCTCGCCATCGTGGACCACCGCGCCCTCTTCACGGACGTGGACCCGAGCTTCGACACGGACGAAGGCGAGCTCCGCGTGGAGATCGAGCGCGTCGTGCTGCGCTACCTCGGGGTCTCCTGAGACCGGTGTGTCGTGCCGCGCCGTTCGGGCTGACCCGAGGGCGAGCTCCGGCGCCGGCGTGCGCGTGCTCCTCGCGCGGGCCGGACACGAAGGCTCGAGAGAGCCGCGCGTCGCGGGGTGGGCTACGCGGTGTGGCCTACGCGGGACCGCCTACTCGGGGCCGCGCATGAGCGGGACGCCGAAGTCGGGCTTACCGCGCCGGCCGAGGACCCACTCGTACACGGCGACGGTCTGGCGCGCCTTGGCCTCCCAGGTGAAGAGCTGCTCGACCCGGCGTCGCCCGCTCTCGGCCATGCTCACGAGCTCCTCGCGCGGCTTCGCCAGGATCGCGTCGACCTGCGCGCGGAAGCGCGCGACGAGCTCCTCCCGGCTCCCCAGCGGGACCAGGTAGCCCGTGTCCTCCGTCACCAGCTCGGCCGGGCCGCCGTACTCGACCACGACCGGGATCAGCCCGCAGGCCATCGCCTCGAGCACGACGCCGCCGCCGAACTCGCGGATGGAGGGGAAGACGAAGAGGCTCGCCTCCGAGAGGCGCGTGTGGAGCTCCTCGTGCGGCACCCAACCGTCGAGGCGGACGCCGTCGACCACGCCGAGCCGCTCTCGGAGCGCGCGCAGAGCCCCCATCTCCGGGCCGTCGCCGTAGACGTCGATCACGACGTCGCCGCGCTTCACGGCCGGGGCGAGCGCCTCGATGAGCATGTCGCAGCCCTTGTAGGGCACGAGGCGCCCGACGAAGGCCACGCGGAGGGGCCCCTCGGGCACCTCGATGGTTCGCTCGAGCGGGAAGCGCTCCGGCGCGATGGCGTTCTCCGGCACGTAGACGCACTTGTCGCGGTACTTCGCGGGCACCTGCGCGAGCGTGTCCTGCGAGCCGATGATCAGCGCGTCGGTGCGGGCGAGGGTCGAGCGGTAGAAGGGCAGGAGCCGGTAGGCGCCGCGCACGTAGGAGAGCCACTCGCGCTCGGCGCGCCGGGCCGCGTCGAACTGGCGCGGCCAGGGGACGCCGCCGTTCAGCGGGCCGATCACGAAGGGCGTGCCGCCGCGGAGCTGGGGGAGCGAGAGCAGGCTCGGCTGGGTCGGGCTGAGGGGCGTGACGCGATGGACGACGTCGAACTCGCCCGCGCGGAGGCGGGGGCCGAACTCCTTCGCGAGGAGCGTCTCGAAGGCGTAGTAGCTCGGGAGGCCGACCGCCTGGAGCGTCGTCCAGCCCTTGCCCTTGCCGCCCCGGATGGCCTCGCCGAGGCGCCAGAGGCCGCGGGCGACGAACTCCGTGTCGAGGCTCGTGAACTCCTGGCCCTCGGTCCAGCCGAAGCGCTCGATGGCCTCGCGGTTTCGTACCTGGGTGACGACGTGCGCGTCGACCTGCTCACCGAGGGCGCGGGCGTGGGACCAGCCGACGAGGGGGACGCTCACCCACTCGGGGTTGGCGGCCTCGGCGATGATCAGGGCGCGTATCCGCTTGCCGGCCATGCGCGTTGCTCGCATGTCTCGCCCGCGCGCGCAACGGTGTCGTCCGTCCGTCTCGTCCGCCGAGACGCGGTGGCGCCGCGGAAGGAATCCGCACCCTGGGTCGTGGCCTTGCGTCCGGGGCGTGCGGCCGGGGCGGCGGCGCCTCGGCGCTCTCGCTGGCCCCGGAAAGAAGGGGCCGTCCCCGCCTGGAGGTCTCGCGGCTCATGAGGCCTCGTCGAGCCAGGCCTCGACCGCCTCGCGCGTCACCGGGCCGAAGTGGCCCGTGAAGAAGACCTCGACCTCCGGCGCGGCGTCGAGGAGCGCCCGGACGTCGGCGCGGTTGTCCTCGAGGTCGCACATGTAGAAGTGCGTCTCGGCGGAGCGGCCGACGATGGCGCCGCGGAAGAGGTCGCCCACGAAGGCGGCGCGCCCGACGAGGAGGACGAGCGAGCCGGGCGTGTGGCCGGGGAGGACGCGGACCCGACCCGGGACGCCGACGAGCGGCTCGAGGGGGGTCTCCTCGGCGATCCAGACGTCCGCCGCGAAGGTCGGGAAGCGCGCCGCTCGGTCCCCCTCGAGCCGGCGGCGGGCGCGGCGACCCGTGGGGCAGAGCTCCCCGTTCCGCCCCTCGGCGAGCATGCCCTCGTCCCCCCGGCCGGCGACCAGCGTGACGCCGTGCCGCTCGCGGAGGTGAGGCGCGCCCCCGGCGTGATCGGCGTGGCCGTGCGTGAGCACCACGGCGCGGAGGGCGGCGGGGTCGACCTCGAGCTCGAGGAGGCGCGCCTCGATGCGGGCGGCCGAGCCGGGCAGCCCCGCGTCGACCAGGAAGCTCCCGCGGGGGCCTCGGACGAGGTGCACGTTCGCGTGCTCCTCCCGGAGCGTCACGACCTCGAGCTCGCCGATGGAGGTGTGCGTGGTGGCCGTCGCGCAGCCGCTCGCGCCGAGGGTGACGAGGGCGAGCCCGAGGCCGAGGAGCGCGGGAGCGCCTCGGTGGGGCCCGGCGGTCGGCTCGGCCCGCGGATGCCGAGCCGTTCCGCGGGGCCGCCCTCGGGCGAAGGAGGCATCGTCGAAGCGAGGGGCGAGCATGGGTCGTTCCCTTGGTGGGTGGAGCGAGGCGTTCGTTGCAGAAAACGGGCGGAACGGACGGGGCGGGCGGCCGGGGGGCGCCGGACCCATCAGGGGAGCGCGCCGAGGGCCCGGTCGAGGCGGGCGCGGGCGAGGCGGGCCTCGATGGCGGCGTCGATGCGACGCACGCGCGCGGCGGTGAAGGCGGCGTCGGCGTCGACCACGTCGCCGAAGGGTCCGGCGCCGCGGGCCCAGGCGACGCGGCTGGCTTCCCAGGCGGCCTCGGCGGCCTCCACGCCCTCGCGCGACTGGGCGTGGGCGACCGACGCGGCGCGGAGGGCGTGAAAGGCCTGGGCCACCTCGACGCGGATGCCCTCCTCCAGGGCTTGCAGGTCGGCGCGGGCGGCGTCGGCGTCGGCCCGGGCCCGGTCGGCCGCCGCGTTGCCGCGGCCGATGGCGCTCGGGCTCCAGGCGAGGACCACGGAGACGTCCCAGCTCTCGTCGAAGCGGTCGCGGAGCGGCACGTAGAGCGTATTCGGGTTGGCGACGTCGACGTTCGCGGAGAGCGCGAGCGTCGGGTAGCGGTCGGCCTCGGCGGCGCGCACGAGGAGGCCCTGGGCCTCGAGGGCGGCCCGGAGCGCGCGCCCTTCGGGGCGCTCGCGGCGGGCGCGGGCGACCAGCTCCGCGAGCGAGGCATCGGGCGCGGCCGGTACGGCGTCGAGATCGGCCACGGGCGTGACCGCGCCCTCGGCGTGCAGCAGCGTCGCCAGCGCCTCGGCGCTCACCTGCACGCCGGCCTCGGCGCGGGTCTCGCCGACGCGCGTCGAGGCGGCCAGGGCCTCCGCCTGGTGCAGCGCGAGCCGGGGCGCGGCGCCGGCCCGGACGGCGGCCCGGACTCGCCCGAGCTGGTGCTCGGCGGCGAGGCGCCGGTGCCGGGCGACGGCGAAGAGGCTCCGCGCGCGGAGCAGGCCGAGGTAGGTCTCCCGGGCGCGGAGCGCGACGTCGCCGAGCACGGCCTCGCGCTGCGCCTCGTTCGCCGCCACCGCGCGGCGCGCTCCGCGCCAGCGCGGCAGCACGGAGGCGAGGACGGCGCTCACCGGGTAGACCAGGCCGGCCGAGAAGGCGTACTGGTTCCGGGGCACCTCGATGGCCGTGCCCGAGACGCCGGCCAGCGCGTCGACGAAGCCGCCGAGGAGGAGGCGCGCTTCCGGGTCGTCCACGCCGTCCACCAGGGCGCGGGCCGTGGCCGGGTCGGCCTGGCCCTCGAGCGAGACGAGGGGGTCGTTGTCGATGCGGCTCAGGCGCGTGTAGCGCGCCCGGAGCGTGAGCTCCGGAAAGAGCGCGGTGCGGGCCGCGCGGACGCCGGCCTCGGCTCGGTGCACGGCGGCCTCGGCCCGGTCCGGCGCCGACGAGGCGTCGAGCGCGCGGCGGACCGCCTCGGCCTCGCTGAGCGGGGTGGCCTCCGGCTCGCTCAGCATGGCCTCGAGATCGAAGCGGGGCGCGGCGGCCTCGAGGGCCGCGTGCTCCGGGCTCGCGGCGTCGCCGCGCGCTCCATCGTCCGCCGATGAGTCTTCGCCATGCGCGGCGGCGGAGCCCGGACGGGCGCCGCTCGGGCCTTCCGCGGCGCCTCCCGGGCTCGCGTCGCGCGAGGCGGCTCCGGTGCGGCGGCCGGCGTCCGAGCGCGGCGCTTGCGCCGCGAGGGGCGAGGCCAGCGCGAGGATCGCGAGGAGGGCGAGCGCCCGGCCAGCCCGCCCCGCGCCGCTCGACGTCGCGCCGCTCGACCCCGCACCGCTCGACCCCGCACCACCGGGCGTCCCATCACCGGGCGTCATGTCGGGGCTCTCTCCGTCGCTCGGTGCCCCGCTCGGCCCGCGGAAGAAGAGCCGGTAGAGCGCCGGCACGACCGCGAGGGTGAGGAGGGTCGCGACGACCAGCCCGGAGATCATCGCCGCGGCCATGGGCGGCCAGAGCGTCGACTCGCTCGCGAGGAGCGGGAGGAGCCCGGCCACCGTGGTCGCCGTCGTGAGGAGGATCGGACGCGCCCGCAGCCGGACCGCCTCCTCGAGCGCCTCGGCCACACTCGCGCCCTCCCGCCGCCGCCGGTCCGCGACGTCGAGGAGGACGATGGCGCCGTTCACGGCGATGCCGATCAGCGCGATGGCTCCGAGCAGCGCCACGAAGCCGAAGGGCAGCCCCAGCAGCGCGAGCCCGGGCCAGACGCCGAGGAAGGCCAGCGGCGCGGTCGCGAGGACGATGAGCACGCGCCGGAAGGAGTCGAACTCCGCCAGCAAGATCAGCACGAGGAGGAGCGCCGCGAGCGGGCCCTTCGCGCCGAGGGCGGCGTTCGCCTTCGCCGACTCGCCGAAGGCGCCGGCCATCTCCCAGGAGACGCCCTCGGGCAGCTCGAGCGCCTCGAGCTTCGGCGTCACGGCGCTCACGACGCTCGCGTAGGTCACGTCGGGCTCGTGCTCGGCCAGCACGCCGACCACGCGCTGGCGCCCCCGTCGGTGGATCACGGCGGGCTGCCAGTCGAGGGTCGCGCGCCCGACCTGCGCGAGGGGCACGGGCGAGCGGCCCGGGCGCGGGACATCCGCGTGGGTGAGGTCGAGGGGCGCCTGATGCTCGCCGCGCTCGGAGCCGCGCGCCGAGCTCCGCACGACGATCGGCGCCGGGTCGTCGCCCCCGCGATAGGTGCCCGCCGACAGACCCCGCGCGTGACCGAGCAGCGCGACGGCGACGGCGGCCCGGTCGACCCCCTGGCGCGCCGCGGCGGCGTCGTCGACGGCCACCCGGAGCGTCGCGAGCCCCGGCCCGTGGTCGGCCCGGACGCTCCGCGCGCCCGGCGTCGCCCGGAGCGCGCGGCGCACCTCGTCGCTCGCGAGCTGGAGGTCGGCGAGGTCGTCGCCGTAGAGGCGGATCTCGATCGGCGCGCGCACCGGCGGGCCCTGCTCGAGGCGGCGCGCGAGCACCTGCGCGTCCGGCATGGCCGCGCCCTCTCGCCGGGGGAGCTCCTCGGCGAAGCGGAGGACCGGGTCCACGTCCTCGGCCGCGCGGGTCGTGACGAGGAGCTGGGCCACGTGGGGCGCCGCCGGGCGACGCGGCAGGTTGTAGTAGAAGCTCGGCACGCTCCGGCCGACGAAGGCCGTCACGGCCGTGACCTCCGGCCGCGCGCGCAGCGCCGCCTCGAGCCGGCGGCTCGCCTCGTCGGTCGCCTCGAGGTGGCTGCCCTCGGGGAGCTCGACCTCGATCACGAGCTGGTTCCGGTCGGAGCTCGGGAAGAAGTCGAAGCGCACCTGCGTGGCGAAGGCGCCGCTCGCGCCGAGGAGGCCGAGGGCGACGAGGAGCGTGAGGCCCGGGCGGCGTGCGGCGAAGGCGCCGAGGCGCGCGCCGAGGGCGTCGACGCGGCTCGCGCGGGCGGGGCGCGGGCGGAGGCCGAGGCGCGCGAGGAGCGGCGTGACGAGGAGCGCGTAGCCGTAGCTCACGCCGAGCGTGAGCATGACGACCACGGGGATGGCGCGGGTGAAGTCGCCGGTCGTGCCCTCGGCGAGGAGCATCGGCACGAACGAGGCGAGGGTCGTCCCCGTGGCGGCGCCGAGGGGGAGCGCGAGCTCGCGGACGCTCGCCCGTGCCGCTTCCCCGGGGGCCTGCCCTTCGTCGAGGCGGCGCTGGATGGTCTCGGCGACGACGATGGCGTTGTCGACGAGGAGCCCGAGCGCGACCACGAGGGCGGCGACGGCCATCTGATGGAGCACCCCGCCGCTCGCCGCGTAGACCGTGAGCGAGGCGAAGGTGACGAGCGGCACGACGCTCGCGACGACGAGCCCCATGCGCACGCCCATGAGGAGGAAGACGATGGCCGCGACGATGCCCACGCCGAGGAGGAGGGAGCCGCCGAGCTCGCCGAGGCGCGCCTTCACCCGCGCGGGCTGGAAGGCGAGGGTGGCGATCTCGAGCTCGGGGTGGGCCGCGGCGAAGGCGTCGACGCGGGCCTGGACCGCTTCCCCGAAGCGCTCGGCCTGGAGCCCGCGCCGCGGCACGACGCCGAGGACGATGGCGGGGGAGCTCTCGTGGCGGACGCGCTCAGCGAGCGGGCCGTCCGTGGCGCGGCGGACCCGCGCGACGGAGCCGAGAGGCACGGCGCTTCCGTCCGGCCGGGGCAGGGGGAGCGCGGCGATCTCCTCGACGCTGCGGAGGTCGCCGAGGGGGCGGACGAGGAGGCGGCGGCCGTCGAGCTGGAGCGCGCCACCGGGTGTCGTGACGTTGCGGCGGGCGAGGAGCTGGCCGAGCGAGAGCGGGTCGAGGCCGAGGCGGCGGGCGGCGGCGTCGTCGAGGTCGACGAGCACGCGCTCGCCCGGGTCGCCGGCGCGCTCGACGCGGGAGACGTCGTCGAGGCCGAGGAGCCGGTCCTCGAGGGCGTCGGCGGCGTCGGAGAGGGCGAGGACGTCGCTCGGCCCGTGGAGCGCGAGGAGCACGGACTCCGTGTCGACGAGGGCGTGGTCCAGCTCGCCCGGGAGCACCTCGTCGGGCATGAGCCGGCGCGCGTCGGCGAGGGCGTCCTCGACCTCGTCCCAGGCCCGGTCGGTCTCGGCGGCGGCGACGTCCGGGCGGAGCTCGAGGCTCAGGATGGCGATGCCCGTGCGGAGGGTGGCGGCGACCTCCTCGACGGAGTCGACCTCGCTCAGCGCGTCCTCGATGGGCTCGACGACGTGCCGCTCGATGTCGGCCGGCTCGGCGCCGGGGTAGGGCACGACGAGGAGGCCCATGCGCTCGGCGAGGCGCGGGTCCTCCTCGCGCGGCATCGTGAACCAGGCGAAGGCGCCGCCGGCGCTCGCGAGGAGCGTGAGGGCGAGCGTGAGGCGGGGGCGGGAGAGGAGGAGCTCGAGGAGCTTCATCGCGACGCCTCCGAGGGAGCCGCAGCGGCGGCGCGGGGGCCCGGCGCGGCCTCGCTCGGGCGGACCGGGTCGCCGTCCAGGAGCGGGCGCTGGCCGGCGACGACGACGCGATCGCCGGCGCGGAGCACCTCGCTGCGGACGGCCAGCTCGGGGGTCTCGGCGGGGCTGGCGCGGAGGGGGCCGAGCTCGATGGGCACGCGCTCGGCGCGACCGTCCGTGACGCGCCAGAGGAAGGGCCGGTCGCCGCTCGGGTCGAGGACGGCGCGCACGGGGACGCGGAGCTCCTCCTCGCCGGGCGGGCCGCGGAGGTGGAGGACGGCGCCGCTCCCGTCCCGGGCGGCGCCCGCGAGGCGGAGGCGCACGGGGAAGAGGCCGGTCGGGCCCGCCGCGTCGCTCACGGCGAGGACCGTGGCGCCGAGCTGCCGGCCGGTCGCCGGGAGCTCCACCTCGGCCTCGGCGCCGACGGCGAGCCAGGCCGCGACGGCCTCCGGGGCCCGGGCGTGGACCTCGTCGGCCGCCTCCGGAGCCAGCAGGAAGACGGGGGCACCCGCGCCGACGACGGCGCCCTCGTCCAGGAGGACGGCCCGGATGACGCCATCGAAGGGGGCGCGGAGCTGGGTCTCGCGGCGGCGGCGGCGCGCCTCGGCGAGCTGGGCGCGGGCGCCCGCCCGGCCCGCGGCGAGGGCCTCGCGGCCAGTCGCGGTCGCCTCGACGTCCGCGGCGCTGGTGACGCCGCTCGCCCGGAGCGCGCGGGCGCGGGCCTCGTCGCGCTGGAGCTGCGCGCTGCGGGCCTCGACCTGGGCGAGGTCCGCCTCTGCCGCGGCGACGGAGTGGCGGTAGCCGCTCGCGTCGAGGCGGGCCAGGAGCTGGCCGGCGCGGACGGCGTCGCCGACGTCCACGGCGCGCTCCTCGAGCCGGCCCGCGACGCCGAACGCCAGCGTGGCGCGCTCGCTCGCGCGGACGACGCCGTGGAGGAGCGCCTCCTCCCGCGCGGCCGCGTTGCGAACGGGCGCGAGCTCGACCCGGGGGCGGGCGTCGGGCGAGGGCGGGGCTTCGGCGGCGGCGGGCTCGTCCCCGAGGGCGCAGGCCTGGGCGAGGAGGAGGAGGCTCGGGAGAGCGGCGGAGAGGTGCTTCATGGGCGGGGCTCCATGTTGAGTGTCACTCAGTACGTCGTGCCATGATGCACAGCGTTAGCTGAGTAGCACTCAATTCGTCGACGCGTGCGAGACCGGGGCGGGTCGCGTCGCCGTCGGCACGCCACGCCCCTGGATGAAGCGCCGCTCTTCCGGCCCGGGCGGTGCGTGAGCGGGGCGACGCGGCCTCCTAGAGCGCCCGTCCCGGGCCCGGTCGGCGGGGTCGTTGCGTCGGGGCGCTCGGCCGCGCTATCGAGTGGGGCTCGAAGCATGGCCACGAGACGACGCAGCCGGCGCACGCGCCAGCCCCCCGACGACCGGAAGGCGCGCATCCTGGAGGCGGCCAAGGCGCTCTTCGCGGAGCACGGCACGGGCGAGGTGACGACCGCGGCCATCGCGCGCCAGGCCGGCGTCTCCGAGGGGCTGATCTTCCATCACTTCGGCAGCAAGCGGAACCTGCTCGCGGAGATCGCCGCCAGCTACGGACACGGCGTCGCGACGGCCATGTTCTCCGAGATCCATCCGGGGAAGCGCCCGGACGTGCACGCGATGGTGCGCCACACCTTCGACTACGTCGCCGAGCACGGGAAGATGCACGATCTCTTGGCCATGAGCGCGGACCCGGCCGACTGGAACGCCGCGCTCCACGCCAACCGCGGCGTCATCATCGCGGCGCTGAGCCAGGCCTTCTCCCAGTGGGCCGAGGCGGGATGGATCGAGACCGAGCGCCCGGACATCGCGGCGGCGTTGATGTTCGGCCTCGTCGAGTCCGCCCTCACGGACTGCTTCGTGCGGGGGCACGAGGAGCGCCTGGACGACTACGTGGACGAGTGCGTCGCCTGCATCGAGGGCGCCCTCGGCTACGAAGGGCCGGACGCATAGGTTCGCGCCGTCGAGGGGCTCGAGCGCGATGGGCTCGAACGAGGTGGGCTCGAACGCGGTGGGCTCGAACGAGGTGGGCTCGAACGCGGTGGGCTCGACCGAGGCCGGCCCGAGAACGCGACGGGCCGCCCTCCCGAGGGAGAGCGGCCCGTTCGGTGCCCGGTCCGGAACCGGCTCAGCGCATCTGCGCGGCCTGCTGCTGGCGGAGCTGCTGCTGGATCTTCTGCATCAGCTCGGGCGGGATCTGCTGGCCGCCGGGGCCCCCGGGCCCGCCGCCGGGCATGCCGGGCATCCCGCCAGGCATCCCGCCGGGCATTCCAGGCATGCCGGGCATGCCCATCGCCGTCGGCGACTCGCCCTCTTCGCCGGGCTCGGGGTTCTGGAACTTCTCCGTGTCCGGCCGCATGCGATCGGCGAGGTACTGGGAGACGACGTAGATCGTCTCGTCGCCCTGGCGCCGCAGGTAGAACTGACGCTCCTCGCCGACCTGGCCACCGACCTCGAGCACGATCTCCCGGAGCGCGACCGGCGCGGCTTCGGCTTCCGTGGCCTCTTCGTCGCCGGCCTCGTCGCCGCCGGCCTCGTCGCCATCCTCGGCGCCCTCGTCACCGTCCTCGGCGTCCTCGCCGCCGCCCTCGCCCAGCCCGAGCACCACCGTGCCCGTCGGCGCGTCGAACCCGGCCGCGCTCGCGTCCACGTCCGCCGCTGCGAAGTCCACGGCCCGCATGCGCGCCAGGCTCGCCACGATCGACTGCACCTTCGAGCTCCCGAAGCGCTCGATCTCCGGCGCCTCCTCGCCCTCGGCCGGCGCGGCGATGGCCCACTCGTCGTCGGCCCCGCGCGTGAACGCGAAGGTCCCGTTCTCGCTCTCGAAGCGCACGGCCCGCACCTCGCTCGGGTCCTCGTCGAGCACCCGCCGGTTGCGCCAGTCCTTGAGCTCCTTGTTGAAGGCGTACTTGATCGAGCCCCGCGCCGCCGCGACGACGTCCTCGCCGTCGAGCCGCACCATCGTGTTCCGGCTCCGCAGCCCGCCGACCCAGAAGCTCAGCGCCGGCTCGGCGCCCTCCGTGAACACCTCGACGTGGATGCCGTTCGACTCGGCCACCTCGAGGCGCTCGTGGTTCTCGGCCCGCGTCGCGGCCACGCCGCCGATCTCGAGCTCCTCGAGCTTGTCGAGCGCCGTGCTCACCGCGCTCTCGTCGGCCTCGGCCTCGAGCGGCTCCACGATCACCCAGCTCTCGCCGCGCTTCTCCATGCGCACGGCCACCGGCTCGGCGTCCTCGCCGTCCCCGGGCCGCGTGATCCGCAGCGCCGTGATGGCGTCGCGCGCGATCTCCGGGAACTCCGGCGCCGCGACCTCGTCTCCGCCCCCGGCGTCCGATTCCTCGCGCTGGTTCACCACCCAGATGGCGCCGCCGAGCAGCACCACGAACAGCGCCCCGGCGACGAGCAGCTTCTTCTGACCGTCCATCATGCGCCTCTCAGAGCTTCAGGTTCTTCCGGCGCGCGTTGCGCTGGCGCCAGCGGATGAGTCCGAAGAGGGCGAACGCGAGCGGGATGCCCAGCGTGTTGCCCCAGCGGTAGAAGGTCTTCTTGCGGTCCCAGGAGGCCATCGCCTCCTCGCGCTCCTCCAGGTTCTCCTCGACCGCCTCCTCGTCGCCCTCCTCGGCGGCCGCGCGCGCGGCCTCCTCGGCCTGCTGGGCAGCGGCCGGCACCTCGAGCGCCGGGTCCTCGATGTTCTTCGCGCGGATGGCGATGAGGTCCGACTCGGCGGCGAGCCAGTCGATGGCGTTCAGCGCGAAGGCCAGCGCACCGCTCAGGTCGCGCTCGCCCGTCGGCCCGGCCTGCGGCAGGAACTCGTCCCGCATGAACGCGGCGGTGCCCGCGACCAGGATGCGCACGGGCGCCTCGCTCTCGGCCGGCGCCTCGATGTCGCTCGCGCCCTCGCCCGCGCCCGGGCTCATGGACGCGCTCGAGGCGTAGGCGCTCGGGAGCTGCCCCTCGACGGCGACCAGCAGCGGGAAGGGCCCGGGCTCGCCGCTGGCGCGCCACTCGCGCGGGTGCCGCGGCTGGAGGTTCACGCCCGCCGGATCCTGCCGCCAGCTGTTCTCGCTCGAGCGCGCGAGCACCTCGACGCTCACGCCCTCGGGCGCGCTCGTCACGGCGAGGCTCGAGGTGAAGGGAAGCACGGCCGTCGGGATGCGGAAGAGGGCCGGGTGCTCCATCTGCGCGTCGTCGAAGGTCACGATGGGCACGGCCGGGTAGGGCACGGCGACCTGCAGCCCCATGGGCCCACGCATGGGCGCGCGGCTGCACTGCCAGTCGAGCACGACGTCCGAGCGCGGCTCCACGCCGTAGCGACCGAGCAGCTGCGCGAGGCCGGTCTCGGTGGCCGTGATGGTCGGCGCCGGGCCGCTGATCTCGAGCCCCGTGCCAGCGCCGAAGACGCCGAGTGAGCCGCCGCGCATCACGTACTGGTCGATGCGCCGGAGCTCGTCCTCGCTGAAGGGCTCGGCGGGCGAGACGATGAGCAGGGCGCGGAGATCGGGATCGATCTCCGAGTCGAGCGTCACCTCGGTCAGCTCGTAGGTCGGCAGCGTGTCCCGGAGCCCCGTGAGGCCCTCGGCGAGGGTCGGGCCGCCGTGGCCGCCGACGATGCCGATCTCGGTCTTGTCGCCGACCATCTCCTTGATCTTCATCGTGATCGTGTACTCGAGGCCCGTCGGGTCCTGGATGACGGGGATCGCCTCGGACTCGCCGAGGTGCTTGATCACCAGCCCCCGGTAGCCCTCGCGGACGCTCACCGAGTCGTTCTCGATGACCTGGTGGGCGACGCGGCGGACGCCGTCTTCCTCGGCCTGCTCCTGCAGCTCCTCGTCGTCCGGGTTGATGAAGCGGACGCGGAGCTTGCCCCCGGAGGCGGCCTCGTACTCGCCGAGCAGGTCGCGGACGTACTGCTCGGTGGAGTTGAAGGGCGGCGGGAGATCCTCGGTGAAGTAAGCCGTGATCTCCATGCGGTCCTCGAGGTCGGACACGAGCCGGCGCGAGCCGTCACTGAGGGACCAGAGCTGGTTCCCGGTGACGTCCATGCGGCCGACGTTCGTGTAGGACGCGAGGAAGTTCAGGAGGACGAGGATGCCGATCGTGAGGACGAGCATCCCCACGGAGGTGGCGGCGAGCTTGTTTCGCTTGTCAGCCATGGCTCAGCTCCAGCGGCGGCTCTCGAGGGAACGGAACGCCACGAGCAGGCAGCCCGCGGCGATGGAGGCGAAGAAGAGCACGTCGCGCAGGGCGATGACGCCGCGGCGCATGCTCTCGACGTGGAAGTCGAAGGAGATCTGCTCGGCGAAGCCCGCGAGCCCGCTGGGCATGAAGGGCAGGAACTTGTCGACGAGGAAGAAGAAGATCGACACGGCCAGCGCGCCGAAGAAGGCGATGAGCTGGTTGTCCGTGAAGCTCGACATCATCAGGCCGATGCCGAGGAGCGCGGCGCCCTGGAGGAGGAGCCCGAGGTAGCCGGAGAAGACCGGGCCCCAGTCGAGGTTGCCGAGGTTCCCCACGCTGATCGGGTAGGGCAGCGTCAGCACGACCATGATGGCGTAGAGGCCGAGCACGCCGAGGTACTTGCCGACGATCACCTGCGCGTCGGTGACGGGCATGGTGATGAGCAGCTCGATGGTGCCCGTGCGCTTCTCCTCCGCGATGAGGCCCATCGTCAGGGCGGGCAGCGCGAAGTAGTTGATGAGCGAGAAGTAGCGGAACATCTCGCGGACGGTCGCGCGCCCGAAGAGGAAGAAGGTCTCCCAGAAGAGGAAGCCCAGGATGATGAGCACGAGCGAGACCACGATGTACGCGATCGGCCCGTTGAAGTAGCTGCGGAACTGCCGCCCCGCGATGGTGAGCGTGTTCTTGTTCATCACGCCTCCTCCTTCTCCGCGTCGTCGCCGTCGTCCGCGTCCGCGTCCGTCTTCTTCGGTTCGGCCTTCTTCGCTTCGGCCTTCGCGTCCGCCTTCTTGGCGGCGTCGCGCTTCTTCTTTCGGGCGCGCGCCTCGGCCTTCTTCTGCTCCCGGGCGCTGAGCTCCTCCGTGTCGCCCGTCGTCAGGTCCCGGAAGACCTTGTCGAGGGCCTCGGCCTTCTTCTCGAGGCCGAGCAGCACGAAGCCGCCGTCCACGGCGGACTGGAAGATCTCCGCCCGGATGTCCTCGGCGCTCTTCGGGAGCACCGTGAAGAGGAGCTCGTCCTTGCCCTCGGCCTCGCGCTGCCGCACCGAGGCGACCCCGCCGATCTTGCCGAGCGCGTCGCGCACCGCCTTCGACTGCTCGCTGTCCCGGTAGGCGCCCTCCTTGGCGAGCACCGTCACCTGGTAGCTCGCCTTGCCGGCGCGCTCCCGCAGCTCGTCGGGCGTGTCGTCGGCGACCAGCCGGCCGTTCGCGATGATCAGCACGCGGCTGCAGGTGACCTGGACCTCGGCGAGGTCGTGAGTCGAGAGGATGACCGTGCGCTCCTCACCGATCTGCTTGATGAGCTCGCGGATCTCGGCGGCCTGGTTCGGGTCGAGGCCGCTCATGGGCTCGTCGAGGATGAGCACGTCGGGCTCGTGCACGAGCGCCTGGGCGAGGCCGACCCGCTGCCGGTAGCCCTTGGAGAGCGCGCGGATCTCCTTGGCGATGACGTCCTCGAGGCTCGTCTGCTCGACCGCCTTCTTGATGCGCTTGCGGGCCTCTTCGCCCGTGAAGCCGCGCATCTTGGCGATGAACTGGAGGTACTCGAGCACGAGCATCTCCGTGTAGAGCGGCGTCGACTCGGGGAGGTACCCGATCGACTCGCGGACCTTCATCGGGTCGTCGAAGATGTCCGCGCCGTTCACCCGCGCCTGCCCCTCGGTGGGGGCGATGAAGCAGGTGAGGATCTTCATCGTGGTCGTCTTGCCGGCGCCGTTGGGGCCGAGGAAGCCGACGACCTCACCCTTGCGGACCTCGAAGCTGACGTCGCGCAGGGCCGTGACGGGGCCGTACTTCTTGGTGAGGTCCCGCGCCTCGATCATCACGTCGCTCATGGAGCCTCGTTTCGTTGGGGGCGTTGGAGTCGGGGAGAGCCGCGGCGGCGGAGAGGGGCACGCTCGCGGGGGTGTCAGCGCTCTCGCCAGCCGGCTGCCAAGCCGCGGGCGTGGCTATGTACCGGTGACCCGGGTCGAGTCAACCCCTCCGCGCGCCCCGTAACATCTTTGGAGGACGGGTATTTCTCCGAACGGGGGCCGTTTCGTGAGGCTCCTCACGACACGGTCGCTGCAGCGCCGTGTGGCGCGTGGTGGCTCGGGTTGGCACGGTTGCTGGAGCGCGGCTGGCACGAGGCTTGGCACGCTTCGCGCCGCTGGCGTAGGATGGGAGCGGTCGGGTCGAATCGGGGCGACGGATCGCGTCCGATGCGGCCACGTAGGGGAGAGGACCATGGCTCGTCACGCATTCACGCCGCTTCGGCTCGCGCTCCTGGCGCTCCTGGTCGCCGCGTGCGGCCGGAGCCCGCTCTCGACCTTCGAGGACGGCGCCGCGCCCCGCCCCGACGGC
The DNA here is from genome assembly GCA_002699025.1 of Sandaracinus sp. GTDB lineage: Bacteria > Myxococcota_A > Polyangia > Polyangiales > Houyiibacteriaceae > Houyiibacterium > Houyiibacterium oceanicum. The sequence continues at coordinate 3,311 of PABA01000038.1, read as the reverse complement.
GGCACGGTCGACGGCGGCACGGTCGACGGGGGGAGCTGCACGAGCGCCGCGGACTGCGACGACGGCCTCTTCTGCAACGGCGCGGAGGCCTGCATCGCCGGCGCCTGCGTGGCCGGCGCGCCGCCGAGCTGCGACGACGGCGTGGCCTGCACCCTCGACGAGTGCCTCGAGGGAGAGGACCGCTGTCAGAGCGTCCCCGACGCGAGCCTCTGCGGGCCGGACGAGATCTGCGACCCGACGAGCGGCTGCGCGCGGCGCCCCTGCGCGGGCGACGTCGAGTGCGACGACGGCTTCGCCTGCAACGGCGCCGAGCTCTGCGGGCCCGAGGGCTTCTGCCTCGCGGGCACGCCCTCGCGCTGCGACGACGGCGTGGCCTGCACGATCGACGAGTGCAGCGAGGCGGCCGGCGGCTGCGTGAACGCCCCCGATGACGGCTTCTGCGACGACGGCGCGTTCTGCAACGGCGCCGAGGTCTGCACGCCCCGCGGTTGCGCGACGGGCGCGCCCGCGCCCTGCGACGACGGCGTGGCCTGCACCACCGATCGCTGCGACGAGGGCCTCGACCTCTGCGTCTCCGAGCCGCGCGACCGCGACGGCGATGGCGTCGGGGACGCGGCTTGCGGCGGCGGCGACTGCGACGACGGGAACCCGCGCGTCTTCCCCGGCGCGCGGGAGCTCTGCTTCAACGGCCTCGACGACGACTGCGACGGACGGCCCGACTGCCGGGACGAGAGCTGCCGCGGCCTGCCCGAGTGCGGCGGCTGCGAGCCGCGCTTCCCCGAGGAGGTCTTCTGCGACGACGGAGTCGACGACGACTGCAACGGGCTGATCGACTGCGCCGATCCCTTCTGCGAGGGCCGCCCGGAGTGCGGCGGCTGCGAGCCCATCGACATGATCGAGCGGCGCTGCGGCGATGGGCGGGACGACGATTGCGACGGCTTCGTCGACTGCGCCGACTTCGACTGCGCGGGCTCGCCGGCCTGCGGCTGCGTGCCGACGGCGCCGATCGAGGAGCGCTGCCTCGACGGGCGGGACGACGACTGCGACGGGCGCCTCGACTGCGCCGACCGGGACTGCGCGCGCGACCCGCGCTGCGTGATGTGCGAGCCCATCGGTCGCCTCGAGTTCCAGTGCCGGGACGGGCGGGACGACGACTGCGACGGCTTCGTCGACTGCGACGATCCGGACTGCGAGCGGGACCCGCGCTGCAGCGGCTGCGCGGACTTCGAGCGCTTCTGCGTCGATGGGCGGGACGACGACTGCGACGGGCTCTTCGACTGCGAGGACCCGGACTGCCTCGGCCGGCCCGAGTGCGGGGAGTGCCTGCCCTTCGAGGCCGACTGCTTCGACGGGCGGGACGACGACTGCGACGGGCTCTTCGACTGCGAGGACCGGCTCGACTGCGGAGCGGACCCGCGCTGCGGCGGGTGCTTGCCGAGCGAGCGCTTCTGCCGGGACGGGCGGGACGACGACTGCGACGGGCTCTTCGACTGCGAGGATCCGGAGTGTGCCGGCCGGGACGAGTGCATCGACTGCGCGCCCTTCGAGGTGGAGTGCCGGAACGGCCTCGATGACGACTGCGACGGGCGGCTCGACTGCGCGGATCCGGAGTGCCTCGGCCTGCCCGAGTGCGAGATGTGCGAGCCCTTCGAGGTGGAGTGCGGCAACCGCATCGACGACGACTGCGACGGGCGGGCGGACTGCGCGGACGAGGAGTGCCGGATGGATCCGCGCTGCTTCGAGTGCGCGCCGGAGGAGTTCGACTGCCGGAATGGCCTCGACGACGACTGCGACGGGCTGATGGACTGCGACGATCCGGAGTGCCGCTTCGACCCGGCCTGCGAGGTCTGCGCGCCGCGGGAGCGGAACTGCCGCGACGGGCTCGACGAGGACTGCGACCGGCGCGTGGACTGCGACGATCCGGACTGTGCGGCGGACTCGACCTGCTGTACGCCGACCGGGCCCGAGGTCTGCGGCAACGGCGTGGACGACGACTGCGACACCTTCCCGGACTGCCGGGATCCGGACTGCGTGGAGGATCCGGCCTGCTGCCGGCCCGTGCCCGAGCGCTGCGGCGACGGGCGCGATCAGGACTGCGACGGGCTGGTGGACTGCGCCGATCCGGACTGCGCCGGCGAGCCCGCCTGCTGCGTGCCGGTGGCGGAGAGCTGCCGGAACGGGGCGGATGACGACTGCGACGGGATCGTCGACTGCGAGGATCCGGACTGCGCGGGGACGCCGGCCTGCGCGGCCTGCGCGCCGGTCGAGCTCTGCAACACGGGCATCGACGACGACTGCAACGGGCTGGCGGATTGCGACGACCCGGCGTGCTTCTTCGAGCCGAGCTGCTCCGGCGAGTGCGTAGCCGAGGAGTGCCGAAACGGGCGGGACGACGACTGCGACGGCGTCGTGGACTGCGCCGACGAGGACTGCGCGGGGAGCCCGCTCTGCAGCTTCTGCTTCCCGGAGCGCTGCGACGTCCCGCTCGACGAGGACTGCGACGGGCTGACCGACTGCGACGACCCGGACTGCGCCGGCGACCCGGTCTGCTCGCCGGTCTGCCTCGACGAGGAGATCAGCTGCATCAACGGCAACGACGACGACTGCAACGGGCTCGTCGACTGCGCGGATCCGGCCTGCGAGGGCGCGCCCGGTTGCTGTGTGCCCTCGCCTGAGCGCTGCGACGACGGGGTCGACAACGACTGCGACGGAGCGGTGGATTGCGACGATCCGATCTGCGCGATGGCTCCCGGCTGCGAGGTGATGAGCGAGGGGGAGATCGGGCCGGCCATGTGCACGAACGGAGCGGACGACGACGGGGACGGGCGGGTCGACTGCCGGGACACGGACTGCTCGCCCTTCGGCGCGGAGGGGGAGTGCTGTGACGGGCGCGACGACGACGGGGACGGCTTCGTGGACGTCTTCACCTGCCGCTGCTTCTCGAACGCGGACTGCGCGGGCGTCGGGAGCATCGACCAGGTCTGCTACACGGAGAGCTTCTCGGTGTGCGGGCCGCGCTGCGACTTCTTCGGGGGCGACTCCTTCTGCCAGATGATCGGGCCCGAGTTCCGCTGCGTGCGGAGCGGGCCGCTGACGGGGCAGTGCGTGCCTTGACCGCCCCCTTTGCCGGCTTCGCCGGCGCGGGGGCGGTGGGGGGCGCTCGCTTGGCTCGCTTCGGGGGCCGGGGATCACGACCGGGGGTCGTGATGCGTTCCGCGGTCCGCTCTCCGCGGTCCGTGCTGGCGCTCGGCTTCGCGGTCCATGCCGCGTTCGCGGAGCGGGCGGAGTGTATGTGGCGCGCGGGCTCGCTT
>PABA01000037.1 GCA_002699025.1 Sandaracinus sp. | reverse complement strand
TCCCCGGCCGCCAGAACAGCTTCCGCAGCGTCGTCCGCCGCGTCAGCATCAAGCTCGACCCCGGGATGTCCATGCGCGGCTGCGTCACGCCACCCGCCCACGACTTCACGCCCCGTGCCGGACACGCGCCTGTGTGATTCCGCGGACTTGCGGCGACGAATCGGCGGAGTGGCGGCGGAGAGGGTGGCGGCCGCCACCCCCTCGCCGCGACGCGCCGACTCGTCGGGCCGCCAGAAGCGACTCCAGCGGCACGGAACGAGCCGGGGGAGCCGTCAGCTTCCCGCCGTCCACAGTCCGTCGGGGGCTGCAGCGGCGGCGGCCGCGTACGCGGAGGAGCGGGTAGGGGCTCGCCGGCGACGTCTCCCTCCGCGAAGCGGCCGCCCGTGGCCGCCCGCGCTCCCCCGACACGTCGCGCCGGCGCCGCCTACCTCCGCGAAGCGGCCCGCGTTCCCTCGACGCGCCGCCCCGGCGCCGCGTTCCTCCGCGAAGCGGCCGCTCGCGCTCCCTCGACACGTCGCGTCGGCGCCGCCTTCCTCCGCGAAGCGGCCGCCTGCCCTCCTTCGACGCGCCGCCCGGCGCCGCCTTCCTCCGCGAAGCGGCCGCCGGCGCTCCCTCGATGCCCCGCGACGGATAGCGGACGGCGGAAAGCGGACGGCAGCGAGCTGAGCCGCGAGAGATGGATGGAGCCGAGGGACTGGGCCCGTTCCCCGAGAGATCGGCCGCCTCAAAAGGAAAAGCCCGCCGGATGGCGGGCTTGACCAATGGCGTCCCCAGCGGGGTTTGAACCCGCGTTACCGGCGTGAAAGGCCGGGGTCCTGGGCCACTAGACGATGGGGACTGGGAAGGGCGCCGGACGAGCGCCCGCGGTCGGAGGGCCGACCGTCGCGAGTGTTTAAGCGGACGCCCCCACGTGGTCAAGGGAAGCGGCCGCTCGACGCGCAGGGGGCTTTGGGATGAGCGAAACGAGAGACCCAATCAGGAGGTTGGTTCAACCCTTGTCCTGATTTCGCGTACGTTTCTGGAAAATACTTGACCCGTGTCAAGATCGAGCAGAGATTCCTTCCCCATGAAGGACAACAAGCTCGGGCGGCGGCGCGCACTCAAGGTCCTCGGCATCGGAGGCGTGACCGCCTTCGGCCTCTTCTCGGCTGCGTGCGGCGGCGGCGAAGAGGGCGGCGGGGGCGGCGGCGGAGGCGGCGGCGACAGTGAGGGGTGCGGCGCGCCCGTCGACGCGCAGTCGCAGCAGATGCGCACGACGCTTCAGTACAAGGAGCAGTCGACGGAGGCCGGCAAGAACTGCGCGAACTGCGCGCAGTACGTCGAGGGCCAGTACGGCGACTGCGGCGGCTGCAACCTCTTCAGCGGCCCGGTTCAGCCGCAGGGCCACTGCCTGAGCTGGGCGGCGCAGGCCGAGGGCTGAGCTCTCCGGCTCCTCTCGCTCGCCTCCGGAGATCCCAGAGGTGAGCGGGGAGCGACGCCGCGAGCAAGGCGAGCGTCCAGCGGGTCTCCCCGCCGGCCACCTCGTTTCGCAGCGCACCCAAGAGGAGGCCCCCCGCGAGCAGTTGGCCGACCACGTCGGCCGGCCGCATCTCCGTCCGTCTAGCGCGCGCCCAGGCGAGCAGCACCAGCACCTCGAGCCCGATCGCGCCGAGCGCGACATCGAGCGCCCACGGGAGCAGCGCGTCCATCCCGACCTCAGCTAGCCCGTCGGGGAGACGATCCCGAGCAGGTGCGCCATGTCCTTGAAGAAGATCCGCGCGTGCGCCTTCGGCTTGGCCTTCACGAGCTCCTTGTTCATGTAGGCCTGCCAGGTGAGCGTCTGCACGTCGGGGTCGTCGCACATGCTGACGAAGCGCTCCCGGCGCTTGTCGTTGCGGTACCAGAAGTGCTGCATGATGCCGAGGATCCAGAACACCCGGCCGTGCGCCTTCATGAAGAGCTTCCGAGCGAGCCCGAGCTTCCGCGCGTCCCCCGACTCCAGGAAGCTCACGGCTGCCACGGCGGCCAAATCACCGCCGACCATCGCGTAGTAGATGCCCTCGCCGCTGGACGGCGCCACCACCCCCGCCGCGTCGCCCGCGAGCACCACATCGCGCCCGTTGTCCCACCTCTTCAGTGGCTTCATCGGGATCGGCGCCCCCTCGCGGCGCACCGTGCGCACCTCGGCGAGCCCGGTCTGGTCGCGGAGCGCGGCCACGGAGCCCTTCAGGCTGAAGCCCTTCATCGCGCTGCCGGTCCCCACGCTCACCTTCGAGCCGTGCGGGAAGACCCACCCGTAGAAATCGGGCGAGGTGGTCCCCTGGTAGATGACGTCGCAGCGCGTGCCGTCGTAGTCGCGGACGCTCGCGTCGGGCGCCTCGAGCACCTCGTGGTACGCGAACACGCAGGGCGGCCGCTTCGCGTTCACCTCCTGCCTCGCCACCTTCGAGGTCGCGCCATCGGCCCCGACCACCAGCCGCCCACGCATGGAGCGCAGCCCTTCGCGCGTCCGGTAGTGCACGATCGCGCCCGTGCCGCCGTCGCGGCTCATGCGCTCGTAGGCCCCGCGGATTCGCACGGCCCCGGCCGACGCGGCGCGCTCGCGCAGGTACTCGTCGAAGACCTCGCGATCCACCATCCCGACGAAGCCCCCCTCGATCGGCATGTCCACCCGGCGCCGGCTCGGGGAGACCATGCGCGCCGAGCGAATCCGCGCGCAGAGCAGCGACTCGGGGATGTCGAAGTCCCGCATCAGGCGCGGCGGGATCGCCCCGCCGCAGGGCTTGATGCGCCCGCCCTTGTCGAGCAGCGCCACCGCGTAGCCGGCCTTGGCCAGCTCGTGCGCGGCCGTGGCGCCCGCTGGCCCCCCGCCCACGACGATCACGTCGAATCGATCGCTCATCACTCGTCTCTCCGTTCGATCGCGCCGCGTGGGCGCGCTCAGCCGCCGGCCCCCTGCAGGAGGTCGCGAATCGCGAACGCGCTGGCGAGCATGCCCAGCACGTAGAAGGTGGTCCCGGTCGCGTTGTAGAGCGGGGCGCGCTTGCGCGGCGCCTTCACGAGCATCGGCATCATCGCGCCCTGGGCGAGGAGCAGGCCGGCCACGATCGCCGCGTGGACGGTCTGGCCGTCGCGCCAGAGCAGCCCGATGACGACGAGCTGCGGCACGGCCATCACCACGCAGGCGAAGACCGCCGCCGGCCGCACGCCGAGCTGCACCGGCAGGGTGCGGATGCCGAGCTCCCGATCGCCCTCGATGGCCTTGAAGTCGTTCAGCACCATGATCCCGAAGGCGCCAGCGCTGTAGAGCAGGGCCATGGTCGTGATGCGCCAGTTCGGCAGCTGGGTCGTCAGCGCCGCCGCGCCCGTGAACCAGGGCAGGCCCTCGTAGCAGAGGCCGACCGCGCTGTTCCCCCACCAGCCGTTCAGCTTCAGCCGGAAGGGCGGCATGCTGTAGGCCCAGGCGAGAGCCAGCCCGAAGACCGACGCCACGAAGACCCAAGGGCCGAGGGCGGCGCCGACGGCGAGGGAGAGCGCGCTCCACGCGATCGCGATGCCCAGCCCCCAGCGGCCCGGGACGCGGCCCGAGGGGATCGGCCGGTCGGGCTCGTTGATCGCGTCCACGTGCCGGTCGAACCAGTCGTTGCATGCCTGGCTCGTCCCGCAGACCAGCGGGCCCGCGAGGAGCACCGAGCCGAGGATGGACGCCCAGTGCTCGGCGAAGGGCACCCCGGCCGAGACCACCCCACATCCGAGCGCCCACATGGGCGCGAACCAGGTCACGGGCTTGAGCAGCTCGAGGGCGGCGCCAGGGCTCGGGTAGCGCCGAGCCCGGGTCGGCTCGCCGGCCAAGCCCATGAGATCACTTGGTTCTGCGGCGTGGCCGCGCGATTTTCCGAGGCTGCCCATGACGCACCCTCAGTGCTAACACAGCGATTCGGGTGCGTAAAGAACGCTTGACGTCAAGAATGCTTGACACTTCCCGTCCGAGGGGGCCAAGCTACCCGGGATGCTTCTGGAGGCCCCCCACGCCCCTGGCGCCGAGCCCCGCCCCCGAGCGCCCCTCTACACGCCCGAGCAGCGCGAGCGCCGAGACGCGACCCGCTGGACGCTCGTCCAGGGCGTGCTGGCGCCGGTGCAGTTCCTCGCCTTCGCGATCAGCCTCGTGCTCGTGCTGCGCACGCTCGCGACCGGGGCGGGCGCGGAGGCCGCCGCCATCTCGGTCGTCGTCAAGACGGGGCTCCTCTACGCGATCATGGTCACCGGCGCGATCTGGGAGAAGGTCGTCTTCGGGCGCTACCTCTTCGCGAAGGCCTTCTTCTGGGAGGACGTGTTCTCCATGCTCGTCCTCGCGCTGCACACGGCCTACCTCTGGGCCCTCTTCAGCGGCGCGCTGGCCACGAACCAGCAGCTCTGGCTCGCCCTGGCGGCCTACGCCGCCTACGTCGTCAACGCCGGCCAGTTCGTCCTCAAGCTGCGCGCCGCCCGCCTCGACGAGAAGCGCGCCCGCGAAGCTGCGGCCCCGGACGCGCGCCTGGAAGCGAGGGCCGCGTGAGCGCCCCGAACCCCGCCATCGCCGGCGGCGCGGCGCTGCCCGTGCTCAAGGAGCGAGGCCAGCGCGAGGTCTTCTGCGGCCTCACGGGCATCGTCTGGCTCCACCGGAAGATGCAGGACGCCTTCTTCCTGGTGATCGGCTCGCGCACCTGCGCGCACCTGCTCCAGTCGGCGGCCGGCGTGATGATCTTCGCCGAGCCCCGCTTCGCCACGGCCATCCTCGAGGAGAAGGATCTCGCCGGCCTCGCCGACGCGAACGAGGAGATCGACCGGGTCGTCGCCCGCGTGCTCCGCCGCCGCCCCGAGGTCCGCCAGCTCTTCCTGGTCGGCTCCTGCCCCTCCGAGGTCATCAAGCTCGACCTCTCCCGCGCGGCCGCGCGCCTCAGCCAGCAGCACGGCCCCGACGTGCAGGTGCTCGCCTACTCGGGCAGCGGCATCGAGACGACCTTCACGCAGGGCGAGGACGCCTGCCTCGCGTCCATGCTCCGCGCCCAGGGCCCGAGCGAGGACGCGGGCGACGATCTCCTCGTCGTCGGCACCCTCCCGGATGTGGTCGAGGATCAGCTCCAGCGCCTCTTCGACCAGCTCGGCGTGCCCGTCCGCTTCTTCCCGCCGCGCCGCGCCCGGAGCGCGCCGCCGGTGGGCCGGGGCACCCGCTACCTGCTCGCCCAGCCCTTCCTCGCGGAGACGGGGCTCGCCCTGAACGACCTCGGCGCGCGCCACCTCCCGGCCCCCTTCCCGCTGGGCGCCGAGGGCACGCGCGCCTGGCTCCAGGCGGCGGCCACCGAATACGGCGTCGACCCGGCGCGCTTCGAGGAGGTCGTCGCCCCGGCCGAGGCCCGCGCCCGCCGCGCCCTCGCGCCCATGCGCGAGCGCCTCGCGGGCAAGCGCATCTTCTTCTTCCCGGACTCGCAGCTCGAGATCCCCATCGCCCGCTTCCTCGCGCGCGAGGTGGGCATGGAGCTGGTCGAGGTCGGCACGCCCTATCTCCAGCGCGACCACCTGGGCCCGGAGCTCGCGCTCCTCCCCGATGGCGTGCAGCTCAGCGAGGGCCAGGACGTCGAGCGTCAGCTCGATCGCTGCCGCGCCGCGGCGCCGGACATGGTCGTCTGCGGTCTCGGCCTGGCGAACCCGCTCGAGGTCGAGGGCATGACCACCAAGTGGTCCATCGAGCTGGTCTTCACGCCGGTGCAGGGCTTCGAGCAGGCCGGCGACCTCGCCGAGCTCTTCGCGCGGCCGCTGGTGCGCCGGGAGAGGTTGAAGGTCTGAGATGAAGCTCTCGGTCTGGACCTACGAAGGCCCCCCGCACGTCGGCGCCATGCGCGTGGCGACGGGCATGAAGGGCGTGCACTTCGTGCTGCACGCGCCGCAGGGCGACACCTACGCGGACCTGCTCTTCACGATGATCGAGCGCCGCAAGCAGCGGCCCCCGGTCACCTACACGACCTTCCAGGCGCGCGACCTCGGCAGCGACACGGCGGAGCTCTTCAAGACCGCCGCGCGCGAGGCCTACGAGCGCTTCCAGCCCGAGGTGCTCCTCGTCGGGGCCTCCTGCACGGCTGAGCTCATCCAGGACGATCCGGCCGGCATCGCCGCCGCCATCGGCCTGCCCGTGCCGGTCGTGCCCGTCGAGCTCTCCGCCTACCAGCGCAAGGAGAACTGGGGCGCCGGCGAGACCTTCTACCAGCTGGTCCGCGCCTGCTGCCCCAAGGAGGGCGTCGAGCGCCTCCCGCGCACCGGGCCGAGCTGCAACCTGCTCGGCCCGACGGCCCTCGGCTTCCGCCACCGGGACGACGTCGCGGAGATCACCCGCCTGCTCGGGCGGCTCGGCGTCGACGTGAACGTCACCGCGCCCCTCGGCGCCTCGCCCGCGGATCTCGCGCGCCTCCCCCAGGCCGACTTCAACGTCGTCCTCTACCCGGAGATCGGCGAGCCGGTCGCCCGCTGGCTGAAGCGGAACCACGGCCAGGAGGCCGTCGCCGCGACCCCCATCGGCGTGGGCGGCACCGCCGACTTCGTGAAGCAGGTCGCCGAGCTCGCAGGCGTCGACCCGGCCCCCGTGCTCGAGGAGAGCGGGGCGCGCCTGCCCTGGTACTCGCGCTCCATCGACTCGACCTACCTGACGGGCAAGCGGGTCTTCGTCTTCGGCGACGCGACCCACGCGCTCGCGGCGGCCCGGGTGGCGACCGAGGAGCTCGGCTTCGAGGTCGTCGGGCTCGGCACCTACAGCCGCGAGCAGGCGCGCGACGTGCGCAAGGCGGCGAAGCGCTACGGCGTCGAGGCGCTCATCACGGACGATCACCTCGAGGTCGAGGACCGCATCGCCGAGCTCCACCCGGAGCTCGTGCTCGGCACGCAGATGGAGCGGCACATCGCCAAGCGCCTCGGGCTGCCCTGCGCGATCATCTCGGCGCCGGTCCACGTGCACGACTACCCGGCGCGCTACTCGCCGCAGATGGGCTTCGAGGGCGCGAACGTGCTCTTCGACACCTGGGTGCACCCGCTGATGATGGGCCTCGAGGAGCACCTCCTCGGCATGTTCCGGGAGGACTTCGAGTTCGCCGACGGAGCCGCGCCCTCGCACCTCGGTCACGCGCCGAAGGCGAGCGCGCCGGCGGAGCTCGAGGGCCCTGCGGCCGCCGACCCTCAGGCCGCCGACCCTGCGGCCGCCGACCCTGCGGCCGAGGGGAGGGCCGAGTCGCTCGCGGCCGAAACGGCCCCCAGCGCTTCGGCCTCCACCGCTTCGGCCTCCACCGCCTCGGCCGCCAGCGCTTCGGCCTCCAGCGCCTCGGCGCCCGAGGCCCCGCCCTCGGGCGAGCCGAGCTGGACCCGCGAAGCCCAGAAGGAGCTGAAGAAGATCCCCTTCTTCGTCCGCGGCAAGGCCCGCCGCAACACCGAGCGATTCGCGCGCGAGCGCGGCTTCGCGTCCATCACCCTGGAGACCCTCTATGAAGCGAAGGCCCACTTTGCCGGCCGCCGCTGAGGGGGGCACGCCCGTGCGGGTGGTGATCGTCACGCTCGATCACCACGTCGGCGGCGCCGTCGAGCGCGCCCGGCGCGAGCTCGCGGCCGAGCTGCCGGGGCTCGAGCTCTCGCTCCACGCGGCGACGAGCTTCTCCGATCCGGACGCCCTCGCGGCCTGCCTCGCGGACATCGCCCAGGGCGACATCGTCTTCGCGAACATGCTCTTCGTCGACGAGCACGTCCGCGCCGTGCTCCCGGCCCTGGAGGCCCGCCGCGACCACTGCGACGCGATGGTCTGCACCATGTCCGCGGGCGAGGTCATGCGCCTCACGCGCATGGGCGGCTTCGAGATGCGCGGCTCGAAGAAGGGCCTGGGCCTGCTCCGCAAGCTCCGCGGGCGCATGAAGAAGGGCAAGGACGGCGGCGCCGGCCAGATGGCCATGCTGCGCCGGCTCCCGAAGATCCTCGCCTTCATCCCGGGCAAGGCCCAGGATCTCCGCGCCTACTTCCTCACGCTCGCCTACTGGCTCGCGGGCTCGTCCGACAACCTCGCCGACATGGTGCGCATGCTCGTCGGCCGCTACGCCGACGGCCCGCGCCGCGCGCTCCGCGGAACGCTCGAAGCCGCGCCGCCGCGCACCTACCCGGAGGTCGGCCTCTACCACCCGCGCCACCCCGAGCGGCTCACGGAAGCGCTCGAGGAGCTCCCGGCGCCGCCCGCGCCCCGCGCCACCGTCGGCGTGCTGGTCATGCGCTCCTATCTCCTCTCGCACGACACGGCCCACTACGACCGCGTCATCGAGGCCCTCGAGGCCCGCGGCCTACGCGTCGTCGTCGCCTTCGCGAGCGGCCTCGACGCCCGGCCGGCCATCGAGCGCTACTTCTTCGACGCCGCGGGGCACACCACGGTGGACGCCGTCCTCTCGCTCACCGGCTTCTCCCTCGTCGGTGGGCCCGCCTTCAACGACGCGCAGGCCGCCGAGGAGATGCTCGCGCGCCTCGACGTGCCCTACGTCGCGGCCCAGCCCCTCGAGTTCCAGAGCGTCGGCGAGTGGGAGGCCTCCTCGACCGGGCTCACGCCCCTCGAGGCGACGATCATGGTCGCCATCCCCGAGCTCGACGGCGCCACCGGGCCGATCGTCTTCGGCGGCCGCGAGGGCGCGGAGCCGGGGGAGGGCGCCGGCGCCATGGTGGGCATCGAGGAGCGCATCGAGACGCTCGCCGCCCGCGTCGACAAGCTCGTCGCGCTCCGGCAGGCGCCCCCGAGCGAGCGCCGCGTGGCCATCGTGCTCTTCAACTTCCCGCCGAACGCCGGCGCGACGGGCACGGCCGCCTTCCTCTCGGTCTTCGAGTCGCTCCACCGGACGCTCCAGGCCATGGCCGCCGAGGGCTACGACGTGGAGGTCCCGCCGACCGTCGGGGCGCTCCGCGCGCGCATCCTCGAGGGCAACGCCACCGCGCACGGCACCGACGCCAACGTCGTCGCGCGCGTCTCCGCCGACGCCCACGTGCTCCGCTCGCGCCACCTCGCCGAGATCGAGGCCCAGTGGGGTCCGGCGCCCGGCCGCCACCTCACGGACGGCCGCGACCTCTTCGTCCTCGGCGCCCGCTTCGGCAAGGTCCTCGTCGGCGTGCAGCCGGCCTTCGGCTGGGAGGGCGATCCCATGCGCCTCCTCTACGAGGCGAGCTTCGCGCCCACGCACGCCTTCGCCGCCTTCTACCAGCACCTCCGCGACGACTTCGGCGCCCACGCCGTGCTCCACTTCGGCACCCACGGTGCCCTCGAGTTCATGCCCGGCAAGCAGGTCTGCCTCTCCGAGCGCTGCTGGCCGGACCGGCTCATCGGCGACCTGCCGAACGTCTACCTCTACGCCGCGAACAACCCCTCCGAGGGCGCCCTCGCGCGCCGCCGCGCCGCCGCCACGCTCGTCAGCTACCTGACGCCGCCGGTGGCCCGCGCCGGCCTCTACAAGGAGCTGCTCGCGCTCCGTGAGACCGTCGACCGCTGGCGTGCGCTGCCGCCGGCCGATCCGGAGCGGGAGCGCCTCGTCACGCTCATCGGCGAGCAGGCCGCGGAGCTCGAGCTCGCCTCGGCCGGTGCCGCGCCCGAGGACGTCGCCGAGGAGCTCGCCGAGCTCGAGGCGACGATCATCCCGCAGGGCCTCCACGTGCTCGGTGAGCCCATGGGCGAGGCGGCCCGCCGGGAGATGCTCGAGGCCATGGCCGAGGCGCACCCGGCCGGCCCGTTCCCCGCGGCGACCCTCGACGCGCTCCTCGCCGGCGCGCGCCCGAAGAAGGCCCTGAAGGCGGGCAACGTGCTCCGGAGCGAGCCGGCCCTCGCGCTGGCCGCCGAGCTCCAGGAGACGAACCGCCTGCTCTCGGAGAGCCGCGAGCTCGACGGCCTGCTCCGGGCCCTCGACGGACGCTTCGTCCGGCCCGCGCCCGGCGGCGACCTCCTCCGCAACCCGGCCGTGCTCCCCACGGGGCGCAACCTCCACGGCTTCGATCCCTTCGCGCTCCCGAGCGCCGCCGCCCTCGTCGACGGCGCCCGCCAGGCCGAGCGCCTCCTCGCCCGTCACCGCGACGCGGGCCACGGCCTGCCCCGCTCCATCGCGCTGGTGCTCTGGGGCGCCGACAACCTCAAGAGCGGCGGCGGCCCCATCGGCCAGGCCCTCGCGCTCATGGGCGCGCGCCCCCGCCTCGACAGCTACGGCCGCGTGTGTGGCGCCGAGCTCGTCCCCCTCGAGGAGCTCGGCCGCCCGCGCATCGACGTGCTGGTCACGCTCTCGGGCATCTTCCGGGATCTGCTCCCCATCCAGACGCGCCTCCTCGCCGAAGCCGCGCTCCTCGCCGCCCGCGCCGACGAGCCCCTCGACCGGAACTTCGTGCGCGCTCACACGCTCGCCCACATGGCGCGCCACGGCGGCGATCTCGAGACGGCGGCGCTCCGCGTCTTCAGCAACGCCGAGGGCGCCTACGGCGCGAACGTGAACCAGCTCGTCGACGCCGGCACCTGGCAGGACGAGGACGAGCTCGGCGAGGCCTACCAGCAGCGCAAGTGCTTCGCCTACCGGCCCGACGGCACCTGCGTCGAGCAGAAGGCGCTCCTGAAGAGCGTGCTCGCGGGCGTCGACCTCGCCTACCAGAACCTCGAGAGCGTCGAGCTCGGCGTCACCACCATCGACCACTACTTCGACACGCTCGGCGGCATCGGCCGGGCCGCGAAGATGGCCAAGGGGGACGACGCGGCGCTCCCGGTCTACATCGGTGACCAGACGACCGGGGAGGGCGCCGTGCGCACCCTCGAGGAGCAGGTGAGCCTCGAGAGCCGCACGCGCTCGCTCAACCCGAAGTGGGCCGAGGCGATGCTCGACCACGGCGCCGAGGGCGTCCGGCAGATCGAGGCGCAGATCACCAACACGCTCGGCTGGTCGGCGACCACGAGCCAGGTGCAGCCCTGGGTCTACGCCGAGCTCACCCAGACCTACGTGCTCGACGCGGCCATGCGCGAGCGCCTCGCGCGGCTGAACCCGAAGGCCTCCGCGCGCCTCGCCCAGCGACTCATCGAGGCGTCCGAGCGCGCCTACTGGGAGCCGGACGAGGAGACGCTCGCGGCGCTCCACGCGGCCGGCGACGAGCTCGAAGACCACCTCGAAGGCGTGGCCCTCGGCGCGGCCTGAGAAGGAACGAACCCATGACTCTCGTGCAAATCGGAAAGCGCAGCGGCGACGGAGACGGCAGCGTGCAGTATCACGCGCCGGCCCCGACGGAGATCGGCGGCGCCAAGGTCTTCGCCGTCTACGGCAAGGGCGGCATCGGCAAGAGCACGACGTCGTCGAACCTCTCGGTCGCCTTCTCGAAGCTCGGCAAGCGCGTGCTGCAGATCGGCTGCGACCCGAAGCACGACTCGACCTTCACGCTGACCAAGAAGCTCCAGCCGACGGTCATCGACGTGCTGAAGGAGGTCGACTTCCACGCCGAGGAGCTGCGGCCCGAGGACTTCGTCTTCGAGGGCTACGACGGCGTGATGTGCGTCGAGGCGGGCGGGCCCCCGGCGGGCACGGGCTGCGGCGGCTACGTGGTCGGGCAGACCGTGAAGCTCCTCAAGGAGCACCACCTCCTCGAGGACACGGACGTCGTCATCTTCGACGTGCTCGGCGACGTCGTCTGCGGCGGCTTCGCGGCGCCGCTCCAGCACGCCCAGCGCGCGCTCATCGTCACGGCGAACGACTTCGACTCGATCTTCGCGATGAACCGCATCGTCGCCGCCATCCAGGCGAAGGCGAAGAACTACGCCGTGCGCCTCGGCGGGGTCATCGCCAACCGGAGCGAGCAGACCGACGAGATCGACCGCTACAACGCGCACGCCGGCCTCGCGCGCCTCGCCCACTTCCAGAACCTCGACGTGGTCCGCCGGAGCCGGCTGAAGAAGTCGACGCTCTTCGAGATGGAGCCCTCGCCGGAGCTCGAGGCGGTCCAGGACGAGTACCTGCGCCTCGCCGCGCAGCTCTGGGCGGGCACCGAGCCCCTCGACGCGCAGTCCATGTCGGACCGCGACATCTTCGACTTCCTCGGGTTCGAGTGATGGAGCACGCCATGGACGCCCCGACGACCTACGCGACCCGGCGCGACGAGCTCGAGGAGTACTTCGACCGCACGGCCATGAAGGCCTGGGCGGCGCTGACCTCCGACGAGCCGGTCGGCCGCATCCGCGCCACGGTGCGCGCGGGCCGCGATCAGATGCGCGAGACGCTCCTCGGCTACCTCCCGGAGGACCTGCGCGGCCAGCGCGTGCTCGACGCGGGCTGCGGCACCGGGGCGCTCGCCGTCGAGGCCGCGCGCCGCGGCGCCGACGTCGTGGCCATCGACCTCTCACCGAAGCTCGTCGGGCTGGCTCGGGAGCGGGCCGCCGCGCAGCTCGCCGCCGCCCCCGGCTCCGTGACCTTCCGCGACGGCGACATGTGCGACCCGGCCCTCGGCCCCTTCGACTGGGTCGTCGCCATGGACTCGGTCATCCACTACGAGGCCGACGACCTGGTCGGCGTCATCGGCTCGCTGGCCGAGCGGGCGCGCCGCGGCGTCCTCTTCACCTTCGCGCCCAGCTCGCCGCTCCTCGCCCTCATGCACGTGGTCGGCAAGGCCTTCCCGCGCGGCAACCGCTCGCCGGACATCGCGCCCATCTCGCCGAAGAAGCTCCGCGCGCGCCTCGAGGCCCTCGAAGGCGTCGAGCTCGGCCGCAGCGAGCGCGTCGAGAGTGGCTTCTACACCTCCCAGACGATGGAGCTGCTCCGGCCATGAAGGGCAAGCGCAGCATGGCCGGCATCTGGAAGCTGCTCGGCCCGAAGGTCCTCCCCTTCGCCGACGCCGCGACCCCGGAGCTCCCGCTCCCGCGGCTCCTGCGCCTGTCGCTCTTCCAGTTCTCCGTCGGCCTGGTGCTCGTGCTCCTCAACGGGACGATCAACCGCGTGATGATCGTCGAGCTGGGCATCCCGGCCTGGCTCGTCGCGACGCTCGTCGCCCTGCCCATCGTCTTCGCGCCGCTCCGCGCGCTCATCGGCCACAAGTCGGACCAGCACCGCTCGGTGCTCGGGTGGAAGCGCGTGCCCTACATCTGGATGGGCAGCTTGCTCCAGTTCGGCGGGCTGGCGCTCATGCCCTTCGCGCTGCTCGTGCTCTCCGGGCGCGGCACCATGGCGCCGCCCCTCGCGGGCGAGATCGCCGCAGGCGTGGCCTTCCTCCTCGTCGGCGCCGGGCTCCACACGACGCAGACCGCGGGCGTGGCGCTCGCGACGGATCTCGCGCCCGAGGACAGCCGGCCGCGGGTCGTGGCGCTCCTCTACGTGATGCTGCTGGTGGGCATGGTCGCCGCGTCCCTCGGCTTCGGCGCCGTGCTCCGCGACTTCGAGTACGTGAAGCTCATCCAGGTCGTCCAGGGCGCGGCGGTGATCACGATCGCGCTCAACATCGTCGCCCTCTGGAAGCAGGAGGGGCGCCTCACCGGTGCCGAGCGCGCGGCCGAGCGCGAAGCGGCCGAGGCCGGAGCCGCCGAGGCCGCGGAGGAGCCCGAGGGGCCGTCCTTCCGCGACTCGATCCGCACGCTCATGGCGGGCGGCCCGACCTCGCGCCTGCTCGTGGCCGTCGGGCTCGGCGGCGCCGGCTTCAGCATGCAGGACATCCTGCTCGAGCCCTACGGCGGCGAGCTGCTGAACCTCTCGGTCTCGGCGACGACCGTGCTCACGGCGATGATGGCGGGCGGCACGCTCGTCGGGCTCTTCGCGGCGGCGCGTTGGCTCGACCGCGGCCGCTGCGCGCACAAGCTCTCGGCCTTCGGCGCCCTCATCGGGGTCGGGGGCTTCTCGGCGGTGATCTTCGCGGCGCCGCTCTCGAGCGTGCCCCTCTTCTGGGCGGGCACGACCATCATCGGGTTCGGCGGCGGCTGGTTCGCCGTGGGCACGCTCACCGCGTCCATGGCGCTCTCCGCGTCCGGCCAGTCGGGCATCGCCATCGGCGCCTGGGGCGCCGTGCAGGCGACCGCCGCGGGCGCCGGCATCGCGATCGGCGGCGCCCTCCGCGACGGCATCTCGGGCCTCGCCGTACAGGGCGCGCTGGGCCCGGGGCTCACCGACGCCTCGGTCGGATACAGCTTCGTCTACCACATCGAGATCGCTCTCCTCTTCGGCACCCTCATCGCGATCGGCCCGCTCGTTCGCGCCGGGGCGCCCGGCCGCCAGGCCTCCACCCGCTTCGGCCTGGCGGAGATCCCCAACTAGCTCGCGCGCGCCCACGGGGCGCCCTTCAACGCACCGGTTCATCCCATGATCACAGAGAACATCGACGTCGCGCAGGTCGTCCTCTACGTCTTCTGGATCTTCTTCGTCGGCCTGATCTACTGGCTGCGACGAGAGGATCGTCGGGAGGGCTACCCGCTCGAGACCGACAACCCCCGCAAGGTGGGGCTGGCCGCGAACATCCTGATCCCGCCGCCGAAGACCTTCCTCCGCCCGGACGGGTCCGAGTACCGGGCGCCGAACGCGGAGCGGGATCTGCGCCCGATGAAGTCGGAGCGCACGGCGGCGGCCGCGGGATCGACGCACGAGCCCGTCGGTGATCCGCTCCTCTCCGGGGTGGGCCCGGCGTCCTTCACGGAGCGCGAGAAGCACCCGGAGCTCACGCGCGAGGGGCACATCGCCATCGTCCCGCTGCGCGCGGACGAGAGCTACGACATCAGCGCCGGGCCGGACCCGCGCGGCTGGGACGTGGTCGGGGCCGACGGCGAGGTGGCCGGCACGGTGAAGGACCTCTGGGTCGACCGGGCCGAGATGCTCGTGCGCTACGTGGAGGTCGAGCTGCCCGCCGAGGGGGAGGACGCCGCCGAGGGGGCTGCCGCCGAGGCGAAGAAGCGGGTGGAGGAAGAGGCCGCGGCGAAGAAGGCCGAGGAAGAGGCCGCCGCCGAGGAGGAGGCCAGCGAGGAAGAGGCCGCCGAGGAAGAGGCGGACGAGGCCGCCGCCGAGAAGGCCGAAGAGTCGGACGAGGCCGCCGACGAGAAGGCGGAGGACGAGGGCACCGCCGAAGAAGAGGTCGCCGCCGACGAGGAAGAGTCGGACGAAGCCGCCGACGAGGACGAGTCGGACGAAGACGCCGACGAGGAAGAGTCGGACGAAGCCGCCGACGAGGACGAGTCGGACGAAGCCGAGGGTGCTGACGAGGACGAGAGCGCCGAGGAAGAGGCGGCCGAGGCCCCGGTCTCCGAGGCGCCTGTCTCCGCGCCAATGGCCGCCCGCGGTACGCGCCTGGTCCCGATCCAGACCGTGCTCGTCCAGAAGCGCTCGCGCAGCGTCCAGATGGAGGCCGTGAAGGCCGCCCAGCTCGCGCACGCGCCGACGCTCGCGAGCGCCGAGCAGGTCACGCTCGATGAAGAGGAGCGCGTCGTCGCCTTCTTCGCCGGCGCGCGCCTCTACGCCGACCCGAAGAACCTGGGGCCGGTGGTATGAGCGGCCACGACGAGCACGAGCCGGTCTGGGGGCTCCCCAGCGCGCCGCCTCCCGGCGAGGAGATCCTCTGGCAGGGCCGCCCGGACTGGAAGCGCTTCGCCGTCAGCGCCCTGAAGATCCGCTGGGTCGCGCTCTACCTCGGCGTCGTCGTGGTCGCGAAGATCGCCTTCGGCCTGAACCGAGGCGAGGCGCTCGAGGGGCTCGGCCAGATGCTCGCGCTCTTCGGGCTCTGCCTCGGCTTCGTGGCCTGGCTCGCGTGGCTCCACGCCCGCGCGACCGTCTACACCATCACCAACCGGCGCGTCGTCATGCGCGTGGGCGTCGCGATCAACCTCGCCTGCAACCTGCCCTTCGAGCAGCTCGCGGCCGCCGACCTCGCCCTCCGCGACGAGGACGACGGGGACATCGCGCTCCGCATCAAGCCGCCGGCCCGCGTCCGCCGCTTCATCTTCTGGCCGCACCTCAAGGGCGGCCACTTCCTCTCGCCGCGGCCCGCCCTCAAGGCCATCCGCGAGCCCGAGCGCGTCGCGCGCCTGCTCGCCGACGCCGTCAGCCGCTGGGCCGAAGCGAACGACGCCATCGAGGTCACCCGCGCCGCCGGCGAGCCTTCGGAGGCCCCCGCCGAGCCGCGCCCGGAGCTCACCTCCCTCCCCCGGGGAGCGACCTCGTGAGCCACCACCACGAGCAGCACGTGCCCCGCCCGGTGTTGATCGCCGCGGGCCTGCTGATGGTCTTCGCCATCGGCCTGGCGGCCACGGCGCGGAGCGCTCAGCTCGAGGATCCCACCCCGCGCGCGGCCGTCCTCGAGTCCGTGGAGCTGCGCTTCACGGACCGCGACGACGGAGGCATCTCGGTCTTCGGGGAGGGAGGGGCCGAGGTGTACCGGGTGCAGCCCGAGTCGAACGGCTTCATCCGCGGCGTGCTCCGAGGCATGTACCGGACGCGGCGCATCGAGGGCCTCGGGCCCGACGAGCCCTTCGTGCTCGAGCGCCTCCGCGACGGGAAGCTCCAGATCCGCGATCCCCAGACCGGCCACGAGGTCGAGCTCCGCTCCTTCGGCCACACCAACTACGAGGCGTTCGTCGCCGTGCTGGAGGCCGCGCGATGAGCCGCGCGCGCCGCACCTTCGAGGTGCCCTGCACGGTCCGCGTCGTCCACACGACCGAGGAGCTCTCGGCCGAGGTGGAGCTCGATGGGGTCGACGTGGGCCCCGGCGACCGGGTGAAGGTGCACGGCGAGCCGATCACGCCGCGCTTCGGTGAGGTGCTCGTCGAGCGACGCACCGCCACCGTCGTCCGCGCGAGCTGGCTCTCGAGACAATGGGTCCGCCTGACCGGCGACCTCGAATTCATGGAGCTCCTGGAAGTGAGCTTCAGCGACCGGAGAAGACTATGAGCGTCACGAGCTACGCGACCCCGACCCCGACCGCGACCCCGAAGCCGAGAGCCAAGGCGAAGCCCCTCTCCCGCGCGCCCAACGAGACGACCGAGCGCGCGCGGCAGACGACCATGCTCAGCCCGCGCTTCTACACCACCGACGTGAAGTCGATGAACCGGCTCTCCATCGACACCATTCGCGACGAGTGGGACGCGCTGATGGCCGAGTTCGAGGAGGACGCCAACCAGGGCCACTTCCACCAGGGAGAGGACTGGAGCTTCGACCCCGAGTCGCTCCCGGAGGGGCTCCGAAAGGAGTTCCTCGACTTCCTCGTGAGCTCGCTGACCGCCGAGTTCTCCGGGTGCGTGCTCTACGCCGAGCTCCACAAGAAGGGCTTCAACCCGGACATGCAGAAGCTCTTCCGCTACATGGCGCGCGACGAGGCGCGCCACGCGGGCTTCATCAACGAGTGCCTGAAGGAGTTCGGGCTCGACGTGGACATGGGCTTCCTCGTGAAGACCAAGGAGTACACGCACTTCAGCCCGAAGTTCATCCTCTACGCGACCTATCTCTCCGAGAAGATCGGCTACGCGCGCTACATCCGGATCTTCCGCCACCTCGAGGCGCATCCGGAGCATCGCTTCCATCCGATCTTCGAGAAGTTCGAGCGCTGGTGCAATGACGAGTTCCGGCACGGCGAAGCGCTCGCGCTCCTGATGCGGGCCAACCCGAAGACCCTGCGCGGACTCAACCTGTTCTGGATCCGCTTCTTCCAGCTCGCGGTCTTCGCCACCATGTACGTGCGCGACCACTCGCGCCCGGAGTTCCACGAGGCGCTCGGCCTCGACCCGGAGGAGTACGGCATGGAGGTCTTCCGCATCGTGCAGGAGGTCTCCGAGCAGGTCTTCCCCGTCCTCCTCGACATCGAGCAGCCGGCCTTCCTCGAGGGGCTCCGCGAGCTCCGGCGCCTCTCCGAGGAGATCGCGGAGACCGAGGCCCGGGGGCTGCGGGGCAAGCTGAAGGCCCTCCCGCTGAAGCTCCGCGCCGGCGCGACCTTCGCGAAGCTCTACTTCCTCCCCACCAAGAAGAACGCGCTGCCCGACGACATGCGCGTCGCGCCCGCCTGGTAGGCCGATGGGCGAGCTCGCGCTGGCATCTCTGGTCGTCCTCGGAGCCTGGTGGCTCGGCACCGCCGTGGTGCTGCGCCTCGTCTGGCTCCGGCGGGCGACCCACGGCGTGAGCCTCGCCGCCAGCAGCGTGCTCGCCGCGCACGCCCTGTGGGGGGTGGTCGCGACCCGGGAGCTCGAGACGCCGGGGGCCGCCTACCTGGCCTTCGGCTGCGCGCTCGCCATCTGGGCCTGGCACGAGCTTTCCTTCCTGCTCGGCGTCGTGACCGGGCCGCGGAAGGTCCCCTCGCCCCCGGGAGCCCGCGGGTGGCGCCGCTTCCGCCTCGCGGCGGCCACGGTCATACACCACGAGATCGCCCTGGCGGCCACGGCGGGCGGGCTCGTCGCGCTGACCTGGGGCGCGCCGAACCGGGTCGCGAGCGGCACCTTCCTGGTGCTCTGGGCCATGCGCCTCTCGGCCAAGCTCAACGTCTTCCTCGGTGTGCGGAACATCTCCGAGCAGTTCGTGCCCGCGCGCCTGAAGTACCTCGTGACCTACTTCCGGCGGGCCCGACTCAACCCGTTGATGCCGGTTTCTCTCGTGGTTTCGGTGGGTGTCACGGTCGCATGGGCCATCACCGCGGGGAACGCGGGGGCGAGCTTCGAAGGGGTCTCGGCCACGCTCCTGGCCACGATTCTCGGGCTCGCGGCGCTCGAGCACCTCTTCCTCGCCGTGCCGCTGCCGGACGCGCTGCTGTGGAGCTGGGTGCTGCGGGCCGACCTCCCGGCGTCACCGGGGGTGGAAAAGTGAACCCCGTCAACAATGTGGTTTATTCACATCGGCTTCTCGTGGTGATTATCCCGATGCAGTTGGTCGTGGAAACAGGTAGGGTGGTCGACCTCGGTGAGCGCCTCCAGGGTAAGTGGCGATGAAGACCGACGCGGGGGTGCAGATGGCGAAGCGAACGAGTGCGGCGGAGTTGGACGCCGAAGGGGACCCAGGTCGCTCGAGCCCGGTACGCTCGAAGGACGGGAATCGCATCATCGATCCGATGCTCTCCCGCGACTCGGGGGTGCGCTTCCGGCTGCCGACGGAGCTGGCCCTCGCCTCCACGATCGAGGACCAGATCATCCCGCGTCTGCTGCTCGCCCATCGCGAGCCCCTGGCGCGCGACCGCTGCGGCAAGACGCGGCGCGAGCCGCCGAGGCTGGACGAGATCATCCACTTCGCGCGGCTGGCGGTGGCGCAGGACATGGGCGAGGCCCTCGGCGTGGTCGAGGCCATGTGCCGGGACGGCCTGAGCTTGCCGGACCTGCTCCTCGGCCTGGTCGCCCCGACCGCCCGTCGGCTCGGTGAGGACTGGCTCGAGGACCGCTGCAGCTTCTCGGACGTGACCGTCGGCTTGGGGACGCTCCAGCGGATCGTCGCCGTGCTCGGCCAGAAGTCGGAGACCCCGGTCTCGCGGGCCGGGATGGTGGTCCTGGCCGCGGCGCCCGGCGAGCAGCACGTGCTCTCGCTGCACGTGCTGGCCGAGTTCGCGCGGCAGGCGGGCTGGGCCGTCCACGTCGACCCCGGCATGGACGAGGGCGAGCTCGTCGATCTGGTCGCGAGCGAGCACGTGACGGCCGTCGGCGTGACGGTCAGCAACCGCGGCCTCGCGTCCGGCGCGCAGGCCTTGCTCGGGCAGGCGCGTCGCTACTCTCGAAATCCCAACCTGCGGATCGCCCTCGGAGGGGCCGCGGACGGGCTCCGCGAGCTTGCATCGGAGGTGGGCGCCGACTATCTCAGCGATGCGAAGGAGTTCGTCCGCTACCTGGGGGAGATCCCCGAAGGGGTCGACCGAACCACCGTATGATGAGGCAGCGTCTGCCTCCGCTTCACCGCCGATTCCCCGATGCCCGAACGCCTCCACGCCCCGACGAGCGACGCCCCGCCTCGCAGCTCCGTCGCGCACGATCCGCTCACCCGGCGCGTGGCCGGTTCCTGTGCCGATCTCACGCTCGTCCTGGACCGGCGGGGTGAGATCGTCGACGTCTGGCTGAGCGACGACCTCTCGGAGGCGGAGGAGGCGGCGTGGACGACCCTCGTGGGTCGCCAATGGGCCGACACGGTGCTTCCGGACAGCCGGCGCAAGGTGGAGCGCCTCCTCGCCAACGCCTTCTCGGGGACGGCCAGCCCGGCCCGCGAGGTCAACCAGCACGTCGACGGCCTCGGAGACGTGCCGATCCGCTTCGGCGGGGTGCTGGTCGACGACGACCACGTGATCGCCCCCGGCCAGGACCTGCGGCCGCTCGCCGAGATCCAGCAGCGGCTGGTGAGCTCGCAGCAGGCCATGGACCGGGAGTACCGGCGCCTCCGGCAGGCGGACACGCGCTACCGCGTGCTCTTCCACGTCTGCTCCGAGGGGGTCCTCGTGGTCCGCGGAGACGACCGCGTCGTGGAGGAGGCCAACCCCGCCGCCACCGAGCTGCTCGGCGCGGACGCGGCGGCGCTGGCCGGGTCGGCCCTGACCGAGCTCTTCACCGACGCGAGCCGCGACAACCTGCTGACGCTCCTCGGGGCCGTCGAGGCCGGCGCGGCGCACACGCGGGTGCAGCTCGAGGCGCGCTCCAGCGGCGAAGCGCTGACCGCCTCGGCGTCCATGTTCCGCCAGTCGGGCTCCGTGCTGATGCTCCTGCGCTTCTGGCCGGTGGGCGAGCGGAGCACGTCCGCCGGGCGTGAGACGCGCATGCTCGACGTGCTCGACGTGCTGCCGGATGGCTTCGTCGTGACCGACGAGGATCGGCGCATCCTCAGCGCGAACGCGGGGTTCTGCGACATCGTCCAGCGCATCGACGAGGACGCCGTGGTCGGCAAGAGCCTCGACACCTGGCTCGGTCGGCCCGGCCTCGACCTCAACATCATCCTCGCGAACCTGCGCGAGTACGGCGTCGTGAGGGACTTCGCGACGGTCATCCGCACCGACTTCGGCGTCGAGCAGGAGGCCGTGGTGACGGCGGTCTCGGCCGACGACGGCAAGGTGCCCTGCTACGGCTTCTCGATCCGGACCGTGGCGTCGCCGCGCTTCGCCGAGCCGGAGCCGACGACCTTCCTGCCGCGCTCCGTGGAGCAGCTGCGCGGGCTGGTGGGCCGGGTCTCCCTGAAGGAGATCGTGAAGGAGTCGACCGATCTCATCGAGCGGCTCTGCATCGAGGCCGCGCTCGACGTGAGCAACAACAACCGCGCGGCCGCGGCGCAGCTGCTCGGCCTCAGCCGTCAGAGCCTCTACTCGAAGCTCCGGCGCCACGGCCTCGGCGAGCTCGACTCCTGAGCGGTCCCGTGGCCGGGTGACGGGGGACTCCTCCGCAGAACCCGGGTGCGGAAGGGGAAT
Source organism: Sandaracinus sp. (assembly GCA_002699025.1). Classification (GTDB taxonomy): domain Bacteria; phylum Myxococcota_A; class Polyangia; order Polyangiales; family Houyiibacteriaceae; genus Houyiibacterium; species Houyiibacterium oceanicum. Next base: position 10,396 of record PABA01000037.1, on the reverse strand, counting down.
TCGTTCGGCCCAGCGGTGAAGCCGCGTTCGGCCCGCCGATCGGCCGGGCGGGGCGGATGAGTCATCGGACCGGTCGAAGCGCCGAAGGCGCGTCGACTTCCCCGGGAAAGTCGTCGAAGTCCGATTTCGAGGGGCCGTCGGCGAGGACCGCTCCTGAACGCCGTGCGTCCTCCAGGGGGCGCGGAGACGGGGCGAGGCGCAGGCTCCCGCGACGAGCCGGCAGCAGGGGTCGTCGACGTCACGGCCGAGAACGGAAAAAGCCCCCCCGGAGTTGGGCTCCGAGGGGGCGTCCTCCGTCGTTCGGGGGAACGCGTTCCCCCACGATTCTGCTCAGTCGGGCAGCGCGGAGTTGTGCGACTGCGCCGCCCCCGAGCTCGGGCCTTCCAACCAGTTGAACCGGTCGGTGCTGAGCAGGATGAAGTGGATGACGATCGCCAGGGTGAACAGAAAGGCGAACAGTCCCACGATGGCCTGACGCGGGTCGAAGAGGAGCCAAAGCTTGTGCATCGAACTACTCCCTCAACCCATCAGGGTTTGAGCCACGGCCTGCCCGGACTCGAGCAGGCTGTAGCCGTCCACGCTCGGCAGCCAGGGGCGCCACATCCAAGCCAGGACGTGCGCACCGACGGCGATGAGCGTGAAGATGATGAAGCTTCGCATGAAGATCGCGTGGAACTCCTTTGCTTCGGCTTCGGTCAGCCCCGACATGGAGCTTGCTTGTTTGTCGTCTGCCATTACCTCTTCGAACCTCCTCGTGTTCCCGCTCAGGCGGGGTGGTTTTTCTGCGCCGATGGGGCGTAGCTGGGCGGGCCGCCGTGGCTCGCCGAGGTGGCGAGGGCGAGGGCGGCGAGCGTGACCTCGTCCGCGCCGGCCGCGCGGGCCGCGCGCTCGGCCGCGTCTCGAAGCCGCTTGGCGGCGGAGATGCGGGTGAGCATGGGCTCCGCCTCGAGGTGGGCCTCGAGGGCGGCCTCCGCGTCGCGGGCCCAGGGGAGGGCAGCGCGCGCAGGGGTGGGATCGATCGCGTCGAGCTCGGTCCCGAGCGGGAGGATGTGGAAGAGCGCGTCGAAGAGCGCGTTGCAGACCTCCTGGAGGAGGTAGGCCGCGCCCGAGTAGCCCATGAAGGGGGTGCCCGTGTGGCGCCGGATCGCCGTGCCCGGAAAGGAGGCCGGGACGTAGACGCCGCGCCCGCCGGCCTCGGCGAGGTACATGCGCTCGTTGAAGGAGCCGAAGAGGACGAGCGGCGTCTTCTCGTGCACCAGCACCCGCACGGCCGCGTTGTCGGTCTTCTCCCCGGGCTTGCGCGCGACGGCGAAGTGGCAGGGCAGGCCGAGCTCGTCCTCGAGAAAGGCCCGGAGGCCGCGGCTGTAGGTCTCGTTCGCGACGACGCCGAAGCTGGCGGTGCCGAAGAAGTCCTGCGTGACCGAGCGCCAGAGGTCCCAGAGGGGCTTGAGCGTGGTGTGCTTCTCGCGCTCGATGAAGGGCTCCGGATCGAGCTCGAGGGTCTCGCCGAGCGCGCGAAGAAAGCGCGTCGTGGCGTGCAGCCCGAGCGGCGCTTGGAGATAGGGGCGGCCGAGCTCCTCGCAGAGCAGCCGCCCGTACTCCCGGTACATGACGACGTTCGCGTCGGCGTTCGTGAGCTGGCGGATCTCCTCGAGGTGGGTCCCGAGCGGGAAGACCATGTTCACCTCGGCGCCGATGCCCTCGATCAGCCGGCGGACCTCCGCGAGGTCGGACCAGCTGTTGAAGGTGCCGTAGCTCGGCCCGATGATGTTCACGCGCGGGCGCTGGCCTTCTTCGCGCTTGCGCTCGCCGACCTTCTTCCGCCCGTACTGCTTCCAGAGCCAGAGGAGCGCCCGGTCGGCGCACTGCCACTGGTCCTCGTCGATGGTGCGCGGGAGGAAGCGCTGGATGCCCGTGCCCTCGGGCGTCACGCCGCCGCCGATCATCTCCGCGATGGAGCCGGTCACGACGACGCTCGGGAGCGCCGGGTCGAGCGTGCCGTGGGCGCGCTGCATGGCCTCCTCCGTGCCCTTCTGGCCGAGCTCCTCCTCGGCGAGGCCGGTCACGACGACCGGGAGCTCGTGCGGCGGGAGCCCGTCCGTGTAGTGGAGGACGGAGGTGACGGGCAGGTTCTCGCAGCCGACGGGGCCGTCGATGATGACCTGCAGGCCCTTGATCGCGGTGAAGACGTAGACGGCGCCCCAGTAGCCGCCGGCGCGATCGTGGTCGAGCACTAGCACGTCGCCCCCTCCTTCTCCGAGCCGGCGCGGCCCGCCTTCATGGCGGCGCGCTTCTTCTCGAGGGCGTCCTTGCGGCGGCGCAGCTTCACGAGCTGCTTGTCCCGGAAGGCCGGGCGGTCGCGCGGCACGTCCTCCCAGACCCCGGCGGCGTGGCCCGTGCCGACGCCCTCGAAGAAGTCGCGCATGGTGTCCATGCGGCCCTTGTTCGCCAGCGCGGCGTTCACGACCTGGGCCAGGGAGCCCGCTCCGGCCGGCCCCATGAGCGGGCGCGCGGAGATGAGGTTGGTGAAGTAGAGCGCGGGCGTGCCCTGCTCCTTCGCCGCCTGCACGATGGGCGTCGTGCCGATGACCAGGTCCGGCCCGTGCTCCTGCATGGCGGCGAGATCCTGCTCGAGCGAGGCGCGAAAGCGCACCGCGACGCCGCGGGCCTCGAGCCACTCGCGGTCGGTGGCGGACCACTCGGTCCGGGGGCAGGCCGTGCCCACGTAGCGCACGTCGGCGCCGCTCTCGACGAGGAGCCGGGCGACGAGGAGCTCCGAGCCCTCGTAGCCGGAGAGGGTGATGCGGCCACGGATCGGGAGGGCCGAGAGGGCGCCCTCGATCGCCGGGAGCGCGGCGGCCTTCGCCGCGTCGATCTTGCTGCGCGCGATGCCGCAGGCGTCGCCGATGGATTCGAGCCAGGCGGCCGTTCCGTCGCGGCCGACCGGGGCCGAGCCCACGATGGGGCGGCCCGCGGCCTGGAGCTCGCGGATGGAGGCCGTGTAGAAGGGATGAATCGCCGCGCCGGCGGCGCAGTCGAGGGCCCCGTAGAGCTCGCGCCACTCCCGCGTGGGCACGGCCGGGCCGGCGGCCAGACCGAGGGGCTCGAGGAGCCGGCCGAGGATGACCGGATCGGCCGGGAACATCTCGCCGAGGAAGGTCACCGTCGGCGCCTCTCGGCGTCCTCCGCGCGGTGGGAGGACCGGGCCCTGCTCCGCCTCGCGGCGGGCGTAGGCGAGCATGGCGCCCGTGAGCACGTCCTTGGCCTCCGCGTGGGTGGGGACGCCGAAGCCGGGGACGTCGATGCCGATGATGCGGACGCCGTCGATGCTCTCGGGGAGCAGGCGGAGCGGCACACCGGACGCGGTCGGCACGCAGAGGTTGATGACGACGACGGTGTCGTACTCCTCGGGCCGCGCGAGCGCGTGGACCGCGTCCCGGAGGTCCTCGAAGAGCTTGCCCGTGACCAGGCTCTCCGAGTCGAAGGGCACGTAGCCGACGGTGCGCCGGGCGCCGTAGAAGTGCGAGGTGAAGGTCAGCCCGTAGACGCAGCAGGCCGAGCCGCTGAGCACCGTGGCCGTCCGGCGCATGCGCAAGCCGACCCGCAGCGAGCCGAAGGCCGGGCACATGCTCTGGGGTTGGTCGTGGGGCCCGACCGGGTAGTCCCGGGCGTAGCGGTCGAGCAGCTCCCCCTGGCCGGCCTCGGCGGCCTCGGCCCGGAGCTTCGCCTTGCCCCCGTCGCAGGCGGCCTCTCCCGGAGCGGGCGCGGCGGGCGCGCGGGTCTCGGCGGGCTCCATCTCACACCACCTGGTCGTAGATGATCTCGAGGCTCGGCTTGCGCGGGGGCAGCTCGCCTCCGCACATGTCCTCGAGGGTCGCGGGCTCGAGGACGACGTCCCGGCCGACGGCCTCGCCCTTGAAGAGGTCGAGGAGCGCCTCGTGCTCGAGCGGCGCGGGGCCGAGGGGCGGCGCGTCCGCGACGTTGCGGGCGAGCTCCTCGAAGAGCGGGGCCCAGGGGCTGCCCGGCTTGCCGACGATCTCGTACATCGCGCTCTTGCGGCGGATGTCTTCGTCGGCGGGGATGGCCGCGAGCACGGGGATGCCGACCTTCTCGGCAAAGGCCTGGGCTTCGCCCGTGTGGTCGTCCTTGTTGATGACGATCCCGGCGACGCCCACGTGGCCGCCGAGCTTGCGGAAGTACTCGGCGGCGGAGCAGACGTTGTTCGCGACGTAGAGCGACTGCAGGTCGTTCGAGCCGACGACGATGACCTTCTGGCACATGTCGCGGGCGATCGGCAGGCCGAAGCCGCCGCAGACCACGTCCCCGAGGAAGTCGAGGAGCACGTAGTCGAAGCCCCAGTCGTGGAAGCCCAGCTTCTCGAGCGTCTCGAAGCCGTGGATGATGCCGCGCCCGCCGCAGCCCCGACCCACCTCGGGGCCTCCGAGCTCCATGGCGAACACGCCGTCGCGCTTGAAGCAGACGTCGCCGATCTCGACGTGGTCGCCCGCCTGCTTCTTGCGGGCGGAGGTCTCGATGATCGTGGGGCAGGCGCGGCCGCCGAAGAGGAGCGAGGTCGTGTCGCTCTTCGGGTCGCAGCCGATGAGCAGCACCTTCTTCCCCTGCTGCGCCATCATGTAGGAGAGGTTGGCGAGCGTGAAGCTCTTGCCGATGCCGCCCTTGCCGTAGATCGCGATGATCTGCGTCTCCTTCGTGACGGGCTCCGTCGAGGGCGGCGGGGGCTCGATCGCGGCTTCCTCGCGAAGGGCATCCGCCATCTTCGCGATGTGATTCGCGGATACGCGGTCAGTCATTCGCTTCTCCAGTCCAGAACCATCTTCAGGCAATCCGGGTTCTCGAAGGCTGTGTCGTAGGCTTCGCTGGCATCCTCGAAGCTCTTCCGGTGGGTGATCAGTCGCGAGAGATCGAGCTCGCCGGCTTGGACGTGCCCGAGCACGGCCTCCATGTCCGGCGGCTGCCACTCGGCGGCGACGCGGATCCGGGCCTCGCGCATGAAGGCGATCGGGAAGGCGAAGCTCACGGGCGCCGTGTAGAAGCCGGCGAGGACGAGCTCGCCGCCCTTCCGGAGGCGCATCAGGAGCGGCTCGACGAGGGAGGCGTCGCCGCTGGCGTCCATGACGCAGCCGTAGTCGCGCCGCTCGTCCGCCTCCGGCGCCACGACCTCGTAGCCCACGGCGCCGCCCATGCGCGCCGGGTTCTTCTCCCAGACCCGGGGCGCTCCACCCATCGCGACGGCGATCCGCGCGAGGAGCCGACCGAGCGTCCCGTGACCGACGATCAGGTCCGGGAGCGCGTCGCCGGTGGCCAGGGCGTGACGGGCCGTCGCCGCCAGGGCGAGCATCACGCCGCTCTCCCCGAGCGTTTCGTCGATGCGCGTCACGCGGGCCGCCGGCACCCGGAGGCGCGACGAGGCGCCGCCGAAGAGCCCGCGGACCTCGCCGTAGCAGCTCGCACCGGGGACGAAGACCCGGTCGCCGGGCTGAAGCGCGCCGTCCGGCTCCGCCTCGACGACGCGCCCGACGGTCTCGTAGCCCGGCACCAGCGGGTAGCCCATGCCGGGGAAGGGCGGCATCTCGCCCGTGTAGAGGAGGCGCTCGGTGCCCGTGCTGATCGAGCTCCACTCGACCTCGACCACCACCTCGCCGGACGCGCGCTCGCCAAGGGGGAGCGTGCGCAAGGTGAGGTTCCGGGGGCCCTCGAAGACCACGGCGACTCCATGCAGCATCGGGTGTCAGGCTACATGGACCATGGTAGGTGTCAAGTCTAATTGACACGCTCTCGCGTCGGGGGGCCCGGGAGCGCCGCGGTCGGAGGTCAGGCGCGTCCGACGACCAGTCGGGTCAGCATCGGGCGGCGGGTTCGGAGGGGCTCCACGGCGCGGAAACCGGCCTCGTGCATCAGCGCCCGGACCTCCTCGGCGGAGCGCGGCCGACCTTGGCCCATGGCGAGGAGGTAGAACGTGAAGTACGCGCCGACGGGCTCGGCGCCACGCGTCCCGCGCATCGGCTCGGCGACCAGCAGCGTGCCGCCCGGCTCGAGGGCGCGGCGGGCGGCGCGGAGGATCTGGAGCGCGCCCTCGTCGTCGTGATCGTGGAGGACGCGCACGAGCGAGACGACGTCGGCGGGGCCGGGGAGGGGATCGACGAAGAGGTCTCCGCCGACCACCTGGATGCGTTCGAGGTCGCAGGCGGCGAGGCGTCGCTCGGCCTGGGCCGCCACCGGCGGGAGATCGAAGAGGGTCAGCGCGAGGTCGGGCGCGTGTCGGGAGGCGTGCTCGACGAAGACGCCCAGGCCCCCGCCGAGGTCGATCAGGTGGCGCCGCCCGCGGAGGGGCCAGGCCTCGATCACGTCCTCCGCGAGCAGCCCGAGGGAGTCCGCCATGAGCCGCGAGTAGGCAGCCACGGCGCCCTCGTCGGCGTCCGGCGTGTAGTCCCAGAAGCGGCGGAGCTCGGTCTCCGGGGCGCCGCGGAGGAGCGCGATGGGGTCGGCGAGGTCGCGGTACAGCAGCGCGTGGTGCCGGACCATCGCCGCGATCCCCGGGTTGCCGACGTAGGAGGTGCCGTGCTTCCCGAGCCCCCAGCGGTTCCCGGAGCGGCGCTCGACGAGGGCGAGATCGGCGGCGGCGTCGAGGAGCCGCTCGGTGGCGCCCCGGGAGAGCTGGAGCGTCCGGGCGAGCTCACTCGGGGCGGACGGCCCGTGCTCCGCGAGCGCCTCGAGCAGCCCGAGGTGGACGCAGGCGAATAGGACCTGCGAGTACACGAAGCCGGCGCAGAGGTCGAAGAGAGCGGTCGCGCGGCGCTCGGCGATCGGCCGGGTGAGGGGGAAGCGCGCGGCCCAGCGCTGGAAGCGGGGGTCGGCCAAGACCCGATCCCGCAGGGCCAGCCCGCGGTCGCGCCACGTCGCCATGCTCAGGCGGCCGTCTGGCGGAGGCTGGCCGGGACCAGGCGCTCGGCCATGTGGACGACGAGCGCGCGCAGGCCGTCGGCGCCCGCGCATTCGGGGACGGCGGCCGCGGCCTCGGCGACCCGCTCCCGCAGGCGCGCGACGGCCCCTTCCGCGCCCCAGAGCTCGACGGCGTTCGGACGGCCGTGGACCGCGTCCTGCCCGGCGGGCTTGCCGTCGCCGTCCCCGCAGGCGTCGAAGAGGTCGTCGGCGACCTGGTAGGCGTCCCCGAGGCGCTCCCCCATGCTCCGCCAGGCCTCGGCCGGCTGCCCGGCGGCGAGCGCGCCCCCCTGCGTCGCCGCGACGAAGAGGGACGAGGTCTTGGCGCGGTGATAGGCCTCGATCGGGATCGAGGGCTCGCTCTCCCAGGCCTGCCCGGCCACGAGGCCGCGGGCCGCGCCGGCGGCTCGGCCGAGGAGCGCGACGAGCGAGGGGCAGAGGGACGGGGCCGCGAAGCGCGCCAGGTTCTCGAAGGCGAGCACGATGAGCGCGTCGCCGGCGAGGAGGGCGAGCGGCTCGCCGTGGATCCGGTGGACCGAGGGCTTGCCCCGGCGCGTCGCCGCGTCGTCGAAGCAGGGCAGGTCGTCGTGGACGAGCGAGGCGCAGTGGAGCAGCTCGAGCGAGGCGCCGAAGGCGTCGACGGTCGGCGCGTGGGCGCCGCCGATGGCCTCGGCGACGGCCCCGGCCAGGCGGGGCCGCACGCGCGCTCCCCCGGGGAAGACGGCGTAGCGAATGGCGTGGCCGACCTGGGGCGGACCGTGGGCGTCCACCTCGCTCAGGGCGCGCTCGAGCGCCTCTTCGATTCGCTGGCTCATGCTGCTTCCTCCGTGGGCGCGAAGGCCCCCGGGCGCCCCTCGCTCCGCATTGGCTCTCGTTCATGACATGGTTTAGTGTCAAGCGAGTTGGACACTTCCGCCGTGAAACCGGTCGCTCCGAACAGGGTCGAGCCGCGCTCGTCTTCGCCTGCCGACGATGGCGTGATCGTCGTGGGGGCGGGCGTCGGTGGCCTGGCCTGCGCCATCGATCTGGCCCGCTCGGGTTGCCGGGTCCGGGTCCTCGAGCAGCGGCCGCAGCCGGGAGGCAAGGCGCGCGTCGTGCGGCCGGGCTCGCTCGGCGTGGACGCCGGGCCGACGGTCCTCACGATGGCCTGGGTCTTCGACGAGCTCTTCGACGCGGCCGGGGCCGACTTCCGCGCCGCCGTCTCCCTCGAGCGGGCCGCCGTGCTCGCCCGCCACGCCTGGCCGGACGGCGTGCGCCTCGACCTCTTCGACGACGCCGCGCGCACCCGTGACGCCATCGGCGCGACCTTCGGTGCCGCGGAGGCCCGGGCGTACGACGCCTTCCGCGCGCAGACCCGCCGCATCTACGCCATCTCGGAGCCCCACTTCATCCGCGCTCAGCGCCTGACCCTGCCGGGGATCGTCAAGCGCTTCGGCGCCCGGGGCCTCGCGACCCTGGCCTCCCTCGACAGCCACCGCACCATGTGGGCGGCGCTCTCGAAGCGCTTCGCCGAGCCCAAGCTGCGCCAGCTCTTCGGCCGCTACGCCACCTACACGGGCTCCTCGCCTTTCGAGGCGCCGGCCACGCTCAACCTGGTCGCCCACGTCGAGAGCGAGGGCGTCTACCGGGCCGCGGGGGGCATCGGCGCCGTCGTGCGCGCCATGACCGACCTCGCTCGCTCCCTCGGCGTCGAGGTCCTCGCCGGGCGGCCCGTGGAGCGCATCGTGGTCGAGCGCGGTCGCGCCGTCGGCGTGGTCTCCCGGGGGGAGCACCTCCCGGCCCGCGCGGTCGTCTTCAACGGCGACGTCTCCGCCATCGGAGGCGGCCTGCTCGGCGCCGAGGCCGCGCGCGCCGTCCCGCCCACGCCGCGCGCGCTCCGCTCGCTCTCGGCGATCACCTGGGCCATGGAGGCGCGCCCCACGGGCTTCCCGCTCCTCCACCACAACGTCTTCTTCGGACCTCGCTATCGCGAGGAGTTCGAGGACATCTTCGATCGCGGCCGCGCTCCCGAGGAGCCGACCGTCTACGTCTGCGCCCAGGATCGGGGCGACGAACCGGGCGAGCGTGGCCTCGAGCGCGTGCTCGTCATCGTCTGCGCGCCGGCCAACGGGGATCGCCCCGAGCGCTGGGGCCCGGCGGAAAGGGAGCGATGCACGAGAGCGATGGAGGCCGCCCTGCGGCGCGTGGGCTCGACGCTCGCGCCGGAGGCGCAGCGGGTCACGACGCCGGTGGAGTTCGCCGCGCTCTTTCCGGGGACGGGCGGCGCGCTCTACGGCCCGCGCTCGAAGGGGGCGCGCTCGGTCCTGGCCCGGCGGGGCGCGAAGACCAAGCTGCCGGGGCTCTATCTCGCGGGCGGGAGCGTCCACCCGGGGGCGGGGGTGCCCATGGCGACGCTGAGCGGGCGCCTGGCCGCCGAGCGGATCCGCGCGGACCTCGTTTCGACCGGCCGGTCCCCGCGGGCGGCTACCACTGGCACTATCTCGACGTCCTGAGCGACGACGGCCGCGCCGCGATCGTCGTCATCGCGCTCGTGGGCAACCCCTTCTCGCCGCACTACGCGCGCGCTCGGCGGCGCGGGGCGGCGCCAGCGACGCGCTTCTGCTCGATGAACGTCGCGGTCTACGGGCCCCGCCCCCTGCCCGCGCTGCGCTCGGGCTTCGCCCTCGAGGAGCACGCCCTCGCGCCTGGCGATCGTCGGGCGGACGGCGTCTCGATCGGGCGGAGCGCGATGCGCTGGGAGGGCGATCGGCTGGTGGTCGACCTCGACGAGCGCACGACGCCGGTCGGTGTGCCGCTCCGCCGCCCGCTCCGTGGCCGCGTCGTGCTCCACCCGGAGGCCAGCCCCGCCCTCGAGCTCCCGATCGATCCCCGCGGCGAGCATCGCTGGTGGCCCATCGCGCCGCTGGCGCGGGCCGAGGTCGATCTCCCCTCGCTCGGGCTCCGCTTCCGAGGCCACGCCTACCACGACGCCAACGCCGGCCCGGTCTCGCTCGATGTCGGCTTCGACCACTGGAGCTGGTCCCGGGCCCGAACGCGCACCGGCGCGCACCTGACCTACGACATCCGCACGGCCTCCGGGGCGAACGTCGCGCACGCCTTTCGGATCGCGCCCGACGGGGCCGTCTCGCGGCTCGAGGGGACGGCGCCCGTGCCTCTCGAGCGCTCGGCCTGGCGGCTGAGTCGCCTCGCGCGGGTCGACCGGGGGCATGCCGCGCGGACGACGCGGGTCCTCGAGGACGGGCCCTTCTACTCCCGCTCGCTCATCCAGAGCCGGATCGGCGGCCACGACGTCGTCGCCATGCACGAGACCCTCGCCGGGCATCGGCTGCGGCAGCGCTGGGTCCAGTTCTGCACCGCCTACCGCATGCGCTGAGCTCCCGGCTGCGCCCCCGAGCCGCCGACCCCCGAGCCGCCGACCCCCGAGCCGCCGACCCCC
>PABA01000036.1 GCA_002699025.1 Sandaracinus sp. | reverse complement strand
CGCGAGCACCCAGGTGGTGCTCCCGACGTCCAGGGCGATGTACAGGGCGGGCTCGTTGTCGTAGGTCTTCATCGGGGGTCGTCTCCGTTGGCTTGGGTTTTTGACGTCGCAAGTCTGCCGGATTCGACCCCCTTCATTGCATCTCTGCCCGTGCCCCTGCCCGCAGGCTGACGAGCTCTCCGAGCCCCCGAAGCGGCTCAAGGAAACCCGTGCCCGTGCCCCTGCCCGTGCCCATGCCCGCAGGCTGACGAGCTCTCCGAGCGCCCGAAGATCACGGAAACCCGTGCCCGCGGGAGGAGGAGGTCGAGGAGCGTTCTTCGGCCGGAACGGCTCCGCCTCGATGGCGCTCCTCGCCGTTCCCTCGGTCTGCCCGCGACGTCCTCGTGCCCGTGCACGTCGACGGACGCGCTCCGGAGACCACGGAAGGTCCCGCGTTCCGTTCGTCAGCCTGCGGGCACGGGCACGGGCAGGGGCAAGGGCACGGGTCGTGGCACGGGCAAGGGGGCGCGCTGGCGCGTGGCCGTGCTATCACCCCTCCCGTGGCCGTGGACAAGCGCGACGCCTGGCGCCAAGCCAACGCGGCGGTCGAGGGCGGGCGCCCCGCCGACGCCCTCCCGCACCTCTGGTCCCTCGTCGATCGCTCCCACCTCGTCGAGGAGGAGTTCCACTCCTACCTGCGCCTCATGGGCCGCGCCTTCCAGGACCTCGGCCTCACCCGCGCGGCCGCCACCATCCTCCTCTACCTCGAGCAAGCCGACGCCGCCTGGCGCCTGAGCGAGGCCAAGACGGACCTCGCCCGCTGCGCCATCCAGCTCGGCCGCCCCGCCGAGGCCGCCAAGTTCTTCAACGAGGCCGGCTGGCTCGGTCACGCCGCCATCCAGCTCGAGGACGCCGGCGACGACCGCGGCGCCCGCGTCCTCTGGGAGCGCCTCGCCGACGAGCCGAAGCTCCGCGAGAACCCCTACACACAGGGCCTCGTCCGCTTCAACCTCGGCCGCGCCTGTGAGCGCCTCGGCGACACCTCCGCCGCCCGCAAGGCCGTCGTCCAGTCGATGCACCTCCTCGAGGCCGCCGCCGACGGCTTCGAGACCCAGGGCCTCCGCGAGCGCGCCTTCGACTGCTACCAGGTGCTGCTCACGCTCGGGAAGGACGGCGCCTTCGAGAACCTCGCCGAGGGCTACCTGAACTGCATCCGCATCCTCAAGGAGGACAACCTCAAGTACTACGTCCTCCAGTACTACGAGGACTTCCAGGAGCTCGCCCTCGAGCGCGCCGAGCTCCACGCGGCCGCCACGCTCTTCCGCGAGGCCGCAGAGTTCGCGCGCCGCTACAACCTCCCCTACGAGCGCTACTACAAGCAGAAGGCCGGCGAGACGCAGATGCGCTCGGCCCGGAAGATGATCGCCGACGGCGCCATGCCCGAGATGGCCGAGAACGCCTACGCCTCGGCCATCGACGCCTACAACGACCTCGGCGCCTACTCGAAGGTCCGCGAGATCTACGGCTCGCTCAGCCAGCTCGACCTCGGCGACAAGCGCCGCGCCCGCTACGCGCGCCTCGAGCAGCGTCTCGCCGGCGTGGAGGACGACGGCGGCCAGGCCGTGGCCTTCCCCGACTACCTGCGCATGGACACGGCCTACCCGGAGATCTGGCGCCTCGACGTGGTCGAGTGGGAGCAGGGCGGCGACGCGGCCGAGACGATGGGCGAGGTCCTCCAGGACGACAAGTGGCCGAACTTCACGCGCCGCCGCGCCCTGCTCTGTCGCCTGCATCAGCTCGGCGCCGGCGAGACCCACCTCAGCCCGAACACGCTCGTCGGCCTGGCCCACCAGCTCGGCCGCGTCGAGATCTACGCGAGCCTCTCGCCCCTCGAGCACATCGTCGAGCACGAGGACGCCCGCGTCCGCGCCGCCTGCCTGAAGGCCGTCCGCTCGCTCTTCTTCAAGCGGAGCTTCGTGCTGGTGATGCGCGGCCTCCGCGACGACGACGCGAGCGTCCGCCGCGAAGCCCTCGAGGCCGTCGGCGCGCTCCACTTCGGCCACGCCTTCGACCCGCTCCAGCGCATCTTCCGCAACAGCCCGGACCCGGTCGTGCGGCGCAAGGCCCTCGAGTCCATCGGGCGCATCCCCAGCCTCGAGGCCGCGGAGATGCTCATCGACGCGCTCCGCCAGGGCGATCCGGAGGAGCGGAACGTCGCCCAGACGCTCCTGGTGCGCCACGACCACCAAGACGTCGACAACCTCCTGCGCCGCGCGGCGGCCGCCGAGACCGGCGCCATCCAGGAGGCGATCCAGAAGGTGCTCCGCCAGCGCGGCTACTGATCGGCGAGCGTGTCCGGGCGCGCCCCCGCGTCCCCATCGCTCTCCGGGGCCTCGCTCTCCGGGGCCTCGGCGGGGAAGACGAAGGAGCAGGTCTGCCCGTGGGGCTCGTCCCGGAACCAGAAGGAGCCGCCGTTCATGTGGACGAGGTAGGCCGCCAAGGCGACGCCGTGCCCGAAGCCCAGCAGCCGCCCGTCGCGGATCGCGTCGGCGACCGGGCCGATGGGCTTGCCCAGGCGCTTCGGCGCCGGGGACGCGCGGTCGTGGCGGATCGACACCGCGCCCTTCTCGGCCTCGACGCGGAGGGTCGCGCCGTCGTGCCCGGCGCAGCAGCGCCAGGCGTGTTCGAGGAGGCTCCGCACGATGATGCGCAGGTGCCGCTCGTCGCCGTGCACGACGAGGCCCGCGTCCACGCTGGTGACGAGGCCCTGCTGCGGCTTCTGCCGCGCGAGCTCCTGCAGGTAGAGCCGCGCGTAGCCCGTCACGTCCACCTGCCGCGCCGACATGCGCGTGCTCGCCGCCCGGGCCAGCTGCTGCATCTCCCGGAGCACCGCGCCCAGGGCCTCCGTGGCCGCCTCCAGGAGCTCGACCCCGCCGGCCACCTGGGGCGCGTCGGCCCCCTCGAAGCCCGCGACGGCCAGGCGGAGCGCCGTCATCGGCTGCTGCACCTCGTGGGAGAGGCCGAAGGCGAGCGCGTCGAGGGCCTCGTCCCGGAGGGCGAGCTCGTCCGCGCAGCGCGCATCGGCCGGGCCGCCCGACCCGCCCCCCTCGTCGTCGGAGCGCTCCGTCATCCCGGTCTCCCTCGCCCCTTCATCCCGAGAGCAGGCCGTGGCGGAGGCAGTACTTCACCATCTCCGCCCGGCTCTTCAGCCCGAGCTTCTCGCCGACGCGCCGCCGGTAGGTGTCGATCGTGGTGGGGCTGATCGCGAGCTGCTGCGCGACTTCCTTGCTGGTGTGCCCCTCGGCGATCGCCTGGAGCACCTCGAGCTCGCGCGGGCTGAGCTGCAGGTGCGGCGCCTCGTCCGGGGTGGCGAAATCCGCGTCGAAGGTCGCCAGGATCGGCGTCCGGCCCCGATGGGCCTGCTCGATGGCCGAGAGCAGCTCCTGCGGGGAGCGGCTCTTGCTCACGTAGCCGGCGCCGCCGGCCGTCAGCACCTCGCGCAGCGCGTCGCCCTGCTCCCGGGCGGTGAAGGCGATGCAGCGGATGTCCGGCGCCTCGGCCTGGAGGCGACGGATCAGGTCGAGGCCGTCGTCGGGATCGAGCCCGAGATCGACCAGGACGATGTGCGGGTGCGTCTCTCGCACGAGCTCCATGGCGCCGTCGATGGAGCTCGCCTGGCCCACCACGTCGAGGCCGTCGCGGGACTGGAGGAACCACGCGATCGCCTCGCGGATCACCGTGTGATCGTCGATCAATGCGACGCGAATGATGTCGTCGGCCGCCATGGCTGGCGTGTCGGAGCGCCCCCCTCGGTCCCTCGCGGAAGAGCCGGAGCGGACGAGCGGAGCATAGCAGAGCCTCGCCGGGCGCCGATGTCGCGGAGAGCCAGGGTGCGTGTCGTGAGAATCGCTACGCGGCGTGGCGATGTGCGGGGGTATCTGCCTCGGATGGGTTAGGCGATCTTCACGTCATGATCCGCGGACCGGCTCTACCTACCCTGTTCGTGTGCTCTGGGTGGAGAAATACCGTGTCGGGGTTCGAGGGAAGGTCATCCTCTCCGGCGTCCAGCTCGAGCTGCCCTGCCCGGGCCTGGGCGTCATCGAGGGGGCCGCGGGCTCGGGCAAGTCGCTCCTGCTCGCCGCCCTCGCCGGAGAAGGCGTCGTCGAGGCGGAGGGGCGCGTCCGGATGGGCGGGCGCGCGCTCTCGGCCGCGAACCGGCCGCTCCTGGCGACCCGGGAGCCCTCCACGCCGCGCCGCACGCTCGAGCAGGTGCTCGCGGCGGGCCTGCCACGCCGCCTGGACGGAAGCCCTCGGCGGGCGGTTCGGGAGGCGCTCCTCCGCTGGGACGTGCTCGCGGCCCTCCGGCCGCACCTCGATCGCCCGCTGGCGATGGCGCCCCACGCGCTCCGGCGGCTCGTCGGCACCGCCCAGGCCCTGCTCGCCGATCCGGCCGTCTTGCTCCTCGACGACCCGCTCGAGGGCGCCGACGCGCTCTGCGCCGAGCTCCACCGGCGCGTCGTCGAGGTGGAGCGGGAGCGGCGCGGCGTGCTGATCGCGGCCCGCGACCCGAGGCCCTGGCTGAGCGGATGCGAGCGCCACTGGGTGCTCGACGGCGGCCAGCTCCGGCGGGGTCGTCGGGGGTTCCGCTCGGACGTCTACGGGCCGGTGGCTCACGACGAGGCGGGGGTCGCCGAGGTGAGCTGAACGAGATTTCGCGGCGGCTGGGCCGTCGCCGGGGAGCCAGTGGTTCGGTCTCCCCGAAGGTTCGAGAGGCGGGCGTCGTCCGCCACATGGGGGTTCGAGATGAGCACGGCGACTCGTGCCGACGGCACCGAGCAGCGCGAGGAGGTCTTCGCCTCCGGTGAGTTCCCGGCCGTACACCGGGCGGGGCTCTTCGTCCCGGAGGCGTTGAAAGAGCCGCTGGAGCGGACGCTCGCGTCGACGCATGGTGGTGAGCTGGTGATCCGCGGGGGCGATGGCTCCGCGCGCATCCACGTGTTGAAGGGCGGGGTGGCCTGGGTCGTCTGCGACGCCACCGCCGAGCGGCTCAGCCACGTGCTCCAGCGCGAAGCGGGCCTGCGGCGCGCCCAGCTCCGGGTCGTCCTCCGGGCCTGCCGGAAGACCCAGACCAACTTCGGCGAGATGCTCGTCCGCATGGAGCTGATCGACGCCGACCTGCTGCGGCGTTGCCTGCTCCTGCACAACGCGCGGCAGCTCTTGGCGACCCTGCGCCTGAGGGGCCCCCTCGAGGTCGAGGTCGAGGAGCGCGTCCGCACCTACGATTCGACGCTGCTCTTCTCCTGGGAGGAGCTCCGCGACGTGGCGCGCAGCCTCATCGGCACGGCGCCTCCGCCGCCGCCGGAGCCGGAGCGCCTGGACGGGCTCGCCGCCGAGCTCCGCGACTGCACGGCGCTCGTCACGGTGCAGGCCCCGACCGGCGTGCTCACGGGCGTCTGGCCGATGTCGCTCCGCGAGCAGGTCGGCGTCGGCGCGCTCCGGGAGTGCGTCGACCAGCTCTTCGGGGCCGACCTCGGCATGGCGCTCGCGCCCGCGAGCGCCGCGGGCGGCGACCGGATCGAGAAGTGGGTCTTCATCCAGGACGGCGCGATCCGCGTCGTCGCGCGGAGCCCCGTCGACCCGCAGGTGGTCGTGATGCTCGCCTTCGACGTCGGCGTCGGGCTCGGCCGCGCGCTCCGCGACGTGGAGCGCGTCCTCGCCGAGCTCGCGATCGGCTGAGCGACGACGCGGCGCGGGCCTTCGCTCGCGTCGCGATCCTCGCCCCGCTCTCCCCGACCCCCCCACGGGGAGAGCGGGGCCCGAGGATCGCGCCCCGCTCTCAGGAGAGGAGCGCGGCGACCTCGTCGTGGCCCTTCTTCTTCGCGACGTCCGCGGGCGTCATGCCCGTCTCGATCTCGTTCCAGCCCTGCGTGACCTTCGCGTCCTTGGCCGCGCCGTGTTCGAGGAGCAGCTTCACCAGCTCCGCGTCCCCCGCGAAGGCGGCGTCGTGGAGTGGCGTGAAGCCGCTCGTGTCCGCGGCCGCCGCGCTCGCGCCCGCCTCGAGGAGCAGCTTCACGACGGCGCCGTGGCCGCCGCCCGAGGCCGAGTGGATGGCCTGGAAGCCGTTCGCGTTCGCGTGCGACACCTCCGCGCCCGCCGCGATCAGCGCCTCGGCGAAGTCCGCCGCGCCGTACTGGGCCGCGCGCATCAGCGCGGTGAAGCCGTTGCCGTCCTCCACGTCGACCTTCGCGCCCTTCTCGAGGAGCGTCTTCATGATCGCGAGGCGCTCGGCGCGCTCGCCGGAGCCGTCGTCCGAGGCGACCTCCTTCTTCACGCCGTCCACGATGACCCAGCTCGTCGTCGTGGAGGACATGGACACGCTCAGGTAGCAGGCGTAGCTCGCCGGCGTGGAGCCGAGCTTGTTCGGGATCTCCGGGTCCGCCCCGTGCGCCAGGAGCACCTCGAGCAGCGCCGGCCGACGCTCGACGACGGCCGCGACGAGTGGCGTGTCTTCGCGGTCGTTCTGGAGGTTCGGGTCCGCGCCGGCCTTCAGGAGCGCCTCGGCCCCCTCGGCCCAGTCGACGCTCACGCACTGATGCAGCGCGCGCGTGCCGTCGGCCATGACTGGCGCGTTCGGATCCGCGCCGCCTTCGAGCGCCGCCTGTAGCCGCGCCATGTCCCGATGCACGATCGGATCGTAGAGCTCGCTCATCTCACCACACCCCTTTCCGGAGCGGCGAGCATATCGAGAAATTACCCCGGAAGGGGGAGCTCCAGAGCGAGCCGGAAGTCGACGAGGAGCCGTCGCGGCCGACACCGGGAAGCGCCCGTCGCCGAGGCCGGAGCGCACGGCGACGAGGTCGTGGCGCCGGCCGACGCGGAGCTCGCGTTCTCGGTCGACCACCTCGAGGGCCGAAGAGTCCGCTCAGCAGAAGCCGCCGAGCAGGCCGTCGAGCGCGTCGGTGGCGAGGTGCGAGAGGCAGCCGAGCCCGGTGGCGCGCGTCCACCAGCGCGGCACGGCGAGGAGCGCGACGTAGGCGCCCGCCGCCCAGGCGCCGTGGAGCGGATGGAAGCCCACGCTGCAGCGCGTCGGGTCGAAGATCGGGTCGGCGAGCAGGTGGTCGAGGTCGATGAGCAGGGTGGCCAGCATCACGAGCGCGGCCCGCCAGCGGAGGTCGCCCCTCCAGAAGAGCCAGCCCCATGCGAAGGGCACGCCGAGGTGCGCCCCGTAGTGCACGGCATGCCGAACCCCCTCGCCGACCAGCTCCGCGCTCACCGCCGCCCCGCTTCCGGCCTCGCGCTCGCCGCCGCCGCTCGCGGCCTCGCGCCCGCGCCTTCGCGCTCCCGGCTTCGCGTCATGTCGCCTCAGCGCTCCCAGCGCTCGAGGAAGGCGAGCACCTTCGCGGGGTCGTGGCGATCGCCCACCTCCAGCGAGCCCGTCTCCTGCACGTGCGCGACCTCGCCCTCCTCGTCGAGGACGACCAGGCAGGGCAGCCCGCGCGAGAGCGGGTCGCCGTAGCGGCGGGCCACCTCGCGGTTCCGGTCGGAGTCGCGCGGCCCGACGTCCACGTGCACCAGCTCGTAGGCCTCCGCGAGCTTCGCCGAGACCGCCGGCGCGTTCCGGAAGGTGTGCTCGAGGCGCCGGCACCAGGGGCACCAGTTCGCGCCGAACATCAGCAGGACGCGCTTGCCGTCCGCGCCCGCCACGGCGGCGTCGATCGCTGCCTGCGCGTCCACGCCCTCCTCGTAGGGGCGCGCGACCTCCGGCGGCGGTCCCGGCTCGGCGGGCGCCTGCGCAGCGGCGGTGGCGGTGGCGGGCGGCGCGCTCGCGCTCTCGTTCGCGGCCTCCCGATCACAGGCGCCCGCGAGGAGCACCACGGCGCAGACGATTCGAAGCATGGCCCCGACCATAGCGCGCCGCGCCCGGTCTGGCTTCCCCGCGGCTCGGGGGCCGAGCGAGGGCACGGGAAAGAGCCGCCCCTCGTCGTCATCGGGGGGGCCGAGCGCGCGCCCGGGGGGAGAGCGCCCGTCACCGGCGGCCCCCGCCCGCTCCGGCCGGGGGCGTTCTCTCGCCGCCTGAGGGGCGCTTCCACCAGCTCCTGCGAGGGGGCTTCGGCGCGCTCAGCCGTCGACGGGCTCGGGGCCGCAGTAGCCGAGGTCGCCGTCGAAGGCGAAGGTGCGACAGGTCTCGCCGGCGGTCGGGCAGTCCTCGTCCGAGGTGCAGAGCGGGCGGCACTGGTTCTCGGGCCCGCAGTAGCCCTGCGCGAAGCCGTCCTGCACGTCGCAGACCTGCTGCACGGCGAGGCCCGCGTCGCAGGGCTCGCCCACCCGCGCCTCGGCGATGCGGTCACCGGGCTCCCAGCAGGTGTCGCCCTCGCCCGAGCCGATGTCGTAGACGCAGACGCCCGCCTCGCAGGCCTCCGCGCCGGCCCAGTCGCAGGTCGCCGTGCAGCGCGTCTGGGCCGCGCCGATCGGGCCCGTGGTCGGGTCGAGGGCGCAGACGTCGCCGGCGTCGCAGTCGGCGATGGGGAGCGCCTCGGTCGGCTCGCAGCTCGGGTCGAAGGGCGGGCACTCGGTGATGGCCGCGTCGCAGTCCGGATCGTAGGCGCCACACTCGCAGTGGCAGGCCTCGCCGTCGTCGTAGAGCGCGTCGTCGCAGGCCCAGCCGCTCGGCGGGAAGGGGCCCGCCTGGACCGTCACGTCCTCGAGCTCCACGCAGGCGCCGCCCTCGATGGGCGTCGACTCGCGCGTGAGGCCGTCGATCATCACCTCGACGAGGCGCACGTCCTCGAGCGTCATGTCGAGCTGCCGGCCGTAGGGGTCCTCGCGCGTCGTCAGCGTGCCCCGGTCGGCGAAGTAGCCGCGGCCGGCCTCGGGCGCGATGTACACGCAGTGCGAGCAGTCGCCGAAGTTGCCGTCGATGCCGCCCTCGCCGAGCGTGAAGGTGCCGACGTCGGCGCCGATGACGCGGCGCTCGAAGAGCACGCGGAGGTTCGCGCCCTCGACCTGCGGCATGGTGTCGGCCTCGTACTCGATGGAGACGTCGTCCGCGAGGGAGAGGATCCAGTCGCCGGCCTCGATCCGGGTGCAGCCGCCTTCGCCGGCGTCCTCGCCTGCGCCGGCGTCGTCGTCCGGGCCGGCGTCGTCGTCCGGGCCCGCGTCCTCGCCCGGGCCCGCGTCCGTCGGGGCGCTCGCGTCGCGTTCGCCTCCCGCGTCGACCGCGGCGCCGTCGTCGTCTCCGCAGCCGAGCGCGAAGACGAGGGAGAGCAGGGGAACGAAGAGCAGGGAGGTTCGCGTGGTCATCGGAGAGATCCGTCGTCGCAGTGGGGGAGGGAGCGCCCCGGGGGGCGCACGCACGGAGGCCGGCCGGCGCGTCGAGGCGTCGGTGCTCCGGGAGAAAAAGGGGCCCGCGGGGAGGCGCTTGGGGGGGATTGGATGCGCGCGCTCCCCGCGGGCCGAAGTCGATCGCTGGTGGCTCGGCCTCGCTCGGCCGACCGGCGTCGGGCGTCAGAAGCTCGCCAGACGCACCTCGTCCTGGTCGGGCCCCGGGGACACGAAGAGCTGGCCGCTCAGCGCGCCGTCCAGCACGCCCATCTCCGCGACCAGGCGTCCCTCCGGGAGCGGCCCGAGCTCCTCGAGGGCGGGCTGCGCCTCGTCCGCGAGCGGGGCCGCGCCGCGCAGGCTCACGGGGGCCCCGTCTCGGAGCTCCACCCAGCCGTCCAGCGCGATGGCGAGTCGGGCGTCGTCGGTCGCGAGCGTGAGTGTCGCGGGCACCCGATCCCGCAGGCAGCCGCCGAAGCCGAGCCGCTCCACGGCCTCGGCGCGCTCGGGCCGGATGGACAGCTCCAGCGTGGTCTCGCCGCCCGCGTCCCAGGCGAGTGCCTCGCGCCAGGGCCCGCTCAGGGCCTCGAGCTCCGCGCGCGCCTCCTCCGGGAGCGCCTCGAAGGCGAGCGTCTCGGCGATGGCGTCGCACTCGCTCGGCTCGGTGATCTCGCCGGTCTGGCCCCCGGCGCAGCCGAGGAGCCCGCTGAGCGCGAGGAGCGCGCCCATCTCGATCACCACCCGACGCATCGTCCCCAAGCCTAGGCCCACGCCGCCTCCTCGCCAGGCCTTTCTATGCCGATGTCGCACTTTCCGTCTGTCGATCTGCCGCGTGAACGTGCATATCTGACATATGGACGCCCTCGACACGGCGCGCCTCGGCCCGCAGCTCGTCCGCGCGCTCCGGGGCCGCCGCTCCCAGCCGGCCCTCAGCCGCCGCCTCGGCTACGGCTCGAACGTCGTCTACATGTGGGAGAGCGGCCGCCGCGACCCGGCCGGCTCCGAGCTCTTCCGCATCGTCGCGCGCACCGGCGGCGACCCGAAGGCGGCCTGGGCCCGCTTCCCCGTCGACCTCGCGGAGGTCGACCTGCGCACGCCCGAGGGGGTGGCCGCGCTGATCGAGCAGCTCCGCGGGGCGGCCCGGGTGGTCGACGTGGCGGAGCGCTGCGGCGTGAGCCGCTACGTGGCCTCGCGCTGGCTCCGCGGGCGCACCGAGCCGCGCCTCTCCCAGCTGCTCCTCTTGATCGAGGCGCTGACCTTTCGCCTGCTCGACTTCGTCGCCGCCCTGGTGCCGCCCGACGCCGTCCCCATGCTCCGCGCGCCGTGGCGCGAGCTCGAGGCGCGGCGCCGGGTCGCCTTCACGCACCCCTGGTCGCAGGCGCTGCTCCGCCTCATCGAGACCGAGGACTACCGCGCGCTCGAGCGGGCGCGGCCGGGGTGGATCGCGCGGCGGCTGGGCATCCGGCGCGAGGACGAGGAGGCGTGCCTCGAGGCGCTCCAGCAGGCGGGGTTGGTGCGCTGGACCGGGCGCCGCTGGGAGGGGGAGCCGGTCGCCGTCGACACCTCCATGGCGTCCGACGAGGAGCGCCGCGCGCTGAAGCTCCACTGGGCCGACCTCGGGCGGGCGCGCATCGAGCGGGGCGCGGAGGGCTACTACAGCTGGTCCGTCTTCGCCCTCTCGCGGGAGGACTACGAGCGCCTCCGCGCCATGCACGTGCGCTACATGAAGGCGCTCCGGCAGCTCGTCGACGCCTCGGCGCCGAGCGAGGTCGTGGCCGTGGTGAACGCGCAGCTCTTCGCGCTGGAGGAGGGGTAGGCGCTCGCGCTGCGCTCGCGCTTCGCGCTCGCGGCTTTCTGCTTTCCGCCGTCCGCTGTCCGTGGGGGGCGGACGGGCTCGCGGGGAGGGCCGCGTTCGCGGAGGGGTGGGCGGACGGTCGCGTTCGTGTTTTGCTCGCGCTCGCGGCTTTCTGCTTTCCGCTATCCGCTGTCCGTGGGGGGCGGACGGGCTCGCGGGGAGGGCCGCGTTCGCGGAGGGGCGGGCGGACGGTCGCGTTCGTGTTTTGCTCGCGCTCGCGGCTTTCCGCTTTCCGCTCTCCGCCGTCCGTGGGGGGCGGACGGGCTCGCGGGGAGGGCCGCGTTCGCGGAGGGGGCGGGCGGGCGGTTGCTCGTTCGAGACCAGTCGGTGCTTCGTGCGGTCGTCGCCTCTCTCGGGTACGTGGGTTCGACCTCGTGCTTCGCTTCGTCCGCGCGGGCACGGGCACGGGCAGGGGCACGGGCACGGAGGGGGACGGGGACGGGGACGGGGGTCGGGAGGGCCTTCCCCGGTGTACCCTGTGCGCTCCATGGGTGCGGACTACGACTGGGTGATCATCGGCAGCGGGTTCGGCGGGAGCGTCTCGGCGCTGCGCCTGGCGGAGAAGGGCTGGAAGGTCCTCGTCGTCGAGAAGGGCAAGCGCTACGGCGCGAAGGACTTCGCCAAGAACAACTGGGACCTCCGCCGCTGGATGTGGCGCCCGGAGGCCGGCATGAAGGGCATCTTCCAGATGTCCTTCTTCGAGCACGTCACGGTGCTCCACGGCGTGGGCGTCGGCGGCGGCTCGCTCACCTACGCGAACACGCTCCCCACCCCGCCGCCGGACTTCTTCACGCGGCCGAGCTGGGGGCACCTCGCGCACTGGGCCGAGGAGCTCGCGCCGCACTACGAGACGGCGCTCCGCATGCTCGGCGCCGCCCAGAACCCGCGCGAGACGAAGAGCGACCGGGTGCTCCTCGAGATCGCGAAGGAGATGGGCCGCGAGGACCACTTCCAGCGTACGCGGGTCGGCGTCTTCTTCGGCGAGCCCGGCAAGAAGGTGAAGGACCCCTACTTCGACGGCGCCGGCCCGGAGCGCGTCGGCTGCACCTTCTGCGGCGCCTGCATGACCGGCTGCCGCGTCGGCGCGAAGAACACGCTCGACCGGAACTACCTCTACCTGGCCGAGGGGCTCGGCGCCGAGGTGCGCTCCGAGACCGAGGTGGTGCACGTCACCGAGCGGCCGGGCGGCGAGGGCGGGCGCTACGCGCTGAAGCTGAAGCCGAGCTTCGGCTTCCGCGGCGGCGAGACGATCACCGCGGACCACGTGGTCTTCAGCGGGGGCGTGCTCGGGACCGTGCCGCTGCTCTTGAAGATGAAGGCCGCGCGGGACGGCCTGCCGCGGCTCTCGGATCGGGTCGGCGACTTCGTGCGGACGAACAACGAGGCGCTGATCGGCATCCAGGTGCCCGACGAGGTGGAGGACCTCACGCATGGCGTGGCGATCACGTCCATCCTGCACACGGACCCGCACAGCCACGTCGAGCCCGTGCGCTACGGCAAGGGGTCGAGCTTCTTCCGGATCATGGTCGCGCCGCACTCGAACGCGCCGACCCTGCTGGCGCGGCTGAGGGGCGTGGCGAGCGGCTTCGCGAAGAACCCGGCGCTCTGGGCGCGCATCCTGACCTCGCGCGACTGGGCGCGGAAGTCGCAGGTGCTGCTCTACATGCGGACGCTCGAGAGCACGCTCCGCCTGCGCCTCGGCGGGGGGCTTCGGTCCGCGCTGACGGCCGGGTTGAAGACCGAGCTCAGCCCGGGGCAGGAGGCGCCGACCGCGTTCCTCGACGAGGCGACGGAGATCGCCGAGCGCTACGCGAAGAAGGTCGGCGGCGCGCCCATGTCGATGATGACCGAGACGCTGATGGGCATCCCGAGCACGGCGCACATCCTCGGCGGCGCGTGCATGGGGAAGGACGCTGGCGAGGGCGTGATCGACGCGCTCCACCGTGTGCACGGCTACGAGGGCCTCTACGTGATCGACGGCGCCGCCGTGAGCGCGAACCCGGGCGTGAACCCCTCGCTGACCATCACCGCCCTGGCCGAGCGAGCGATGAGCCACATCCCGGCGAAGGCCTGACCCCAGAGACCCGCATCCACGACCCCTGCCCCTGCCCGTGCCCCTGCCCGCAGGCCAACGGGCCGACCACGCCGACCACGCGAAAAGGCCGACCTCGCTCGGCGTCCCCCGACGCGCCCGTTTCCCGGCCGAAGACTCCGCCTCCCCCGCCGTACCATGCGCGGTGATCCACCCTCCCCGCCGCGCAGCCGTGCTGCTCCTCCTCGGCCTCCTCGCCGCCTGCGCCTCGCCGGCCTCCGACACCGGTGACGACCGAGAGCCTGCCGCCGCCGGCGGCGAGGCCCCCGCCGACCCCACCGCGCCGAGCGCCGTCCCCACCGCCGGCCCGCCCGTCGCCAGCCCGCCCGTCGCCACCCCGCCGACCTCCGCCGCGCTCCCGTGCGGCGGCGACGCGGACGCCATCACCGACCTCTCGGTCGGCCCCGCCGAGGTCTGCGCCGTCGTCCGCGGCCGCCTCGTCTGCCAGGGGAGCAGAGACCGCGAGCCCGCGCCGCTCCGCGTCCTCGAGGCCCCGCCGGACCTCCGCCGCGTCTCCACCAACGGCCGCCGCTTCTACGCCGTCGACGCCGAAGGCCGCCTCCACCGCTGGGACCGCCACGAGCGATTCCGCCCCCCGGAGGTCGTCGCCGAGGGCGTCACGGATGTCTTCGTCGGCCACGCCGACGGCTCCCGCGAGGCGATCTGCTTGCTCACGGACAGCGGCGAGGCGCGCTGCCATCGTGGCGTCCGCGGCGCCCTCGGAGAGCCCTACTGGTCCGTGCCCGACGCCCTCGAGGTGCAGGTCCTGAACCGCTACTTCTGCGTGCGCACCGCCGGCGCCCTCGAGTGCCGCCCGACCCACGACTTCGGCGACCCGGACCAGCGCCTCGTGGCCGAGGGCGCCACGGGTCTCTACTGGGACTACCGGAACGGCTGCCTGCTCCTTCCGAGCGGCCCCGTCTGCACGGAGGGCTTCGACCCGAGCGACGCCTTCGGCGCCACGCGCCCGGTGCGCGCCCTGACCGGTTGGCTCGACGCCCGCTGGGGCACCTGCGCCACGCTCGGTGACGCCGTCCAGTGCCGCATGGGCGACGGCTGGATCCGCACGACCACCTTCGCGGGCGCGCCCCGGGAGCTCGGCATGGGCAAGTCCTTCGCGTGCGCGCTCTGCGGCGGCACCGTGAGCTGCTGGGGCCAGCAGCAGACCCTCGGCACCATGGGCGCGCTCGCGCGCGGCCCCGAGCGGGTGGAAGGCCTCGAGGGCGTCACGGGGCTCTACGGTGGCGATGGCGGAGCCCACGGCTCCGTGCGCTGCGCCGAGCTCGAAGGCGGCGCGCTCCACTGCTGGGGTCGGGGCGCCGACGGGGAGCGCGACTTCCCGGAGCCGACCGAGGGGTTCCGTCGGGAGGACGTTCGACGCGGAGGCCCCTGCGATCTCGAGGGCGGCCGTGTGCGCTGCGAGGGGCGACCGATGCGGGGCGTCCGCGGCGCGGTCCAGCTCGTCCAGGGGGGGAGCCGCGCCCGCTGTGTGCGTACGCCGGAGGCCGTCTTCTGCAGCCTCGACGAGGACGAGCCGGTGCGCTTCCCCGTGCGGGGGGCGCGGGACGTCGCCACGAACGCCAACGGCGAGCTCTGCGTCGTCACCGAGGCGGGCGGGCTCCGCTGCGGTCAGGTCGGCCCGATGTTCGGCGCGCTCGGCGCCGTCGCCTGGGAGCGGGGCGAGGGCCTGCACGCGGTCGAGGGCATCACCGGCGCCGTCGCCGTCACCATGGACCTCATCTCCGCGTGTGTTCTGCACGAGGATGGGGGCGTGAGCTGCTTCGGCAGCCGCGGGGAGAATCGCGTCCATGACGGCGGCCTCTTCGCGCCGGCGCCCATCGTGATCCCCGTCACCGAAGCGGAGTGAGCGGCCGCCAGGATGGGGGGCGTGGTATCCAGGTGCATGCCTGCCTTTCCCCTCCTCGGCGCGAGCGCCTGGCTGCCTCGCGGTGACGACCTGCTCGCCTTCGCGCTCTTCGAGGAGGTGCCGGCCGAGAAGAAGCGGGCGAGGATCATCGCGGGCATGCCGCGCTTCCTCCGCGAGCGGCTCGAGTGGCGCGGGCCGCTCGTCGCGTTCGGGGCCAGGCGGATCGCCGCGCACGTGCGCAAGGGCTTCCGCGCGGTCGAGAGCTTCGCGCTCACGCCGGAGGATCTCGCCCTGCTCCGGGGCGAGGACGTCGAAGCGGGCGCGCTCCCGGACGTCGAGCAGGCCCTGCGCGACTACGGCGACTCGGCGCCGTGGATGCGCTTTCACGCTGCGGTCCACCAGTGGCTCGCCAAGGTGCACGGGCGGAGCTCCATCGCCCTCTATGTCTGCCCGGGCTTGCCCGAGCCCGAGCCCGAGAGCCCGGTGCACCGGCGGGGGCTCGACGCGCTCTTCGCGAACGCCGAGCGCATCGCGGCTCTCCATGGCGACGGGAGCCCGCAGGACATCGGCCGCCGCTTCATGGAGGCGCTCGCCCCCTTCGCCGCGACCGACCTCGAGCGCGCTGCCGCTTTCGCGCCCTGCCTCGCCCACTCCTTCGGCACGGGCGCCTGCGCCGAGGCCTCGCTCGCCCTCCTCGGCGCCCTGCGCGACGCCGAGCGTACCGCGTTCCTCGCCGAGCTCGCCCCCGTCGCGCGGCTCGCGTTGCTCCTCCGCACCGATGCGCTCCCTGCGCACCTCGCGCGCGGCGGCCTCGGCGACGAGCTCGCGGAGGCCTTCGCGGCCTTCCGGACGAGCGAGCCCGGCGCGGGCGCGATCGACCAGGTCGTCTTCCGCATCCAGAACGCCCTGGCTCCCGCTGCCGAGCACGCGGACCGGTCGCCCCTCGACGTCCTGCTCGGCGAGCTCGAGACGCAGTCGGCCCTCTACGCTCCCTCGCGCGCGCGGCTCGGCCCGCTGGTCCCCGTGCTCGAGCGGAACGGCGCCCCCGACGCCTCCGCCCGCCTCGCCCGCGCCCTCCAAGCGATGAGCTGACCCCCCACAGCGTGTCCGCAGGACTCCCAGGCCCGCGCGGGCGCGTCCGCAGGACGCCTGCCCGCGCGCGGGCGCTCTCGGGGGCGGCGGGGCCGGCGAGCGGGGCCGCGAGCGAGGGTCTCGGGGCCTCGGAGCGCGCGTTCGCGCCTCTCCCGACCGGACGACGGACGGAGCGCGGCCTCGGCGTCTCGGTCGGGCCGAGGCGCGAGGCGGAGGACGGAGGGGTGCGGCGCGCGGAGCGGGGCTCCGCGGCAGAGAGCGG
>PABA01000035.1 GCA_002699025.1 Sandaracinus sp. | reverse complement strand
TCGACGCGGGCCTGCCCCTGGTGCGCGTGGCCGCGGCGCCCGGCCCCGTGCGCGTCGAGGTGCAGCTCCCGCGCCCGCTTCCCCCGGGGCCGGCGACGCTCCTCCGCGAGGGCGCGCCCCTCGCCCTCGCGCCCGTCGGCGAGCCCGTGCGCGAGCCCGAGAGTGGCCTCTGGGTGGGCTGGTTCGAGCCCGCCGAGGGGGCTGGGCTCCTCGCCGGCGAGCGTTGGCCGGTGGAGTGGGCCGGCGCCGGGGAGGGGCTCCTCGAGGTCCCCGCCGACGCGCTCCGTGCCCAGGGGCACGACGCCCGCCTCCGCCGCCGGCGGGACGGCGCCGAGCCCGCGGACGTCGAGGTCGACGTCGTGCGCGTCGACGGGGCCCGCGCGCTCGTCCGCCCCCGTGACGCCGACGCCCTCCGCGAGGGCGACCGCGTCGCCATCGACCCGGCCACCGTGCTGAGCGAGGAGCCCGCGTCGTGATCGCCCGCCTGCTCACCCTCGCCATCGAGCGCCGCCGCCTGGTGCTCGCCTTCGTCGCCGCCGCCGCGGCCGCCGCCTTCTGGCAGGCGCGCCACCTCCGCCTCGACGCGCTCCCGGACGTCACCGGCAACCAGGTCGTCATCCTCACGCGCGCCCCCGGCTACACCCCCGAGGAGGTCGAGCGCCTCGTCACCCGGCCCGTCGAGCTCGCGCTCGGCGGCGTCCCCGGTCTCGACACGCAGCGCAGCATCTCCCGCTACGGCCTCTCGTCGGTGACCGCCGTCTTCGAGGAGGACGTCGACCTCCTCCGCGCGCGCCAGCTCGTCCAGGAGCGCCTCGGCACCCTCGACCAGCTCCCGAACGGCGTGGCGCCCCCCGAGCTCGGCCCGCTCACGGGCGGCCTCGGCGAGATCCTCCAGTTCACCGTGCGCTCGCCCGAGCGCACCCCCGCCGAGCTCCTCGAGCTCGTCGATCTCCGCGTCGCGCCCATCCTCCGCGCCGCCCCGGGCGTCGTCGAGGTCAACAGCTGGGGCGGGCACCGCCGCACGCTCGACGTCATCGGCGATCCGGTCGCCATGGCCGCGCACGACGTCGACCTCGAGATGCTCCGCCAGGCGGTCGCCCGCGCCTCGGGCAACGCCCCCGGAGACGCGCTCGAGGCGGGCGCCGGCCGCGTGCTCGTCCGCGCCCGCGCCTGGCCCGACGACGCCGCGGACCTGGGCGCGGGCATCGTGCACCAAGAGGAGCACGGGGGCCTCGTGCGCATCGCCGACGTCGCGACGGTCCGCGAGGGCGCCGCGCCGCGCCTCGGGGCGGCCACGGCGGATGGCCGCGGCGAGACCGTCTACGTCATGGTGCAGATGCTCCGCGAGGCGAACGCCCTCGAGGTCCTGGACGGGCTCGAGGCGCGCATGCCCGCCGTCGACGAGGCGCTCCCCGACGACGTCACGCTGGACGTGATCTACGACCGCGGCGAGCTCGTCGGCGCCACCCTGAAGACCGTCGCGAAGAACCTCGCCGAGGGCGGCCTCCTCGTCGTCGTCGTGCTCTTCCTGATGCTCGGCAGCGCCCGCGCCGGCCTCATCGTCGCCGCCACCATCCCCCTCGCCATGCTCGGCGCCCTCGTGGGGATGGTCCTCCTCGACGTCCCCGGAAACCTCATGAGCCTCGGGGCCATCGACTTCGGCTTGCTCGTCGACGGCGCCGTCGTGCTCGTCGAAGCGGTCTTCCACCGCCTCGAGGAAGAGGACGGCCCCGCCGTACCCACCGTCCGCGCCGCCGTCGTCTCCATGGCGCGCCCGGTCTTCTTCAGCGTCGCGATCATCGTCCTGGTCTACGTCCCGATCCTCACGCTCACCGGCGTCGACGGGAAGCTCTTCCAGCCCATGGCGCTGACGGTCGTGCTCGCCCTCGTGACCGCCCTCGCCCTCACGCTCACCTTCGTGCCCGCGGCCGCCGCCCAGTGGCTCCGACGCCGCCACGTCCCGAAGAAGACCCCCTTCCTCGTCCGCGGCGCCGCCCGCCTCCACGCCCCCGCCCTGGCCTTCGCCGCGCGCCACCCGATCGGCGTCGCCGGCGGCGCCCTCGGGGCGCTCCTCGTCGGCGCCTTCCTCTTCTGGCGCGCGGGCACGGCCTTCGTCCCCCAGCTCGACGAGGGCGACCTCGTCATCCAGACGACCCGCGCCGCCGACGTCTCCCTCGAGACCGCCGTCGAGGAGGCCGGCCGCCTCGAGCGCGCCGTGCTCGCCACGCCGGAGGTGCGCACCATCGCCAGTCGCATCGGCAGCCCGGCCGTCGCCACGGACGTGATGGGCCTCGAGCAGGCCGACGTCTTCGTCCGCCTCGCCCCCCGCGCCGAGTGGCGCCCGGGCCTCACGCGCGAGGCGCTCATCGACGAGCTCGCGACCCGCATCGAGGCCGAAGCCCCCGGCTCGGACCCGGCCTTCACCCAGCCGATCCAGATGCGCTTCAACGAGCTCCTCGGCGGCGAGGTGAGCGACGTCTCCCTCAGCTTCTTCGGCGAGGATCTCGACGCCCTCCGCGCCGCCGCCGAGGAGGCCCAGCGCGCCCTCGGCGATCTCCCCGGCGCCGAGGACGTGCGCATCACCAGCCCGCCCGCCGTGCCGCTCCACGACGTGCGCCCCGACCCGATCCGCGCAGCCCGCCACGGCCTCGACCCCACCGAGGTCATGGACGGCGTCCGCGCGCTCCGCATCGGCCTCGAGGCCGGCGCCACCTGGGACGGCCTGCTCCGCGTGCCCCTCCGCGTGCGCCTCCCCGAGCCCTCCGCCTTCGACCTCGAGGAGGCCGCGATCCCGACGGACCACGGCCCGGTCCCCCTGTCCGCCGTCGCCGCGGTCTCCGCCGAGGCCACGCCCTCCATGATCAGCCACGACGACGCCCAGCGCCGCGTCGTCCTCGGCTTCAACGTGCGCGGCCGGGACCTCGGCACGGTCGTCGTCGAGGCGCAACGGCGCGTCCGCGACCTCGCGCTCCCGCCCGGCACCCGGGTCGAGTGGGGCGGTCAGTGGGAGACGCTCCAGGCGGCCCAGGCGCGGCTCGCCGTGGTGCTCCCGGTCGTCCTCGCGGGCATCCTCGCGCTCCTGCTGATCCTCTTCCGCTCCTGGCGCCCGG
This sequence comes from Sandaracinus sp., assembly GCA_002699025.1. GTDB lineage: Bacteria > Myxococcota_A > Polyangia > Polyangiales > Houyiibacteriaceae > Houyiibacterium > Houyiibacterium oceanicum. The sequence continues at coordinate 36,344 of PABA01000035.1, read as the reverse complement.
CGCTGATCATCCTCCTCCACGTGCCCTTCGCCGCCCTCGGCGGCATCGCCCTCCTCACGCTCCGCGGCATGCCCGTCTCCATCAGCGCCGCCGTCGGCTTCATCGCGCTGAGCGGCATCGCCGTCCTCAACGGCGTCGTCCTCGTCGCGCGCATCCGCGATCAGCAGGAGGCCGGCGTCCCCGCGCGCCAGGCGGCCCTCGAAGCCGCGCGGAGCCGCCTGCGCCCCGTGCTCACGACCGCCCTCGTCGCCGCCCTCGGCTTCGTCCCCATGATGCTCGCCACCGGCGTCGGCGCCGAGGTCCAGCGCCCGCTCGCCACGGTCGTCGTCGGCGGCCTCCTCACCTCGACCCTGCTCACCTTGCTCGTGCTGCCGGTCGTCTATCCTGTGCTCGCCGGCCGCAGCGGGCCGCCCCCCTCGCCATGAAGCTCCTCCTGGTCGAAGACGAGCACCGCTTCGCGAAGACGGTCGCGCGGGGCCTCCGCGAGGAGGGCCACCAGGTCGACGTCTGCCACATGGGCGAGGACGCGCGGCAGCAGCTCGCGCAGATCCCCTACGACGTCGTCATCCTCGACTGGATGCTCCCGGACGCCGATGGCGTGAGCCTGCTCCGCGAGTGGCGCCGCGAGGGTCATCGGGTGCCCGTCATCATGCTCACGGCGCGCGGCACGGTCGGCGAGCGGGTCACCGGGCTGCGGGCCGGCGCCGACGACTACCTGGTGAAGCCCTTCGCCTTCGAGGAGCTCCTCGCGCGCATCGACGCGCTCCACCGGCGCGCGGAGGGCGGGCTCGGCACCGAAGAGGTCGGCGGGGTCGTCCTCGACGCGCGGCGGCACCACCTCCGCCGCGGCGAGGTCGAGGTCGCCCTCACGCCGCGGGAGCTCCAGCTCGCCGCCGAGCTCTTCGACCACGCCGGCGAGGTCGTCACGCGGAGCCACCTGCTCACGACGGTCTGGGGCTGGGACTTCGAAGGCGACCCGAACGTCCTCGACGTCTACGTCGGCTACGTGCGCAAGAAGCTCGCCCAGCTCGGCGAGGGCGCGCCGCGCATCGCCGCCGTGCGCGGCGTGGGCTTTCGCCTCGAGGTGCCGCGATGAGGCTCCAGCAACGCCTGATGCTCCACGGCGTCGCGCTCCCGCTCCTGCTCATGGCCGCCGGCGGCGTCGGCGTCGGCCTCCTCCTCCGGGCCCAGCTCGTCGCCGGCCTCGACAACTCGCTCCGCGCCCAGGCCGCCGCCGAGTCGGTCAGCCTCTTCGACGGGCCCGGCGGCACGGTGCACTTCCACGCGATCCAATCGCCCGTGCGCGCCGCCCTCGGCAGCCCGGACGCCGCCATCGCCGCCTACGGCCCGGACGGCGCGCGCCTCGCGCGCTCCTCCACCGCCGAGGCCGCGCCGCCCCAGCTCGCCCCCCCACCCGACACGGAGCCACGGCTCCGGAGCGCAGACGGCCAGCGCGTGCTCGTCGTCCGCGTCCCCTCCCCCGGCGGCGAGCCCTACGCGCTCTGGCTCGCGACGCCGCTCGCCCCCGTCGAGGCCACCATGGGCCTCTTCACGCGCCTCGGCCTGGCCGGCCTGGCCCTCGTCGCGCTCCTGCTCCTGCTCGTGCAGCGCCGCCACGCCCGCGGCCTCGCCCGGCGGGTCGAGGGGCTCGCCCGCCACATGCGCCGGCTCCAGGCGGGCGACCTCCAGGCCGAGCCGCCGCCCGATCCGGAGCGCGACGTGCTCGGCGAGCTCCGCGCGTCCGTCGCGCGCGCGACTCGCCGGCTCCGGGACGCGCGCGAGGCGCAGGAGCGGCTGGTCGCCGGCGCCGCCCACGAGCTGAGGACGCCGCTGGCGGCCATGCGCGCCTCCGTCGACGTGGCGCTCCGCCGCGAGCGCGACGCTGCCGAGCTCCGCGAGACCCTCGAGGACGTGCGCGAGGAGGTGGACCGGCTCGACCGCATGGCGACGGCGCTCCTCGACCTCGCCGCGCTCCGCGCCCAGGAGCGCGCGCTCGTCCGCACCGACCTGCACGACCTGGCCCGGGAGAGCCTCGCCCGCTTCGAAGCGGACGCCTCCACCCGCGAGGTGGCGCTCGCCCTCGAGGGGGCCCGGGACGCCGAGGCCACGGTGGTGCCCGACCTCATCCGCCGCGCCCTCGACAACCTCCTGAGCAACGCGCTGAAGTTCGCGCCGCGCGGCTCCACCGTGCGCGTCGCCCTCGAGCGGGCCGGCGAAGGCTGGGCGTTGGTCGTGCGCGACGAGGGGCCGGGCGTGCCGACGGCGGAGCGGGAGCACGTCTTCGTCCCCTTCCACCGCGGCCGCCAGGACCGCCCCGGCGCCGGCCTCGGCCTCGCGCTCGTGCGCGACGTGGCCGAGCTCCACGGCGGCCGCGTCGCCCTCGACGAGACCGAGCGCGGCGCGACCTTCCGCCTCACCCTCCCCGCCACCCCCGCCTGAGCGCCCCGCGCGCGCCCATCGCGCCGCCGCCTCGGCAGCTCGAGCTCGGCGCTCAGCGGTCGCGGATCTGGAACGTGACTCCGTCGGGGAGCGCGATCGTCCGGGTCTCGGCGCCGCGCGTCACCACCAGCGCGCCCCCCACGAGCTCGAGCCGGACGACCTCCGAGTCACAGCTCGCGACGTGCTCGGTCTCGGTCGGCGGAGGCTCGCCGAAGCCGGCGCTCCGACACGAGGCCACGGTCTGGGCCAGGCCCCCGTCACGCCACCGAGCCCAGACCACGAGGCCGGCCTCGCGCGGCCCCGATCCCATCTGGTCGCCGCCGGTGTCGAGGGCGAAGCCGACCTCACCTCGACCCTCCGGCAGGTCCGGCCGGCCGGCCGTTGGGCGGGGCTCGTCATCGACCGCGCGCGGCCGGGGGGAGTCGATCCGCCCGTCGGGGGCCACCCGAGCGCGCGCCGCGGCGCCCGAATCCGAGGCGCCGCCGCAGGCCACGCCCCCCAGGATCAGCGCCAACGCGAACGGGACCAGAGGACGCGACGACACGCCCGAGCGTAACAGCGCGCTGAGCCGCGCGTCGTCCAACGGCGACGAACCCCCGCCCCCCGACCAGAGGCCGAACGCAGCAGCCGACCGCCCCGCCGACGCGGCCGACGCGGTCGCCGTGCCGCCCACGCACCCGACGCACCCGAGTTCCCCGACCCCCGCGGCCTACGGCCGCTCGTCGCCGAAGGCGACGAAACCCCGACCCCCCGGCCGAAGGCCGAAGGCCGACGGCCGCAGCACCCGACGTCCCCCCGACGCGGCCGACGCGATCGCCGTGCCGCCCACGCACCCGACGCACCCCAGTTCCCCGACCCCCGCGGCCAGCGGCCGCTCGTCGCCGAAGGCGACGAAACCCCGACCCCCGGGCCGAAGGCCGACGGCCGCAGCACCCGACGTCCCCCCGGACGCGGCCGACGCGGTCGCCGTGCCGCCCACGCACCCGACGCACCCCAGTTCCCCGACCCCCGCGGCCTACGGCCGCTCGTCTCCGAAGGCGACGAAACCCCGGCCGCAGGCCGAAGGCCGCAGGCCGCCAGCCGAAGGCCGCAGGCTCAGTCGATGGCGATCACGCTCCGCAGCGCGAAGTGGTCGGAGAGCGGGACCATCATCCCATCGGCGGAGACCGTCGACTCGTCGTAGACGACCTCGGTCGAGAGCACGTCCTCGGCCTCGACGTTCGCGACGAAGATGTGATCGATCCACACGGCCGGGGAGCCCTCGCTCGCGTTCGGGTTGTCCGGGCAGAAGGTGCAGCTCGGCGTGAAGTCCGACGCCACGGCGAGCGTGAAGGCCCCCTCGAGGACGTCCATGGTGGCCACGCCCTCGGCCGTGAGCCCGTCGCCGGCGCGGCCCGCGTTCATGTCGCCGAGGATCACGGCCGGCCGGGTGGCGCTCCGCTCGCCCACCCAGTCGACGAGCTTGCCGGCCTGGAGGAGCTGCTCGGCGGCCCAGCCGTCGGGGCCGTCCATCTCGTCGCCGTAGTCGCCGGTGTAGGGGAAGGCGATCGAGTCGAAGATCGGCGTGAGGTGGTTGCAGTGCACGTCGACCTCGCTCCCGTTCGGCAGCTCGGCGGTCGCGCTCGCGACGATGCGCCGGTTCCAGGTGCCGGGCATGACGAAGGCCTCGGCGTCCCGGAGCGGGTGCCGGGAGAGGATCATCACGCCGCTCTGCCCACGGAAGGCGAGCTCGGCGCCGACCTCGTTCGTGCAGAGGTCCCGCATGTCGGCGAAGGGCTCGGTCGGCAGGCTCGTCGTCAGGCACGAGTAGCAGGCGAGCGCCGCGTCGTCGCCGAGGATGAGCGGCGTCACCACGTCGAGGCACTCGCTCTGCGCGCAGGCCGAGCTGGTGGTCTGCCCCGCGTCGCTGCCCGGCTCCGAGTTGCAGTTCTCCTCGAGGCAGGCGACGGCCGCCTCGAACTGGCTCGCGAGGGTCGCGTCCGCGCAGGGTGGCGCGGTCGGCGTGGGCGGCACCATGCCCTCCTGGTCGGTCGGATCGTCGACGGGCGTGTCGAGGCCGTGCGTGAAGGAGACGGCATGCGGGAAGGTGCCCGCGACGCCGGCCTCGATGAGGTCCTTGTCCTCCTGACGCCAGACCTCCTGCAGGCAGACCACGTCCGAGTCGCTCGCGGCCAGCGCGTCGATGATCGGCTGCCGGCGCTCCGCCTCGTAGGGGATGAAGGCGCCGGCGAGCGCCACGTTGAAGGTGTCCACCTGCATCTCGTAGGGCTCGCCGCCATCGTCCCCACAGCCGAGACCGAAGAGCAGCACCGTCGCGAGGAGCCCCGCGAGATGTTCCCGTCGCACGCGCGTCACGTTCATGACACGCAGAGTAGCGCGCCCCGGCTCGACGGGAGAAGAACCTCGACGCGGGCTGGGATCACCGGCCGTCGCGCGGCGCGAGGGGGAGCACCCAATCGCGGGGCGCGAGGCTCGCCTCGACCCGCGCCAGGTCCACCTCCGGGTCGATGAAGCGCTGCCGCCGCCGCCCGTTGAGCGCACACCAGGCGTCGACGTAGACCTCCACCTCGCCGCGCCCCTCCGCCGCCCAGCGGTCCCGGAGGTGGTGGGCGAAGCTCAGGATCATGTCCGGCTGCGTCGTCATCATGCGCCGCTGGAGCGGCGTGAGGATCTCCCGCGGGTGGACGACGGTCTCCCCGCCGGCGGCGTCGACGACGCGGAAGTCCACCATCGCGGTCTTCTCGACGAGCATGACGTTCCAGGCGAAGCGGAAGCCCTGCTCGTGCCAGGTGCGCTCGCCCGGGTAGAGGTGCTGGCGGAGCGGAAGCAGGAGCTGCACGGCGAAGTGCACGCCGAGGACGACGCGCGCGAAGAGCTGGCGGGGCCGGAGGGGACGAAGCGGGCACCCCGGCGTCGGCGGGAGCGCGGGCGCGGTGCGGGGCCGACCGACGAGGCGCGCGAAGTGGCGCGGCCAGCCCGGCTCGAAGAAGACCGTGGCGGCGGCGCTCATCAGCCAGGGGAAGATGCCGATGGGAAAGAGGAAGCCCGTGACCGCGTGGAAGGCGAGCACGGCGGCGTAGGCCACCGCGCGGCTCCGGCGCCAGCTCAGCCAGAAGGGAATCGTCAGGTCGAAGAGCATGCCCGCCCAGCTCATGGCGTAGGCGAGCCAGCGCTCGTCCATGAGCCCGCCGACCAGCGGCAGGTCCGTGTGGCGGGGGAGCCAGGTCGCGAGCGGCTCGGCCGCGAGGAGCCAGTCGCCGTGGACCTTGGCGAGGCCGGCGAAGACGTAGACGAGGCCGATCTGGAGCCGCAGCACGGAGAGGGGCCAGCGCGGGAGCACGAAGAGCGGCTTCGCCTCGCCGGTGCGGCGGCGCCGGCGCCAGGCGTCGACGCTCGCCACCCGATGGAGCGGCATGAAGAAGAGGAGCGCCGCGAGCACGCTCACCAGGTAGTAGTGGTTGAGGTAGGTCGTCCGGTCGATCAGCTCGATGTAGGTGAAGGCGAGGAAGAAGACCGCGCAGCTGAGCCGGTAGAAGGCGCCGAGGGCGATGCCCAGGGCGGCCACGGCGACGAGGGCGAAGAGCGCGTGGATCCCGGGCGCCGGCAGCGGGCGCACCCACTCGAAGCCCCAGTAGGGGAAGGCGAGGGTCGGCGCGACGAAGAGGTCGTCCACCCAGCCCATGGCCTCGTAGCGCACGACGTTGGCGGTCATGAGCGCGCCGAAGGCGATGCGGAAGAGGACGAGCGAGGCGGCGTCGACCTCGCCGCGGCCGAGGGCCAGCGCCGCGGCGGCGCGCGCCATCGCTCTGCTCGCTCCGGAGCCCCGCCCCGGGGACGGGCTTCGCCCGCCAGGCCCGCCCATGGACACGTTCGCTCTCCTCGGGGGTCAGTCGCCGTCGGTCGGGTTGAACGTGACCGTGATGGCGAGGGCTTGGGCCACGTCGACGCTGAGCACGAGCTGGAGCTCCTTCACGGCCTGGTAGGCGTCCTCCACGCCCGCGGCGTCGCTCTCGATGGCCTGGCGCAGCGGGCCCTCGACCGCCTCGAGCGCCGCGTAGGCGTCCCCGAAGGCCGCCTGCACCTCCGCGTCGAGCGCGGGCCGGCGCGTGAGGAGCCAGTCACGGAGGCCGATGCCCTGCACCTCGCCCCGGCGCCCGAGGTAGACCGCCTCGGCGCCCCGGAGCGCGTCGATGGCGTCCTGGAGCGAGCGGCCACTGTAGGGGGCCTCGAGCTGGCCCGGCTGGAGCACGCCGCCGTCGCGCTTGCCGAAGGGCTTGCCGAGCTTCAGCTCGCGCACGTTCTCGATGGTCCAGAGCACCTGCTCGAAGACGTGCGAGGCGGCGCGGAAGACGTCGACGTAGAGGCCCCGCCCCTCGGCCAGCTCGCCGAGGTGGTCGCCGCCGCTCGGATCCCAGGCCGTCACGTAGGCGTCGGCGCTCTCCACGAGGTAGGCCGCGAGCCCCTCGAGGTAGGCGCAGCGTCGCGCGTCCGCCTCGAAGGCGGCGAGCACGGCCTCGTCGCCGCCGGTCGGGTCGTGGAGCAGGTAGCCGATGGCGGGCAGGCCGACCTCGCCGGCGCCGCGGCTCGCCAGCGCCTCGGCATCGACGGCGTCCTCGGCCGCGAGGAGCGCGTCGACGGAGTCCGTGCGCGCGGGCCAGAAGTCGACCCGCGGGCCGAGCCGGAGCGGGTTGTCCGTATGGGGCCCGTAGGCGGAGGCTTCGGCCTCCTTGAGGAAGCCCTTGGCGTCCCAGAAGGCCTGCTGGGTCGCGTCCAGGGTCTCCGCCGAGGGGCTCGCGCAGAAGGCGGCGGAGGCGGCATCGAGCGCCCGGGCACCCGCGGCGAAGTCCCGGTAGGTGGGCAGGATCACGGTCTCCCCGATGGACCGGAGCATGGCGCTCCGGTCGAAGTCGTCCCCGGCCGTGTCCCCGCACGAGACGGCGAGCAGGGCGGGCAGCGCGAAGAGCGCGGAGAGGCGAAGGAAGCGCGTGGTCATCAGAGCGTCTCCAGGAAACGAAGCAACGCCTCGCGGACGCGGCGGGGCGCGGTGCGGAAGGCCTCGCGGGCGGCCTCGGCCTCGCCGCCGTGCCAGAGGATGGCCTCGGCGAAGCCGCGGGCGCGCCCGTCGTGGAGCAGGTGCGTGTGGCCGTTCACGGTGTCGATGAGTCCCACGCCCCAGAGCGGCGGCGTGCGCCACTCGGCCTCGCTCGCCTCGAACTCGGGCCGGCCGGCGAGGTCCTCGCCCATGTCGTGGAGCAGCAGGTCGGTGTAGGGGCGGATGGTCTGGTTGGAGAGCTCGGGGAAGCCCTCGAGCGTGCCGGTCTCGAGGCGCGGCGCGTGGCAGCCGGTGCATCCGAGCTCGACCATCGCGTCGCGCCCCCGCAGCACCTCCGGATCGTCGACGGCGCGGCGCGCGGGCACGGCGAGCGTGCGCGAGTAGAAGGCCACGTCGTCGAGGATGTCGTCCTGCACCTCGGGCTCACCGCCCGTGGGCGCGGCGGCGCAAGCCTCCTGCGCGGGCGGGCAATTCTCGTCGGGGAAGACCCGCGAGGTGAGCCCCATGTCGCCCGAGAAGGCGGCGGCGCTCTGGTGGAGCACGGTGGGCTGACCCGCCTTCCAGCCGAAGCGGCCGATGACGCGCTCGCCGGTGATGGCGTCGACGACCCGCTGCACGCGCCCGGAGATGCCGTCCCCGTCCGCGTCCTCCGGGTCCGCGAACGCCTCGAGGGTCGCGTCGGGGAGCGCCTCGAGGAGCCCGAGGCCGATCATCGCCGGCGCCATGCGCACCTCGGCGACGAGGTCCGGGTGGAAGGGCCCGAAGGCCGGGTCCTCGAGCGTGAGCACGGGCCGGCGCAGGCTGTAGGGCTCGCCGTCGCCGTACTCACCGAGCACCTCCTCCCAGCGCACGACCGGCCGCGCCTCGCCCTCCACGCCCATGATGGCGAAGGGCTGGAGCTGCGTGCCGTAGCTGGGGTCGCCGAGCGGCGCGCCGTCCGGACCGCGGCCGATGGCCAGCGGAATCGTGCCCTCGGTCACCGTGCCTCCCTCGTCGGGCGGGGCCCCCCGGCCGTCGCGGAAGTGACAGGCCGAGCAGCTCCCCGCGTGGAAGGTCGGGCCGAGCCCGTCGCGGGCCGTCGTGGAGGCCGGCGCCGTGACCCAGCCCTGGTTGAAGAAGGCGTTGCCCGTGAAGAAGGCGGCGCGGCGTTCGCTCGAGAGGTTGGGGGCGGGGAAGGTGAAGGACTGGGAGCCGAAGAGGAGGAAGTGCGTCGCGTCGCCCCCCGAGCGCGCCTCGCCCGGCTCGGGCGAGCGGCCCGAGGAGCACGCGACGAGGAGCGCGATGGCGAAGGGAGCGATGCGGCGCATTTCCGTCCTCACGGCGCGTCACTCGGGGTCGGGGACCGTGAAGCCGAGCTCCACGAAGACCTGCGTGAGGAGCATCTCCTGCGTGCGCAGCGAGTCGATGAGCGCCTGCACGCGCGCGTTCCCCTCGGCGTTGCCCGGCTGGATCTCGAGGTCGAAGGGCGGCTCGAGAGCACGCGCGAGGTCGACGCTGGTCTGAATGCGCGCCTCGAGCTCGTCGGCGAGGCTCGCGTCGAGCTCGCGGACGACGGCCTCGATCCCCGTGCCGGTGACGCTCGTGCCGTCCGTGCGGACGTAGGCGCCCTCCCAGACGTTCTGCACGCCGAGGACGTCGTAGAGCATGTCGTCGTGCGTGTTGTCGGAGAAGCAGCTGTGCTCCTCCTCCTGATCGCCCGCGTCCAGGGCGGCCTGGAGGCGCTCGCCGGCGGTCTCGAAACCGCTCAGGACGATCATGCCCGTGAGGATGCGCTGGAGGGCGATCGCCGGATCGACGCTGTCCATCTCGGCCCGGTAGTTGCCGGGCGTGTCCGGGGCCCAGGCGTCGACGAGCTCCTGGAGGTGGCTCAGGAGCAGCTCGCTGGTGGTCGTGAGGTAGGAGGCGCGCCGGTCGGCGTTGTCCGCGGTGGTGTAGTCCTCGAAGGAGCGCTGGCCGGGCATCGCCATGCTCGGGTCCGTGAGGTCCTGACCCCAGAGGAGGAACTCGATCGGGTGCCAGCCGGTGGCCACGTCGGCCTCGCCTCCCGCGCCGTTCGCGGAGACGAGGTTCGCCATGCTGATCTCGAAGGACGGGTCGTTGATACGGCCGGCCTCGGGCATGCCCTCGACGTAGTCGACCGTGAGCTCGTCCATGGGCCAGGCGTTGATGAGGCCCTCGGGGTCGCCGTCCATGCCGTCGATGGGGCCGTCGTAGAAGCGGTAGACCTCCGTCTGGAGGTAGGGGACGCGAGCGGCGAGCCAGGCCTGCTTCGCGGCGTCGAGGGTGGTCTCGCTCGGGTCGGCGACGAAGGCGTCGAGGGCGGCGTCCATGGCCTGAGCCTCGGCGAGGGAGTCGGCGTAGCTGGCGTGGACGATCTCGCCGTAGCTGGAGATCGCGGCCTCGCTCGAGGCCGGGAGGCCGCCGCCGTCGTCGCCGCGGCCGAGGGCCACGAGGAGCGCGAGAGACAAGATGCGCGGGGTCGAGAGCACGTTCACCTTCCTGGGAATCCGGAGCGCGGGCTCGTCCGGCCCGACGCGTCGTTAATGAAATTGATTTTCACTTTCTTCAATTTAAAAAACGTGCGTACACGACGCCGCTCTTCGTTCGGCTCGAATCGTCGTCATCACGCCGGCCGAAGACCGCGAGCACCGGCGGCCGGGCGGAGCCACCCGACCCGACCGCCGGTCTCGCGAGGTCCATCCCCACCCAGCCGTCCACTCGCGGCGGAGGGTGACGAGCGCAGGCCACGCGCGCATGACCGCGGGAGCGCGGGCTACTCGAGGTCGAGGAACGCGAGCCGGATCACGTCCTCCTCCACGTGCGTGGAGACGACGAGCACGCCGCCGCGGTGGGCGAAGGCGCGCGCGTGCTTGGGCGTGAAGGGCAGCTCGGCCTCGAGCGTGCGCCAGGCGCCGTCCTCGAAGACCTCGATCGACCGGTCCTCGCCGAGCTCGCCATCGTCGAGGCGGATGGTGCCACCGAGGAGCACGAGGCGCTCGCCGACCGTGAGGAGCTGCGGGTTGAGCCGCGGCCGCGCCGGGCAGGGGAAGTCCTCGAAGGCGCGCTGCTCGAGGTCGAAGGCGGCGCAGTCCTCCACGAGCTGGAAGCCCTCGCGCATGCCGCCGACCATCACGTAGCGATCCCCGAGCGCGGCGCCCCCGAAGGCGCGGCGCGGACCCGGGAGCGGCGCGTCGATCGGCGCGAAGGCCTCGGCGCCCTCCTCGAGGGCGACGACCTCCGTGAGGTGATCGAAGCGCGCCTCCTCGGGGCGGCGCGGGTCGTAGTCGAGGCCGCCGATGGCGAAGAGCGTGCCCCCGTGGCGCACGGCCCCGGCCTGGCTCCGGGCCACGGGCAGGCGCGCGCGGAGGCTCCAGGCGTCGGCCTCGGCGTCGTAGGCGTAGATCTCCGGGTGCGTGCGGGCGACGGTCTCGCCCTCTTCGCTCGGCGCCCCGCTCTCTCCGCTCTCCCCGCCGGCCTCGTGGCCGAAGCCGCCGAGGAGCCAGACCGTGTCCTCGTCGATGGGCACGGTGGTCATGGTCTGCCGGCGCACCGGGTAGGCGGCCCGCGCCTCGACGTTCATCGAGGGGATGTGCAGGCGGACGCCCTCGGCGACGAAGTGCTCGGCGTCGAAGTCGTGCTGGCCGAGGCTGTCGTTGCCGCCGAAGAGGTAGAGGTGATCGCCGAGCAGGAACATGCCCTGCCGGTTCTTCGCCTCGCCGGCCCAGGGGAGCGTCAGGAGCACCCGGCCCGGGCGCTCGCCGTCGGTGCCGATGGCCTCGACGAGGCGCGTCCGCCCGTGCGTGTGCATGCCGCCGATGCCGCCGAGCGCCAGGAGCTGCTCGCCCCGCGCGACCAGCCGGTGGAAGAAGCGCGGGAAGCGGAGCGCGCCGACGCGCGTCCAGCTCTCCTCGCCGACGCGCCAGCGCACCAGCGCGCCGTCCCGGCCGCTCGCGTAGACGGCGTCGCCCACGCCCACGGCGGCGACGCCGAAGCCGGCGCCGGGGCCGGCCTCGGGCGGGCTCGGCAGATCGGGCCCGGGCGCCCAGGTGCCGGCCTCCGGATCGAAGACCTCGACGGTGCTCACGACGGAGCCGTCCGGTGCCATGCCGCCGACGGCGACCAGGTGCCCGTCCGTCGCCGCGAGGGCGAGCGCGCGCCGCGGGGTCGGCCCGGGGAGCGTCTCCCAGCGGCCGTCCGCGAAGCGCAGCATGGCCTCGTGGAAGGGCGCGTCGTCCGGCGCCCCGTCCATGGCCCAGCCGCCGACCACGTAGAGCGCGTCGCCGAGGGCGATGGCGTCGTGGCTCGAGCGCGGCGTGGGCAGCGCGGGCAGCGCCTCCCAGCGGCCGGTGGCCGGGTCGAAGCGGGCGTGCTCGTCGGTGGAGTGGAGCTCGCCCTCCGCGTCCGCGCGCATGCCGCCGACGCGGTGGAGCTGCTCGCCGACGCGCACCAGGGCCACGCTCTGGAGCCCGGCCTCGAGGGCGCTCGCGCGCTCCCAGGAGGAGGCCCCATCGCGCAGCACCCAGAGCGTGCGCGACTGGCCCTCGGGCCGGTACTCGTGCGGCGTGCCGAAGAAGCCGCCGAGCAGGTAGACGTCCCCGTCGTGCTCGGCCGCGCCGAAGCTGGTGATGCCGAGCGGCAGCGCGGGGGGCAGCCCCTCGACGGCGACCTCGACGCCGAGGGGCTCCTCGGGCGCCGGGCGCGTCTCCGAGACGCCGACGGTCGGCTCGCTCGACGCGGTGGTCGGGGTGGCCTGCCGGGTGCTTCCGCAGCCCAGGGCCAGGATCAGGGCGCACGTCGGCGCCACGCTTCGCACGTGCTTCATCACTCGCCTCCGAAGGAGTCGCGACCGGCGCCGGCGTAGGCCCAGTCGAGGGTGTAGACGCCGTCCTCCCAGGCGAGGACGCGCAGCTTCACGTGGCCGCCGTCGGCCGTGCGCACGAGGTAGGCCGCGTCGCGCGGCGACACCGTGTGCGTGCTCGGGTCGTAGGCGTACCAGCCGTTCAGGACCGGGTTCGCCGGCGTGGTGCCGCTGCCCGGCGGGCCCGGGAGCGCGACCTCCTCGTCGGCCGCGTAGCTCTCGGCCGCGGCGTCGATGGCGTCGAGGTCGCTCGTCTCCGCCTCGGCCGCCCCGCCCTCCCCGGCGCCGCTCGCGCCCGAGTTGGTGCGGACGAGCGTGCGCGAGAAGGCGATGTCCCAGGCGCCGTCCTCGGCGGGGGCCTCGGTCTCGACGAGCGCGCCCGCGCGGAAGGAGAAGTGCGCCCACTCGCCGCTGGCGCTCGCGTCGACGACGTCCTCGCGCCGATCGACCACGCCCGCGATGGGCTCGAGCTCGAGCCGGTAGACGCCGTCCTCCCAGCCATGGATGCGGAGCTTCGCGTAGCTCCCGTCCCCGCCGCGGATGGCGTAGATGGCGTCGCGCGGCGAGACCGCGTGCGTGCTCGGATCGTAGTCGTACCAGCCCGAGAGGGGCTCGTTGCCCGGCGCTTCGCCGGAGCCCGGCGGGCCCGGGAGCGGGAGCAGGGTGTCGACGGCGAAGCCGACCGTGCTGGTCGCCTCGAGGCTCTCCCAGCTCGCGTCCACGAGCTCCTTGGCGCCCCCGAAGCCCTCGGCGCTCGCGCCCGAGCGCGTGCGGATGGCCGTGCGCCGGAGCGCCAGGTCCCAGGCGCCGCCCTCGTCGACGGTCTCGCCCGCGAGCGTCAGGTGGACCCAGGCCTCCCGGTCGCTGGCGTCCACCTCGATGCCCGGCGCCGGCGGCGCCTCGGGCGCGTCGACCTCCTTCCAGCGGAAGGCCGGGTAGCCGGCCTCGGCGGTCGCCGGGTCGTAGTAGTCGACGACCTCGAGGGCGAAGTAGGCGCGCTCCGTGCTCTCGATCACGTACACGCGCGTCTTCGGCGTGAGCGAGTGGGTCGCGCCGTCGTACTCGTACCAGGGGTCCTCGTCGTTCGAGATCACCGTGCTCGGCACTTCTCCGTCGCCCGTCACCTCGCCGGGGATCTCCGAGTCCATGGGCGGCGCGTCCTGGCGCCAGCCCTCGGACGGCGCCTGCGTCACCTCGTCGAGGCCCACGCCGTCCAGCACGGCCACGCGCACGCCCGCCGGGCCGCCGGCGCCGCCGTTGGTGCGGAAGTGGTAGCGCTGGAGCGCCAGGTCCCAGGTCGTGTCCTCGTCGATCGCCGCGTCGACCTCCGCGCCGGCCGCGTCGAGGTCGAGGAGCACCCAGCGCTCCATGGAGCTCGCGTCCACGAAGGTCTCGGTGCCGCCCTCCACGGGCGTGTGGCGCACCCGCTCCGAGGGCGGCGGGGTGGCCGCGTCCTCACCGGGCGGCGTCGCCGAGTCGACGACCGGTGTGCCGGCGTCCTCGGGGAGGAGGCCTTCGTCCAGGTCGTCGCCGCAGCCTCCGAGCGCGACGAGAGCGCCCAGGGAGAGCGCGGTTCGAGAGAGCCGGGTCGTTCGCATTCGCATGGGGTCTCCGTCGGGAATGGGCTCAGCGGCGCGCGGCCAGCCCGAACCAGAAGGTCCGCGGCTGCACGTTCAGGTAGGTGCCGCCGTTGTTGAGCACGTTGTCGGCGCCGAGGAAGGCGCGGAGGTGGTCGCCGATGGCCTGCTCGAGGCGCAGGTCGAGAGAGAGGTAGGGCTCCGCCTCGATGCGCTCGCCGTCGACGTAGAAGGGGCGCGCGCCGACGAGCTGGGAGCGCCAGAGGAGGTCGAAGCCGAGCTCGCGCTGCCGGTAGCGGGCCTGGAAGGTCGCGCGGTGGCGAGCGCGGCCGGGGAGCGCGCGGCCCTGGCCGAGGTCGTCGGCGTCGAGGAAGGAGTAGCCGAGCTCGACGCGCACGCGGTGCGGCCCCTGGTGCACGGGCCGCAGGCGCGCCTGGAGCTCGACGCCGCGGGTGCGCGCCTCGGCGACGTTCACGTAGCCGAAGGTGGCGACGCCGTCGTTCTCGCGGAGGACGTCGGTGCCGATGAGGTCGTCGATGCGGCTGTAGAAGGCGGTCGCGTTCAGCCAGGCGCGGCGATGGGCGCGCCACTCGAAGCCGCCGTCGACGCTCCAGCTCGACTCGGGGCGGAGGTCGGGGTTGCCCTCGACCACGTAGCCGAGGGCCGCGTTGTCATCGAACTGGAGCAGGAGCTCGCGGAAGGAGGGCGCGCGGAAGCCGCGGCCGCCGGAAGCGCGGAGCACGAGCGCGTCCGTCGGGTCGACGCGGAGGGCGAGCTTCGGGGAGACCGCCGCGCCGAAGAGGCTGTCGGCGTCGACGCGGACGCCGGGCACGAGCGTGACCGCGGGGGCCTCGCTGGGGGTCCACTCGTGCTGGACGTAGGGGGCGAGGCGGGCGCGGCGGCCCGTGCGCTCGAGCCGATCGCTGCCGAGGGACTCGAGGAAGGTGTCGTAGCCGACGGTGAGGATGTGGGCGTCGGAGAAGACGTGGAGGTAGCGGCCCTGGAGCTGGCCGAGCTGCTCGAGGGTCTCGGTCTGCGGCGCGAGGGCGCTGCCGCCCTGGACCTGGCGCAGGAACTGGTCGCGGAAGCGCGTGTAGCTGGCGCGGAGCGTGAGCGTGCCGCGGCGCGTGCGGTGCTCGGCGCCGAAGGAGGCGCCGCTCTGCTCGGTGCGCGAGCGGCGCATGACGACGACCCGGCCGCGGGTCTCGCGGGTGGCGGCGTCGAGGCGCGACCAGTCCGCGCGGAGGCGGAGCGTCGAGCGGGCGCCGGGCTTCCACCAGGCGCGGGCGCCGCCGGTCCAGCTCTCCGTGTCGGAGCCGTTCGTGGCCGCGTTCGAGGGGTCGAGGTCCCAGCCGTCGATGCGGTGGTGGCCGCCGAAGAGGCTGACGCCGCCGCGCTCGCCGCCCCAGCCGAGGCGGAGCGTGGTGTCCAGCGTGTCCCCGAAGGCGTCCCGGGGGGCGCCGTCAGGGCGCGGGCCACCCTCGAAGCGGTCGCGCCGGTTGTCGCGGCGCGAGTCGCGGGCGCCCCAGGTGAAGCGCCCCTCGGCCTCCCAGCCGCCGGCGCCGCGGCGGGGGATGATGTTGATGACGCCGCCGAGGGCGTCGCTGCCGTAGAGGGCCGAGGCGGCGCCGCGGACGATCTCGACGCGCTCGATGTCGTCGAGCTGCCAGCGGCTCAGGTCGAGGACGCCGTCCATGCGACCGGGGACGCGCTCGCCGTCGATGAGGAAGAGCGTGTGCTCGGGCTCGAGGCCGCGCATGCGGAGGCCCTGGCCGCGGCGCCCGTCGAAGACGTCCATGCCCGGCTGCTCCTCGAGGAGCTCGGCGAGGGTCTCGGTGCCGGAGCGCTCGATCTCCTCGCGGGTGAGGACCTCCGTGGCGACCGGCTGGTCGGCGACGCGCTCGGGGCGGCGGGTGCCCGTGACGACGACCTCGTCGAGGAAGAGCGTCTCGTCGTCCGCGCTCGGGTCGCTCGAGGCCTCGGTCTCGCGCTCCCCGGCGGCCCCCGCAGGAGTCGCCGGCGGCACGGCGCTCTCCTCCTCCGTGAGGATGAAGAGCTCGTCGATGGGCTCCGCCTCCTGCGCGCGCGCCGGGAGGGTGAGCGCAGCGAGACCGGCGAGCGCGAGGACGCGAGCGGCGGTGGGAGCTACTCGTCGGGGCGAAGCTCGAGGGGGGCTGGCTCTCGTCGGAGCTCGGAGAGAACGTCCCAGCGCAGCACGGCGCTCTGCTTGCAGCGGGCGCAGCGCATCTCGATGCCCTCGTCGACGACGCGCGCGAGCAGCCGGTGGCAGCGGCAGCGCAGGTCTCCCCCCGGGAGGGGGCGAACGACATCGGGAGGCGTCGACCTCATCGCGGACGATTAATGAAATTGGTATTCAATATCATCAAGGCCCGATCGTGAGCCTCCTCACTCCCCGCTCCTCCGATTCGCGCCTTCGCCCGGGCCCGCCGAAGCGATCCCCGCCCGGAGCTCGGCCCCGCCGATTCTCGCCCGCCCCCTTGCGACCCCCGCCGCGCCTGTTAGCCCTCTGCTCCATGCGCTCCCTCCCGCTCCTCCTCGCGCTCGCCCTCGCCTGCTCGTCCTCCACCGAGCCCGCGGACGAGACGCCCTCCTCCGACGAGCCCGCGCAGACCGAGGACGTGACGCCGGAGCCCGCGGAGGCCCGCGCCGAGGACGGAGCGGACAACGGCCCGGACGACGAAGCCGACCCGGGCGAGGGCGACGAGGGCGCGGACGACGCCGCCGAGGCCTCGGACGAGACCTTCGCCCGCCCCGAGAGCGCCACCCCCCTCGCGCCCGCCATCGGCCAGTGGGTCCGCTACGGCACCACCTGGCGCTCGGGCGGCCGCTCCACCACCGAGTACCGCATCGTCGACCGCCAGAACGACACCTGGTGGATCGAGGTCACGGACGTCCGCCGCGGCCGCACCAAGCACATGCGCATGCAGGTCCGCCCCGGCGAAGGCGGCCGCGAGCACGAGGTCCTCGACCTCACCTTCAACAACCGCGGCACGGCCGAGCGCATCCCGGCGCGCCTCCTCGCGACCTACCAGCCGATGCTCCAGCAGTGGCTCGGCATCCTCTTCCCGCCGAGCTGGGAGAGCGACCCGCAGGAGGACATCACCGTGCGCGCCGGCCACTTCGAGCAGGCCTTCAAGGGCGAGAAGACCCTCCGCTTCATGGACCGCTCGGTCACCGCCGACGTCTGGTACCACCCGAGCGTGCCCATCACCGGCATGGTGAAGTTCGTCGACCAGGGCGGCGGCCACACGCTCGAGCTCCTCGGCTTCGGCCTGACCGGCGCCCGCTCGGCGTTCTGACGCGCGCGGTCGCTCCCGACTGCACCTGCCAAAGCGTCTCCCCGCGCCAGCGGTAGAGCTCCTCCGGGCCTTCGCTCGACCGCCTTCCCCGTGCCGCGCGCGCGGAGCGGGCGGAAGGGTCGGATGGGCGGGACCGGCGAACCGGCCGCCGCGGACGACGCGCTCGGGTGGGACGTGCGCGCCGCCCCGCCTCCCGACCGCTCCGCGGACGCGGCGCCGAGGATGGCGATCGAGCGAAGGCCCGGAGGGGTAGCTGCTCAGACGGTGGCGTCGGTGATGACGCCCCCGAGGTCGGCGCCCCGGTAGAAGTCCTGCACGCGCCGCATGTCGCCCTTCGCCACGGCGTAGAGGATCGACGCGGCGGCCGACGTCGCGTTCTGCGCGCTCGAGATGTCGCCCCGGTCCTCGCCCGTGGCCGGATCCCAGCCGCGCACGTTGCCGTTGCGATCGATGCCGCCGAACCAGCCGCTCCGGAGGTGCCCGGCGCCGAGCACGTACACCCAGTTCGAGTTCCCCGGCGTGCCGTCGGGCCAGTTGCCGCGCTGGAGCGGGTTCTTCGGCGTGTCGCCATGGATCGAGAGGATGGTGTTGTCGGCGAGCGTCCCCGAGCAGGTCGGGTCGTCCGTGCCGGCGAGGTCCTCGTAGAAGGCGTCGAGGCTCCGGCCGAGCTCGCGCGCCGTCCGCCTCAGGCGCCCCATGTCGTTGAAGGCGCCGTGCGGGTCGTCGTTCATCGCCGGCATGATCACCGAGTTCGTCAGCCCGTGCGCGAAGGCCTTCGCCGTCACGATGAGCGTCCGCGCGAACTGGATGTTCTGGCTCCGCGAGGTGCTGCTCACGCCGTAGTGGGCGAGGTCCGCGTCCGTCACCCGCAGCGCGTCCGCGAGGTTCGTGCCGAGCAGGCGCGACGAGGTGGTACCGGCCGCCACGCCGCTCCGCCAGGTGGGCACGCCGGCCGCCGAGCGGAGCGAGAGCCAGGCGCTGTACTGGGTCTGGAAGAGGTCCGCATGCTCCTCGGTGGAGAGCAGCCCCCCGGCGCGCGAGGCGGCGCTGTCGAAGAGGCCGACGATGTCGTCCGCGCTCCCGACGCCCGCGACCCGGGGCGCGCCCGGCGCGTTCCGGTAGGGCACGTCGCCGACGGCGATGACCGGCGTGAGCGTCGGGCTCGCGGTCTGCACGGCGGCGCAGGCGGCGAAGAGCCCCGTGTTCATGGCGACGCTCAGGTTCGACTGGGGCGTCCGCGTATGCGTCTCGTTCGTGCCGCCCATCAGCGCCGTCACCTGGCGCGCGCCCGGCAGATCCTGCCAGGGCGACTCGGGCCCGAGCACCAGCGGCTTCGCCGTGCCCATGGCGCGCGTCTCCTCGCCGATGGCGTGCCAGCTGAAGCCCGCGTTCCCCGCCTCGGCCACGTCCACGTGCGGCCAGAGGAGGTTGAACCAGGCGAGGCCCCCCGTGCCCGCGACGATGTGCACGGAGCGGTTCGAGGGGGCGCAGCTCGCGTCGTCGGCGAGGGCCTTGCCGGCCGTCCCCTCGAGCACCTCGAAGACCTTCCAGCGGGGGAGCCCGAGGGCCGCGCCCGTGGCGAGGCTCCACTGCATGAGCGCCCGGCGGCCCAGGCGACGGCGGCGTTCCTTCTTCTCGGTCTTTCGCATGGTCATCACTCGCAGGTCAGCTGGGCGGCGAGGAGGGAGGCGACGGCGATGCGCTGCCCCTCCTCGGGGGTGGCGGCCCGCGCGACGGTGTCGTCGCAGAGGCCGACGTGGGCGTCGGTGGCGGGGGTGCCGAGCAGGCAGCTCAGCCCCCGGCGGGTGCAGCGGCCGTCCTCGTCGAAGAGCTGGGCACCGGTCTCGCCGACCATGCAGCGCTCCTGGTCCGGGAGGTTCGCGATCACCTCGGGGGCGGCCTGCACCAGGATGTCGAAGAGGCGGCTCGCGCTGGCGACGCTGAGGGAGGTCGTCTCGGGGATGCGGGCGCTGTAGTTCGGCGCGCCGAGGGCCTGGTCGCTCCGCCGGTAGAGGGCGCCGGCGCTGTCTCCGTCCGCGGCGAGGTCGACGCCGAGGGACGTGAGCACGCGGCCGATGGTGCGGTAGGGGACCTTGCGGCAGCCGTGGACGCGCGCGGCGAAGGCGGGGGGCCCGGTCTCCTGCATGCGCTCGAGGGCCTCGCGGGGGCTGACGCTCGGTGGGCCGAGCTCGGCCGGGTGGTCGAAGGTGCTCTCCGTCCCGCCGGCGGTCTCGGGCTCGGGCGTGTAGTCGCCGTCCTCCGGGGGCTCGTAAGGCGTGGGCTCGGCGGGGTCGCCGCAGGCGACGAGGGCGAGCGCGGCGAGGACGGTGGCGGCGAGGGGGGTCGGGCGGTTCATGTCAGTACCGGACGAAGTCGTCGCTGGTGAAGATGGCGCGGAGGACGGGCTTGAAGCGGAAGCCCTCGGCGGAGAGCTCGTCGACGAGGGGCGTGGTGACGGCGCGGGGCACGACGGCGAGCGCGTCGACGACGTCGCCGTGGCCCATGGCCCAGTTCCAGGCGCGGGCCGTCAGGCAGTGGTGCACCTCCGGGTCGGCGGCCATGGCGGCGCCGAGGGCCGGGAGGTCGGCGGCGGGCACGCCGTAGCGCCAGGCCGTGCCCTCGCCCTCGGGGAGCCAGTCGGTCCGCTCGGCGATGGGCGCTCCGTCGAGCGGGAGCGGCACGCCGTAGCCGCCCTCGACCCAGTCGCCGTCCTCGTCGAAGCGCGCGAGGAGCGGCGTGACGTGGTTCATGGTCGCGTGGCAGTTGGCGCAGATGACCGACTCGGTGTCGTGGAAGTCGACGCGGCCGGTGGTGCGCGAGCCGGCGATGCTCTCGAAGGGCCAGGGCGCCGTGTAGGGGTTCTCGCCGCCGACGTCGGTCGGGTCGCCGACCTCGGCCGGGAACTCGCGGCAGGCGAAGGTCTCCTGGACCCAGCGGGCGCGGCGGAAGCCCAGGTTCGAGAAGAAGTGCCGGTGCACGTCCGGGTTCGTCAGCACGCCGGCCTCGGCCGGGGCGCCGCTGTCGCAGTCCTCGGCGACGAAGCTGCCGTCCTCGAAGTCGACGCAGTTGCCGCTCGTGGCCGTGAAGAGGCGCGTGATGGGCTGGTCGCCGACGACGAGGGAGGCGGCGAAGTTCGGCGCCGAGTCGAGGCCGCCGCCGCCCATCTTGAAGCTGTCCCGCCAGAAGCGGCGCACCTGCTGCGTGAAGCGGGGGTCGGCGAGGAAGTCGTCGATGAGCGCCTCGTAGACCTCGCGGGGCTCGGGGGCCGACTCGAGGAACTCGAGCTCGACGAGCGTCGGGAGGTCGCCGCGGAGGCGGAGCGAGGCCGTGCGCAGGGCCGCGCGGTAGTCGACCTCGCGGGCGTCGAGCCGGTCCTGCCACGCCTCCGTGAGCTCCCCCTCGTCCGGCGTCGGGACGTACTCGCCGCCCGGGTCCGTCTCACCGCCCTCGAGGGGCGCGGCCTCGTGGGGGACGGCCGGCGCGAGGAAGACCTCCCCGTCGTCGGGGGTGTCGCCGCGGGGCTCCGCGAAGCGATCGGGCTCCGCCAGCCCGGGCCCCTGGCAGGCGGCCAGGGCCACGAGGGCGAGCGTGAGGGGCGTCTGGCGCGTCGGGCGCATCGTCACTCCATCTCCAGCCAGCGCCCGAGGGCGCCGTGGTAACCGTCGAGCTGGTCCGACGTGGGGAACTTGAAGGGGTGGCCGTCGAGATCCGAGCCCCGATCGGGCGCGCGGAAGAGCGAGCTCATCGTGGGGTCGGCGGGGTCGACGACGCCGAGGATCTGGCCGCAGGCGGCGCGCTGGGCCGTGGCGTCGCCGTCGTCGACCTGGGTCATGTCGAGGGCGGCCGTGGCGGTCTCGTTCCCGCCGCCGTGGCAGCCCGTGCAGAAGGCCTGGAGCTGCGGGCGGGCGTTCTCCGTGAAGGCAGAGACGGCGCGGCAGCCATCGGGCTCGCCGGGGTCGCCCGGGTCCGTGGGGTCGCCGGGATCCCCCTCGCCGCCCCAGCCGCCGACCTCGTCGAAGAGGAAGCTCAGCTCGCCCTCCTCGGGGAAGCCGACGAGGGAGACGTTGCCGCCGCCGAAGGTCTCGGAGCCGTAGGGGGCCACGCGGAGCTCGAGCTCGCCGAAGCGGTCGACGGGGTCGGGCTCGGGGGTGCCCTCCTCCCAGACGACGAGCACCGGGTGGACGAGGCGGACGCCGCCGGCGCCGGCGTAGACGCGGACCTCGGAGAGGTAGAGGCCCGCGGCCGTGCGCGAGGCGACGAAGGTCATCTGGGCGCCGTCCATGCCCGCGCCGACGACCGAGAGGTCGACGACGTTCAGGCCCTCGGTCGGCGCGAAGGGGTCGGTCTCGCGGGCGTCCTCGGGCTCGCTCGGGTCCGTGGGCTCGCGGACGGCGGCCTCGGCCTCGAGCCAGGCGCGGACGGTGGCGGCCTCGGTGGCGGTCCAGGCCGGCCCGGCGTGGGCGCCCTTCGTGAGCAGGCGGCTGCCGGCCGGGTCGTCGAGGTCGACGAGGCTCGGGTAGGCGAAGAGCGTCTCGTAGGCGGGCGCCTCGAGGAAGGCCGGGCCCGTGCGGTCGGCCTCGTGGCAGGCGACGCAGCGCGAGTCGAGGAGGGGCTGGACCTCGGAGGTGTAGCGGGCCTCGAGGTCGTCTTCGGCCGAGCCGGCGTCGCCCATGGGGAGGCCCGCGTCGGCGGTGGGGAGGGGGCCCGCGTCGGCACCGCGGAGCTCGATGAGCGCCGCATCGCAGGCGGTGAGGAGGAGGAGGCTGGAGAGGAGGAGAGAGGTGCGCATGGCCTGGGTGCAGTGAGTCGTGCGGTACGAGTCGTGCAAACTCCGTGCACCAGTGATTGCACGTCGTACGCCAAGTCCGCTGAGCCGGAAGACCCTTGAAAATCCGGCCTTTTCAGGTGGTGCCCATAGACCCCACGAGGAGAGTCGTCCTCCCGAGGGGACGATCGGAGCGGTGCCTGCGGTCCCCACCGGCGCTCCGAGGGCGCCTTTACAGACGGGCGCCCGGCGGGCGATCCTCGACGCCGTGATTCGCGCGGGATGTCTCGGCCTGCTGCTCGCGATGGCCGGCTGCGCCACGGTGGCGCCCTACGAGCGCGAGACGCTCTCCCGTCGGGACATGGCCCTGGACCGGAACGAGGCCCTCGTCGCCTCCGAGGCGCACGGGACCGAGACGCGCGAGGGGGTTCGCGGGGGGTTCGGGGGCGGAGGTGGTGGGTGCGGCTGCAACTGATCGCCGCGCTCGCCCTCGCGCTCGTCGCCTGCGCCGACCCGAACGAGGGGGGCCTGCCGCCGGAGCCGGACCGCTGCGCCTTCGATCGGGACGTCTATCCCGTGCTCGCCCGGGACTGCGGCTTCCCCTCCTGCCACGGCAGCGCGGACCGCTTCTTCCAGGTCTGGGCGCCCGGCCGCGCGCGCCTGGACCCGGAGACGGCGATCCTCGCGGCGCCGACCGAGGCCGAGCGCGCGCGGAGCTACGACCGGGCGCGCTCGATGCTGGCGAGCCCCGGGGACGCCGAGCCGCCGCTGCTCCGCAAGCCGCTCGCGCGGAGCGCCGGTGGGGGCGCGCACATGGGGCGGGACGCGCTCGGGCGGAACGTCTATCCGGATCGGGAGGCGGAGGGCTGGCGGGTGCTGGCGACCTGGGCCCGCGGTGAGGGGGCGGCATGCCCCTGAGCGCGACGCGGCGCGGCGTCCTCTTCCTGGCGCTCCTCGCCACGCCCCTCGTCATGCCGACGGGCGCGCGGGCCTACTCGAGCCCGGCGCGCTTCGAGGCGCCGATCGAGGACGCGGCCGCCGAGAGCTACGGCGGCGGCGCCGGGCGCTGGTTCACGGGCAGCCCGGCGGACGGCTTCACCTGCGCCGTCTGCCACGGCGCCGACGCGGCCCCCGCGCCCATCACGCTCGAGGGCGTGCCCGAGGTCTACCGGCCCGGAGAGCGCTACGAGCTCACGCTGCGCTGGCCGGAGGACGCGGCGGTCGGGGCGGCGCTCGAGATCACCGACGAGCTCGGCGCCCCCGTCGGCACCCTCGAGGTGCTGGCCACGGAGGCGGAGGAGCGCTGCGGCGAGCTCCCGGCGACCACGCTCCAGGGCGCCCCGGAGCGGAGCGTGGCCGTGGTGGAGCCCTGCGGCGCGCGCCGGAGCCGGCTGGCCTGGACGGCGCCCGAGAGCGCGAGCGCCCGCCTCGCGCTCGCCGCCGTGGCCGCCAACCGCTCGGGCGATCCGCGCGGGGACGGGGTCGCCCTGGGCCGCCGGGCCCTGGTCCGCGAGGGCGCGCCGGCCGCCGAGGCCGCCGTGGCCGAGGGCTGCGCGGTGAGCGCGGCGGGCAGCGACGCCGACCCCGACGCCGACCCGAAGGGCGCCGGCGCGCTCGCGCTCCTCCTCCTCGCCCTGCTCGCCCTCCGGCGCCGCCCGACCATCGCCGCCCTCTTGGCCCTCGTCGGCGTCGCGCTCTTCTCCCCTCGCGTCGCCCGGGCCGACGAGGTCGCCGCCGGCCTCTACGTCCGCGCCGACACGGACGACATCACCGTGGTCTCGCCGAAGCTGCGCGCGAACGTGCGCCTCGGCGACCGCACGACCGTCGGCGCCGGCTACGCGGCCGACATCTGGACCGGCGCCAGCATCGACGTGCGCACGGCGGCCACGCGCCCCATCCGCGAGCAACGGGACGAGCTCACGGCGCACCTCGCCCACGAGCTCGACGACGTCACCCTCGGCGCGAGCTACCGCTTCTCCCACGAGGGCGACTACGACTCGCACGGCGGCGCCCTCGACGCGACCTGGCGCTTCGCCGAGGGCAACGCGACCGTCCGCGCGCGCCTCCTCGCCGCCCAGGACGTGGTGGGCCGGGCCGGCGACCCGGACTTCGAGCGGCGCCTGGGCACGCTCGGCGCGCACCTGGTCTACACGCAGAACGTCGACCGGCTCACGCTGCTCCAGCTCGCCTACGAGCTCACGCGCCGCGAGGGCTACCAGGCGAGCCCCTACCGCTTCGTGGGCATCGGCGGCGACGGATCCTGCGCCGGCACGGCCCAGCTCTGCGTCGCCGAGGCGCACCCGGGGCTCCGCATGCGCAACGCGGCCGTCGCGCGCTTCCGGCGGGCCTTCGGCGAACGCTTCTCCTTCGGCGCCGCCTACCGCTTCTACGGCGACGACTGGGGCCTCTTCGGCCACACGATCACCGCTCAGCTCGGCGTGCTGCCGGGGGAGCGCGACCTCGTGACGCTCCGCGCGCGCTTCCACGGGCAGGACGCGGCGAGCTTCTACCGGGCGCGCTACGAGGAGCGGCCGGGAGAGCGGCTGCGCTATGTCACGCGCGACCGGGAGCTCGGCGCGCTCTTCACGACGCGCGTCCAGCTCGCCTGGGAGCGCACGCTCGACCTCACGGACGCGGGCCCCGAGCTCCAGCTCACGCTGGCCGCCGCCGGGACCCACCTCCGCTACCGGGACTTCGTCGGCCTCGACCAGGTGTGGGCCGTCGAGCTGACCTTCGCCGCGGTGGTGCTGCTATGACGACGCGCGCGCTCTGGATGCTCCTCGCGCTCCTGCTCGCGGGCTCCCCCGGAGGCTTCGCGGCCGCCCAGGCCGAGGGGGAAGACGACGCCGCGGAGGGCGAGCTCGAGGACGACGAGGCGGCGGGCGAGGAGGGCTTCGACGAGGCCGAGTGGCAGCTCCCGCGCGTCCTGCTCGTGCGCGGGCCGCGGACGCCCGTCTCCCTCACGCGGCAGGTCGCCGACACGCTCGAGGGGATCGCCGAGGTCGTGAGCGGCCGGGGCTTCGTCCGGCGCGCGCGGCAGGCGGGGCTGAGGCCGACGAGCAGCACGGCCTACGAGCGGCTCCTCGAGGAGGAGAACGTCGCGCTCGTCCTCGAGGTGCGGCGCACGCGCTTCCGCTACATCCCGCAGGCGCAGCTGACCTACCGCGAGGGCGCCCTCGGGGCCGTCCTGCTCGTGGAGCAGCACCCGCTCTCCGGGCGGCGGCTCCGCGACCGGGAGCGGGAGCGCGTCCGCGCCGAGCTGCGGCTGGCGCTCGCCGTGACGACCCGCCCGCGCGGCGGCCCGGCCGAGATGCCGGTGCAGGAGACGCCGGACGATCCGGACGAGCCCGGCGCCGTGGTCGAGGTCTCCATCGCCGCCGGCGGGGGCATGGGCACGCGCGCTTTCACGCTGCCGACCGGGGCCGGCGAGGTGCGCCTCGGCACGACGCCCTACCCGGCCGCGCGCGTCGACCTGGCCCTCGGCGTGCGGCCCTCGGCGAGCGGGCGGCTGCGCGTCGCCGGGCGGCTCACCTACGCGACCTCCGTCGGGCTCCGCACGACCGACCGGCGGGTCGACGGGAGCGAGCGGGAGACGGCGAGCCGCTCCCAGCGCCTCGACGCGGGCCTCGACCTGCGCGTCCGGCTCGGCGCGGAGGCGCCCGCCCTCGGGCTCCTGGTGGAGGTCGGCTGGATGCTGCGCCACTTCGGGAGCGAGGCGCCGGTGACGCTGCCGGACTACGGGCTCAGCGGGCCGCGCCTCGCGCTCGGCCTGGAGCTGCCCCTCTTCGACGATCGGGTGGCCATCGCCGTGGCGCCGGCCGTGCAGCTGATCGTGAGCGTCGGCGACGGGCTCCGGAGCCAGGGCGTGAACGCCCTCGGCGTCGGCTACGGCGGCGAGGCGCGGCTCCGCGTGAAGCTCGTCGACTCGGTGGCGCTGCGCGTCGCCTACCGCGAGTCCCACGCCCGCCTCAGCGGCCGCGAGGGCGACGTCGAGGACGTGATGCGCGGGGTGATGCTGCAGGCGATCTACACGCCCTGAGGAGACGCCTGCCCGCGGGGATCCCTCCCTTCGGTCGGGATGCGTTCCGCGTTCCTCACCTCCCCGGTGCCTCGTCATGCGGAGCGGCAGCGCGCGGACGGTCACTGCCCCGTTTCTCCGCGAACGCGGCATGGGCCGCCGACGCAGGCGACAGCACGGATAGCGGAACGCGGAACGCATCCCGACCGAAGGGAGGGATTCCCCGCGAGCCCGAAGACTCGGCCCCGAGCTCGTGACCCCGAGCTCATCGCCCCGAGCTCATGGCCCCGAGCTCATGACCCCGAGCTCATCGCCCCCGGAACCACTCCGCCGTCTTCTTCAGCCCCTCGTCCAGGCCCAGCGGCGTCCCGAAGCGCGCCTCCGGCTCGAGCACCGAGCGCTCGAGATCCCCCGCCCGCCGCGGCCCGCGCCCCGGCGTGCACTCCACGCCGAGCGCCGCGATCAGCGCGTCCGCGATGTCCTTCGTGCGCGTCTCCACGCCCGTCGCCACGTGCAGCGTGCCCTGCACCTCTCCCGCGACGGCGGCCAGGTTCGCCTTCACCACGTCGTCCACGAAGACGTAGTCCCGGACGCAGCCGTCGTCGCCCTCCTCGCGCATCGCGTTGATGCGGATGGGCTCCCCCTTCAGGAGGCGCTCGGCGAAGATGGCCACGACGCCGGCCTCGCCGTGCGGGTCCTGGCGCGGGCCGTAGACGTTCGCGTAGCGGAGCACGGTGCTCCCGAGGCCGTGCTCGTGGCGGTACACGTCGAGGTAGCGCTCGACGGCCAGCTTCGAGCAGGCGTAGGGGCTGAGGGGCTTGGGCACCCAGTCGAGCTGGGCGCGCGCCGGCGCCTTCACCTCGCCGTAGATCGCGCCGCCCGTGCTCGCGAAGACGACGCGCTTCACGCCGTGCTCCACGCAGCCGTCGAGGAGGTGGAGGCTCCCGACGACGTTGATCTCCGCGTCCAGCACCGGCTCCCGCGCGCTCACGGCGACGCTCGTCTGCGCCGCCTGGTGGCTGACGACCTCCGGCTGGAAGGAGGCGAGCACGCCGTGGACGCCCGCCCGGTCGCGCAGGTCCACCTCGTGGAAGGCGACGTCGTCGCGGAGGTTCTCCCGGCGCCCGGTGCTCAGGTCGTCGAGCACCGCGACCTGGTGGCCCGCGGCCACGAGCCCATCCACCACGTGGCTCCCGATGAAGCCCGCGCCACCCGTCACGAGTACTCGCATGGCGGCGAGACTCCCCGCTCGGGCGGAGACGGTCAACCCTCGATGCCCGGCGAAGCGGGTCGCCTGGCCCTGCCCTCGTCCTCGCCCCGGCTCTCGCCCCCACCCGCCGGTCCCGGGGTAGGCCGACGCGCCCTCGCTCCCCACGCCCGACGAAGCCGTGCGGGTTCTCCGGCACGTCCACGGAGCTCACGCCGCGCGCCGGCGAGGGGGGCGCGGATCCCCCACGAGTCCCGCGCGCGCTCAGCTCATCCGCTCAGCTCATCCGCTCAGATCAGCCCGGCCGCCTCGA
Organism: Sandaracinus sp.; assembly: GCA_002699025.1. Taxonomy (GTDB): domain Bacteria; phylum Myxococcota_A; class Polyangia; order Polyangiales; family Houyiibacteriaceae; genus Houyiibacterium; species Houyiibacterium oceanicum. The sequence continues at coordinate 8,794 of PABA01000035.1, read as the reverse complement.
GCGCCGCGTCCACGTGCGCCTCCCAGGCCCCCATCGGCCCGACCAGCGCCTCCGTCGCGCTCAGGTCGAGCACGCTGTAGGCCGGGCGCTTCGCCGGCCGCGGGAAGGCGTCGCTCGTGCAGGGCGCGACCTCGGTCCCGGGCGCCACCCGCCCCACCACGTGCGCGGCCAGGTCGAACCAGGTGCACTCGCCGCCGTCGGTCACGTGGAAGGTCCCCCGCGCCTCCTTCTCGAGGAGCGCGAGCGTCGTCGCCGCGAGGTGCCGGCAGCTGGTCGGCCGCCCGCGCTGGTCGTTCACCACCTGCAGCCGGTCCCGCTCCTGGCCGAGCCGCGCCATCGTGAGGACGAAGTTCTTCCCCCAGGGCGCGTAGAGCCAGCTCGTCCGCAGGTGCAGGTAGGGCGCCCCGACCTCCTCGAGGGCCCGCTCCCCAGCCGCCTTGCTCCGCCCATAGGCGTTCACCGGGTCGATCGGCGCGTCCACCGGGTACGGCGCCTCCGCGTCGCCCGAGAACACGTAGTCGGTCCCGTAGTGCACGAGCGTCGCGCCCACCTCGAGGCAGCGCCGCGCCAGCCGCCCCACGGCCTCGCCGTTGACCGCCGTCGCCTTCGCCTCGTGCTCCTCGGCGCCGTCCACGTCGGTCCACGCCGCGCAGTTGATCACCACGTCGTGCTCGGCGCGGACGCCCGCCGCCACGCTCGCGTCGTCGAGCAGGTCGAAGGCCGGCAGCCCCGTCACGTCGTGCGCGAGCCCGCGCTCCTCGAGGAGCGCCTTCCACGCCCGCCCGAGCATGCCCTCCGGGGCGATCAGGAGGGCACGCACGTCTCACGCCCTTCCCAGGTCGGCAGCTTCTCTTCGGGGATCGCGCTCAGGAGCGGCGCCGCCGCGTCCTTCTCGCTCAGCGCCGGCGCCTCGCCCACGTCCGGCCAGGCGACGCCGACGGCCGGGTCGTCCCAGCGCACGCTCAGCTCCGCCTCCGGGTGGTAGGTGTCCGTGCACTTGTAGGCGAAGAGCGCGTCCTCGCTCGTCACGAGGAAGCCATGCGCGAAGCCGGGCGGGATCCAGAGCTGGTGGTGGTTCTCCTCCGTGAGCTCCGCCCCGACCCACTGGCCGAAGGTCGGCGAGCCGACGCGCACGTCCACGGCCACGTCGAAGACCGCCCCGCGCACCACCTGCACCAGCTTCCCCTGCCCGTGCGGGTGCTGGAGGTGCAGCCCGCGGAGGATGCCCTTGCGCGAGCGCGAGACGTTGTCCTGCACGAAGGGTCCGCAGCCCTTCGCCGGGATGCCCGCCTCGAGGTAGCGCGCCGCCTGGAAGGTCTCGAGGAAGAAGCCCCGGTGATCACCGAAGGCCTTCGGCTTCACCAGCAGCACGTCCTCGATGGCTTGGGGCAACACCTCCATCAGGCGCCCTTCCCCTCCGCGAGATCGATCAGGTAGCGCCCGTAGGCGGTCTTCGCGAGCTTCTCGCCGAGGCCCTTCAGCTGCGCCGCGTCGATCCACCCCTTGCGGTAGGCGATCTCCTCCGGGCAGCTCACGCGGAGCCCCTGCCGGTCCTGGACCGTCTGCACGAAGTGCGCGGCCTGGAGCAACGCCTCCGGCGTCCCCGTATCGAGCCAGGCCGTGCCGCGGCCGAACTGCTCGAGCTGGAGCTGCCCCTTCTCGAGGTAGAGCCGGTTCAGGTCCGTGATCTCGAGCTCGCCGCGGGCCGAGGGCTTCAGCGACTTCGCCAGCTCGACGACCTGCGCGTCGTAGAAGTAGAGGCCGGCCACGGCGTAGTTCGACTTCGGCTCCTTCGGCTTCTCCTCGAGGCCGATGACCTTCCCGTTCGCGTCGAACTCGGCGACGCCATAGGCGGTCGGATCGGCGACGTAGTAGCCGAAGACGGTCGCGCCCTCCTCGCGGGCGGCCGCCTCCACGAGCAGGCCCTGGAGGCCGTGGCCGTAGAAGATGTTGTCGCCGAGGACGAGCGCGCAGGGGTCGTCGCCGATGAACTCCTCGCCGATCAGGAAGGCCTGCGCGAGGCCGTCCGGGCTCGGCTGCACGGCGTAGGTGATCTTCATGCCCCACTCGGAGCCGTCGCCGAGCAGGTTCTGGAAGAGCTGGGACTCGTGCGGCGTGTTGATGATCAACACGTCCTTGATCCCCGCGAGCATCAGCGTGCTCAGCGGGTAGTAGATCATCGGCTTGTCGTAGATGGCCATGAGCTGCTTGCTCACGGCCTTCGTCAGCGGGTGCAGGCGCGTGCCCGAGCCGCCCGCGAGGATGATGCCCTTCTCGATCATGCGTTCCGCTTCCCTCTCCGGTGGCCGCCGCGCTCAGCGGTCGCCGTAGTTCTCTTCCATCCAGCGCTTGTACTCGCCCGAGCGCACCGACTCGACCCACTCGCCGTTGTCGAGGTACCAGCGCACGGTCTTGCGCATGCCGGTCTCGAAGGTCTCCTTCGGCGTCCAGCCGCACTCGGCCTCGATCTTCGAGGCGTCGATGGCGTAGCGCATGTCGTGGCCGGGCCGGTCCTTCACGAAGGACTTCAGCGCGAGCAGCTCCTCGACGTCGGCGCCGGTCTCCTCGGCGACGAGCTTGCAGAGCGTGTCGACGACCTCGATGTTCGTCTTCTCGTTGTGGCCGCCGATGTTGTAGGTCTCGCCGACCTTCCCCTTCTCGATGACCGTCCAGATGGCCTCGCAGTGGTCGGTCACGTAAAGCCAGTCGCGCACGTTCAGGCCCTCGCCGTAGATGGGGAGCGTCTGCCGCTCGACCATCTTCAGGACCATCACGGGGATGAGCTTCTCGGGGAACTGGAGCGGGCCGTAGTTGTTGCTGCAGTTCGTGATCTTGATCGGCAGCCCGTAGGTGCGGTGCCAGGCGCGCACGAGGTGGTCGCTCGCCGCCTTGCTCGACGAGTAGGGGCTCGAGGGGTCGTAGCGCGTGGTCTCCTCGAAGAAGCCCGTGTCCCCGAGGGAGCCGTAGACCTCGTCGGTGCTCACGTGGTGGAAGAGGCCCTTCCACGCGTCGCCGTCCTTCCAGCGCTTCCGGCACTGCTCGAGGAGGTGGAAGGTGCCCTCGACGTTCGTGCGGATGAACTCCTGGGGGCCGAGGATGGAGCGGTCGACGTGGCTCTCGGCGGCGAAGTGGACGACGCAGTCCGGCTGGTGCGTGTCGAAGACCTTGTCGAGGGCCTCCGGGTCGCAGATGTCGGCGCGCTCGAAGGCGTAGTTCGGCGCGTCCGCGATGGGCGCGAGGCTCTTGGGGTTCGCCGCGTAGGTGAGCTTGTCCACGTTGACGAAGTGGTGCTCCGGGTGCCGCGGCACGAGCAGGTTCAGGAAGTTGGCACCGATGAAGCCGGCTCCGCCGGTGACGAGCACGCGCATGATCCCTCCAGTTGCGCCGAGCCCGGCCGGGGTTCGGCGCGCAGGCGGGTGATAACACACGCGGGCGGCCGGGAAACGTGGCGGCTGCACGGACCGGCTGCACGGACCGGCTGCACCGACCAGCTCGACACGGACCGGCTTCACGGACCGGCGGCGCGGACCGGCGGCTCGCCGCGGCGCTTGCCCTCCCGCCCCGGCGACTTACTCCTCCACGGTCATGGCGGCCGAGCACACCATCGACGGCGCCCGCGGCGAGGGCGGGGGGCAGGTCCTGCGGACCGCGCTCGGGCTCGCGCTCGTCACGGGCACGCCCATCCGCGTGCGGAACGTGCGCGGCCGCCGCTCCCGGCCGGGGCTCCTGCGCCAGCACCTGACGGCGCTCCGGGCGGCCGCGGCCGTGGGCGAGGCGGCGGTGGAGGGGGACGCGCTCGGCTCCCGGGAGGTCCGCTTCGCCCCGCGGGCGATCCGGCCCGGCCGGCACCACTTCGCCGTCGGCACGGCGGGCAGCGCGACCCTCGTGCTCCAGACCGTGCTCCCGGCGCTGCTGCGCGCGGATGGGCCGAGCGAGCTCGTCCTCGAGGGCGGCACGGACAACCAGGCGGCGCCGCCCTTCGACTTCCTCGCCGAGGCCTTCGCGCCCCTCGTGCGTCGCCTCGGCGCCGGCCTCGCGCTCCGCCTCGAGCGCCGCGGCTACTACCCGGCCGGCGGTGGGCGCTTCGTCGCGGAGATCACGCCGGGGCCGCTCCGCCCCTTCGAGCTCCTCGAGCGGGGCGAGGCGCGGCTCGAGGCCGTGGCGCGGGTGGCGGCGCTGCCGGAGCACATCGGGCATCGGGAGCTGAAGGTGCTGAAGGAGGGGCTCCGCCTCGGCCGCGGGCAGCTCCGGCTCGAGCACCGACCCGACGCGCAGGGGCCCGGGAACACGGCGCAGGTCCTCGCGCGCTGGGACGGGGGCGCCGAGGTCTTCACGGGCTTCGGGAAGAAGGGCAAGCCCGCCGAGAAGGTCGCCCGGGACGCGCTCGTGGAGGCCCTGCGCTGGCGCGAGGCCCGCGTGCCCGTCGGGGAGCACCTCGCCGATCAGCTGATGCTGCTGCTGGCGCTCGCCGGGGGCGGGCGCTTCCGGACCGTGCGACCGAGCCTCCACACGCGGACGCAGGCCGAGCTGATCCCGGAGCTGCTCGGCGTGGGCGTCGGCCTCACCGAGCTGGAGGCCGAGCCGGAGGCGGATCGCTGGGAGGTCCGGGTCGGCTGAGGGCGCCACGGGCGGCGCCGGACGAGGTCGCCGCGCGCGAACATCCGACGGCCGATGCCTCCGAGCGACGGCGGCTCGGGCGACGGCGGCTCGGGCGGCGGCGGCTCAGGCACCTCCGGGTTCACTCCGGCGGGCGGAGCACCTCGATGCGCGCGGGCTCGTCGTCGGCGCCGTCGCCCGTGAGCGCGAAGATCAGCGCCGCCGCGAGGAGGGCGCCGACGAGGACCCCTCCGACCACGATGGCGATGGTGCGCGCGTCGAGGCCGGCGCGCGCCGGGGGCGGCGTGGAGGGCGCCGAGAAGCGGGGCGGCGAGGGCGCCGGCGACGCGCGTGAAGGCCCGGGGGCGCTCGCCTCGGGCGCAGACGCGGAGGGGCGGCCGGCTGCCGGCGGAGGCGTGGACCGGGCCGGCGGCGGCGTGGACCGGGACGCCGCCGGCGGCGTCGAGGGGGCGGGCGGCGGCGTCGAGTAGTCCGCGCCGGAGGGCGTCGGCGAGCTCAGCGGCGCGGGCGTGAAGGCGGGCGCCGGCTGGCTCGCGCGGGTCTCGGCCAGCGGGGTCATGGCCACGACCGTCTGCGGCTCGTGGACGACGGCGTCCACCGGCTCCGTGAGCTTCTGGAGCGACTGCGCCGGGAGCACGTCGATCTCGCGCGTGCTCATGCCCCCCGCGCCGCCCGGGAGCCGCTCGGCCCGCTCGGAGAGCTCTTCGCCGAGCACGGCCCAGAGGAGCGCCGCCAGCTCCACGTCGTCCACGGCCGCCGCCTCGGGCACGGCCTCCTTGAGCAGCTGCCGGAGCTCCCGCGCCGTCGCCGGCCGCTGGCCCGGGTCCCGGGCGAGCGCCCGCATGACCACCGCGTCGAGCGCGAAGGGCACGTCGGCGAAGGCCCCCGGCGGCGGGAGCTGACCGGCGAGCACGCGCTTGACCACCTGCCCATCGTCCGCCCCCTGGAAGAGCCGCCGCATGGCGAGCATCTCCCAGAGCACCACCCCGAGCGCGTAGATGTCCGAGCGCCGGTCGACCTCGCTCCGCTGGAGCTGCTCCGGCGCCATGTAGCGGAGCTTGCCCTTCAGCCCGCCGCCGGCCGCCGTGACGTGGAGCCGGTCCCGCGCCTTCGCGATGCCGAAGTCGATGAGCTTCACCTCGCCCTTGGTGCCGAGGAGGATGTTCTGCGGGCTCACGTCCCGGTGGACCACGTTCAGCGGCGCCCCATCGTCGCCCTTGGTCTCGTGGGCCGCGTGGAGGCCGGCCGCGGCGGCCATGATGATCGCCGTGGCCGCGACCGGGCTCAGGCGCCGCTCCATGCGCGCGAGCTTCGTGAGCAGCTCGCTCAGGGCCGCGCCGTGGACGTACTCCATGACGAGGAAGTAGAGGCCCCCCTGCTCGCCGAGCTCCTCGATGTGGACGACGTTCGGGTGCGCGATGCGGGCGGCGATGCGCGCCTCGTCGAGGAACATCTCCACGAAGCCGGGCTGCCCGACGAGGTGCCCCTTCAGCACCTTGATCGCGACGTCGCGCTGGAAGCCCGCCGGGCCGGAGCGCCGGCCGAGGTAGAGCGTGGCCATGCCCCCGCTCTGCACCTCCGAGAGCACCTCGTAGCTCCCCAGCCGCCGTGGCATCCCCGCGGGCACCGAGGGACGTTACCACGGCCGGACCCGACCACACCCCCGTCGCGCGCTCCGTCGGGCCCGCCCCGGCACGCCTCCCCGTTGCTTCCGTCGCCCTTTGCGTTAGCGTGGCGCCCTCGAAACGCGCCCCCCGGCGCCCACCCCGAGGACCCCGATGAGCGACCCGAAGAAGACGCCCGAGAAGAGCCCCCGCCCCGACGCCCGCGCCGCGAAGCAGGGCGACGCGCGGCAGGACGAGGGCCAGCCGGGCAACTTCGTCGCCGAGATCGTCGAGGCCGACCTCGCGCGCGGCGCCACCGGCGGCCGGCTCATGACCCGCTTCCCCCCGGAGCCGAACGGCTACCTCCACATCGGGCATGCGAAGTCGATCGTCCTGAACTTCGGCCTCGCCACGCTCGCGCCCGAGGGCGTGTGCAACCTGCGCTTCGACGACACGAACCCGGAGACCGAGTCCACCGAGTACGTCGAGTCCATCCAGGCGGACGTGCGCTGGCTCGGCTACGACTGGGGCGACCGGCTCTACTACGCCTCCGACTACTTCCCGCAACTCTACGCCTGGGCCGAGAAGCTCGTCGAGAAGGGCCTCGCCTACGTCGACACGCGCGACGAGGAGACGATCCGCGCGACCCGCGGGGACTTCCACACGCCCGGCGAGGACAGCCCGCACCGCGACCGGAGCGTCGAGGAGAACCTGAAGCTCCTCCGGGCCATGAAGGCCGGCGAGCTCGAGGAGGGCGCGGCCGTCCTGCGGGCGAAGATCGACATGAAGTCGAAGGACCTGAAGCTCCGGGACCCGCTGATGTACCGGATCAAGAAGGTCCCCCACCACCGCACGGGCGACGAGTGGTGCATCTACCCGATGTACGACTGGGCCCACGGCCAGTCGGACGCGATCGAGGGGGTGACGCACTCGGTCTGCACGCTCGAGTTCATCAACCACCACGCGCTCTACGACTGGTTCCTCGAGGCGCTCGAGATCCCCGAGCCGCCGAAGCAGATCGAGTTCGGGCGCCTGAACCTGACCTACACCGTGCTGAGCAAGCGCAAGCTCCAGCAGCTGGTGAGCGAGGGGCACGTGGCGGGCTGGGACGACCCGCGCATGCCGACGCTCGCCGGCATGCGGCGGCGCGGCTTCACGCCGGAGGCGATCGTGCGCTTCTGCGAGCGCATCGGGGTGAGCAAGAACGACGGCGTGGTGGACGTGGGGCTGCTCGAGCACGAGCTGCGCGAGCACCTGAACGCGACCTCGCGGCGGATCATGGGCGTGCTCGACCCGATCAAGCTGGTGCTGACGAACTACCCGGAGGACCAGGAGGACTGGTTCGAGCTCGAGAACATCCCGAAGCAGCCCGAGGCCGGGACGCGGAAGGTGCCCTTCTCGAAGGTGCTCTGGGTGGAGCGGGACGACTTCATGAAGGAGGCGCCGAAGAAGTGGTGGCGCCTCGCCCCCGGCAAGGAGGTGCGCCTGCGCGGCGCGGCGCTGGTCACCTGCGACGAGGTGATCGAGGACGCCGAGGGGAACGTGGTGGAGCTCCGCTGCACCTGGGATCCGGAGAGCCGCGGGGGGACGCCGGCGGATGGGCGGAAGGTGCGCGGGACGATCCACTGGGTGAGCGCGAAGCACGCCGTGGACGCCGAGGTGCGGCTCTACGACCGGCTCTTCGCCGCGGAGAACCCGAGCTCCGGCGAGGGCGGCTTCCTCGACCACCTCAACCCGAAGAGCCTCGAGGTGCGCGAGGGCTGCAAGCTCGAGGCGACGGCGCGCGGCATGGCGCCGGGGACGCGGGTGCAGCTCGAGCGGCTCGGCTACTTCGTGGTCGACGCGGACTCGACGGACGCGGCGCCGGTGTTCAACCGGACGATCACGCTGAAGGACAGCTGGGCGAAGATCGCGAAGAAGCTGGGTAAGAAGGGCTGAGCAGCGGTGGTCGCTCGCGGGCAGGCCACCGAGGCCATGCTGCGCCGTGAAGAGGAGCGACTCGGCGTGCGTCTGGGTGACGCCCTGCGCCGGACGCTGCGGTGGGACAACGGCTTCGAGTTGGAGCTCCGGGGCGCACTGTGGGTGCTTCACCCGGTGTTCGACGATTCGTCGCGACAGGCGATCGCCCGGACGTGCGACCACCTCGCGCGCGTGAACCAGCACCTGCGAGAGAGCCCGCTCGGGGAGCTGGTGCCGGAGGCCCACCTGGCGATCGCGTCGAGCCAGGACGGGGACCTGCTGCTCTCGCCGGTACGCGACGACGCGCTCGCCGAGGAGGTGTGGCTCTGGGGGCTTCGCGGGGGCGCGCTCGAGCGGGTGGCCGGCGACGTGGAGGAGCTGCTCGAGGAGGCGCGGCGGGACGGGTGGGCGCGATAGGCGCGAAGGAGTCGCTCGGAGCTGTGAGCCGACGACTTGCCGCACGCGATTCGGACGAGGGTCGAGTTGCTTCGGGCAAATCGAGCACGAGCACGAGCACGAGCACGATTCGTCTGAAGTAACTCCGGAGGCGGAGAGCTCGCGGCTTCGCGGGTGTTCGAATCTGCCCCTCTCGTCGATCTCGTGAGTGCTGGGCG
>PABA01000034.1 GCA_002699025.1 Sandaracinus sp. | reverse complement strand
GCCTCCCGTCCCGTGCCTCCCGTCCCGTGCCTCCCGTCCCGTGCCTCCCGTCCCGTGCCTCCCGTCCCGTGCCTCCCGTCCCGCGCCTGCCGTCCCCTGCGACCGGCCCGCCCGTGCGACCGTCCCGTGCGACCGGCCCGGAAAGCGGGGTCCAACCTCGAGAGCAGGGCGGCGCGTCGGTCTGCCCGGTGTCCCGTGCTCGGCGTCATGGCGGAGGGCGCCGTTCCGCACTACATCGCGGGGCATGGACGTCACCGTCGTGGGCGCCGGCCTGGCCGGCAGCGAGTGTGCCTGGCAGCTCGCCGAGCGCGGCGTGCGCGTGCGCCTCCTCGAGCAGAAGCCGAAGAAGCGGACCCCCGCGCAGCGCCACGACTTCTTCGCCGAGCTGGTCTGCTCGAACTCCTTCCGCGGCGCCGCCCTCGTCAACGCCGTGGGCCTCCTCAAGGAGGAGATGCGCCGCGCCGGCTCGCTCATCATGGCCGTCGGCGAGCACGCCCGCGTCCCCGCCGGCGGCGCCTTCGCCGTCGATCGCGAGCGCTTCGGCCCCGAGATCACCCGCCGCCTCCACGCCCACCCGAACGTCGAGGTCGTCGAGGAGGAGGTCCTCGCCATCCCGGATCCCGGCCACCCGGTCGTCCTCGCCACCGGCCCGCTCACGGGTGAGGCCCTCGCGAGGGATCTCGAGGCCGCCCTCGGCGAGGAGCAGCTCGCCTACTACGACGCCATCGCGCCCGTGGTCACCGGCGAGAGCCTCGACTGGGACAAGGTCTTCCGCGCCTCCCGCTACGACAAGGGCGGCGACGACGCCTACGTGAATTGCCCCATGAGCGAGGCCGAGTACCGCGCATTCATCGAGGCCATCCTCGAGGCGGAGAAGGTGTCGGCGCACGAGTTCGAGGACCTGAAGTACTTCGAGGGCTGCCTCCCGATCGAGGTCATGGCCCAGCGCGGCTTCCTCACGCTCGCCCACGGCTGCATGAAGCCGGTGGGCCTGGTCGATCCGCGCACGGGCGAGCAGCCCTTCGCCGTCGTGCAGCTCCGCATGGAGGACGCGGCCGGCGAGGCCTGGAACCTGGTCGGCTTCCAGACCCGCCTGAAGTGGCCCGAGCAGAAGCGCATCTTCCGGATGATCCCCGGCCTCGAGAACGCGGAGTTCGAGCGCCTCGGCTCGGTGCACCGGAACACCTTCGTCCGCTCGCCGGAGGTGCTCGACGAGCGCTTCGAGCTGAAGGCGCGGCCCGGCGTCCTGCTGGCCGGGCAGATCACCGGGGTCGAGGGCTACGTGGAGAGCGCGGCCTGCGGGCTGGTCCTCGGCGTGCTCCTCGCGCATCGGCTCCAGGAGCGGCCCGTGGAGCTGCCCGACGAGCTCACGGCCCTCGGCGGCCTGATGCGGCACCTCCAGCGCCCGCGGAAGGACTTCCAGCCCTCGAACGTGGTCTGGAGCATGATGCCGCCGCTCCCGAAGAAGGAGCGCAAGCGCGGTCGGCGCCGCCTGCCCCGGCGCGAGCAGCGGCAGCTCCGCGCCGAGAAGGCCCTCGCGGCCCTGGAGCCCTGGCTCGACGCGGTCGGCGCCCGGGACGTGCGCGCCCGCTTCGACGACGCCGCCGAGTAGCGGGCGGGGTCGCGCGCGGCGCCGCGCCTTCGAGACCGCGCTTCGCGGAGCCACTCCCCGCGGAGTCACTCCCCGCGGAGCCACTCCCCGCGGAGCCATTCCCCGCGGAGCCTCGCCCCAGAGCCGGGGCGGCGAAAACGCGACGCGCTCGGACGCGGCGGTTAGGGTGGGGCGATGGCCGACGCGGAGAGCGCCCCGCTCGACGAGCAAGTCGAGGCCTTCCTCGACTACATGGCGGTCGAGCGTCGGAGCTCGCCGCGCACCGTCGAGAGCTACCGGCGCGACCTCCGCGCCTTCCGCGCCTTCCTCGAGGAGCGGCGCCTGCCCCTGGACGCCGGCCGGCAGGACCTGCTCGCGCTCCGCGCCTACCTCGGCAGCCTCTACGGTCGCTACGCCGCCTCCACCGTCGCCCGGCGCGTGTCTTCCCTGCGGAGCTTCTACCGCTTCCTCCACCGCCGCGGCGCCATCGAGCGGGATCCGGCGGCGCTCCTCCAGAGCCCCAAGCAGGGCAAGGGGCTGCCGCGCTTCCTCACGGTCGAAGACGCCTTTCGCGTCGTGGAGGCGCCGAGCGACGACGCCGCCCGCGATCCGAGGCTCCGGCTGCGCGACCGCGCGCTGCTCGAGCTCCTCTACGCCGCCGGCGTGCGCGTGAGCGAGGCGGCCGCGCTCACCCTCGACCGCCTCGAGCTCGGCCGGCGCGAGGCCCGCGTGATCGGTAAGGGCGACAAGGAGCGCCTCGTCCCCCTCGGCGAGCCCGCCGTGCGCGCGCTCGAGGCCTACCTCGAGATCCGCGCGCAGCTCTGCACCGACGAGCGCCCGCCGCACCCGACGGCGCTCTTCCTCGGTCGCCACGGCACGCCGCTCGGCGTGCGCCAGATCCAGAACATCGTCCGCCGCTACGGCGCCCTCGGCGCGGGCCGCTCGGATCTCCACCCCCACGCCATGCGGCACAGCTGCGCGACGCACCTCCTCGACGCTGGCGCCGACCTCCGCAGCATCCAGGAGCTCCTGGGGCACGCCAGCCTCTCCACCACCCAGCGCTACACGCACGTGAGCGTCGACCGGCTGATGGAGGTCTACGATCAGGCGCACCCGCTCGCGAAGGCGAGCGGCGACGACGACTGACGGGTGGGAGCATCAGCGCTCGCGCGGGCGCTGGACTTGCGCCGACGCGCGCCGATCCCTAGCTTCCGGCGGTCGTGCAGAGCTCCGAGTCGTCGCCACGCTTCCGCTCCACGACCATCGTCGCCGTCCGGCGGGACGGAAAGGCCGCCATGGCCGGCGATGGTCAGGTCTCTTTCGGGCAGACCGTCATGAAAGGGACGGCGCGCAAGGTGCGGCGCATCGCCGACGGGAAGGTCGTCGTCGGCTTCGCGGGCGCCACGGCCGACGCCTTCACGCTCCTCGAGCGCTTCGAGGCGAAGATCAAGGAGCACCGGGGCACGCTCCAGCGCGCGGCCGTCGAGCTCGCCAAGGACTGGCGCACGGACCGCTACCTCCGCCGGCTCGAGGCGATGATGATCGTCATGAACGACGAGACGACGCTCCTGCTGAGCGGCACGGGCGACGTCGTCGAGCCGGACGAGGGCGTCGTCGCCATCGGCTCGGGCGGGCCCTTCGCGCTGGCCGCGGCGCGCGCGCTCTATCGCCACACGGATCACGACGCCCCCACCATCGCCCGCGAAGCCCTGCAGATGGCCGCCGAGATCTGCGTCTACACCAACGACCAGATCGTCCTGGAGGAGCTGTGAAGAGCTTCACCCCCCGCGAGACCGTCAGCGAGCTCGACCGCTACATCATCGGCCAGCGCAAGGCCAAGCGCGCCGTCGCCATCGCCCTCCGGAACCGCTGGCGCCGCCAGCAGGTGCGCCCCGAGCTCCGGGACGAGATCGCGCCGAAGAACATCATCATGATCGGGCCGACGGGCTGCGGGAAGACCGAGATCGCCCGCCGCCTCGCCAAGCTCGCCAACGCCCCCTTCGTGAAGGTGGAGGCCTCGAAGTTCACCGAGGTCGGCTACGTGGGCCGCGACGTCGAGGCGATGATCCGCGACCTCGTCGAGGGCGCGATCCAGATGGTGCAGAAGGAGGAGCTGGAGCGGGTGAAGACCCGCGCCGCCGAGCACGCCGAGGAGCGGCTCGTGCGCATGCTCGCCGACGCGCTCGAGCCGCCGCCTCCCGCGCCCCAGCCGCCGGCGCAGCCACAGCCGGGCCAGATGTTCGGCCCCTTCGTCATCGGCGGCCAGCGCCCCCAGCCGAAGCCCCAGCACCCCGCCGATCGGCTGGAGGCCATCCGTGAGCGCCTGCGGGCCGGCGAGCTCGACGACGAGCAGCTCGAGCTCGACGTGCAGGACACGGGCAACCCCTTCGTCTCCATCTTCGGCGCGCAAGGCCCCGAGGAGTTCAACCTCAAGGACATGCTCAGCCAGATGCCCGGCTTCCAGGGGAAGACCAAGCGGCGGAAGGTGAAGGTCCCGGAGGCGAAGAAGATCCTCGAGGAGCAGGAGGCGAAGAAGCTCATCGACACCGACGCGGTGCAGCGCCAGGCCATCGAGCGGACCGAGCACTCGGGCATCGTCTTCCTCGACGAGATCGACAAGGTCGCGGGGAGCCAGTCCGCCTCGGGCGGGCCGGACGTGTCGCGCGAGGGTGTCCAGCGTGATCTCCTCCCGATCGTCGAGGGATCGACCGTGAGCACCAAGTACGGCCCGGTGAAGACGGACCACATCCTCTTCATCGCGGCCGGCGCGTTCCACGTGTCCGCGGTGTCGGATCTGATCCCCGAGCTCCAGGGGCGCTTCCCGATCCGTGTCGAGCTCGAGACGCTCGGCGAGGAGGAGTTCGTGCGCATCCTGAAGGAGCCGCGGAACTCGCTGACGAAGCAGTACGAGGCGCTGATGGAGACCGAGGGGGTGACGCTCGAGTTCGCGGACGACGCCCTGGAGGCCATCGCGAAGTACGCCGCCGAGGCGAACGAGCGCGCGGAGAACATCGGCGCGCGCCGGCTGGCGACGGTGATGGAGGCGCTCCTCGAGGAGCTCAGCTTCAAGGCCTCCGAGCTCGGCAAGCAGACGGTGAAGGTCGACGCCGCCTACGTGCGCGACACGCTGGATCCGATCCTCGCGCAGGAGGATCTGGCGAAGTACATCCTGTAGCCCGCGAAGCGGACCCCGTGTCCCTGTCCGCGCCCGCCGGCGAAAGGGGAGGGAAGGGCCTCTTGACCCGCGCCTCCCGCTTCGCGGGCTAGCGTGTGATCTCGGTTCCGATGCCCCGGTCCGTGAAGATCTCGAGCAGGACCGCGTGCTTCGTCCGGCCGTCGATCACGTGGGCCTTGGTGACGCCGCCGGCGAGCGCGTCGAGGGCGCACTGTACCTTCGGGATCATCCCGCCCTGGATGACCTCGCGCGCCTTCAGCGCCTCGATCTCGGCCGAGCTGAGCGAGCTCAGCACCTCGCCGCGCTCGTCCTTCACGCCCTCGATGTCGGTCATCAGCACGAGCTTTCGCGCCTTCAGCGCCTCGGCCACCTTGCCCGCCACCGTGTCGGCGTTGACGTTCAACGAGCGCCCCTCCGCGTCCACCGCGACCGGCGCGATGACCGGGATGAACCCGCTCTCGACCAGGCGCGTCACGACGTCCGGGTTCACGTGCCGGATGGCGCCGACCCGCCCCGGGTCCACGAGCTTGCCGCTCTTGGTGCGCATCTCCGCGACCTTCGTCGCGCGCAGGAAGGCGTCGTCCCGGCCGGTCAGCCCGACGGCGCGTCCGCCGTGGTTCCCGATCAGGCTCACGATCTCCTGGTTCACCTGCCCGCCGAGGACCATCTCGACGACCTTCATGGTCCGGTCGTCGGTCACCCGCAGGCCCTCGAGGCGCTCGCTCACGACGCCGAGCTCCTTCAGGGTCTGATCGATCTGCGGGCCGCCGCCGTGGACCACGACGGGGTTCAGGCCCACGTACTTCATGAGCACGAGGTCCCGCGCGAAGCTGTCGCGGAGCGCCGGGTCGACCATGGCGTGGCCGCCGTACTTGATGACGAAGGTCTCCCCGTGGAAGCGCCGGATGTAGGGGAGGGCCTCGAGGAGGATGGCCGCCTTGTCGACGAGCTGCTGCATCTCGGCCGCGGTATAGCAGCCCTCCGAGCGCGATCGACGCGGCTCGGGGAGCCGGACCAGGCCGGAGACGGGGCGCCCGAGCTCGGCCGGGGTGGGCGGCGTGCCCGGGGCCGGGGGCCCCGGCGCGGGCGGGAGCTCGGGGCGGAGGGCCGCGAGCGACTCCACGAGGTCCAGCTGCATGGCGCCCTTGAAGCCTCGCCGGGTGACTTCGCGGTCAACGCGCCGTGACGAGTCGCGCACTCTCGCCGGGCGCCACGACGACGTCACTCCGTCGGTCCGCGCGCCACGGCTGCGTCACCGGCGCTCCCCGCGCTCGTCGCCGGGGCGCTCCGCGGCCGCCACGCCTCCCGATCGAGGTGGGGGCCCGCGGGCCGGGCGATGTCGGCTCTCCGGGTGCCTGCGACCGCGTGCCTCGACCGCATGCCCGCCACCACGTGCCTGCGACCGCGTGCCCGCCACCGCGCGCTCTGCCGTCCCGGCGCTCTGCCGTCCCGGCGCGACGCGCTCCCAGCCCGGGTCGACCAGCTTCGCCGAAGTCACCGCGGCGGCGTCTCGCGCGGACGACCCTCCTCGCGGCGCTCAGTCCTCGCGCGGCGTGCCCGGCGGGGGCGGAGGCATCGAGGGCGGGGGCGGCGGCATGGACGTGCCCGCGGGAGGGGGCGGCGGCATGGACGTGGGCCGGGGCGCCGGGGCCTCCTCGAGGAGGTCGTCGGCGTCGATCTCCTCGAGCGCGTCGTCCTCGAGGAGCTCCGCGTCCTCGAGCATCTCGGCCCCATCGAGGAGCTCCGCGTCGAGCTCTTCCACCTCACCCGAACCGACCTGGAGGGGCTCCTCGTCGAGCAGCTCCACGTCCCCGGTCGCCAGCGCCTCCACGTCCCCGAGGGGCGCGTGGGCCGGTCCGCCCTCGACCATCTGCAGGTCCCCGGTCGCCAGCGCCTCCACCTCCCCGAAGGGCGCGTGCGAGCCACCGGCGGCATACTCGGAGCCGCCGAAGGGATCCGCGTCCCCGCCGAAGGGATCGGGGCCATCGAGGGGCACTGGCTCGTGTGGCACTGGCTCGTGTGAAACGGGCTCGTGCGACACCGGCTCGTGCGGCATGGACCCGGCCGGCATGGGTTCCCGCGCCTCCGCGGGCCCTTCGCCCCGCACGGGCACGGGCTCGACCTCGTCGTCGTCCACCGGCACGACGTCCGCTTCGTCGGCCAGCTCCGCGGCCCCGGCGGGCTGCGTCTCGTCGTAGGCCAGCCCCAGCGCCGCCTCGGCCGGCTCGAGCTCCGCCGGCGTCTCGACGCTCGGGAACTCGTCGTCGAGGGACGTGTCGGTCTCGACGTGGGTGTGGGCCTCGGCCGGGTAGGGGTCCTCGCTGCTCCGGTCGAAGATGCCCTCCGCGTCCGCCGAGGGCATCGCCGGCGCGGTCACGCCCGCCTCGTCGTCGGCGAAGGGGTTGCCGCCCTCCGCCAGCGCGCTGTCCACGGGGGAGAGCCCGTCGGGTGCGTTCGTCGTCTCGTCCGCGAACGCGGCGCTCTCGGGCGTCTCGTCCCCGAAGACCGGGGTCTGGGGCGTCTCGTCCCCGAAGATGACCTCGCCGCCCGTCGACGCCGCGGGCTCCTCGCCGGGATCCGTGACCTCGTCGAGCGGCGCTTCCTGCGACTCGTCGAGCCGCGCCAGCTCGTCGGCCGTGAGCCGCCGCGTCGAGGCGCCGAGCCGCTTGACCGCCTCGCTCGCCTCGGCGTCGTCGGGGAAGAGGGCGAGCACCTTCTTCCAGGCGTCGATCGCCTCCCACTTGTTGCTGAGCTCGCGCTCCCAGACGGCCGCCACCTCGCGCAGCAGATCCGCCTTGCGCGCGTCCGAGTCGGCCCGGCCGATCTGCCGATCGAGGGCGACGAGCAGGTCCTGGTGCTTGCCGGCCTTGCGCAGGCAGCCGAGGTAGCGGTCCTCGGCCTCGACGTCGCCCTTCCGCACGCGCACGAGCCGCCCGTAGACGTCGGCGGCCGCGTCGTAGCGGCGGAGCGTCTCCTCGAGCAGGCGCCCGCGGCGCCAGAGCAGCTCGGCCGCCGTGTTCGAGTCGAGGGCGTCGTCCACGAGCTTCGCGAAGTGGGCGTCGAGCGCCTCCTCCCCCCCGATCCGGGCCGCCAGCGCCTCGAGCGCGTCGAGCACGTGCGGGAGAGCGGCGTAGCTCGCCGCCGTCTTCGTCACCTCGAAGGCCTCGCGCGCTTCGCCGAGGTCCTCCTCGAGCATCCGCGCCGCGCGCAGGAGCAGCTCCGCGCCTCCCCGCGGGTCGTCCTCGGCGTCGTCCGCCAGGCCGCGGTAGACGCGCACCAGCGTGCGCCGCGCGTCGTCGGCGCCGAGCTCCGGCCGCCGCTCGTCCATCGCCTGGACCGCGTCCTCCACGACCGGCGTCAGCTCCGGCGAGCGGACCGTCAGCGCCACCGCCTGGGCCACGTAGCCGAAGGCCCGATCCCGATCGCGGAGCCCCTCGTCCCCGAGCCGCGCCGCGCGGAGGAGCGCGTCGACCCGGCCGGCGTCGTCGGCCGCCTTCGCCTTCCGCCGCTCGTACACGATGAGCAGCTCGTCGGCCCGCCCGGCGCGCGGCGCGAGCTCCTCGGCCCGCGCCAGCACGTCGTCGTCCTCGGGCACCAGCGCGCTCGCCCGGAGCACGCGGTCGAGGGCCTCGCTCGCCATCCCCGCCTCGTCGAGGAGGCCGGCGTGGCGCAAGAGCAGCTTGCGCTTGGCCTTGGCCGTCTCGACCGTGCGGAGCAGCCGCTCGTAGACCTGCGCGAGCCGCGCCCAGGCGCCCGCCCGGGCGGCGAGCCGGTCGACCTCGGCGAGCATCTCCTCGCTCGCGAGGTCGGTCGCGTAGGCGCGCAGCATCGCCTCGAGGCCCTTCTGGGGGTCGCCGAGCGCGCCCTCGTAGAGGCGCGCCGCGTCCGTCCAGCGGCGCCGCTGCCCCTCGGGGCCGCCGGAGGTCTTCGCGAGGCGCACGAAGAGCTCGGCCAGCGCCGCCTGCCGGCCGTGCGCGTCGGCCAGGGCCCGGAGCTGCTGGTCGGCCTCCTCGTCTTCGTCGACGAGCGGCTCGAGCCGCGCCCAGGCGCCGTCCACGTCACCGAGGGCGCTCGAGGCCACCTCCGCCGCGCGCCGCACGAGCCGGCGCGCCTCCTCCCGATCGCCCTGCAGCGCCGCCAGCCCATCGAGCGCGTCGACGAGCTCGGCGTGGCGACCGGCCGCCTCGAGGAGCGGTACGAGCCGGCTCCGCGGCGCGTCGTCCGTCGGGTCCGCCTCGACCCAGGCGTAGAGCGCGTCCACGGCCCGGGCGGGGTCGGCGAGGGACCCCTCGTAGAGATCGGCGAGCCGCCGCGCGAGGGGCAGGCGGAGCCCCGGATCCTCGAGGAGCGCGAGCTGCCGCTCGAGGGCGTCCGCGAGCCCGGCCTCGTCCCCGAGCTGCTCGCAGTAGCGCGCGAGCTGCTGCATCGCGCCGAGGTGCTCGGGCTCGAGGGCGAGGGCCACGTCGCGGATGGCGGCGGCCGCCTCCGGCACGCGATCGAGCGCCTCGAGCAGGCCCGCGCGCTCGAGCACGAGGTCGCAGCGCTCCTGGTCGTCGGCCACGACCTCGATCAGCCGGGCGACCCAGCCCTCGAGGGCCTCCGTCTCGCCCGCGAGCTCGGCGTGGACCTTCAGCGCCCGGAGCGCCTCCTCGTCCTCGCCGGCCTCGAGCACCTTCTCCCAGGCCTCGGCCGCGGCGTCGTCGTTCTGCACCCGGTCGGCGAGGGTCCGGGCGATGCGCCGGTAGAGCTCGGCGCGGGCCCGCGGCTCCTGCTCCATCTTCGCGCGCTCGCGGAGCAGCACGACCAGGTCGCGGTAGCGCTCGGCCCGGTCGTAGACGTTCACCAGCGCGTCGAGGACCTCGACGCTCGCCGGCTCGAGGTCGAGCGCGCGCTGGTAGTAGTCCGCCGCGCGGTCGAGGTCCCCGAGCTGCCGATCGGCGAGATCGGCGATGCGCATGAGGATCGCCGGGCGCTCCTCCTGGGGCACGACCTCGGCGCGGTAGGAGAGCGTCTCAAGGAGCCGGCTGAAGTTCTCGCCGCGCGCGTCGATGCGCTCCATGCGGTCGAGGGCGTCGAGGTCCGAGGGCTCCTCGTCGAGCAGGCGCGCGCTGGTGGCGAAGGCGCGCTCGTCGTCGAGGAGCTGCTCCTCGTAGGTGTGGGCGAGGAGGGCGAGCAGGCGCACGCGCTCTTCCCGGCTCGGCGCGTCCCCGATGCGCTCCTCGAGGAGAGGCACGGCCTGGGGCACGTCCTCGGTCTCGAGGAGCACGTCGCAGAGCAGGTCGCGCGCCCGCGTGTCGTCGGGGCGGAGCTGACGGAGCGCGTGGAGCGCCCCCACGGCCGCGGCGTGGTCCCCGCGGTGCTCCCGGTGGAGGGTCGCGAGGTCGAAGAGGAGGTCCGCCTTCGCGTCCGGATCGGTGACCGTGAGGGCCTTGCGATCGAGCACCTGCACGAGCTCGTCCCAGCGGCCGGCCTCCCGGAGGAGGCGGGCGAGGGCGTCCTGCGCCGGCGCGTTCGTCGGGTCGAGGGCGGCCACGGCGCGCCAGGCTCCGATGGCGCCTTCGGCGTCCTCGAGGGGGCCCTCGCTGAGCTCGGCGACCTGCCGGAGCCGCGCGGTCTTCTCCTCGACGGTCGCGCCCGGCGCGCGCGAGGCCTCGAGGAAGAGGTCGCGCAGGCCGGCGTGATCCTCCCGGGCGCGGAGCTCTTGCTCGAGGAAGCCCATCGCCTCGGCGTCGCCCGGCTCGAGCGCGAGGATCTCGCGGGCCCGGCTCATGGCGGCGTCCACCTCGCCCTGGGCGACGAGCGAGTCGACGATCTCCCGGAGCCGGGGCAGGCGCCGCTCGGGGGGCAGACCCGCCACGGCCACGCCGAGGGCACGGGTGGCGTCGGCGTCGCGACCGCGCTCCCGGTAGAGGTCGACGAGGGCCTCGGCGGAGGCCGCGTCGCCGGCCTCGAGGAGGGGCTCGAGGCAGATGATGGCGTCCTCCGGCTGACCGGCCTCGAGGTAGGCGAAGCCGAGCCGCTTGCGCCGGTCGTTGGCCTTGGGCGCGTCCGGGGCGGCCTGGAGGTAGCCGACCCAGCGGAGCGGGAGGAGGTCGTCGCGGCCGTGCTCGTCGGCGAGCCGCTCGAGGAGCTCGAGGGCGCCGTCGTGCGCGGGCTGGGCGTCGAGGGCCGACTCGCAATAGGCCATCGCGTGGTCCGGCGGCGTCGACTGGGCGAGCTGGTACATCAGGTCCGCCGCGCGCTGGCGCTCCTGGGCGGAGGCGGGCCCGTCGCCGCGCTGCTCCGCGCGCTGGAGGAGGAAGCTCGCCAGCTCGTGCATGACGGCGAGATCGGTCGGCGCCGCCTCGAGGGCGCGCCCGAGCGCGTCGATGGCGCCGTGGAGGTCGTGCAGATCCTGGGCGCGGACGTGGGCGAGCTCTCGAAGGAGCGCGACGCGCCGCTCGGGCGAGGGCTCGGCCTTGATCTCGAGCTCGAAGAGGGTGGCGGCCGCCTTGAGGTTGCCGGCGTTCCGGTAGATCTCGCGCGCCGCATAGATGGCCGGGACGAGCGAGGGGTCGGCCTCGAAGGCCTTCCGGTAGTGGGCGATGGCCCGGTCCGGGCGGGCGAACTGGTGCTCGTAGAGCTGGCCGAGGCGGTGCTCGACCTCGGCGAGCTGCAGCGCGTCGCCGCTCCGGGCGAGGGTGGCGGCGCGACGCTGGAGGTGCTCGAGGAGGCGGCGCGTGTCTCCGGCCTGCTCGAGCATGTCGGCGAGGCGGCGGGCGGCGTCGGCGTGCATCGGGTCGCGCTCGAGGGCCTTCTCGAGGAGCGTCTGGGCGCGGCCGGCGTCGCCGACGGACTCGAGGGCGAGCTCGGCGGCCTCGTGGAGCGCGGTGGCCGAGGCCGGCCCGTCGGGGCTCCGCTTGGCCCACCCCTCGAGCAGGTTGATGAGGGAGGGCGCATCCCCGACACGCTGGTAGTGCGCCTTCAGCGCGTGGAAGGCGTCGAGGTCGTCGGGGTTGGCGCGGAGACGCGCGATCAGCTGTTCGGCCTGCGGATCCATGGCGCAGCCCACGGACGCTACCACGGTGTTGGCCCGGTTTGGGGAGCGGTGTGCGCCCTCCCAGGCCGCGGGCGGGCGCCCCGTTCGATGAGGCGGTAGGTTCCCGCCGTGAGCACCCCGGATCCCATCGAGCGCTTCCGTGAACTCTACGCCCAGGCCGTCGACGCGGACCCGCACGACGCCTCCCGGGTCGCGCTGGCGACCGCCGACGGGCGCGGGCGGCCGAGCGTCCGCTTCGTGCTGCTCAAGGAGGTCGACGCGCGGGGCTTCGTCTTCTTCACGAACTACGAGAGCCGGAAGGGGCGCGAGCTCGAGGAGAACCCGCACGCGGCGCTGGCCTTCCACTGGTGGGAGACGGGCGTGCAGGTGCGGGTGGAGGGGCCGACGGCGCGGCTGACCGGGGTCGAGTCCGACGAGTACTTCTACTCGCGGCCCCGGGAGAGCCAGCTCGGCGCCTGGGCCTCCGACCAGAGCCGGCCCATCGAGGGGCGCGAGACGCTCGAGGCGAAGCTGGCGGAGGTGGAGGCGCGCTTCGCGGGCGGTCCCGTGGCGCGGCCGGCGCATTGGGGCGGCTACCGGCTCTGGCCCGAGCGCATCGAGCTCTGGTTCGACCGGCCGGCGCGGCTGCACGAGCGGGAGCTCTACGAGCGCGAGGGAGAGGGCTGGTCGCGGACGCGCCTGGCGCCCTGAGCTCGCATCGGCCGACGGCCCGCGGCGAGCTCGTCACGAAAGAGGGTCAGAGGCACGGCGCTCGGCTGCCAGCTCGGCTGCCAGCTCGGCTGCCTGGTCGCCCCGCGCGCCGACGCCGATCCGGTGGCGGGGCGACGGAACGCGGAAGGCGCCTCCGCCCGAAGCGAGAGGCGCCTTCATGGCGGGCCGCGCGAGGCGACCGATGGGCGGGCGACCGACGGGCCGACGTCAGACTTGGACGGCTTCCGCGAACTGGCCGCGCGGTCCGACGCGCAGCCGGAAGCGGACCTCTTGCCCCTGGCGGAGCGTGCGGTAGCCGTCGCCGTCGATCTGGCTGTAGTGGACGAAGACGTCCGAGCCGTCCTGGCGACTGATGAACCCCCAGCCCTTGGCGTTGTTGAACCACTTCACGACGCCGATCTCCACCACGGGAGCATCGTCGGAAGCGATCGGCGCACGCTCCTGCGCGGCGCCGTCGACGAGCAGCTGCTCTTCGGGCATTTCCCCTCCTGCTTTGTTGCGGGCCCCTTCGTCGCCGAGGCGCGTGTGCGCCCCTTCGTTGTTCCCCCGAGGGACCCCTCGAAAACCGACCCTATTCCGCGGTCCCGCGAAGTCAAGGGGCTCGGCGTCCGGGCAATGCCGACAGACGAGCAAGGGAGAGCACGACCTCCCGAGGGCGGGGGAGAAGCCGAGTGCCCGAGCAGGAAGCCCGAATCCGCAGCCCGGCGGAGCCCGAACCGAGACCCCGAGCCGCGGCACGAAGCCCTGCGTCGAGCCCGAGCCCGAGCCACGAGCAGCAGTCCGAGCCGCAGCTCGAGGAGAGAGCCCAAGCCGCGAGCCCGAGCCGCAGCCCAAACAGCAGCCACACCGGAGCTCGATGAGCGAGCCCGAGCCGCGCGCCAGCCCAGGCATCGAGCCCGAGCAGCAGTCCAGGCCGGAGCTCGCGCAGCGCCGACTCAGGCGCAGGAGGCGCGAAGCGCCGACCAGAGCTCAGGCGGTGGAAGCGAAGCCCACGCGCCCGACGCGACGACCGAGGGAGCGTCCAGCGACCGAGGCAACCAAGGTGCCGTTCCCAGGGAACCCGAGCGACAGCCACCCCCGCGCGGGGTCGGACCCCGGCAGCCCTCCCAGCGGAGAGGCGCCTGGCCGCTGGTTCGTCGACCACAGTACCGCGACCGAGCGCAGCGAGGCCGAGCTCTCGCCGGCCACGGCGAGGCGCTGGTAAGCCAGCGCAGGGAGGAGCGAAGCGACGACCGGAGCGAATAGCGAGCGCCAGCGAGCGCAAAATCAGTGCGCGTCCGCCGACGTCACGCGCACGATCTCGGCCATGGTCGTCGTGCCCTCGACGATCTTCGTCAGGCCGCTCATGCGCAGCGTCTTCACGCCCTCGCGCACCATCTCTTCCTTCAGCTCCGCCGTCGAGCAGCCCTGGAGCACCATCTCCTTGAGCCGGTCGGTGAAGGGCATGACCTCGTAGAGCGCGATGCGGCCCTTGTAGCCGGTGTCGTTGCACGTCCGGCAGCCGGCGCCCTCATAGGTCTTCACCGTGGGCAGGTCCTCGGGCTTGAAGCCGATGTCGAGCAGCGCCTGCTCCTCGGTCTTCACCTCGACCCGGCAGTCGGCGCAGATCTTCCGCGCCAGGCGCTGGGCCAGGACCAGGTTCACGGACGCGGTCACGAGGAAGGGCTCGACGCCCATGTTCAAGAGGCGCGTCACCGTGCTCGGCGCGTCGTTCGTGTGCAGCGTCGAGAGCACGAGGTGGCCGGTCAAGGCGGCCTTGACGGCGATCTCGGCGGTCTCGAAGTCCCGAATCTCACCGACCATGATGATGTCCGGGTCCTGACGCAGGAAGGAGCGCAGGGCCGCCGCGAAGTTCAGCCCGATGTCCTCGTGCATCTGCACCTGGTTGATGCCCGTCAGGTTGAACTCGACGGGATCCTCGGCGGTGCTGATGTTCGTCTCCGAGTCGTTCAGGTCGCTGAGCGCCGAGTACAGCGTCGTCGTCTTACCGGAGCCGGTCGGGCCCGTGACGAGCACCATCCCGTAGGGCTGGTGGATGTTGTGCTTGAAGTCGTCGAGGGCCTTGTGCTCGAAGCCGAGCTTCGTCATGTCGAGCTGCAGGTTCGACTTGTCGAGCAGGCGGAGGACGATCTTCTCGCCCCAGAGCGTCGGCAGCGCGGAGACGCGGAAGTCCATCTCGCGGCCCTTGCCGAGCTTCAGCTTGATGCGCCCGTCCTGCGGCAGGCGCCGCTCGGCGATGTCGAGCGAGGCCATGATCTTCAGGCGCGAGGCGATGGCGTTCTTCAGCTTCACCGGCGGCGCCATCTCCTCGTGGAGCACGCCGTCGATCCGGTAGCGCACGCGGAGCGACTTCTCGTAGGGCTCGACGTGGATGTCGGAGGCGCCCTTCTTGATGGCGTTGAGCAGGATGGCGTTGCAGAGGCGGATGACCGGCGCGTCCTCGGTGGCGCGCTCGAGGTCGACGAGGTTCACGTCCTCCTCGTCGGCGGCGACTTCGATCTCGTCCTCGTCGAAGCCCTCCATGATGTCGTCGTAGGAGATCTCCGGAGCGGCGTAGTACTGCTCGACGGCCGCGACGATGGCGGCCTCGGAGGCGACGACGGGCTCGACGTTGTAGCCGGTCAGGAACTTGATGTCGTCGATGGCGTGGAGGTTCGACGGGTCCGCCATCGCCACGATCAGCGAGGAGCCGGCGCGCGAGACCGGGATGATCTTGTGGCGCTGGCAGACCTCCTGCGTGATCAGCTTCAGCACGTCCTGATCGATCTCGTACTCGCTGAGATCGATGGCCTGGACCCGGTACTGCTGGCTGAGGAACTCGGTGATCTCCTGGTCGGAAATGTACCCCATCTTCGCCAGCGCGTAGCCGAGGCTGACGCCCTCCGAGCGCTGGGTGTTCTGGGCGGATCGAAGCTGCTCGAGGCTGATGCGCTTCGAGCGGACGAGAAGCTCACCGAGTCGGTTGCTCATGCGTCTCCTGGGACGGCGGAACGGGCCTGGGGAGTGGGGGGATGGGGCTGGACGAGGGACCGTGGGGTCCCCCACCGGAGTGAAACCATACAGCATTTCTCCACGCCCGACAGAGGGGGCGAGGCCCGGGAGGCAAGCCGCGCGAGCGTGCTCACGGAGACGCGGCGCGAACCCGACCCGAGCCGGAACGCCCACGCCGCGAAGATGCTACCGTCCGACCCGTGAGCCTGATGCGGCGACTCTTCAGCAGCGCCTACCGGCGGGCGCGGCGCGCGGAGGGGCGGGGGGAGTACCGGGAGGCGGCGGCGCTCTACGCCGAGGCCGACGCGCCCGAGGAGGCCGCGAACGCGCTCCTCTTCGCGGCCGCCCGGGCCGAGGAGCTCGACGCCCGCCTCGACGCCTACCGCGACGCGCTCCGCTGGCTCCCCGAGGACCACCCCCGCGTGGAGGAGGTGGAGGCGCAGATCGGCCTGGCCATCCTGGACGAGGCGCAACGCCGCGGGGCCCACGGGGCGGACGAGAAGCGGCGCCTCGAGGACGCGGCGGCCCGGCTCGAGCGGGTGGGCAAGCCCTCGGAGGCGGCGACGGCCTACGAGATCCTGGGCCGGCACGAGGACATGGCCCGCTGCCTCCAGGCGGCCGGCGACGTGGAGCGGCTCGAGGCGCTCCTCGAGGAGACGACGGAGGAGGCACGGCGCGAGCGGCGGCTGAGGCGGCTCATCGGCGACTACGAGATGGCCATGGCCGTCGGCGCGCGGATCGAGGCGCGGACGGCGCTCCGGGACGCGATCGAGCTCGCGCCGGAGGACCGCTCGGTGGCGGATCTCCTGCGGCGGCTGGAGGGGCGCTTCCCGCCGAGCCGGCGCCTCGAGCTGCGCGTCGACGGGCGCGCCGTGAGCTTCGTCGGGGAGGACGCGGTCGAGGTCGGGCGCGACGCGGACCTGGTCGTGCGTGGGGCGAGCGTGTCCCGGCGGCATACGCGGCTCGGGCGCGAGGGCGACGACCTGATCGTGACGGACCTCGACAGCCGCAACGGGACGCTGCTCCGGGGCGTCCCGGTCGCGGGCGAGGTGCGCGTGCAGGGCGGGACCGAGATCGGCCTCGGCGACGACGTCACGCTGAAGGTCGAGCCGGCGGGGGAGGGCCTCCGGGTCACGGTCGTGGACGGGCTGGACCGGGATCTCGTGGCGCTCGTCGGGCGGGGCGAGCTCCGCCTGGAGGGGCTCGCCGCGGCCCTGAGCTTCCCCGGCGGGCACGCGACGATCACCCCCGACCGGGGCGCGGCGGCCGAGCTCGGGCGCCAGAAGGTCGCGGCGCCCGTGGTGCTCCTCGAGGGCGACCAGCTCACCATCGACGGCGTCCGGGTGGAGGTGCCGTGATCTGGAAGCGGATCAAGGGCTTCTTCGGCGAGGAGGACGAGGCGGAGGCGGCCGAGGAGCGCGCCGAGGCCAGCGCGGCCACGGAGGCGGCGAAGGAGAGGGCCGCGCGCGAGGCGGAGCGCCCGAAGACCACCGAGGAGAAGCTCTTCGCGCTGACGGAGCAGGCGACGCCCCCGGACGCCTCCTTCGCGGTGCAGCTCCTCGACGCGATGCGGCGCGAGGGGCGGGGGGCGCGCGGCCTCGACCTCGCCCGGAAGCTCCTCGAGCGGCATGCGGAGGCGCCCCTCGAGATGCTCGCGCTGCGGGTCGCCGAGGCGCTCTCGGCCCGGGGCGACGACGACGCGGCCTGGGAGGAGCTCCAGCCGCTCCTCGAGGGCATCGACGCCCCCCTCCCGGCCTGCCTCCTGGCGGCCGAGATCGCCGAGCGCCGGGGCGACGAGGAGGGGGCGCTCGCGCTCTACGAGCGCATCCTGGCGCGGGACCTCGACTTCCCGCGGGCGCGCGAGCGGGCGGCGCGGCTCCGGGATCGGGGCGACGCCAAGCGCGACCTGGCGGGCGCCACCATCGCCACGGACGGCGCGCTGGCCCGCGGGCGCTACCGGGTCGAGAAGGAGCTCGGCCGGGGCGGGGCGGGCACGGTCTTCTCCGCCTACGACCTCCGGCTCGATCGGCGCGTCGCGCTGAAGGTCTATCACCGGCGCGGGCGGGTCGAGCGCGAGCGGCTCCTCGTGGAGGCGCAGACGCCGGCGGGCATCGAGCATCCGGGCGTCGTGCGCATCTTCGACCTGGACCCGCGGCTCGGCGCCATCGCCATGGAGTGGGTCGTCGGGGGCTCGGTGCGGGTGGAGCTCGGCCGGGGCGCCGTGCCGGCCGAGCGGGCCCGGCGCTGGATCGCCACGGCGCTCGAGGCGCTGGCCTTCGTGCACGGGCGCGGCGTCGTCCACCGGGATCTGAAGCCGAGCAACTTCCTGCTCCGGGAGGACGACCGGGTGGTGCTCACGGACTTCGGCCTCGCCGTGAAGAAGGGCGTCACGCCGGCGCTCCGGGCCGGCGGGGGCGAGGGCACGCTCCAGTACATGCCCCCGGAGCAGCGGGCGAACGCGGCGGCGGCGCCGAGCGCGGACGTCTACGCCCTCGGCGTGAGCATGCGGGAGATGCTCGACGCCGTGGAGGGCGAGGTCCCGGAGGCCTGGTACGAGATGGTCGCGGCCTGCACGCGGAAGGATCCGCGCGCCCGGCCCCTCGTCTCGGAGCTGATCACGCTGCTGGGCTGAGCGCGCGGGAGAGGCCGGCTCGTCGGGGCGCGCCGTTTGCCGCGCTCGCGCCGCCGTGCGAATAAAGCCGGACCGTGGCGAAGAAGAAGAAGCGCAAGGCGCCCCAGCTCCCCGAGAAGCGCGACATGTCGGAGGCGCTCGAGCAGCTCGAGCGCCCGTCGATGAACTGGAAGATCATCGCGCAGGTCGGCGTGGCGCTGCTGGTGATCTGGGTCATCGCCGGCATGGTGAGCCCCTACATCTCCTACTGGGGCTTCGTCGTCGCGGGCGTGCTCACGGCCGTCGTGCTCGGCTTCGGCATCTACGTCTGGCGGCTGATGCGGAAGTCCACGGCGATCGTGGACATCCTCAAGGGGGCCACGGACGACGAGGGGCGGGCGGCGGCGCTGGCGCAGCTGAAGGGCCAGGGCGGCGACGACGCCATGGCGAAGATGGCCCAGGCGCAGCTCGTGGCGCAGGACGACCCGAAGGAGGCCGTCGAGATCCTCGAGAGCATCGACCTGAAGAAGGCGCCGAAGCTCGTGGCCAACGACGTGCGGGCGCAGCTCGGGCTGATGTACCTGATGCAGAACAAGGCCCAGGACGCGCGGGAGCTCGCCGAGGAGATCAAGCTCGACGCCCAGCCCCAGCCGAAGCAGAAGGCGCTCTACGCGGCGGTGATGGCCGAGGCCTTCGCGCGGACCGGCAAGGTGGACGACGCCGTGGACCTGCTCGAGACCTACGACGCCGAGGACCCGGACTACGGCGAGATGAAGGGCTTCCTCTACCGGGCGCAGGTCTACACCTGGCTGAAGAAGAAGAAGCGGGGGCGCGCGCGGACGGCGATGATGCGCCTCGCGAAGCTCGACCCGAACCAGCTCGGGCCCTTCCTGCAGAAGGGCGCCCACCCGCACGTGAAGCGCCTGGCGACGGAGGTCCTCCAGAAGGAGGGCTACGTGCCGAAGCAGAAGGTGAAGTTCCAGCGGGGCTGAGGCCCCTGCGCGTCGGGAGGCCTCTTTGAGCGCGGGCTCCTGGCGAGCGTGGCTGGGCGCGCTCCGGCGCGACGAGACCTACGGGCAGGTGCGGCGGCTCGCCGGGCCCGCCATCGCCCAGCAGCTCCTCCACACGCTGGTCTTCCTCGTCGACCGGGTCGTGCTCGGGCACCACCGGGCCGAGTCACTCGCGTCGATGCAGATCAGCGCGCCGGTGGTCTGGTCCACGACCACCATCCTCGGGGCCTTCACGGTCGGCAGCGTGGCGCTCGTCGGGCGGCGCGTGGGCGCGGGGGACCGGGCGGGCGCGGCGGCGGCGCTCCGGGCGAGCCTCGCGGCGGCGCTCGTCTTCGGCCTCGTGGCCTTCCTCGGCGGAGCGGCGGCGCTCCCGGGGCTCCTGCGGCTCTTCCCGGAGGCCGGGGCGGCGGTGCATGCGGAGGCGAGCGCGTACCTCGGCGTGGCGCTGGCGTCGATGCCCCTGCTGCTCGTCTCCCTCGCGTCGGCGGTCTGCCTGCAGGCCTCGGGGGATACGCGGACGCCCTTCCGGGTGGCCGCGCTCGGCAACCTGCTCAACGCGCTGCTGACCTACGGGCTCGTCTTCGGCGTCGGTGGGCTGCCGCCGCTCGGCGCGCGGGGGGCGGCGCTCGGGAGCGCGGCGGCGATGGGGCTCCAGGCCGTCTTGCTGGTGGCGCTCCTCGGGCGGCGCGGCGACGGGCTGAGCTGGCGCGGGCGCGGCGGGGAGGGGGAGGCCTGGCGGCGCATGGCGCGGGTGGCGGCGGCGAGCCTCGGCGAGCGCGTCGTGCAGCAGACGGGCTTCATGGGCTTCGTCGCCATGATCGGCGCGCTCGGCGGCGTGGCGATGGCGGCGAACCAGGCGCTCATCAGCATCGAGTCGGTGGTCTTCCTGAGCGCGGACGGCTTCGGCATCGCGGCGGCGTCGGTGGCGGCGCAGCGGCTCGGGGCGAAGCGGCCCGACGAGGCGGCGCGGAGCGTGCGGGCGGCGCTCTTCATGGCGGCGGTCGCCCTGAGCGGCGTGGGCCTCGTCTTCCTGCTCGTCCCGGAGTGGCTCCTCGGTGTCTTCTCCGACGACCGGGCCATCGTGGCGGCGGGCGTGCCCTGCCTCGCCGTGGCGGCGGTGGCGGCGCCCATCATGGGCGGGGCGGTCGTGCTCTCGCAGGCGCTCCGGGGGGCGGGCGACACGCGGACGGCGCTCGGCGCGACCTTCCTCGGCGGGCTCGTGGTGCGCCTGAGCGCGACCTGGGGCTTCGCCTTCGGCCTCGAGCTCGGCCTGGTCGGCGTCTGGCTCGGCTCGACGCTCGACTGGGCCGTGCGCCTGGTGCTCCTCGGCGTGGCCTTCCGCCGCGGCCGCTGGCGCACGCTCGAGGTCTGAGGGGGGGCTGCCCGGGTCGCCGGCCGGGGAGCGACCGGACGGGCACGCCCCGGCGTGCGTCTCCGTGGAGCGGTCCCTCGGATGCGGGGCGCGGCGCCGGGCCCTTCCCGACGTCGGCCCCCGGCGTGATCCCGATCATGGCCAGCGGGTCACGATCCGCGTTAGGTCGCGACGGACACCACAGACCTCACGCGGCCGCACGGGCGGCCGGCACCGAAAGGATCACCATGGGACTTCGCATCAACGACGTGGCACCGGACTTCACCGCCGACTCGACCGAGGGGAAGCTCTCCCTCCACGAGTGGATCGGCGACGGATACGCCGTCCTCTTCTCCCACCCGAAGGATTTCACGCCGGTCTGCACGACTGAGTTCGGCGCCGTCGCGCGCCTCGCGCCCGAGTTCGAGAAGCGGGGCACGAAGGTGATGGGCATCTCGGTCGACAGCGTCGAGGACCATCAGAAGTGGAAGAAGGACATCGAGGCCTTCGCGGGCTCGCCGGCCAACTTCCCCATCATCGACGACACGGAGCTGAAGGTCGCCAAGCTCTACGACATGCTCCCGGCCGAGGCCTACATGCCGGATGGGCGCACGGCGAAGGACAGCGCCACGGTGCGCACGGTCTTCATCATCGGCCCGGACAAGAAGATCCGCCTCACGATGACCTACCCGATGTCGGTCGGCCGGAACTTCGCCGAGATCCTCCGCGCCCTCGACGCCGTGAAGGCCACGGACGCGGCGCCCATCGCCACGCCGGCCAACTGGGAGCACGGCAAGGACGTGATCGTCTCGCCGAGCCTGGACGACGGGGCGGCGAAGGAGAAGTTCGGCGAGTTCGACGCCAAGCTGCCCTACCTCCGGCTCATCCCCGACCCGAAGAAGTAGGCGGGATACCCGATCCCCCGCGAGTCGACATGGCTCGCGGGGGGGCCAATCTCGCGAGCGGCCGCGCGGGATCTCCCAGCCTCGGCTGGGCTCACGGCCCGACCCGGCCCTCGCGCGGCCTCAGCGGACGACGCGGAACTCGATGCGCCGGTTCTGCTCGCGGCCCTCGGCCGTCTGGTTGTCCGCGACCGGCTGCGTCTCCCCGAAGCCCTCGGCGTCGAGGCGCGCCGGGTCCACGCCGTGGTCGGCGAGCCACTGGGCCACCGCCCGCGCCCGCTGCGTGCTCAGCCGCAGGTTGTGGCGCGCCGAGCCGCGGCTGTCCGTGTGCCCGCCGACCTGGATGCGCACCTCCGGGTGACGCCGGAGCACGTGCAGCACCTGCTCGAGGGCGGGGATGCTCTCGGGGGTCAGCTCGGCGCCACCCGAGGCGAAGGCGATGCCCGGGAAGGTCATCGCGTCCTGGAGCGCCGGGCAGCCGAGCGGGTCCACCATCACGCCCGCGATCGTGTCGTCGCACTCGTCGGCGTCGTCCGGCACGCCGTCGCCGTCCAGGTCGGACGGCGGCTCCGGCGTCGCGGCCAGGGCGGGCGTCGCGACGGGCTCCTCCTCGACCGGCGCCGGCTCCTCCGCTTCGTCCTCCTCGGCGCGCGGCGCCGGGGCGTCGATCTGCCAGCGGATCCCCACGCCGACGATGTCCGCCTCGATGTCGTAGCGGCCGTTGCCGATGTAGGCCGCGCCGCTCGCGTTGGGCGGCGCGCCGTCCTCGCGCGGCGGGCGGATCGGGTTCGGCTGGGCGACCTGGCTGTTGGTCACGTTCCGATCCTGCAGGAAGACGTGCGCGTAGCTCACGTCGAGCCAGACGCCGTCGGTGACCTCGAGGGCGGCGCCGAGGCCCACCACCCACTTCTGGCTGTCGATGGTCAGGGGCGTGAGATAGGCGTCGTCGAAGGAGGAGTTCTCGAAGTTCACGCCCGCCGAGATGACGAGCCGGTCCTCCCAGGTCGCGTACTGGCCGCCGAGGCGCACGCTGAAGACGTCGTTCATCTGGCGCGGGATGTTGATCGGCCCGACCTGGTAGTCGCCGATGGCGACCGCGTTCCGGATCCACACGTCCCGCGGCTCGATCTTCGCCGCGTCCTGCATGGACCAGTGCTCCCAGACGAGCGCCGCCTCGATGCGGAGGCCCCGGATGGGTCGCAGCTCCACGCCGCCGCGCACGGTGAAGGGCAGGTCGAGCTCGAGGCGCGCCTTGCTCCCGTCGACCTCGGCCCCGTCGAAGATCGGCGCGGCCGGCAGGCGCACGTCGAGCTCCGCGTCGCCGCTCACGGCGTTCGGCCACCAGACGAAGCTCGCGCCGACCCGCACGATGCCCGCGTCGTAGGTCGCGCCGAGCGTCAGGCCCGGGTGCACGATCGGCGAGAGGGTGAAGCGCGCCACGCCGTCCCACTCGGGGTTCTCGGGCTGGGTGCAGAGGAAGCCGTCGCAGCCGCTGATCGCCGTCTCGCCGACGAAGCTGCCGACGAGGAGGTTCATGCCGACGCCGATGGAGAGGCTGTCGATGGGCTTCCACGCGATGGCCGGCGTGATGTTCACGAAGCTGCTGCCCTCGAGCGTGTAGAGCGAGTAGCGCTGGGGCGCGGCCTCGCAGTCGGCGTCGCCCATGCCCTCGGCGGTCGTCGCGTCGCAGGTGCCGCCGCTCGCCCGGACGCCCCGGGGCCAGCTCAGGAGCCCGGCGTTCGGCGCGTGGAGGCCCAGGCCGAGCGTCCAGTCGCCGATCGGGTGCGTGTAGGCGATCATCGGGATCGGCAGGGGCGTCGCGTCGAGCTGCACCGTGGGGAGCTCGTTGCCGCCGGAGTCGATCCGCGTGAAGTCGGTGCGGAGGAAGGTGAGCGTCGCGTCGAGGAGGAACTGCTGGCCGCTCCAGGCGATGCCGGCCGGGTTGTACCAGAGCGCCTGCGGGTCGTCGGCGCCAGCCACGAAGGCGAAGCCGCGACCGAGCGGGCGCGCGCCGCGGTCGGTCAGGAAGAGGCCGCCGGCTTCGGCGGGCGCAGGGGCGGCGAAGACCCCGGCGAGGACCGCCAGGGCGAGGGGGAGGGCGAGCCGCTTCATCACTCCTCCAGCTGCCGCGCCTGGACCACGTCGTAGATGCGCTCGAGGCCCCGGCGCTCGTCGACGAGGAACTCGTTGGTGTTCCCGAGCACGCTCCGATGGTCGTCGGCGCGCAGCGGGCCGCCGGCGTTCGGCTCGACCCGGTTCACCTCGGCGACGACGTCGATGATCGTCTCGAGGGGGGTCTCGCCGTTCTCCTGCAGCGAGACCAGGTTGGCGAGCACCTCGCGGAGCGTGCGCCGGTCGTCGACCTCGACGATGTCCCGGAGCAGGTCGAGGGTGGTGTCGATGGCGCTCCCGGCGAGCTCGAGCTCGGCCGGGTCCACCACGCCGCCGCCTGCGATCTGGTCGCGGACGCCGGGCGCGACGCCCTCGGCGAGGACGGGCAGGAGCGGCACGAGGTTGTCGTCGTCCTCGAGCACCTGGAGCAGGTCCGCCGTGGCGAGGAGCGTCGTGTCGAAGGCGTCGTTCTCGCTGGCCTCGTTCATCAGGTAGCGCACGAGCTCGGCGAGCTCCTCCTTGGCGACCTCGTCGGTCTGCACGGCCTCGCTGAAGCGGAAGGCGGTGGCGCCGACGTGCGAGCCGAGCGTGTCCTCCATGCGGCCCGAGAGACCCTCGGCCCACTCCTGGAGGTCGCCGCGGGCCCGGTGGTCGGCGATGCGGTCCCGGAGGAAGGGCACGAGCACGCGGAGCAGGCCGTAGACGCGCCGGTTCTCGAGCTGGCGCGCGCCGCTCCGCTCGCGGATGGGGAGGAACTGGTCCACGAGCACGCTCCGGGCGCTCCGCCAGCGCTCGAGGCGCTCGGGCGGCGCGCCGGCGAAGGCGGCGTCGAAGTCACTCAGCGCGTCGAGCATCAGGTGCAGGCGCGTCAGCGGGATCTCGCGGCCGCCGTTGGTCGTCGTCACCGCGCTCCCGGCCCGGTCGAGCAGCCCCTCCGCCGGGCGCACCATCGAGAGGGCGGCGTTCGTGAGCACGTCGATGCCGTCGACGCCCGGCCGCACCTCGAGCCCGTCGAGGACCGCCGAGGCCTCCTGGAGGCGCTTGATGAGCTGGCCGCCGCGCTCGGGATCGCAGCGCCGCCCGCCCGCGCCCCCGGCCGGCATCCAGTCGCAGTCGCCGAAGAGGGCGGCGAGGATGGGCTCGTAGCTCCGCGCGTCGTCGTGGTGGGCGAAGAAGGGCGCGCTGGGGTCCGCGTCCTGCGTCATCTCGGCGCCCTCGCTCGGCCAGTGCGTGTGGAGCGCCGTGACGAGGCGCCCGAAGAGGAAGCGGCCCTCGCGGCGCCGGTCGAAGGAGTCGAAGGCCTCGAGGAGCGGGCTCATGGCCTCGTAGAAGCTGACCTCCTCGGGCTCGGCGCAGGGCGCGTCCGGGGCGACGAGCTCGTCGCCGCAGAAGCGGAAGGAGCGCTCCCAGGCGAAGAGGATGGGGTCGTGGCGCTCTTCGATGGGCACGCCGTCGCGGGACGGGATCGGGTCGAAGAGCTCCTCGAGGAACTCGTTGCCCTCGCGCGTGAAGATCATGCGGTTGAGCGCCTCGGGGGTCGGCGTGCGCGTGAGCCCGTCGATGCCCGAGGACTCCTCGAGGACGCGGTCCGGGTCGATGCCGAGGGAGCTGCCGACGTCGAGCAGGACGTTCAGGAAGCCGTCTTTGATCTCGAGCTCGTAGCGTCCGATGATCGATTGCGAATAGGCGTCGACGACGTTCTCGATCTCGAGGAGCTCGCACTCGTCGAAGCTGCCCCCGACGAGCGGGTAGGTGATGTTCAGGCCGAGCAGGCGCATGCGGAGGCGCGCGCCGTCCTTGTTGCAGTAGCGGACCCCGTCGAGGTCGTGGATGACCGAGATGGAGCGCTGGAAGAGGCTGGTGTTGTCGGCCGTGTCGGGCGCCGCCGGGTCGACCGGATCGGTCCAGACCTGGTCGCGCATGGGGCGGTTCAGGTCGGCCGGGTCGAAGCCGACCTCGTCGCGGAAGCGCATCATCTCGGCGTAGACGGTGCCGAGGCGGCGGCTGCGCGGGTCGGCGAGGGCGCGGAGCACGGCCTCGAGGAGGCCCGGCTCGTCGGCCATCCACTGGACGACCTGGATGAGGTCGTCCCAGAGCTCGGAGTCGGGCGGGATGGAGGCGTCGGGCGTGGCGTCGGCCACGGCGTCGCCGAAGAGGCCGCTGTCGATGAGGCCGGCGAGCTCGTGCTCGTTCTCCTCGAGGAGCTGGTCGACGAGGGCGAGGACGTCGTCGGTCTCCTCCTCCGTGAGGAGCGCGCCCGTGCCCCAGACCAGGTCGAAGAGCGGGCCGCTCGAGGTGTCGTAGCCCGGGTAGCGGACGGTCACGCCGCGGCCGAGGACCTCCTCGCGCATGCCCTCGGGGCCGAGGAGCACCGGGAGGCCGTAGGCCATGTCGAGGAGCGCGGGCTCCTCCGGATCGAGGAGCGGGGGCGCCTCGCGGGTGACGCCGGCGAGGAGCGTCTGGTTCACGTCCCGGTAGGCGAAGATGGGCGTGCGGTCGGCCCGGAGCGCGCGCCCGGCGGTGCCCCGGAGCACGTCGCCCTCGCCGAGGACGGCGAAGGGCGCGGGCACCTCGACGAGGCCGGCGCGGCCCACGAAGCGGCCGAGCGGGTCCACGTCGGCGAGCCCGTCGCCGTCCATGTCGACGAAGGGGGCCGGCACGCTGCCGTCGTCGCTGGCGGGGACGACGATGCCGCGCCCGTCGCGGACGACCATGTAGCGGCTGCCCCCGTCGCCGGCGAACTCCGCGCGGGTCGTGAAGAGGAGCTGGCGGGTGAGCTCGAGGGTGCTCGCGCCGTCCTCGGGCTCGCTGGCCTCGGAGGTGGCGAGCTCCAGGGAGATGGCGCGGAGCAGGTCGTCCCACTCCTCGCCGGCCGCGCCGCCTTCGTCGATGGTCGTGAGGGCCGTCTCGGTGAGCTCGACGATGCGCGGGTAGGCGAGGGCCGGGCGGGTGACGCCGAGGGCGAGGCGGAGGGGGCGGTAGCCGACGCGGGTGGAGAGGCGCTCGAGGGCGCCGACGGCCTCGTCGTCCTCCTCGAGCTTCGTCAGCAGGTCGGCGAGGGCGCGGGTCTGGGTGGGGAGCTGCTCGGCGGGCGGGTCGTAGAAGGGGACCAGCTGGAGCATGAAATGGTCGAGGTCGTCCTCGAGGGGCTCCGGGAGCGTCTGGTCCAGGGCGGCGACGAGGCGGTCCCGGTTCTCGGCCATGGCGCGGAGCCGCGGCGTGGGGGCCGCGTCCGGGGACGCCGTGCCCGCGCAGACGTCGCGGGACTCGCGCCCGGAGACGTCGTTCGGCAGCTCGTCGGAGGCCACGCGCTGGCAGAAGATGCGGAAGATCTCCTCGCCCAGCGTGCCGCGCTCCGGCACCGGCCGCGTCGTATCGAATTCCTCGTGGCAGCTGAGCAGCGCCAGCGCGCAAAGCGCAGCGGCCAGCCGCCTACCCCAACAAAGCAGCATCGACCAAACCCCGTCGTCGACTGTGTCCCCCGCCGCACCAGCGGGTCCGAGCAACCTAACAGGCTATTGAATCGTGTTGCAAGGGGGGCGAATTTCGTTCGCGAGATCGTGTCGGTGGCGAAACGCATCATCGGTCGAGGCGGCCTTCGACCACGCGATCGACGCCACCGAGGTCGGCGTGGGTCCGCACACCGCTCAGGCCGGCCTCGCGGAAGAGGGCGGCCACCGCGTCCGCCTGCCCGGCGCCCACCTCGACGAGGAGCGTGCCGCCGGGGGCGAGGTGGCGGGGGGCCTCGCGGGCGATGCGCTTCAGGATGGCCAGGCCGCCGTCCGGGGCGACGAGGGCGAGGGCGGGCTCGTGGCGCGCGACCTCGGGCATGAGCTGGGCGTGGTCGGCCTCGGCGACGTAGGGCGGGTTGGCCGTGATGAGGTCGAAGGGGCCGCGGGCGCCGGCGAAGAGGTCGCCCTGGAGGAAGCGGACGCGGGGGGCGTGGCGCTCGGCGTTGCGGCGGGCCACGGCGAGGGCCTCCTCGGAGAGGTCGGTGGCGGTGAGCTGGGCGTCGGGGCGCTCGGCGGCGAGGGTGATGGCGATGCAGCCGCTGCCGGTGCAGAGGTCGAGGACGCGCGGGCCGGCGCCGGAGCGGGGCGGGGAGCCGGCGGGGGGCGGAGCGTCGGCCGGCGCGGCGTCCCGGGGAGACGCGGCGTCTTCTTCGGCTGGGGACGCGTCCCGGGACCCGGGGGCGAGGCCGTCGCGCTCGTCGAGCTCCAGCAGGGCCTGGGCCTCGTCGAGGGGGTCGAGGAGCTCGTAGGTCTGCTCGCCTTCGACGGTGTCCGGCGGGCTGGGCGGGTCGAGGCTGGGCTCGTCGAGGGGGGGCTCCTCGGTGACCCGGCCGTCGGAGGGGCCGGCGAGGACGGCGAGGGCGCGCTCGACCAGGGTCTCCGTGTCCGGGCGGGGGATGAGCACGGCCGGGCCGACCTCGAAGGGGCGGCTCCAGAACTCGCGCTCGCCGAGGATGTAGGCGACGGGCTCGTGGGCGCGGCGGCGCTTGACGAGCGCGCGGATGGCCCCGAGCTCGGTCTCCGTGAGGGGGCGCTCGAGCTCCATGTAGAGCTGGATGCGCCGGACCTCGAGCGCGTGGGCGACGAGGAGCTCGGCGTCGAGCCGCGGGCTGGCGAGGCCTCGGGCCTCGAAGTCGTCCTGCATCCAGCGGAGGATGCGGCGGAGGGTCCACGGCTCGGTCACGGCGACGCGATAGCGGAGAGACGGGGAGCCATCAATGGGGGGTCGTGAGGGGTGAAGGCGGCGCGGGCGGGTGGTGGGGTCGAAGGGAGCGGAAGCCCGGGCCGAAGCGGGCGTTTTTTCCGGGCGGAACCGCGCGAAAACGTGACGGGGGCGGGTCCTTGCCCCAGCATGATCTCGAACGTGACACCCCCGCACGACGCGGGGATCGCCGTGGAGGATCGAGGAGATGATGCGAGGAGCGTGGGTCGTGGCCGCGAGCGTGCTGGTCGGAGGGATCACCTGTGCGCCGGCGGTCCCTCGGGCGGATACGCCGCCGAACGAGAGCACCGCGGCCCGCGCGGGGGACGAACGTCCCGTGCGGCACGAGCAGGCCGCCGACGAGGACGACGCGCTCTGGGATCCGGTCTCCCCCGAAGGTCAGCGCGCCATGGGCATGTACTTCCCGGGGAACTACTTCCGGCGGCACGACGCCCAGGACGTGATCGACCTCGCGGGGTGGACCCGCACCAACGCCGCGGTCATCGACCTCAAGGACGGCTCGGGTCGTGTCACCTATGAGACCGACATCGAGATCCTCCAGGACTCGGTCGTCAACTACCTCGGCGACGCTGCGGGCCTCATCCGCACGCTGAAGGAGGCCGGCATCTACACGATCGCCCGCGTCACCTGCTTCGCGGATCCGAAGCTGCCCGAGCGGCACCCGGAGCGCGCCATCCTCCACTTCCGGCGCAACGAGCCCTGGGTCTCCTGGGGCACGGGCGGTACCTGGCTCGATCCCTACAACCGCGACAACCACGCGATGATCGAGGCGCTGGCGCGGGAGGCCGAGGAGCTCGGCTTCGACGAGGTGCAGCTGGACTACGTGCGCTTCCCGGTGGACGAGGGCGTCCAGTACGCGCGCTACCCCGGCGAGGACGACACGACCCGCCCGGACCTGCTCATCGAGCTCCTCCGCCGCATCGATCGCGCCATCCACATCCCCCTCAGCGTCGACGTCTTCGGGCTGGCGGCGTACCGGGAGGGGGATCCGAGCGGCCTCGGGCAGGACCTCGAGGCCTGGGTCGACTACGTCGAGATCTACTCGCCCATGCTCTACATCAACGCGATGCGGACCTGGCAGGTCGGCCGCCCCGATCGGGCGCGCTACCTGGTCGAGTCGGGCGTGATGCGCCTGCGTGAGCGCCTCGGGCCGCGGCCGATCATCCGTCCCTACCTGCAGGCCTTCGCCCGTGGGGCCGGCCACGAGGGCTTCAACCCGCGCTTCATCGCCCGGCAGATCTTCGGCGCCGGGCGCGGCGGCTCGGACGGCTTCCTGATGTGGCACCCGGGGGCCCGCTACAGCATGTTCCGGCGCGCGATGCAGGGGCCGGCGCGGCGCTTCACGCCCTTCGAGCTCGACGAGGAGCTGGTGGAGAGCCGGGGCGGGGACGAGTAGGGAGCGCGTAGGAGCGCCGGGCGGGGGCGCGATGAGGGCGGCCGGGGCGTTCGACGCTCCGGCCGCAGCTCGTTGGGGCTGCGTGGGCCGACGCCTCCTGCTCAGGCCGTCTTCGGCTTCCGGGTGCGGAGCACGCCCTCGGCGAGCAGGAAGAGGCCGGCCAGCAGGAAGAGCCACGGGTCCACCGGGCGGCGCGAGAGCACGCCCCCTTCACCCTGGCCGCCGCCCGCGCCCTCGAGGTCCGGCAGCGGCGCCGGGGCCAGCTCGGACTCGCTCGCGGGGCTGGTCACGACGAAGGCCGTCTCGGCTTCGCCGGCCTCGTCGAGGAGCGCGTGCACGCCGGGGAGCTCGGTCGCCTCGAAGAGGCCCTCCTCACCGACCGTGAGCACCTCCCCATCGGGGCGACGCACGCGGGCGCCGGGAGGCAGCGGGAGCGCCTCGCCGGCCTCGACGGCGGCCCGTGGGCTCGCGCGACCGCTCGCCAGACGGCGGAGGAGCTCCACCGAGAAGGGCAGAAAGCCCGGGCGGTAGGGGAGCTCGCTCCAGTCGTCGTCCACGCTCGTGGCCAGGACGGCGACCCGGCCCCGCCCCTCGCGCTGGGCCACGAGCGCCGTGCCCCCGTCGTCGAAGCGCGCCCAGACCTCGGCGCCGAGCTCGGGCTCGAGGCCGAGCGCGCGGCGCGTCGGCACCCCCTCGAGGCGCGGCAGGCCGGCCTCGGCCTCCGTGGCGAGCAGGCCGGGGCTCCGGGCCGGGCTCAGCGTCGCCGGGAGGAGCTCGCCGAGCCGTGCCCGGTAGGCGCGCGGCTGCACCTGGTCGCCCCCCGTCACCAGGAGGCCGCCGCCGCCCGCCACGTGCCGCCGGAGGGCCGCGGCGAGCACGGGGGAGGGCGCCGGGGCGTTGGCGAGCACCACGACGTCGACGTCCTCGAGGTCGGCCGGCGCCCAGGCGTCCGCGTCGACGGTCCGGTAGCGGAGCCCCCCGTCCCGGCGGGGCGCGGCGTCGAGCGCCCGCGAGAGGAAGCCGACCTCGTCCCGGGCGCGCGCCGGGTGCGGGTCCCCGTCCACGAGGAGCACGCGGGCGGCCGCCGGTGGGACGAGGAGCATGGGCCGGGCGTCGTCGGCCGGGAGGGCGTCCGCCTCCCCGAGGCGCACCGTGGCGGCGGGGAAGGGCTGCTCGGGGACGTGGAGCGTCACCCGGCCGAGCCCGCCCGCGAGGCGGACGCGGCCCGCGGAGAGGAGCGCGTCTCCCTGCTCCACGCGCACCGGGACCTCGCCGTCCGGCCCGCGCACGACCACCCGCACGGACACCTGCCCCGGGGTCGTCGGGTCCGGCGCGCCCGTCGCCTCGACGATGGCGCGGTTCTCGGGCGGCTCCTCGCCGCCGACGCGCTCGAGCGCCACCTCGAAGCCGTCCGAGGGGAGCTCCAGCTCGCTCACGCCGCCGTGGGCGGCGAAGTCCGAGAGCACCCAGAGGCGCCGGCCCCGGCGGGCGCCTGCGAGGCTTCGGCGGGCGAGGCGTACCGCCTCCGGGAGATCCGTGCCCCGGCCAGTGCGGGCCGGGAGGCGACGCAAGGCCCGGAGCGCCGCCTCCGGGCTCGACGTGCGCGGCACCTCGAGCCGGGCGGGGCCGCCGGCGAGCACCAGGCTGACCTCCGAGCCCTCCGGCAGCGCCTCGACGGCCTCGGCGGCGCGCTCGACGGCCTCCGCGAGCAGCGTCCGCCCTCCGTCCTCGCGCCCCATGGACATCGAGTCGTCGATGACGATCGCGAGGCTCGCGCGCCGGCCGTCGTCGAAGGCGCGCTGGCTCACGACGAAGGGCCGCGCGACGCCGAGCGCGAGGCAGATCACGGCGAGGGCCCGCAAGAGGAGCAGGAGCCGGTCCCGGAGGCGCAGGCGGCGGCGGCTCTCGGCCGTGGCGCGCTGGAGCAGGCGCACCGTGGGGAGCGTGCGATCGGGGAGGTCCCGCTGCCGGAGCAGGTGGATCAGGATCGGCGCGCCGACGGCGAGCAGGCCGAGGAGCGCGGCGGGGAGCCCGAAGCCCATCAGCGCGCGCCTCCAGGCGTCGGGGGCGTGGTCATCGGCCCCAGCCTCCGCGGCCGCGCCGCACCACCGAGGCCAGCGTCCGCTCCACCGGCTCGTCGGTCCGGGCCAGCACGTAGCGCGCCCCCGCGGCGGTGCAGCGGCGCCGGCACTCCTCGAGGAAGGCGTCCATCTCGCGCCGGTAGGCCTCGCGCACCGCGTCCGCGTCCGCCTCGAGCGGCCCCTCGCCCTCGAGCCCCCGGAAACGGGCCGCGCCCTCGACCCGGAGCTCGAGCTCGTCCGGCGTGAGCACGTGGAAGACGACGACCTCGTGGCCGCGCGTCACCAGCTGGGCCAGGGGGACGAGCGCCTCGCTGCGCCCGTCGAGCAGGTCGCTGGCCACCGCCACCACACCTCGCCGTCCGGCCCGTTCGGCGAGCCGGCGGAGGGCCGTGGCCAGATCGGTGCGCGCGCCCTCCGTGGGCGGCCGGGCGAGGCGGCGGAGCAGCTGCTCCACGTGCGCGGGCCGGGAGCCCGGCGGGAGCAGGTCGTCGTGCAGGGCCACGTCGAAGCCCGCCGCGCCGGTCGCGTCCCCCTGGCCCACCAGCACGTAGGCGAGGGCGGCGAGGAGCGTCGCGGCGTGCTCGTGCTTGCTCGGATCCCCGGGTTTCGGGTCGAAGCCGCGCCAGGCCATGGAGCCGGAGCGGTCGAGGAGCAGGGTGGCCCGGAGCTGGGTCTCCTGCTCGAAGCGCTTGATGACGTGCCGGTCCGTGCGGGCGAAGGCCCGCCAGTCGAGCAGGCGCGGGTCGTCTCCCGGGCGATACTCGCGGTGCTCCACGAAGACCACGCTGGCGCCGCGATGCGGGCTCCGGTGGATGCCGCTGAGCAGCCCCTCGACGGCGCGGCGGGCCCGGTAGGTCAGGGCCGCGACCCGCTTGGCCACCTCCGGGTCGAGCGGCTGCTCGGCGGAGCCCGGACCGGCGCCCGAGCCGCGCGGCTCGGGCTCGCTCATGGCTTCACGTGCTCGAGGAGCGCGTCGATCAGGGTCGCGGGGGTGACGGCCTCGGCCTCCGCCCGGAAGTTCGGCACGAGGCGGTGCCGCAGCACGGAGGGCGCCATGGCCCGGACGTCGTCGATCTCGGCCGTGAAGCGCCCCTGGAGGACGGCGCGCGCCTTGGCGCCGAGGACCAGGGCCTGGCTCGCGCGCGGGCCCGCTCCGAACGCCAGGTAGCGCCGGATCGTGTCCGGGGCGCCCTCGGCGGGGCGGCTGGCGCGGGCGAGGGCCACGGCGTGGCCGACGACGTGGTCGGCGATGGGCACGCGCGGCACGAGCTCCTGGAGGGCGAGGATCTCCTCCCGGTCGAGCACCGGCGAAGGCGGCTCGCCCGAGGGCGCGGTGGTGCGCCGGACGATCTCGATCTCCTCTTCCTCGCTGGGGTAGCCGACCTCGACCTGGATCAGGAAGCGGTCGAGCTGCGCCTCGGGCAGGGGGTAGGTGCCCTCCTGCTCGATGGGGTTCTGCGTGGCGAAGACGAGGTAGGGCGCCTCGAGCGAGTGGGTGCGCCCACCGGCCGTCACGCGGCCCTCGGCCATGGCCTGGAGCAAGGCCGCCTGGGTCTTCGGCGGCGTCCGGTTGATCTCGTCGGCGA
Organism: Sandaracinus sp.; assembly: GCA_002699025.1. Classification (GTDB taxonomy): domain Bacteria; phylum Myxococcota_A; class Polyangia; order Polyangiales; family Houyiibacteriaceae; genus Houyiibacterium; species Houyiibacterium oceanicum. Next base: position 9,073 of record PABA01000034.1, on the reverse strand, counting down.
GGAGGATGTTCGTGAAGATCGGCCCGCGGACGAAGCGGAAGCGGCGCCCGCCGGTCTCCGGGACCTCCTCGAGGACGTCCGTCCCGGTGATGTCCGAGGGCATCAGGTCCGGCGTGAACTGGATCCGGTTGAAGTCGAGGGAGAGCACCTCGGCCAGCGACTGGATCAGGAGCGTCTTGGCCAGGCCCGGCACCCCGACGAAGAGCCCGTGGCCCCGAGCGAAGAGGGCGATCAGCAGGAGCTCGATGACCTCGTCCTGGCCGACGATGCGCCGGTGGAGCTCCTCTTCGATACGTCCCCGGGCCGCCGCGAGCGCCTTCACCCGCTCGACGTCGGTCGGGCCGTCTCCCGGAGCGCTCTCGCGGTCCTCGTCCGCCCGTCCGTCTCCCTCGATCGGGGCAGGCCTTCCGGCCGCTTCGCGCGCGCCGGAACGACCGGAGGATCGGGCCGCTTCGTCCACGGTGTAGGTCTAGCGACGACCGGCCGCGGATGCACGGCTTTTCCGCGGCGAGAATGCCGTTCTCCCTTGCTGCGCCGCGCCCCCGGGGCTCAGTCAGTCGTTCGACTCACTCCCGCGTGGTGGCATCGGCGCGGGGCATCGTCCCTCAGCGAGCGCCGCTGGTGCCACCGAGCTCCCGGCAACGACGGGTCTCCGTGGCCCGTTCGGCCTCGTCCTCGGCGACCTCCGCCAGGACGCAGTGCGGGGCCGGGTCGAAGGGGTTGAGCCGGATGGCGCGCTCGGCGAACCTTCGGGCCCGCGCCGTATCTCCGGTGAGACTCAATGCGCGCGCGAGCACCGCCTGGGTCGGCGCATGCTCCGGGTAGCGCTCCGCCACGGGCTCGAGGGCCTCCACGGCGCGCTCCGCCTGCCCGCCCGCCACCGCCGCCCGCGCCAGCCGCGAGGCGATGATCGGGTCGCCGGGCGCCACCTCGAGCGCCCGCTCGTACTCCCGCGCGGCCGCCCCGCTCCGCCGCCGGGCCCAGAGCAGGTCTCCGAGCCGCAGATAGCGCCGCGCCCGCTCGGCCACCTCCGGCGACTCGTCTCCCTCGCCCTCGCCGTGTCGAAGGCGCATGCGCAGAAGCCGCGGCGCGTCGTCCGGCGGCGCCTCGGCGCGCAGCCCGGCTCGCCAGCGATCCTCGAGCCGCGCCCAGGGCTCCCCGGCCACCGCGGCCAGCGCCTCGCGCGCGTCCGCCCCGGCCGCGATGCGCTCCACGGCCGCCTGGAGCCCCGCCCGCCCGTGCTCCGCGTAGAAGGTGGCGATGAAGGTCGAGACCTGCGCGAACGCGAGGGCCGCGTCCTCCTGGGAGGGGAGCAGCGCGATCGACGGATGGATCCGGTCGAAGGGGATCAGCTCCCGCTCGCGCGCCTTCCGCCGGAGCAGCGCGTCCATGGCCGGCGCCAGGTGGGGCCGGGCCTCCGGCTCGCGCCAGCGCCGCTCGAGGAACTTGGCCACCCCCTCCTGCAGCCAGACCGGCGCCCGATCCCGCGAGGCCCGGGTCAGCACGAGGTGCACGTACTCGTGCGCGATGGTGTCCATCCACGGGTAGCCGCGGAGCAGGGCCCGCGGCGAGGTGACCATCAGCTTGTCCCACTTGCACAGGGCGATCGTGCCCGTGCGCTCGATGGCCTCCACGCTCAGCGTCGAGACCTCCGCGAGGCTGCGCGCCGTCGGGTAGATCTCCAGCCGCACGGGGCCGGGCATGCGGAAGCCGAGCTCCTCCTGGAGCGCCCGGTCCGCCCCCTCGAGGGCCCGGAGCGCGTAGGCCACCAGGTGCCGGTCCCGGCCGGGGGCGTGGCGGATCACGAAGCGCCCGTCCTCGCTCCGGGCCTCCACGTAGCGGCTCGTGGCGTCGCGGGTCGAGCGGTAGAGCTCGAGCATGGCCGGCCGCGGATCGGCCTCCGGGGGGCCGGCGGGGCGGCGCGCCAGGCTCGCCTCGAGCTTGCCGACGGCCTCGTCGTACTCGCCCTGGTGGAAGCGCACCCGCGCGGCGGCGAGGAGCACGTCGGCGTCCGTGGCGTGGCGCCCGAGGAGCGGGACGACCTGCTCCTCGGCGTCCTCGACACGGAGCTCCCGGAGGGCCTGGTCCACCTCGCCGAGCCGTCGCGCCTGCTCGCGCGGGAGCGCCCGGGCCGGGCTCGTGGCGGCCATCACCGCCCCCATCACCGCGACCGACGCCGCCAGCAGAAGAAGCCTGGCGGCTCGCCTCTTCGGGCCGGGCCGCCTCGCGCGTGTCGAGCTCATCGGAGCAGCTCCTCGTAGTAGCGGCGCACGGCGTCCTCGTAGCCCCGCGGCGCGCCCTCGCGCATGGCGTCGAGCAGGCGCCGCCGGAGCGCCCGCGGGCCTTCGTCGTTCTCCGCGCCCGGGATCTCGACCCGCTGCCGGAAGTCCGGCGCCGCCTGCCCCTCGCCGCCGCCGGAGCCGCCCCCGCTCTGCTGATCCTGCTGCTGCCGCTCGAGCCGCTCGCGCAGCTCGGTCAGCTTCCGCGCGGCGTCGTTCTGCGCCTGCGAGGCGTCCACGGGCTCGCCGCTCTCGAGCGCCTCGCGCGCCTCGCCCATGGCCTGACGCGCTTCGCCCACGGCCTCCGCGGCCTCCGGCGAGAGGGGCGCCCCGTCCGGCTCGTCCTGGAACGCCTCCTCGAGCGAGCGCGCCGCTTCCTCCGCCGCGCGCTGCCGCTCCGCGTCCTCCGTCAGCTGCTCGCGCTGGGCCCCCTCCATGAAGTCCGAGAGCCGCGGGATCGCCCGATCCAGCGCCCCGCCGAGCTGCCGCACCTCTTCGGACGCCGCCCGCGCCTCGCGCGCCGCCCGCGAGACCTGCCCCTGGCGCCCGGGGAACATCAGGGCCGAGAGCTCGAGATCCCGCGCCAGCTGCGCCGCGTCCTCCCGCGCCGCCTGGGCCATCCGCCGCGCCTCGCCCAGGTCCCCGGCGCCGAGCGCGTCCTCCGCGTCCACCAGCCGCTGCCGCGCCCGCTCGAAGGCCTCCGCGTCCATGGGCCCGAGCGCGTCCTCCGGGATCTCCTCGAGGGCCTCCCGCGCCGCCGCCGCCTGCTCCGCCAGCTGCTGGGCCGCCTCACCGGCCTCGCCCCCCGCGGCCTCGAGCGCCCGCTGGGCCGCCTCGCGCCGCACCGCCTCCGAGCGCTCCCCGAGCGAGCGCTGCTCCGCCTCGAGCCCCGCGAGCCGATCCAGGGCCTCCGCCATCGCCCGCTCCCGCGGCCCGAAGCGCGCCTCCGCGAACTCCTGCTCGGCCCCGCCGAGGGCCCGCGCGAGCGCGTCGATCTCCCGCTCGAGGTCCAAGAGGTGCCGCTCCGCCGCCTCGAGGTCGCCCCGCTCGACCGCCTCCTGGAGCTGGGAGAGCGCGTCCGCCGCCTCCTCTTGGGGCAGCGCGTCCGCGTTCACGAACTCCCCGGGCACGTCCTCGCTCATGGCCGCGAGCCGCTGGGAGAGCTCCCGCATCCGCGCCCGGGCCCGCGCCAGCGCGCCGAGCAGCGCCTCGCGGGCCTCCTCGCTCTCCGCCCGGCGGAGCTCGGCCAAGAGCGAGGCCATCTCGCGCCGGAGCCCCTCGAGCTCCCGGGCGATGGCCGCTGCGTCGTCGAGGCGGGCGCGCCCCAGGAGGTCCGCCAGGAAGAGCGCCTGGTCCTCGAGGGCCTCGACCACGTCCGCGTCGGCTCGCACGCGCCGTGGGTAGGCCCCGAGCGAGCGCCCGTGCGTGCGCCCCTCACTCGCCAGCACGCGGCCGAGCCGCCGGCGCATCGCCCGGAGCACGGAGGGGTCGGCCGTCGCGCCCCCGAACGCCGCGAGCCCGAGCTCCGCGACCCCCTCGAGCTGATCGGCGTAGCTCTGGGAGGACTCGAGCACCCGCTCCCGCCGGGTCCGAGCGGCGGGCTCCGGGCCTTCCGGGACCGGCATCTCGAGCCGATCCGCGAGCGCGTTCAGCGCCCCGTCGAGCACTTGCTCGAGCCCCGCCAACGCCTCGGCCCGTCGCGTGGACTCGGAGGCCACCGTGAGCTGCCGCTTCTCCGAGCTCCCGACGTTCGGGCCGCCGACGTCGTCGTGATCCGTGGCCTCGATCCAGAGCTTCAGCGTGTCCCCGGCCCGCGCGCCGACCTCCGCCGCGCTGATCCGCGTGAAGCCGTCGTGCAGGAGCGCCTCGTCGAAGCTCTCGAGGGGCCGGCGGAGCTGCTCGCCGGTCGCCGTCTCGATCACCAGCTCGATGGCCGCCAGCCCGATGTCGTCCTCCGCCTCGAAGCGGAGCAGGACCGGATCGGGGAGCTCCACCAGCAGGTCCTGGGTCGGCTCGCGCAGCGTGACCCGGGGCGCCCGATCGGCGATCGCCCGGAGCGAGCGGCGCGTCGCATCCCGGAGGTCGCGCCCCTCGAGGTCGCGCACCTGGAGCTCCAGGGGGCCGCTCGCGCGCACCACGAAGCGGCCACTCCAGCGCCCCCCTTCGCCCGGCTGGAGCCGGACCCGCTCCGTGCCCTCGGGCCCCTCGAGCGCGAGCGAGGCCTGCACGATGTCGAGGCGGGGGCGCATGGACCACTCGACGGTCGTGCCGACGGGCGCCTCGATGAGCGCCCCCTCGAGGGTCTTCGGCGCGCGCTGCATGTAGCTCGGGAAGCGGAGCTCGGCCCGCACGTCCGTCGCCACGTCCGCGAGGTGCACCCCGCCGTCGACGCGCGCGCCCGGATGGAGGAGGGCGAAGGCGCCGCTCGAGGCCCGGTCCGAGAGCGCGAGCAGGCCGAGCACGGCGAGCGCGAAGGCCAAGCCGGCGAGGGGGGAGGGCGCCCGCAGCCAGCGCCAGGGCGCCACGTCGGCCGGCCGCACGCTCCCGAGCCGGCGATCGACCTCGGCGAGGTGCGCGGCGATCAGCTCCGGCGCCCCCGAGGGCGTACGGGCCAGCTCCACCGCCGAGCGGGCCATGGAGGCGAGCTGCGGGTCGCGCTCGGCGAGGAGCCGGGCCGCGCCCGCGCCGCCGAGACCCCGCGTCGGGCGGAGGCCGACCCAGAGCGCCAGCCCCACGGCGATCGCCACGCCGGCCCAGGCGAAGGCCGCGCCGACCCAGCCGGCGACCGGGCCGGCCAGGAGGCTCGCGGCCCCGAATACGGCGGCCCCCGCGCCGAGCGCGAGCCAGCTCGCGCGGAGCCCGTGGAGCAGGCGCGCGCGGCGGCGGAGCCGGCCCAGGCGGCTGCGGACGCGGCTCTCGGCCGTGCGCGCGGCGGTGGGCAAGGAGCGTGGGAGAGGGGCGGTCAATGGAGGGTCCGGGGCGAGGTCGCAACATACTCGCTCCCGCGTCCCGGCGCCGCCCCGCGGAGCCCAGCCGTGCCACGCTCATTGACCCCCGATCGCCCCGATGACTATAAACCGCGGGGCACCCGTCTCGCGCGCGGAGCCCCGAGCGCGACGTTTGCGAGTCGACCCGTTCCCTGGCTCTCTCCATGACGCAGAACCTCTCCCGCGCGAACCCGCACCGGTCGGCGGACCTGGCCCTCTCGGTCTGGCTGGGGCCCCTGGCGACCGGCCGCCGTGTCCTCTGGATCGGGGATCCCGGCGACGCGGCCGAGCGCCTGGCGTCCATGGCGGACGAGGTCCGGGTCCTCGACACCTCCGGGCGCGGCCGTCGCCGGCGCGGTGGGGTGGCGCGGGTCGCCCTCTACCAACCGGGCCCGCTGGCGATCGAAGGGCGCTTCGATCTGGCCGTGGTGCCGGACGTCACGGCCTTCGAGGAGCCGGGCGCCCGCTTCGAGGAGCTCGCCCAGGCCCTCGGCGACGGCACGCTGGTCGTGGGCGCGCCGGCCGATCGCGAGGACGCCTACGCGGCGATCCGGGACCACCTGGCCTCGTCGTTCCGCGAGGTGCGGGTCGTCGGTCAGGCCGGCTTCGACGGGCTCGCCTTCGCCGATCTCGGCGCGGAGGTGGCGACCGACGTGGTGCTCGACGGCGCGCTCGTGCACGGCCGCGATGCCGGCGAGATGGTGCGCGTCTACGGCATCGCGGCGGACGAGCTCCCGAGCCTCGACGCCTACCTGCTCGTGCAGATCCCCGCGGAGCTCCGCTTCGACGTGACGGCCGTCGACGCCGAGGCGCCGGAGGGGGTCGACGGGCTCGAGGACGCGCTCGCGGCGCGGAGCCGCGAGGTCGAGGCGCTCCGGGACGCCCTCGAGCGCGCCGAGAGCCGGCTCGAGCAGGCCCAGGCGCGGATCGTGGCCATGGAGGGCGAGCTCGCCGAGGCGCGGGCGACCCTCAAGCATGCCGACGGCGCCGATCGGGCCGAGGCCGGGGAGATCGCGCGGCTGGAGCGGAAGCTCCGCGACCGGGGCCGGGCGCTCCGGGCCGCCGAGGCCGAGCGGCGCCGGCGCGAGCGGGTCTTCCGGGCGGCCGTCGAAGAGCTCGGAGAGCACCAGCGCGGCCGCCGCGGGGGCCAGATGGGGCCGCTGCTCGAGGCCGAGGCGGCGCGCGCCGAGGCCGAGCTGACCAACCACGAGCTCCAGGCGCGCCTGCTCGCCTCGGAGGACGCGCTCGCGGCTCTCCAGGTGCGCGAGGCGGAGCTCGAGGGTCGCGTCCGCGGGCTGCGGGCCCGGGCGGCGGAGCAGCGGGAGCTTCGCGAGGTGGCCGAGGCGCGCATGCGCCTGGTGGAGCTCGACCTCGAGGACCGGCGCGAGGCCGTGCGGCGCCTGGAGAACGAGGCCGCGGACCTCCGCGAGGCGCTGGACGTGGCGCGGATCCGCGCCGGCGGGGCGGGCGCCCTCGAGGGCGGGGTCGAAGAGACCGAGGACCGCGCGGGCGAGGTCCGCGCGAGCGACGACGACGCCGGCCAGGTCGACGAGGCGCTGGCGCGGCGGGTCGAGGAGCTCGAGGACTCCGAGCGGCGCCTCTCCGCCCGGGTGGGGCGCCTCTCCGGCCAGCTCATGGCGGCCCGCGGCAGCCTCGCCGACCTCGAGGAGGAGCGCGACCGGGCCCGCGTCGAGACGCTCCGGCTCACGGCGCAGCTGAGCGCCCTCGAGGGCCGCATGGAGGGCCTCCGGCTCGGCTACGAGACGCGCATCGCCATGCTCGCCGAGGAGCGGAGCGAGGTCGCGCCGACCGGCACGGACGAGGCCATCGAGCGGGAGCTCGCGCGGGTCTCCGTCGAGCTCCGCGAGCTCCGGGGGGAGCGCGAGGGGCTGCGCATGCGCCTGGCCGATCGCGAGGCCGCGCTCGAGGCGCTCCAGGCCCGAGCGGGCACGGAAGAGCGCGCGGAGGAGGAGCGAACCGCCGAGCTCGACGCCGCCGATCGGCTCCGCGCCGAGCTCTCCGAGCTACGGGCCGCCCACGGGAACATGACGCTCCGCCTCGCCGACCTCGAAGAGGAGCGCGCGAAGGCGCAGGCGCGGGCCGACGACCTCACGCAGGCGCTCGCGGCGCGGGACGCGCTCGTCACCCGCCTCCAGGTCGACCTGGCCGAAGAGGAGCAGGTCGCGCGCAAGAACGACCTCGAGCTCGACCGGGCGCGCGACGAGGCCAAGCGCCTCCGCGAGGCCGTGGTCGACGCCTCGCGCGCCGTCGACGAGAAGGAGGCCGCGGAGCGGAAGCTCGAGGAGCTGAAGGGCGCGCTGGCGACGGCCGAGCAGCGGGCGGCCGAGGCCGAGGCGCTCCGGGAGGAGCGGGACCAGCTCCAGGAGCTCACGGCCCGGGCCGAGGAGGCCGAGGCCCTCGAGACCGAGCGCGACGCGCTGCGGGAGGAGCGGGACACGCTCCGCGCGGCGCTCGAGGCCGCCGAGGCCAAGGCGCAGGCGGACACGCTCGAGGCCATCGACGCCGCGGAGAAGGCGCGCCGCGAGGCGATGGAGACGGTGCAGGGGCTCGAGGCGAAGCTCGCGAGCCGCGAGGGGGCGCTCGAGACGCTGCGCGAGCTCCGGGCGCTCCTCGACGGATGGCGCGTCGAGGAGGACGGCGCCCCGCGGGAGAAGAGCGAGATCACGGCCGTGGGCGTCGAGGCGCCAGCGGAGGGCGAGGGCGGCCTGGCCCGCCTCGAGCGTGAGGTGGCCGACAAGGACACGCTGCTCCGCTCCCTGACCGCGCAGCTCGAGGAGCGGAACGATCGCATCCGGGCGCTCGAGCGGCGCCTGGCCGAGGGGGGCGTCTCCGGCGACGCGGAGGAGCTCCAGCGCGAGCTCATGGAGCTCCAGGAGCGGGTGACGCGCCTGAACGACGAGCTCTCGCAGGAGCGCACGGCGCGCGACGAGGCCGAGGCGCAGCTCGACGAGGTCGCCCGGCAGCCGGACGCCGACGAGGAGCTGGAGCGGCTGCGCAAGGCGCTCCGCGACCGCGAGGCGGCGCTGGACGAGGCAGAGAGCCGGGCGTCCGTCTTCGAGCGCGACGTGGGGAGCCTGCGCGGCGTCGTGCAGCAGGCCCGCGCCGGGCTCGAGGCGCTGCTCGGAGACGCGACCTCGAGCGGCGACCCGGCCACCGCGGACCGGATCGGCGAGCTCCTGAGCGTGCTCGGGCGCTTCGGCTGAGCGAGCGCTCGAGCTGAAGTCCAAGCCGCGAGCTGGAAGCGCGAGCCCGAGCCGCAAGCTGGAGCCCGAGACGCGAGCCGAGAGCCCAAGCCCGAGCGCCGAGCTGGAACCCGAGCCGCGAGCCGAAAGCCTGAGCCCGAGCCGCGAGCCGGAAGCCCGAGCCGCGAGCCGGAAGCCCGAGCCGCGAGCTGAGAGCGCAAGCCCGAGCCGCAAGCTGGAGCCCGAGCCGCGAGCCGAAAGCCTGAGCCCGAGCTTCAGCGCGAGCCCAAGCCGTAGCGCGAGCCCGCAGCTTCAGCGCGAGCCCAGGCGGCCGGTAGCCAGAGATCGCGAGCAAAGCGCGCGGAAACCGCCGCGAAGGTGGGGAGAGGCCGGGGAGCGCCGGAGCCGCCAAGGTGGCGGGCCGGCGTCTGCGAAGGGGAGCGCCCCGGCCGCGAACGCGGCGAAGTCACCTTGCTGCGAAGGGGAGCGCCCCCAGCGTCTGCCTCCGTGGCCCGGCCCCACGGAGCCGCGTTCGTGTCGCGTCGAAGAACCGACCCGTGTGACGCGGCCGAAGGCCGCGCCGAGGGCCCCACGGGCCCGCTGG
>PABA01000033.1 GCA_002699025.1 Sandaracinus sp. | reverse complement strand
TCGAGAACTGCTCCTCGGACGAGGAGTGCCGCTCGGGCGAGACCTGCACCATCCCCGCGGGCGAGATGTTCGGCACCTGCGAGTGATCGCGGACCGAGCGTGACGAACGGGGGCCCCGGTCGCTTCGGCCGGGGCCTCCGTTCGTCCGCGACGCCGCAGTCCGGCGACCCGGTTCGGGGTCGCGGGCACACCCCTGGTCCGGATGAATCATCACGCGATGGTCGCGCGAGGTCTCGGGTTCGCCGGGGTTCGGGCCGCATTCGGCGTGGCGAGGAGCCGATGGGGGCCGAGGGATCGTGCGAGGGCGCGTCGACGACGACGCGTTGACGAGGAATCCAGGCTAGGGTGCGACGCGATGCGGGGGGCACCGTGGGTTTGGGCGCTCTTGCTGCTCGGGGCGAGCGTCGCCGGGGCGCAGCCGCCGCTCGAGGTGCGGCGGGCGCTCGCTCGTTACGAGGAGCCCGAGGCGGTGCTCGCCGCGGCGGCTCGGCTCGAGGAGGCGGACGACGACGAGTCGCGCTTCCTGCGCGTGGCGGTCCTGGCGGACCTCCACTTGCTCGCGCGGCTCGACGGGGCGCCCGGGCTCGGGGGCTCGGTCGCGGAGGCGCTCGGGGTGGAGCCAGGCGGGGCGCCCGAGGCGCTCGACGCGGCGCTGCGCTCGGTGGGGGAGGGGCCCTTCGCCGGTCCGGTCGCCGACGCGCGGACGGCGCTCGCGCTCCTCGCGGGGGAGGCGGCGCCGCCGGGCGGGCGTGGGGCGCGGCGGGACCTCGCCTTCCTGGCCTCGACGGCGGAGGCGCTCCGGGACGGCGCGAGCCCACCGGTGGCGACGCCGCGCGGGCCTGCAGAGCTCCCGGCTTCGGCGCGGGCGCGTCTCGGCGCGCTGGCAGAAGCCGCACGGGCCGCGTCCCGCCTCGAGGCGCTCGGCGAGCGGGACCCGCTCGTCGCCCGGCTCCGCGCTCGGATCGCGCGCTGGCGCCGGCGGGTGCTCGCCGCGCGGGTGCCTGGCGCCCTCGCGCTCCCGCCGGGCGGGGCGCCGATCCGCGTGGAGGCGGGCGAGGCGCCGACCGCGCTCGACGCGGTGGTGGAGATCGGGCCCGAGGACCTGCGCGCCGGTCGCGTTCCGGGCTTCGCGGTCGACGCCGAGGGAGAGGTCGGGCAGGCGCCGGCGGAGGGCGCGGAGCTGCCGGCCCTCGAGCCCGTGGAGCCGGCGTCGCTCGCGGGTGCGCGGGTGGGGCTGCGGGTCGCCGCCGGTGCGGACGGGGCCGACCTGGTCGGCGCCGTGCGGGCGCTCCGGGAGGCGGGAGCACGGGCGCTCTTCGCGCTGGGCCAGGGGCCGACCGGGCCGGTGGCGCTGCGGCTCCGGCCGGGCGGCGGTGCCGACGTGGGGGCCGAGGTGGAGGGGCGCGTGCTCGTCCGGAACGGCGGGGTGCGCTTCGGCTCGCGTCGCCTCCCGCCGGGGGCCCGGGCCGAGCTCCGCCGGGTGGCCGCGGGCGCGGGGCTGCTCGAGCTCCGCACCCGCCGCAGCGTGCCCGCGGCGCGGGTGCTCGAGGTGGCCTTCGCCGCGGCGGGGGAGCGCGGGGAGGTGGTGCTCCGATGAGCGGGGCGCCGCGCGTCGCTCTGGCGGGGCTGCTCCTCGTGGCCTGCGGGGGGCCCGAGTACGACCTCGCGCGCGTGCCGGAGCGGACGGAGGTCCTGCTCCTCGCGTCGGTGCACGGGCGCCACCTCGACGAGGATCTCGACTACCCCTCGGAGGAGCTCGCGGCGCTCCTGCGCGCGGCCGAGCCCGACGTGATCGTCGCGGAGCTGCCCCCGGCCGGCGAGGCGCGCGTGCGAGCCGCGCTCGCCGCGGGCGAGGCGGATCCATGGCTCGAGGCCTTCCCGGAGCTCCGTGAAGTGGTCTTCCCGGTGGCGGCGGAGCTCGAGGTGCCGGTGGTGGCCGGCTCGGGGTGGCGGCGGGCGGTCACCGAGGCGCGGCGGGCGTACGCGGCGGAGGAGCCGGCGGGGCCCGGGGATCCACGCTATCGGCGGGCGGCGGCGCACCTGGCGCGGCGCGACGCGGAGGAGGACCTCGACCCGGAGTGGATGCATGCAGCGGCGCGCTGGCGGCTGGTGGCCTGGCGTGATCGGCTCCTCGAGCGCTTCGCCGGCGAGGCGCTCGGGCCGGCGGCGCCCTCGCGGCGTCACGCCGAGCACGCGAAGCGGCTGCGGGAGCTGGTGCGGGCGCATGCCGGGGAGCGCCTCGTCGTCGTCTTCGACGCGGACGACCTCTGGGCGCTGGCGGAGGCGCTCCGGGCGATGGAGGGCGTGACCCTCCTCGACGCCCGCGGCCTGCTCTGACGCGCGGGGCGGCGCCTTCGTCGTTCGCAGCCTGCCCGGGCGTGCGCGGCGGCGTGTCCCCTCGGCTCGCGACCTCCTGGCGAACGGGGGATTCTCCGCGGCGCCCGCGGCCTGCTCGGACCCGCGGGGCGGCGTGCCTTCTTCGCCCTCGGCCTGCTCGGACGCACGAGTCTTCGCGCTCGGGCGGGTCGGGCGCGCACCCGCCCGGGCGGCGGCCACCGCGGGCGGCCCATGACGCGGGCCGGGCAGGGCAGGTATCGTGCGCGTTCGACGTATGGGGTCGCGGGACGCCGTGGAGCTTCGAGAGGCCTATGAGGAGCTGAGCGTGGAGCCCGGGACCGCGCCGAAGAAGGCGCGGCGGGCCTACCTGCGCCTGTTGAAGAAGCACAAGCCGGAGACGGATCCGGAGGGCTTCCAGCGCATCCGCAGCGCGTGGGAGCGCATCAAGGACGCGCCCGAGTGGGAGGTCGAGAGCCTGCGGCGCCCCCCGCTGGAGGACGTCACCGCGGAAGAGCTGGCTGGGGGGACGCCGGGCGAGCCCGGCCCGCCGGGCGAGGCCGGAGAGGGCGCCCCGAAGCCCGCCCCGAGCTGGTCCAAGCCCGAGCGGAGCTGGGCCGAGCAGGTGAAGCTCAGCCACGAGGGCAAGCTCTTCGACCGGGCGGCCCCGAAGCCCGCCTCGCCCGGTCCCGTCGAGCCCCCGCCTGACGTCGAGCCGGGCACGCTCGCCTGGTTCCTCGAGAAGGGCCGCTTCGCGAGCGACGCCGAGCGCGTGGACATCGCCCGGGAGGCGGTCGCCGCGCTCCCGACCGATCCCGAGGCCTGGTGGATGCTCCACGAGGCGCTCCTCGTGACCAACCGCATCACGGAGGCGGCCGCCGCGCTCCGGGACGCCCACCGCCGGGGCCTCGAGGGCTTCCTCGAGCCGCTCGTCCGCCAGCACCCCGAGCACGTGGAGCGCCTCGAGCTCGACGAGGCGCGCCGGGCCGCGCGCGAAGGGCGCCTCTCCCCCCTCGCCGTCGCCAACAGCTTCCTCGTGCGCGGGGACGCCGAGACCGCCGGCGCCGTCTTCCGCGACGCCTTCGACGACGACGCCCGCGCGCCGACGGTCCACGTGGCCCTCGACTTCGTGCTCCGCCTCGCCCGCGCGGAGCACGCGGGCGTGGCGCGGGAGTGCCACGAGCGGGTCGCGCGCTGGCTCCGGGAGACCGGGCGCGAGGTGGAGATCGCCGGCTCGGCCGTGGGCGTCACCTACGCGCTCGCGCAGGAGCTCGCGGCGCTCCCCCTCGGCTTCCCGCCGCCGGTCCGCGCGGCCCTCGCCCAGGCGATCCTCGACGGCGACCCGGCCTTCGCCGTGCCTCGCCTCGCCTCCTGGCTCGACGCCCAGCCGAAGGAGACGAAGGCCGTCGAGGAGCAGCTCCTGGTCCACGCGCCGACGCTGCATCGCGCGCTCCGGCCCGCCTTCCAGATGCACGCCGCGGCCGAGGTGAACCGGGCCGATGGGCTCCCGCCGCCGCCGCGACCCGTGGGGTGGACCGGGAGCGGCGGAGGCAGCTGGGGCGAGGCGCCGGCGCGCCCGCCGGCCTCGTCGACGAAGAAGGACCGGTACCTGAACTTCGCGATCTTCGCGGTGCTCGCCGTGGTCGCCCTCGTGGCCGTCCTCGTGAAGATGAACGCGCCGCCGACGCCGCGCTATCGCCTGCCGGACCTCCCGACGCCCACGCCCCCGGCGGGCCGCGGGCTCACGTCCCCGACCGAGGCCTCCCTCGCGCGCATGGGCGGCGCCGCGGACGCCATCTGCCGCTGGGATCGGGAGAGCCCGGAGTGCGCCCAGGCGTCGGCCCTCGCAGACGCGCTGATCATCGGCGACTGTTCGGCGGCCCGGACCGCGCGCGCCGAGCTCGCCGCCGCCCTCGACTCGCGCGGGAGCCGGCCGCCCGGGGAGGGCGCCCTCGACTCGCCGGACAGCCGGCCCATCGCGACCATCCTGATGCGCGAGCAGGAGCGCCTGCTCGCGAGCGGCCTCCGCCGACACTGCGCGGCCGAGGCGAGGACCAGCCCATGAGTGACGTCATCCCCTTCCCGCGACGCCCCGCCGCCTCCCCCTCGGACGACGACGCCCCGTCCTCCGCGGAGGGCGCGGTCGTCGGCATCGACCTCGGCACGACCTACTCGCTCGTCGCCGTCATGCGCGGTGAGCGCCCGGTGGTCCTCTCCAACGGGATCGGCGAGCAGCTCACGGCGAGCGCCGTCTCCTTCGACGAGGACGGGAGCGTGCTGGTCGGCGCCGCGGCCAAGGCGCGCCAGGCCTCGCACCCGGACCGCACGGCCGTGACCTTCAAGCGCGACATGGGCACGGAGAAGACGCGCACGCTCGCGGGCAAGACGATGCGCCCGCAGGAGCTCAGCGCGCTGGTGCTCGAGCAGCTCAAGCGCGACGCGGAGGCGGAGCTCGGCATGCCGGTCGTCGAGGCCGTCGTGACCGTGCCCGCCTACTTCGGCGACCTGCAGCGCCAGGCGACGCGCGACGCGGCCGAGATCGCCGGCCTGAAGGTCGAGCGCATCATCAACGAGCCGACGGCCGCGGCGATGGCCTACGGGCTCCACCAGCGCGACCGGGAGCTCCAGGCGGTGGTGCTCGACCTCGGCGGCGGCACCTTCGACGTGACCGTGCTCGAGATCATCGAGGGGGTCATCGAGATCCAGTCGACGGCCGGGGACGCGCGCCTCGGCGGCGAGGACTTCGCGGAGGCGCTGGCGGAGAAGCTGGCCGAGGAGCTCGCGGCGGAGCATGGCGCGGACCCGCGGGAGGACGAGCGGGCCTGGGCGCGGCTCCTCGACGCGGCGGAGCATGCGAAGCGGCGCCTGACGACCTCCACCGAGGCGGCGATGGTCGTGCCCGGGTTGCGCCTCGGGGAAGCCGAGGTGGACGTGGAGCGCGCCCTGACGCGCGACGAGGCCGAGGCGATCTGGCAGCCGCTCCTCGCGCGCCTGAAGACGCCGATCCTGCGGGCGCTGCGGGACGCGGAGCTCGAGGCCGGCGACGTGGAGGAGGTGCTCCTGGTCGGCGGTGCCACGCGCATGCCCTGCGTGGTCGACCTCGGCGCGAAGCTCTTCGGGAAGATGCCGCTGAGCTCGCTGCCGGCGGACGAGGCCGTGGCCATGGGCGCGGCGGTGCAGGCGGCGCTGAAGAAGGGGCACGAGGCCGTCGACGACATGGTGGTCACGGACGTGGCGCCCTTCTCGATGGGGATCGCGACGGCGAGCCTCATGGGGCGGCAGCAGGTCGAGGGGCTCTACACGCCGGTGCTCGAGCGCGGGACGACCATCCCGGCGAGCCGCGTGCAGCGCTTCTTCACCATGGGCGACGGGCAGAAGGAGATCCGCGTCGCCGTCTACCAGGGGGAGCACTCGCTCTGTAAGGACAACACGCGGCTCGGCGAGTACGTCGTGAAGGACCTGCCGAACGAGTCGGCGGGGAAGGTCGCCATCGACGTGCGCTTCACCTACGACCTGAACGGGATCCTCGAGGTGGAGATGACGCTCGTGGGGACCGAGCGGGTGGAGCACATGGTCATCGAGCGGACGCCGGGGCGGCTCTCGGCGGAGGAGATCGCGGCGGCGCGGGAGGCGATGAAGGCCTACAAGTTCCACCCGCGGGACACGCTGCCGAACCGGACGGCGCTGGCGCGGGCGGACCAGCTCTTCACGGAGCTCACGGGCGTGGCGCGGGACGAGCTCGGGCATGCGATCGCCGTGTTCCGGAGCGCGCTCGAGACGCAGGACCCGAAGATCATCGTGCGCGTGCGCGACCAGCTCGGCGCGCTGGTGGACGCGCTCCGGAGAGCGCACCGATGAGCGCTCGGTCGAGCGAGCGGCCGCCGCGGGAGTCGGCGTGGCGGGAGTCGGCGCGGTGAGAGGAAGCGTGAGAGCGTCCCGCCGATTCGTCGGCGGTGCCCGGCGCGCGGGAGCGGCGCCCACGTGAGCGAGCGGACACCCGAGGAGCGCTTCGGCCTGGTCGCCGTCTCCGAGACGCCGACGGGCGTGCGCTTCCGGCTGCGCTGGGAGATCGGGCGCATCTTCCGGCTGCTCGGCGTGGCCGCGGTGCTCGTGGGCGGCGTCTGGGCGGCCCTGGCCGCCGGGCCGAGGCCCGCGCCGGGGGTCGGCTTCTTCACCTTCCTCTTCGGCGCGATCTTCTACCTGATCGGGGGCCTGGTGGGCGCGCTCCAGAGGCTCGGCGAGGGGATCGTCACGCCCGTGTACCGGGCCCTCGAGGTGCGCCGCGCGCCGGCGGGCGGAGGCTACCGGGACGCGGCGCCGCCGGCGGAGCTGCTCGTGGACGGGCGCGCGCTCCCCGCGAGCGCGGCCCGCTCGGTCGAGGTCGGGCATCAGCTCGTGCGCACGAAGCACGGCACGCAGGACGTCTTCCCGGTCTACGTCGTGCTGGACCGGGAGGTCGTCGTGCTCGCCAACCTGAACGGCGCCGAGGTGGCCGGTCGCCTGGCGCGGCGGATCGGGAAAGCGCTCGGGAACGAGGTGCGCGTCGTGGCGTCTCCCCGCCGCGAGACGGCGCCGCTCTCGACGGGCGGGCAGGTGTTCCTCCTCGTGGTGCTGCTCCTGGTCGGCATCGGCGCGGCCGTCGGCGGGGCCTTCGGGATGCTCTTCGCGCCGCCGAGCGCGCGGGCCTTCATCGCGCTCGGCGCCGTCGCGTTCATCGCCGTCTTCGAGCGCTCGCTCCTCGCGATCCTCCGCCGCACGAGCCGCGCCGCGATCGAGCGCTGGGCGCACGAGCGCTTCGGGATCTGACTTCCCCGGGCAGCCGAGCTGCCTGCGCCAGCGGTGCCCGCCCGTCGGGCGGTGGACGGAGCGCGGAACGCCGCGGTCGGTTCCAGGTGGAAAGCGCAGACGGTGAGGACGCGAGTCGCCGCTTCGTCGCCGCGCGGCCTGGCTTAAGGGGCGTTAACACCACGCGCGGCGCGGCCTGCGTCGGGGCCGCGCCGGACGCCGCGCGGGCCGGGAGCCTGGTTCGCGCGTTGCAAAGAGCGAGGGGGCCGTGTGGTGGCGTCGCGCCGACCGCATCGGCGAAAGGACTCCCCCATGTCGCGCCTCGCTCTGCTCTCGCTCATCGGTTCCCTCGGGCTCGCGCTCGCCTGCGGCGGGGGCGGCGGAGGGGAGGGCGCGGACGATCCGGACGCCGGCGTGGCGTTGCCGGACGGCGCGGCTCTGCTCCCCGACGGAGCCCCGCTTCCCGACGGCGCGGCGGCTCCCGATGGCGGCGGGGGTGACGGCGGGAGCGGAGTCGCGCCGGACCCCTGCGACCTGGTCGTGCCGGTCGAGGGGGGCCTCTCCTTCCCCGCGACCGGCGAGCGCGCCGCCGCCGAGGGGGTCGCCTTCTGGTCCCTCGCCGCGAGCGCCGACGCGGACGGCGCGCCCAACGTGGAGGCCATGGGCTGGACGCCGAGCGGCGCGCTCCGCCTCGTCGGCTACCTGCAGCCGAACGTCGCCCCCGTGCCCGAGGCGCCGAGCGAGGAGCAGCTCGTCGCCGCCTCGCCGGGCTTCAGCTTCTACCGCTTCCCGATGCCGGGGGAGACGCTCGACTCGGTCGCCGTCTCGCCGGGCGACGCGCTCTGGCTCTGGTTCGAGCTCGCGCAGGGGCCGCCGCCCGCCTGCTCGGGCAGCGCCACGGCGGGCGGCGCGCCGAAGATCGACACCACGCCGGGCACGCCCCGCGCGACCTGCGCCGTGCAGAACGACGTCGTCGCCGCCGAGCTCATGGTCGCCGTCGCGCGCACGCTCCGCGTCGTCGGCTGCATGGCCCAGGAGATCCTCGGCGCGCCCATCACCAGCTGCGACGTGATGGACCTCTCGCTCCTCGGCCCCGCCATGGGCGCCGCCGCCGACGAGCTCGACCGGCTCCCCCTCGATCTGCCCGAGCCCCTCGACGCCTCGCGGGTCACGGACGAGCAGACGGACGTCATCGCCGAGTTCATCGAGCAGACCGAGCGCATCAAGAACGCCCGCGCGGCGAGGGGGCTGCTCGTGCGCGCGCTCCGC
Source organism: Sandaracinus sp. (assembly GCA_002699025.1). Classification (GTDB taxonomy): domain Bacteria; phylum Myxococcota_A; class Polyangia; order Polyangiales; family Houyiibacteriaceae; genus Houyiibacterium; species Houyiibacterium oceanicum. The sequence goes on along the minus strand of PABA01000033.1, from coordinate 21,510 downwards.
ATGGCGGCCTTCGTCACCAGCGCCGTCGGCTACCTCACGGAGCTCGCCGACGCCTGGGGCGACTTCATGGAGACCCACGAGGAGCTCGAGTGCTGCCGCGGCGGCAACGTCGGCGGGCGCGCGGGCTGCACCTGCGCCGAGCGCTACCCGCCGAACGCCGACGGGGAAGGCGGCCACCCGGTCTGGCGCCGCGTCGCCGGGAGCCCGACCAGCTACGTCTGCGAGCCCTGCCCGGAAGGATCGGTGTGGGATCCGGACGCGCCGACGCCGCTGGACGAGCTGGTCTTCCGCGGGCGCCGGCGACCGGTCGGCGATCGGGGCGCCTGCGTGCTCGACTACGAGCCGCCCGAGTGGACCGCCTGCCCCCGAACGCCCACCGGTGAGGTCGACTGGGACGCGCAGCGGGCGCTCGCCGAGGGCTTCGTCGAGGCCGTCGGGGATCCGCGCGTGCAGCTGGTGGAGCTCGCGCCGCGAGGCGGCCTCTGCCCCGAGCGGGCGACGGCGCGCCTCTACGTGCCCTGCGGCGGCGGCGGCGAGGAGTACTTCGCGACGAGCGCGGGCGGCGCCGTCTCCGTGCTCTCGCCCGCCCTCGGGCGCTTCGGGCGCCTCGACTGGGTCTTCCACCCCGGCTACCGGGCCAACGGCATGCTCTCCCGGGGCGAGCTCCTCCCGGGCACGACGGACGGCTTCGGCACGCTCTGGACGCGCGGCGGCGCCGGCAGCCGGGACCCGGGCATGCTCTGCGACGAGTCGCTCGCTGCGCCGGTCGTCGGCGGTCGCTCCCCGGGCACGCCGCTGATCGCCTACCCGGACGAGGGCCCGCTCGCGGAGGCGGAGCGCGAGGAGCTCGGCCTGCCCGAGGGGAGCTGGTGCTGGGACACGGTCGATGTCATCGACATGGGCCACCACCCGGAGACCTCCGGCGTCTGCCCGCCGGACCTCGCCGGGCACCTCTTCGTGCTCTTCACGCCGGGCGGGCTCAGCCAGCCGCGCGAGCCCGAGCATGCCGAGCGGCGCTGCGTCGGCGCCGTCGGGAGCGACACCTGCCTGCCGCCGCAGGCGCTCCCCCTCCCCGGCGCCTGCGGGCCCGGCTGGGTCGGCGCGCCGGAGGGCTGCGTCGCGGATCCGCACTACGTCGAGCGGAGCGCCGACGTGCAGCGCCACGGCGTGACGCCGAGCTCGCTCGCCTACGCCGACTGCTGCCGCGCGAACCCGGACGGCTTCATGTGCCGTGGCGTCGTCGGCTCGCTGAGCTGCCTCGGCGCCTTCAACGCCTCGCTCTTCGAGCTGGCGCGGCCGGGGGGCGCCTGGTCGAAGGAGTTCGACACGCGCCAGGCGCCCGAGCCGACGGAGGTGCGCGCGGGCGCCGGGCTCAGCGCCTACGGGGAGCAGCTCCAGGCCCCCTACGGCTTCTTCGTCGAGGACCACCAGGCGCCCTACTGCGCGAGCGGCGCGACGGCGTCGGCCGAGGACGGCGCCGGGACGATCTGCGCGCCCCTCGAGGGCGACGACCCGCCCGGCGTCGCGCCCGCGCCCGTCTCGCCGACGCCCGGCGCGAGCGGCGACGAGGGCGGACGCTGCTACCGCATCGAGGAGTGGGACGCCGAGGGCTGGGACTGGTTCATCCAGGCCCACGAGAGCTACGTCCGCGAGCTCCGCGAGCGCGACGATCGCTGGCAGGCGATGAGCTTCTACTTCCAGGAGGTCCTCACGCGCGCCCGTGGCGCCGAGCTCTGGGTCATCGAGGACGGCGACGGCGTCTACCGAGCGGCGGCGCTCCTGCAGAAGCCCATCGACCACGAGCACGACGTGCGCCTGCCGGGCTTCGTGCTCGAGGCGCTCGCGAGCAGCACGCGCGGCTACGGCGCCCAGATGCTCGACTGCGTCCTCGACGACGTCGCCGCGCGCGGTGACCTGCCCATCGAGGCGCACCCGGCGGAGGCGGCCGAGGGGTGGTGGGCGCGGCAGGGCGCGCGCGTCAACGAGGACGCGCGGTTCATCGAGGCGGTGCAGCCCTTCGAGGACGACGCGACCTGGGTCTTCCGCGAGCCGCTCGACGAGTCCTGCGAGCCCTGGCTCGAGCGCGTCGACGAGCTGAGTCGGCTGGGCCGAGGTGCGACCATGACCGCCTACGCCCTGCCGAACGGCGCGCGGGTCCTCTACGTACCGAACGTGGAGGGAGCGGTCGGCGACATGGAGAGCGCCCTCCGCGAGGCGGCCGCCGAGGGGTTCCTCACCGGCGACTTCGAGGCCGGCGAGTCCGGGCGCTGCGGTCTGGGCATGCGCTACCTCGCCAACAGCAAGGAGGACGGGACGCCCGACTTCCCCGCCTTCGAGCGCCCCTTCCGCGACGCGCTCTGTGCGCTGCGGCCGGACGCGCAGGCGAACGCGCGCTGGTCCATCGCCGCGATGCGGGAGCGCATCGCGCCGGAGGGCGAGCGGCGCGCCGTGGTGCCGACGGACTTCCAGGTCGGCGTCTACTGGGACGGCATGGTGCGCCTGGTCGATCCGGGTCCGCTCTCGCGGGAGGGCGAGAGCTACTTCGACGAGTACCAGGAGACGGCGCTCGAGCTGCTGGACCAGGCGTCGGGCTTCGTGGAAGGAGAGGGCTGCCCTTGAAGGCCGCGCGCGCCGCCGGGTGTCCGCGCGTTCTGGGCGAGGCGGGGCGCGGTCCGGGAGCGGCCTGCGCAGGTCGACGTGGACTCCGTCGAAGGGCCGCCGTCCGACCCCAGCGATCCGTCCGGAAGCATCGCGATGCTGGTGTGGAGGTCGGTCGGTGTGGGCGTCGGGTCGCAGCCGGAGACGACCGGCGGGTCGAAGCGGCTCGTGATCGTGCAGCGCTCGGGGAGGGTCGAGACGCGGCCGCGGCCCATGGCTCCCCGGACGCCGGCCCCGCCCGTGCCGTCGGTCCCGCGCCCGGCGCCGCCCCGCGCCGAGACCGTCCCGCGCGCCCCGATGCTCGGATCGAACGAGTCGCGAGGATCGGCTAGACCGGCTGGGTGAGCCCCGAGAACGAGCGCATCGGTCCTGTGGAGCTCCGCGTGAGCGACGAATCCGTCGAGGTCGTGCGGCTCGAGACGCCGGGCCGCCGTCTTCGCGAGCACGCCCACCTCGTCGCGCTCCCGTTGGCGGCCCTGTGGTGGGGCCTCAGCCGCCCGGAGAGCGTGCCGAGTGGGCTCCTCTTCCTTTTGACGGTGGTCGTCGCGCTCCCGGAGATGGCGCGCCAGGGGATCGCGTTCCTCGGTGCGCTGGGGCCCGGAGGCCTGCCGATCCGGCGCAGCCTGCGCATCGAGCGGCTCGCCTCCAGCGACGGTGGCTATCGCACCGCGGACGCCGGACGGAGCCGCGTGCTTCTGGATGGCGCCCCGCTGGACGCGGGGCGGCCGCTGCGCATCGTCCGCTTCCTCCATCCGTGGCACACCCTCGTGGTGGTCTTCGAGGGGGAGGCGGTCTCGCTCGGCGGGCGCGACGTCCAGGGCCACACACTTCGCATCGCCGAGCGGCTGGCCCACGCACTCGGACCCGAGGTGGAGCTCGAGCCGCCACGCGAGCGCGCCCCGATCGCTCTCAGCACCTTCCTGGCGGTCCCGCCGCTGGTTGGCCTGGGCATGGCGTTGGACTTCGCGGTGGCGCTCGGGCCCATCCTATGCGCGAGCCGCGAGGTCGCGTTCGTGGTGGCCGGCCTCGTCGCCGGTGCGTTTCTGCTCGCGGGCTTCCGGGCCGCGGGGGCGGCGGCCGTGCGTCGAGCCGCGCGCTGGGGTGACGACGAGTTGCGTGCGCGGGTCGGCCTCGGCGCGCCGGGGGAGGCTCGCTTCGGGTCCCTGCGACTCGTGGAGGGGAGCGGGGAGCTGACCCTCTTCCGGGCCCCACCGAGCCCCTGGCGTTTCGTCGGCCTCGGCTTCCTCTGCCTGGCGCTCGTCGGCGCGCTGCTGCGGCCGGCGTGGGAGCCCGCTTGGATCGTATGCACGTTCACGGGTGGGGTCCTCGAGTGGTTCCTCGGACTCCTTCGAAACCGCGTGGACCCGCCCAACGTCGTCCGCGTGCGGCGCGTCCTGCGCGTCCGTCGAGGGCCCGGGGACGGCGAGGCGCAGGTCTCGGTGGATGGGGAGCCGCTCCCCGACAGCTCGGTTCGGGGGCTCCAGCTCGAGTGCCCGCGGGGAGCGGGCGCGAGCTGGTGCGAGCTCTTCTTCGTGCTCGCCGCACGCGTCGTACGCATCGAAGGCCTCGGTGAGGCAGGCGAGGGCGAGCGCCTCCAGCGCCGGCTCGCGGCGGCGCTCGGCGGGGTGGAGATCCGGCCGGTCCGCTCGCCATCGAACGGGGCAGGTTGCGCCGTGGGGCTGCTCGGCTTCGGCATCGCGCTCTCGGGTCTCGCGCTCGTCGTCGTCGGCGTCCACCTCGCCGAGGCCGGCATGGCGCTCGGGATCCTCGCCTTCATCGTCGCGCAGCAGCTCCACCACCTCGTCTCCCGCGGCCTCGCCTGGCTCGTCGCGCAGGGGCAGGCGGCCGGCGTGCGGGAGCGCTTCGGGCTCGACTGAGCTGGACCGTCGATCGGGCCGTCTACCCCGCGGCCGCATCGGCCGGGTTTCGAGTCGAGCGCCGAGCGCCCTCCGCGAGGCGGGGCGCGTCAGCCGGTGTGGATTGGCGGGCCGATGCCGAGGGGCGTGCCGATGAGGTGGGCGGCGGCGTGGAGGGCCCGGGCGCGGGGGGTGGAGGGCGGCCTGCGCGGGGGGCGGTCGGCGCAGAGGGCGTCGAGCCAGGCGCCGAGGGGCGGGCGCTCGAGGGCGCCGGCGAGCTCGAAGAGGGCGAGATCCTCCACCCCGGCGGCGCGGGCGGCGTCCACCTCCTCTTCGAGCTCGCCCGGGTCGCGCCAGGCGCGCTCGTCCCCCAGCGCGCCCAGGCCGGTGGCGCCGAGGGAGAGGGCGGCGCGCGCCCCGAGGCGGGCGGCGTCTCTCGCGATGGCGTGCACGAGCGCGAGGGCGTCGGCGCGGCGCAGGAGCCCGCGGCCATAGCCCTCGAGGAGGCTCGCGTAGGCCATGGGGCTGACGCGGTCGAAGCCGGCCTCGGGCGTGCCGAGCAGGCGTCGCCAGCCGCGGCCCGCCGCGCCGGGGAGCACGGTCGGCGGCACCACCGCGGCGTAGATCTCCACGCGCCGCGCCCGCACCCACGCGGCGAGCGGGAAGGGCGGCCGGCCGACGCGCGCGCGCCAGGCCCCGAGCGGGTCCCCGGCGACGAGGCGCTTCACCGCCGCGATGGGCGGCTCGAGGTCGAGCACCAGCAGGTCCGGCGCCGCCTCCTCCTCGAGCCGCGCCGCCCAGGGCAGGAGCCGCGCCGCGCTCTCGGCGTGCAGCCAGCGCCCGGCCGCGTCCTCGAGCATGGGCCAGAGCCCGACCCGCACGCCCCGCGCCCGCGCCCGCCGCACCAGCTCCCCGGCCCGCGCCTCCTCCCCGGGCCGCACCGCCGCGAGCAGCTCCACCCCGCGCCGACCCAGCTCGCCGAGCGCCGGGTGCGCGCTCAGCTCCCCGAGCGGCACCCGCTCGGCGTAGATCCGTCGTCGGCCCGCCACGCGCCTCTCCTATACTCCCCCCCATGCGCATCCTCTACGGCGTCGTCGGCGAGGGCATGGGTCACGCGATGCGCTCGCGCGTCGTGCTCGAGCACCTCGTCGCCCAGGGTCACGAGGTCGAGGTCATGGCCTCCGGCCGCGCCGTCGACTTCCTCCGCACGCGCGGCTTCGAGGAGGTCCACGCCATCCACGGCCTCCACATCGTCTACCGCGACAACACGGTGCGCCGGAACGCCACCTTCTGGTCGAACGTCCTCGAGGGCGCCGTCGCCCTGCCCAAGCAGATCGAGGCCTACTTCCGCCTCATCGAGGACTTCCGCCCCGAGGCCGTCATCAGCGACTTCGAGTCCTGGACCTACTTCTACGCGAAGGCCCACGGGCTGCCGGTCTTCAGCGTGGACAACATGCAGATCATCCAGCGCTGCACCCACCCGGACGCCATCCTCGACGGCTACCGGCGCGACTTCCGCATCGCCAAGGCGCTCGTGAAGGCGAAGCTCCCCGGCTGCGACCACTACCTGATCACCACCTTCTTCCGCCCGCCCATCCGCAAGCCGAAGACCTCGCTGCACCCGCCGATCCTCCGCCCGGAGATCCTCGCGGCCGAGCCGAGCGAGGGGGAGCACGTGCTCGTCTACCAGACCGCGCAGGGCAGCGAGACGCTCCTCGAGGCGCTCCGCGCGAGCGGGATCGAGTGCCGCATCTACGGCATCCGTCGCGACATCGACGCCGAGCAGGTCGAGGGCAACCTCCGCTTCCGCCCCTTCGCCGAGCAGGGCTTCATCGACGACCTCGCCTCGGCCCGCGCCGTCATCGCGAACGGCGGCTTCACGCTCATGGGCGAGTGCGTCTACCTCCACAAGCCCATGCTCGCCGTGCCCCTCGCGCGCATGTTCGAGCAGATCATGAACGCCCGCTATCTCGACCGGCTGGGCTACGGGCGCTTCCTGCCGGACCTCGACGACCCGGCCGCCATCCACGCCTTCCTCGGCGACGTGCCGCGCTTCCGGGAGGCGCTCGCCGACTACGCCCAGGACGGAAACCGTGACCTCCTCGCGGCCGTCGACATGCACCTCGACCGCGCCGCCGCCGGCCTCTACGGCTGAGCGGCCTCGAACGGGCGGCCTCCCGGCTGAGCAGCCTCGAACCGGCGGCTTCCCGTTTCCCTTCGAGGAGAGCGCACGCTCATCACGCCGCGTGGTGCCTCCTCCGGGCTCATCCGGGCTCGGAGTCAGTCGAGCTCGGCGAAGGCGTGCGCGATGGCGTCCCGCTCCGCCTCCGCGGGCAGCGCCGACCCGGTGTCTTCCGGGGCCGCGTCTTCCGGGGCCGCGTCCCGCCCGAGCGCGCGCCGGATCGCGATCGCCTGCCGCCGCGTCGCGCCGGCCTCCACCAGCGCCTCCTCGCTCGCCTCCCGCACCGCGTCCAGCGATCCGAGCGTCGTCAGCAGCTTCTGCCGCGTCTTCGGCCCGACCCCCTTCACCTCGTCGAGCTCGCTCCGGATGCGCCGCTTCTTCCCGAGCTTCGTCCGGAAGGCGTTCGACGCCCGATGCGCCTCGTCTCGCGCGAAGGCCAACATCTGCAGCGCCGGCGTCCCCGCCAGCGGGATCGCGTTCTTCTGCCCCGGCAGGTAGACGCGGTCGACGAGCTTCTCGCCGAGCGCGTTCTCCTTTTCCTTCGCCAGCCCCACCACCGGGAAGCGCTCCACCTCGAGATCGCGCAACACGGCGAGCGCCACGTTGAGCTGCCCCTTGCCGCCGTCCACGACGAAGAGGTCCGGCAGCTCCCAGCCCTTCTCCCGGTCCCGCCCGCGCCGGAAGCGCCGGCTCAGCACCTCGTACATGGCGCCGTAGTCGTCGCCGCCCCGCGCGCGCTTCACGTGGTAGGTGCGGTAGCGCTTCTTCTCCGGCGCCCCCTCGTTCAGCGAGACCACCGCCGCCACCGCGTCCTCGCCGCCGATGTGCGAGACGTCCACGCACTCGATGCGCCGCGGCGGCCCCGGGAGCCGGAGCCGCTTCTGGATCGCCGCGAGCCGCTCCTCCACGTCCTTCTCCGCGAGCCGCTTCTCCCGGAAGGCGTGGTGCGCGTTCTCCATCGCCATCTCGACGAGCCGCTTCTTGGCGCCCCGGCGCGGCACCAGGACCTTCGGCGCCGCCGTCCGCCCGCCCTGGCCGGCCCGGAGGTCCGCGAGCACGGCGGCGAGCCCGTCCATGGCCTCGATGGGCCGCGGGAGGAGCACCTCGTCGGGCACGGGCGAGCGCCCGTACCACTGCACGAGGAAGCTCGCGAGGAGCTCGTCGTCGGGGAGCGAGACCTTCTGGAAGTCCCAGGTGCGCACGCCGCGGATCTTCCCGCCGCGCACGAGCAGCACGGCGATCTCCGCCTGGTCGGCGCGCCGGAAGAGGCCGATCACGTCCTGGTCGACGTCCTTGACGCTCGCCACGCGCTGGGTCTCGCGCACCCGCTCGACGGCGCGGATCTGATCGCGGTGCACGGCGGCCTGCTCGTACTCCATCGCCTCCGCCGCGGCGGCCATGCGCGCTTGGAGCTGGTCGATGAGCTCGTCGTGGCGCCCGGCGAGGAAGAGCGCGACGCCGTCGACCTGCTCGCCGTAGGCCGCGCGGTCCACGTCGAAGACGCAGGGGCCCGGGCAGCGCTGGATCTGGTACTGGAGGCAGGGGCGCGCGCGGCTCTTCAGCTCCGTATCCGTGCACGTGCGGAGCTGGAAGTGCCGGTTGACGAGGCGGAGCGTCTGCCGGGCCGCCGTGGCCGAGTGGTAGGGGCCGAAGTAGTGGGCGCCGTCGCGCTTCGGGCGGCGGACGACCTCGAGGCGCGGCCACTCGGCGGCCGGGTCGAGGCGGAGCGAGAGGAACTCCTTGTCGTCCCGCAGCTTCACGTTGTAGCGGGGCTGGTGCTCCTTGATGAGCTGGTTCTCGAGGAGCGCCGCCTCGCGCTCGGAGCCGGCGACGAAGGTCTCGATGTCCTCGAGCTCGACCTCGAGGCGGGCGACGAACGCGCGCACGTCCGAGGTGCTCGGCGTGAAGTAGCTCCGCACGCGCGAGCGGAGGCTCCGCGCCTTGCCCACGTAGAGCACGGCGCCGCCGGCCCCGCGGAAGACGTACACGCCGGGCTTCGGCGGCAGCGTCGCGAGCTTCTTCTCGACCTTCTCCGAGAGCGCCACGAGCCTACTGTGGGGCGGCCGGCCGCCCGGGGCCACGTCGCCCTGCCCCCGCGCGCCTCATCCGCTCGGGGGTCGGGTCGGGATGCGCGAGATCGGGAGGCGCGGACGGGGCGGGCTCGGGCGGGGCGCGCTCAGGCCAGGAGGCCCTCTTCCGCTTCTGCTTCGAGCCCAGTCGCCTCGAGCGCCGTGGCGTCGAGCCCGGAGGCGACCGGGTGCTCGCCGCTCGGCTCCTCGCTCACGACGGGCTCGACCGGCAGCTCCTCGCGGAGGCGCACCGGGCCGAACTTCGCCGGGAACTTGCCGACCTTGTCCGCGTAGAAGGCGCGGATCCGGTCCATGTCCGCCTTCAGATCCCCGCTCGGCACGATCGGCTCGCCGAAGCCGCCGCGCTTGCGCGCGTAGTCGAGGAAGCCGGGCACGATGGGCACGCCGGCCTTCGAGGCGATGTGGTAGAAGCCGCTCTTCCAGTAGGGGCGCCGGGAGCGCGTGCCCTCGGCCGGGACCACCAGCGCGAGCTCGTCGTGCTCGGCGAAGAGGTCGGCCATCTGGTCGACCATGTTGCGGCGCTCGTGGCGGATGACGGGGACGCCGCCGACGGACTTCAGGAAGCCGCCCAGCGGCCCCTCGAAGAGGGTGTGCTTGCCGAGCCAGCGCATCTTCACGTCGAGCGCCCAGGCGAGGGCGAGCGTGAAGGGGAAGTCCCAGTTGCTCGTGTGGGGCGCGGCGATGAGCACGTACTTCTTCGGCTCGGGCGTGTCGCCTTCGGCGCGCCAGCCGAACGTGCCCAGGAAGGCGTTGCCGGCGGCCCGCTTCGCGGCCTTCGCAGCTCCAGACATCGCACCGAAACATAGGGGCGATGTGAAAACCGTTCCGTCATCGTTTCGTCATCGGGCCCCCTTCCGGCGCGCGGCGCGCGCCCCGCGATCGCCGAGAGACGGGGGCTGTTCACCCATTGGGCTGAGCCGGCTCGGACGTCTCGGGCGTCCTACGTGGTGGGTCCCGTCCCGGGCGACGCGGCGCCCCGATCGGGGGCCAGCGCCCCCGCTCGCCCGGGCTGTAACTCGTGGTGTTACTCGGGTCTGGAGGCCCGAGTCGGGGCTGCGCGACCCAGGCGGGTTTCGCCCGAGATCTGGACACCGACCCCCGTGATCCACGCTGAAGGCGAGCGATCTCGCACGCGCACGCTTCTTGCTGAGAACTCGGTTCACCATGCAGGAGCTCACCATCCGCACGTGCCTGCGCTCCCTGGCGGTCCCCGCTTTGGCCCTCCTCGTCGCCTGCGAGGGAGCCATCGGCGAGCCCGTCGGCGTGGGCGACCCGGGCGACCGCCCCGGCGGCCCGCTCCCCGGGGACCCGGACTACTGCGACACGGTCGACGCCGAGCCGGGCTACGTCACGGTCCGGCGCCTCAACCGGGTCGAGTACGACAACACGGTCCGCGATCTCCTAGGCGAGACGAGCCGCCCGGCCCACGCCGACTTCCCCGTGGACGCCGAGACCGCCGAGGGCTTCATCAACGACGCCGACCTCCTCACGGTCGGCACGCTCGCCGTCGAGAAGTACGAGGCCGCCGCCCGCGCCCTCGCCGACGCCGCCCTCGAGCGCGACGGCTTCCGCGAGCGCTTCCTCGGCGCCTGCGACCCGGCGGTCTTCGAGGGCACCGAGCACTCGGGCGCCCGCGTCGACTGCGCCCGCGCCTTCGCCCGCGAGTTCGGCCTCCGCGCCTGGCGCCGCCCGCTCTCGAACGGCGAGGTCGACCGCGTCGTCGACGTGGTCGTGCTCGGCGCGCAGGACCGGCGCTTCGACGCCGGCCTCGAGCTCGGCGTCCGCTCCATGCTGCTCAGCCCGAACTTCCTCTTCCGCGCCGAGGACCACGGCGAGGGTGTCCGCGACCTCGACGGCTTCGAGATCGCCTCGCGCCTCTCCTACTCGCTCTGGGCGACCATGCCCGACGAGGAGCTCCTCGACCTCGCCGCGAGCGGCGGGCTGAACGAGGAGGACGCGCTCCGCGGGCAGATCGACCGGATGATGGAGGACCCGCGCTTCGACGCCTTCGTCGACGAGTTCGCGGCGCGCTGGCTGAAGGTCTCCAAGCTCCCCGAGGCGCACCCCGACGAGGAGGCCTTCGCGAGCTTCGACGAGGCGCTCCGCCAGGCCATGGAGGACGAGACGAAGCTCTTCGTGCGGCACGTCATCGAGAACGACCTGCCGCTCACGACGCTGGTCGACGCGGACTTCACCTTCCTGAACGAGCGCCTCGCCGCCCACTACGGCGTCGACGGCGTCGAGGGCGAGGAGATGCGCCTGGTGCGCCTCGACGGGCTCCGCCGCGGTGGCCTTCTCACGCAGGGCTCGGTCCTCACCGTCACCTCGCACGCGACGCGCACCTCGCCGGTGCTCCGCGGCGTCTACATCCTCGACCGGCTCCTCTGCGCGCCCCCGCCGGACCCGCCCGCCGACGTGGACTCGCTCGGCGAGGACGCCACGGACGACGAGACGGGCGAGACGCTGACGCTCCGGGAGCGCCTCGAGCAGCATCGGGCGGACCCCGAGTGCGCCGGCTGCCACGACGTCATGGACCCGCTCGGCTTCGGCCTCGAGAACTACGACGCCGTCGGCGCCTGGCGCGAGACGGACGAGGGCGAGCCCATCGACAGCTACGGCGAGCTCCCGGACGGCCGCTCCTTCGAGGGCGCCGCCGAGCTCGGCCTGATCCTCGCCGAGGACCCGCGCTTCACCGAGTGCGTCGGCGAGAAGCTCCTGACCTACTCGCTCGGCCGCGCGCTCCGCGCCGAGGACGCCTGCACGCTCGACGGCATCCTCGAGCGGGCCGAGCTGCGGGGCGGCACGCTCCGCGCCCTCATCGAGGAGACCGTCCTCGACGACGTGTTCCGCCGCGTCGGCACCACCCAGCCCGAAGAGACCCCGGAGGAGAGCCGATGACGAAGAAGGCCCGCCGCTCCGTTCGCTCCTTTCGCCTGAAGCGCCGCGCCCTGCTCGGCGGCGCCGGCGCCACCCTCGCGCTGCCCTTCCTCGAGGCCATGCTCCCGCGGACCCGCCGCGAGCGCGTGAAGGCCCAGGAGGACCCGCGCGTGCGCCTGGTCTGGGTCTACGTGCCCAACGGCATGATCCGCACGAAGCTGACGCCGACCGACACGGGCGCCGGCTACACGCTCTCGCCCATGCTCGAGCCCATCGGCGACATGCGCGACCACTTCAACGTGCTGACCGGGCTCAGCAACAAGCCCGGCGGCGGTCGCTACACCTACCCGGACGGCACCGTCTCCAACGACGGCCCCGGCGATCACGCGCGCGACACGGGCACCTTCCTCACCTGCGCGCGGCTGAAGAAGACCGACGGTTCGGACATCCGCAACGGCATCAGCATCGACCAGGTCGCCGCGAACCGGCTCCGCGAGTACACGCCGACCGTGCCGAGCCTGGTGCTCGCGACGCGCTCCGGCTCCTATGGCGGCGACTCGGGCTACGCGCCCATCTACAAGTCGAACATCTCCTGGGCGAGCGAGACGACGCCCATGGACAAGGAGACCTCGCCGCGCGCCGTCTTCGAGCGGCTCTTCGCGGGCTTCGACCCGGGCGAGTCGGCGGCCGAGCGCGAGCGGCGCCAGCGCCTCGAGCAGAGCGTGCTCGACAGCGTGACCGACGACGTCTCGAGCCTGCGCGGGCGGCTCGGGCGGCAGGACCAGGTGAAGCTCGACGAGTACCTCGAGGGCATCCGCCAGCTCGAGGTGCGCCTCGAGACGAGCGAGGGCATGCCCATCTGCGACCCGGGCGCGGCGCCGCCCGAGGACGGGAGCTACGACTTCCTCGAGCACGTGGACCTGATGTTCGAGGTGATCCGGCTCGCCTTCCAATGCGACCGCACGCGCGTGGCGACGCTCATCCTCGAGAAGCCGGGGAGCGTCTACGACTTCCTCCGCGCCGGGGGCAGCCCGATCCGCGAGGCGCACCACCGCATGTCGCACCTCGAGGGCGGGACCAACGACGTCCAGCGCATCGAGGCGATCAACCGCTGGCAGGTCGAGCAGTTCGGCAACCTGCTCCGGCGCCTCCAGGGCACGGAGGAGGGCGACGGCTCGACGCTCCTCGACAACTCGCTCGTGATGTTCGGCGGCGGCCTCGACGGCACGGGCCACTCGGGCGGCGCCATGGGCGATCTGACGCCGCGCACCTCGGGCCCGGTGCACCGGCACACGAACCTGCCGATCCTCCTCGGCGGGCGCGGCGGCGGCGCCGTGCGGAGCGGGCGGCACGTCCTCTACGAGCGCGACGAGCCGCTCGCGGACCTCTACATCTCGATGGCGCAGGCGGCCGGCCTCACGGACCTGAGCTCCTTCGCCCTCGAGGGGACCGGCCCGCTCCACTCGCTCGGCTGACCGCTCTCCGCCCCGACGCGCGTCGCCCGGCCCCGCCGCGCGGCGCGTCGTCGTTCGGGCGGGGGCTCGCCGTCGCCACGCCGACCGGCGCGCTTCGGCCCGGTCGCACGTCGGCGGCCTGCGCGGGGCTCTGACCTGGCGGGCCTTCCGTGGTATGCAGCGCCGCCATGAGCCGCATCTACCGCCAGCTTCCTCCCGCGGGCACGCGCGTCGGGCTCGCCTTCTCCGGGGGCCTCGACACGCGCGCCGCCGTCGCCTGGATGAGCCGCCAGGGCCTCGAGGTCTACGGCTACACGGCCGACCTGGCCCAGCCGGACGAGGAACACCCGCAGGACATCCCGCCGATCGCCACCCAGCACGGCGCGGTGGAGGCCCGGCTCCTCGACTGCCGCGAGGCCATGGTCCGCGAGGGCATCGTCGCCATCCAGTGCGGCGCCTTCCACCTCACCTCCGGCGGCAAGAAGTACTTCAACACGACGCCCCTCGGCCGGGCCGTGACGACCACCGCCATCGTGCGCGCCATGAAGGAGGACGGGGTCCACGTCTTCGGTGACGGCTCGACGCACAAGGGCAACGACATCCAGCGCTTCTACCGCTACGGGATCCTCGTCGACCCGGCCCTGCGCATCTACAAGCCCTGGCTCGATCCGAAGTTCGTCGCCGAGTTCGGCGGGCGCCAGGAGATGAGCGAATACCTCGAGTCGCTCGAGCTGCCCTACACGATGAGCGCCGAGAAGGCCTACTCGACGGACGCGAACGTGCTCGGCGCGACGCACGAGGCGAAGGACCTCGAGCTGCTCTCGAAGGGCATGCGCATCGTCGACCCGATCATGGGCGTGCCCTTCTGGAAGCCCGAGGTGGAGATCGCGGCCGAGGAGATCGCCGTGACCTTCGAGGGCGGCGTGCCGGTGGCGCTGAACGGGACGCGCTACGACTCGATCGTCGAGCTCTTCCTCGAGTGCAACCGCATCGGCGGGCGGCACGGGCTCGGCATGAGCGACCAGATCGAGAACCGGGTCATCGACGCGAAGAGCCGCGGCATCTACGAGGCGCCCGGCATGGCGCTCCTGCACATCACCTACGAGCGCCTGCTCAGCGCGATCCACAACGAGTCCACCATGGACCTCTACTTCACCATGGGCCGCCGGCTCGGCCGCCTGCTCTACGAGGGCAAGTGGTACGACCCGGAGGGGCTGATGTTGAAGGACGCGCTCACGCGTTGGGTCTCGCCGTCCGTGAGCGGCACGGTGACGCTCGAGCTGCGGCGCGGGGACGACTACACGCTCGTCGACACGCAGGCCGAGCACATGACCTACGCGCCCGAGAAGCTCTCCATGGAGCGCGTCGAGGAGCCGCCCTTCACGCCCGAGGATCGCATCGGCGCCCTCGAGATGCTGAACCTCGCCGTGACCGACAACCGCGACCTGCTCCTGCACCACCTGAGCAGCGTGAAGAAGCTCGCGGCCTCGGCGACGGGCGAGGTCGACACGCAGATCAGCGGCCTCCTCGACGACGGGGAGTGAGCGCGTGAGCGCGGCGGGGACTTCGATCCCCACGGCGCCGTAGCCTCGGGAGGTACGTCGAGCGGCGCGATCTCGACGTCCGTGGGCGGGGGCGGCCGGTCCGCTTCTTGCGAGGTCGGGGGACATGGATCCCTCTCCGAGCCGTCGGATCGGCTGGCGCCGCGCCTGGGCGTGGCGTCCGGCACGGTGTCCGGTGTGGTGCCCGGCCCTCTGCCTGGCGCTCGCCGGCGTGGGCTGCACGGGGCAGATCGGCGAGGTGGCCTCCGCCGGGGAGCCGGCGCCCGAGGACGCCCCGCCCGACCTCGAGGCGCCGCCGCCGGAGGTCCCGCTGGCGCCGCGCATGCGCCTGCTGGAAGCCCGCGAGTACGCGGCCTCGGTCGAGGCGCTCCTCGGCCTCGAGGTCTCGTCCGGCATCCAGCACGGCGACCGCAGCAACGGCTACCCGACGAGCGCCCGCGCCCAGGTCGACGAGGCGCTCTACACGACGCTCCTCGGCGAGGCCGAGCGGCTCGGGGAGGCCTACGTCGCCGGGCCCCTCGCCGAGGACGCGCCCTGCATGGCCGGCGCGCCGGACGGGGCCTGCGTGGAGGGCTTCGCGCGCGACCTCGCCACCCGCGCCTGGCGCCGGCCGGTCGGCGACGAGGAGCTCGCCGGGCTCCGGGCGCTCTGGGATCGGGTGCACGCCGACGCGAGCGACCCGGCCCTCGCGACCCGGGCGCTGCTCACGCGCGTCCTCATGTCGGCGCACTTCCTCCACCGCTTCGAGGTCGGTACGCCGGCGGGCGACGGGGAGCGGCTGCTCTCGCCCTGGGAGCAGGCGTCGCTCATCGCCTACACGCTCACCGGCGCGCCCCCCGACGCGCCGCTCCTCGAGGCGGCCGCGGACGGGCTCGACGAGGGCGAGCGCCGCGAGCACGCCGAGCGCCTCCTGGACTCGGCCGCGGGGCGCCGGACCCTCGCCCGCTTCGTGCGCTTCTATCTGCGCGCCGACGAGCTCGAGCGCATGGCCGCGCAGCCGGGCGAGTACCCGAAGCTGGCCTCGGCCGCGCAGGGGCAGGACCTGCTCGAGGAGCTCGACCGCTTCGTGGAGGCGGTGGTCTACGAAGGCGACGGCACCTTCCAGGGGCTCCTCACGGCCGATCGGGCCCCGATCAGCGCGGCGACGGCGCCGCTCTACGAGGTGGACGCCGAGGCCGTCCCGGAGGGCGACTGGGGGCGCCACGAGTTCGACCCGAGCCGGCGCCGGGGCGTGCTCGGGTTGGCGAGCGTGCTCGCGGCCCACGGCTCGGCGAACCAGGCCTACGAGGACAGCCCGGTCTCGCGCGGGCTGCTCTTGAAGAACCACTTCTTCTGCGAGTCCATCGGGCTCCCCTCCGGCATCGACGTCGCGTCGGCGGCGGACATGGCGGGCCTCGACGCCGACGCGCTCGACGAGCTGACTGTCCGGGAGCAGGCCGAGGGCCTGATGAACCAGGGGCCGGCCTGCGTCGAGTGCCACGCGCAGTTCATGCCCCTCGGCTTCGCCTTCGGGAGCTTCGACGCGCTCGGGCGCTGGCAGGAGAGCCGCAACGGGCGGCCCATCGACACGAGCGTGGACGAGGTCGTCGTCGCCGAGCGGAGCCGGAGTTACGCGGGGCACCTCGAGCTCATCGACGCGCTGGTGGAGGAGCCGGTCGTCGCTGCGTGCTTCGCGCGCCACGCGGCGGCCTGGGTGAGCGGCGAGGTCTCCGCCGAGCGCCTCGACACGGTCGCGCGGCGGGCGCTCGCCGAGGGGAACCCGGAGGCGCTCGACGTGCGCGGGCTCCTCGTCGACATGCTCGCCGAGCCGCGCACCTACCTGCGCGCCCAGGACATGGGAGGAGAGGAATGAACCGCCGCCGCTTCGTCTTCGGATCGCTGGCCTCCGCGGCCCTCTTCGCGCCGCTCCTGAAGGGGCGCCGCGCCGCCGCCGCCGGGGAGCCGCCCCGCCGCCTCTTCGTCTGGGTCTGCTCCGGTGGCTACCCCTACGCCGAGGACTTCTTCCCCGAGAGCGGGGATGCGTTCACGACGCCGATCCTGCGGGCCCTGGAACCCGTTCGGGAGCAGGCCCTCGTCGTCGATGGCGTCGACATCCGGCCGACGGGACCGCGGCCCCGCGGCAACGATCACATCCGCAGCATCGGCAAGGTGATCACGGCCCGGGACGTCTTCGACATCGGCGGCGACGAGGGGGAGCCCGGCGGGCCGTCCATCGATCACGTCGTGGCCGAGCACCTGGGGCTCCGGAAGACGCTGGTGCTCGTGGAGCAGCGGCAGCCGCGCTCCATGCGCGAGCGCCCCTTCGCCACCGGCGCCCGGCGCTTCGCCACGCCCGTCCAGTCGCCCGCGCAGGTGTGGGAGAACCTCTTCCGCGACCTGGCCGCCGGGGCCGCCGACGAGCAGGCCGCGCGGGAGGCGACGCGGGCGCGGCTCCGGGCGCGCCAGTCGATCCTCGACGACCTGGGCGGGGAGCTCCGCCGGCTGCGGGCCGAGCTGGTCGGCGTCGAGCACGAGAAGCTCGACGTGCTCGAGGACTCGCTCCGCCGGGCCGAGTCGAGCGCCGCCGAGGACCTGGCGCTCGCCGAGGCCGCGCCGGTCTGCACCATCCCGGACGCGCCCGGCGACGCGCGGAGCATCCCGCAGCTCAGCCGCGCGCACTTCGACGTGCTCCACGCGGCCTTCCTCTGCGACCGGACGCAGGTCGGGGGGATGATGTTCGGGCGCTCGGGGTACCGCTGGGACTACCAGAACTGGATCGACGTGCGCTTCCCGGGGAACGCCCACGACGACGTGCACCACCAGGCGGGCTCGCGGCGGGAGACGTACCAGGGCATGGTCCACTGGGACTGGGGGGAGCTCGGCGGGTTCATCCAGCGGCTGCGGGACACGCCGGACGGGAGCGGGTCGCTCCTGGACTCGACGCTCGTGCTCGGGATCTCGCACTTCGGGCGGCACCACCACCTCGAGCGGATCCCGGTCGTGCTCGCGGGGGGGCCGGTGCGCGGCGGGCGGGTGATCCGGCCGGGGAGGACGGTGTACAACGACCAGGTGCTCACGTCGGTGGCGCACATGATGGGGGTGCCGATCGAGGGGATCGGGGACGACCCGGCGTGTGGGCGGTTGGAGGAGCTGCACGGCTGAGCGCGGGGGCGCGGAGCTTCGGCTCGAGCTCCAGCTTCAGCGCGAGCCCCAGCTTCAGCGCGAGCTCCAGCGCGAGCTCCAGCTTCAGCTCCAGCGCGAGCTCCAGCTTCAGCTCCAGCGCGAGCTCCAGCTTCAGCTCCAGCGCGAGCTCCAGCTCCAGCTCGAGCTCCAGCGCGAGCTCCAGCTCCAGCTCGAGACTCGCCCGCGCTCTCGCCGCTCGGCAACGTCGACGGGGCGACGGCGAGTCGCGCGGGCATGGGCGGTGGAGCGTCCTCGGAAGGAAGCCGGGGCCCGGCTCACTCGTCGGCGGGCACCAGCTCGTCCGCGCCGAGGAGCGCCTCGTTCTCGGCTTCTTGCGCGGCCTCGCCCCGGTCGAGCGTGAGGTCGAGGCTCGCTTCGAGCTCTTCGAGGGCACGGCGGGCCTTGGCCAGGAAGGCGCGCGCGTGGTCGGCGCGCTCGCGGCGCTCGAGGATCCAGCCGGGGCGGGCCGCGGGGACGGCGCGGGCCTCGGCCTCGTCGATGGCCTGGCGCGCGCGGGCGCAGTAGGCGCGCACGTCGTGCTCGTCGATGGTGCGGGCGCGCGGTGCCTGATCGCGCGGTGTGGCCTCGCGCGGTGTGGCCTCGCGCGGTGTGGCTTCCCGCTGCGTGGCTCGCCGCGGTGTCTCGTCGCTCATCGGCGGGGCGTCCCTCGAGCTGCCGGGCGGCCGCTCGGCGGGCGGGGGGCGCGACCGGGAGGCGGGAGCGTCAATTGTCGTAGACCTGCATCTGCCAGCTCACCGGCAGGTCGAGGAAACCCTCGCCGTGCAGGTAGCCGTAGATGGTGTTGCACATCGTCCCGCAGATCTCGGCGTAGATGCGCGGGTCGGCGGCGAAGCGGAGCGTCGCCGGGCGGAAGTCGAAGTCGGGCTCGTCCTGCATGCGCCGCGCGAGGGGCTCCTGCAGCGCCGCGAGGAGCCGGTCCATGAACTTCTCCTCGAAGACGGAGCGGAAGCGCGGGAACTGCTTCTCGAGGATCTTGTAGGAGAGCTCGCCCCCGCGGGCGATCTGCGACTGCTGCACGACCTCCCAGGCGAACTCGCCGAGCGACTCGCGGAAGTCCTTGAGCAGGAAGACGAGGAGCACGTCCCGGTAGAGGCCGAGGAGGCGCTCGAGCTCGGGGCGGCTGCGGGCGAGCACGTCGGCGGCGAGCTTCTTCTCGAAGCGCTGGATGCGATCGATGGCCTGCTCGCGCGCGCCCGGCTCCCGGTACTGGAACGTGAGCAGGTCCTCGACGATCGCGTCGAGGTGCCGCTGGAGCGCGGCGAGGAGGGCCTCGTCCGCGTGGTCGTATTTCGCGGCGTGGGCGTCCTCGGGCTTCGTGTAGACCTCGGAGGTGAAGTAGAGGTTCGCGATCTTCCGCTGGATGAGCTCGACCTTGTGCCGGAGGAAGTGCTCGCGCCGCGCCGAGACCATCTTCTCGAGCAGCTCCCGGAGGTTCTTGATGAGCTCGATCTCGATCTGCCCGGGGTCGGCGGGCATCTTCGCCTTCATGCCCGCCCGCTGGAGCTCCTGCAGCTCCTCGACGACCTTCGCCGTGATCGCGTCGAGCTCGGCGTTGGTCTGGAGGCTCGGGTCGACGTAGACGACGCGGGCCTTGAGTTGCTCGTCTCGGAGCGCCATGGCCTCGCTCGCCAGCTTGGCGCGGTCCTTCGTCGCCTTGGGGAGGGGCGGGGGCGGGGCCGCGGAGCGGACGGGTTTCTTCGGCGCCGCGCCGGTGCTGGGCGGCGGTGGAGGAGGCGGCTTCCGACCCTCGGCCATGGGAGCAGAGTGCCGCTCCTTCGGCCGCGCGATCAACCGGTGGCGTCGACGCGGAGGAGGCGCGTGTCGGTGACCAGGGCGTGGATGGGCTGATCGTGGGGCTCGGCGGGGATCTCGGAGACGAGCTGGAAGTCGTAGGCGAGCGCGAGGCGGAAGGCGTTCGGGAGGGTCGGGAGGAGCTGGTCGTAGAAGCCCTTCCCGTAGCCGATGCGGGCGCCCGCGGGGTCGATGGCGAGGGCCGGGACGAGCGCGAGGTCGACGGCGGCGAGGTCCGCGCGGGGGGCGCTCGGGAGGGGCTCGGGGACGCCGAAGCCGGACTCCTCGAGCCGGTCGCCGGGGGCGTGGTGGTGCAGGACGATCGCGCCGAGCTCGAAGTCGACCCGGGGCAGGACGACGGCGGCGCCGCGCTCGCGGAGCACGTCGAGGAGCGGCGCGGGATCGACCTCGCCCTTGATGGAGACGAAGCCGGCGACGACGCGCGGTGCCTCGAGCTCGGGGAGGGCGGCGGCGCGCTCGGCGATGCGGGCGGAGCGCTCGGCGCGGGCGTCCTTCGGGAGGCCTTTGCGGATGGCGCGCATGCGGCGGCGAACCTCCTGCTTGAAGCGGCGGCGCACGAAGGCCTCCTGGCGCTCGTCCATTTCCTTCATGGGCCGAATCATGGGGCCCCACCTGGGCGACGCCAGCCGGCGGGCGACCGGGCCCGCCGTGTCCGTTCGGGAGGTGCGAGCCCCGAGCGCCCCCTCGCCCGGGAGCACGGATCACGACGAACGTAGGTCACGCAGTACCCTGCGTGAAGGATGTCGTTTCGCCCGTCCTGGCGTACCCAGGACGGGATTGCTCGACACAGCCCCCCTTCGAACCTTGTCGGAGATGGTCGAGAATCACCTCAGTAGGCGGGCACATCGCCGTGCGCCTCGTTCAGACACGAGTCGACGGGTCGGGGTGGCGGTTTCGGGCCCCTCGGGGGCACACGAAAAAGGCCGGTTGGCTTGCGCCAACCGGCCGGACTGGTTGCTCTATCGAGCGGAGCGGGAGACGAGATTCGAACTCGCGACGTCAACCTTAGCAACACTGCCAGCTCCCACGAAATCACAACCGAAACCAAACAACTACAACCATTTAGCGTCCCCGGGTGTCGTGCGCTGTCCCCCGCTGACGCGACGGAAGTGGAAGGTTTCGTGGAAGCCCCTGGGGCAGGCTCGAGGGTTCAGTGTGGCAGCACCCTATCTGTCCGCGGGAGCGGAGTCTCGACTGTCAACGAGGGGCAACACGTCGTTCATGGCGCCGTCGATCTTGAAGACGTGCAGTCGCTTAATGAACTTGCGTTCGTCAAGCTGGCCGAGTGCGGATAAGGCGTGGTAGACCCGCACGAGCGCGCCATCCGAGTCGTCCATCGCATAGACGCTTAGCTGTGTGAACTCATCGAACCCGTGCTGACGCAGGCAGGCGCGAATCCGATTGTAGACCGTCATGGTGGTCACACCTTGAGGTGTCTTCTCGGCCGCGGCGGTGGCAGCAGTGTCCACGTCGTACGCGATTACCCATCTATCGGCCATGACTGAAGATATCACGCGAGCCTCGCAAGGCGAGTCACCTACGGGCTGTTGCGCCCGAGGTGGAAGCCAGCCTTGTGCGCCGAGAGGGACGCTGCCTCGACGCACAAGGCCGCGGCCAGAGTCAGTAGGTCTTTGGCGTGAGCAACAGGAAGCCTGTGAGCTGGTCCCACTTGGGCGCGTAGCCTCGGTAGTGGCGCCCACCATCGGCGAGGTGCTCGAAGCGGTGAAAGACCGCGCTCATCGACAGGTGGGGGGGGACCTTCCCCGGTAAGGCGAGAGAGCTTCCCCGGTAAGGCGGGAGGGGGTCCCTGTTTGGGGGCGTGGTGAGGGGGCCGGC
>PABA01000032.1 GCA_002699025.1 Sandaracinus sp. | reverse complement strand
GGCCGGAGCCGTCAGCGGGCCGGAGCCGTCAGCGGGCCGGAGCCGTCAGCGGGCTGGAGCCGTCAGCGGGCTGGAGCCGTCAGCGGGCTGGAGTCGTCAGCGGGCCGGAGCCGTCAGCCCGTGGAGCCGTCAGCCTTCGAGGACGCCCGGCTCGAGGTCCACGCTGATCGGGCAGTGGTCCGAGCCCATCACCTTCGCGTGAATCCGCGCCTTCTGCAGGAAGGGCAGCGCCCCCGGGCTCGCCAGCACCATGTCGATGCGCCAGCCGACGTTCCGCTCCCGCACGCCGAAGCGCTGGCTCCACCAGGTGTAGGCCCCCTCCCGCTCCGGGTGGTGGTGCCGGAACGTGTCCGTCCAGCCGCTCTCCAGCCACCGGTCGAGCTCCTCCCGCTCCTCCGGCAGGAACCCCGACGTCTTCTGGTTCGACTTCGGCCGCGCCAGATCGACCTCCCGATGCGCCGTGTTGAAGTCGCCCATCACCAGCACCCGCTCCCCGGCCGCTCGCGCGGGCTCGAGCACCTCGAAGAGACGCCGATAGAAGTCGAGCTTGTAGGGCACGCGGCTGTGGTCCCGATCCTTGCCGCTCCCGTTCGGGAAGTAGACGTTCGCGATCGTCAGCGCCCCGAAGCGCGCGATCTGCACCCGCCCCTCCGCGTCGAACTCCGGCACCCCGAGCGAGGTCTCGACCGCGTCGGGCTCGCGCCGGGCGTAGAGGCCCACGCCGCTGTAGCCCTTGCGCTCGGCCGTCGCGAAGGCCGAGTACCAGCGCGGCGGGCGGCGCACCTCGGGGGCGAGCTGCTCGGGCCAGGCGCGGGTCTCCTGCAGCCCGACGACGTCGGCGCGGGCGCCCTTCAGCCAGTCGAAGAAGCCCTTCTTCACGACGGAGCGGAGCCCGTTGACGTTCCAGGAGTAGACGCGGAAAGTCTTGCGGCGCGGCATGGGGGCGCTGGCTCTTGGGGATCGGCGCCCGTCCGTCAAGGCGCGCTGCGAATCCGGCTCGCCTGCGAGCGGCATTTTCCGTCACTCCCACACCTGGGGCCGACGCCCGAGCCGGTGTATGCTGCTCCGAGGGGAGTCCCTTGCCTGCTTCGTCCCACCGCCGCGATCCCTTCCTCGGCCTCGTCCTCGACGGGAAATACGAGGTCCGCTCGCCCATCGCCCGCGGCGGAATGGGTCGCGTCTACCGCGCCATCCAGCAGCCCCTCGGCCGCGAGGTCGCCCTGAAGGTGCTCGACCTCGAGCAGCTCGAGGGCAAGAAGGCCGGCGGCGACTTCGCCCAGCGCTTCTTCAACGAGGCGGCCGCCTGCGCGAAGCTCACGCACCCGAACACGGTCGTCGTCTACGACTACGGCAAGACCGACGACGAGGTCTTCTACATCGCGATGGAGATGCTCGAGGGACGCAACCTCGAGGAGATCCTCGACCAGGAGGCCCCGCTCGAGCCGGCCCGCGTCAAGCACCTCGGCTTGCAGATCTGCGGCTCGATCGGCGAGGCGCACGGCCGCGGGATGATCCACCGGGATCTGAAGCCGTCGAACATCATGCTCACGGAGCGCGGCGCCGATCCGGACTTCGTGAAGGTGCTCGACTTCGGCCTGGTCAAGCAGGAGAGCGACGCCGGCCTCACGCAGAGCGGGGCCCTCCTCGGGACGCCGCGCTACATCGCGCCGGAGCAGATCGGCAGCTCGGACGTGGGTCCGGAGAGCGACATCTACTCGCTCGGCGCCTGCCTCTACCACTGCCTCACGGGGCGCCCGCCCTTCGACTCGGACTCGAAGTTCGTGCTCCTCGCCTCGCACATCAACGTCGAGCCGCCCTCGATCCGCGAGCTCCAGCCGGACACGACGGCGAGCGACGCCCTCCAGTCGGTGATCATGCGCTGCCTCTCGAAGGAGCCGGCGGACCGCTACCCGACCATGGACGCGCTCGTCGAGGCCCTCCTGGCGACACCGGAGGAGGCCGCCGCGGCGCGCTCGAGCCTGCCCGGCAAGAGCCACGGCGGGACGAGCCGACCGGGCATCGGGCCCGCGCGGCGCCTCGCCTCGTCCCTGGACCGCTCGGGCGTGCGCACCTCCGAGGCCGGGGCCCCGTCCCCGAAGGAGCTCGACCGGACGGCGGCGGCGACGCCGAGCTCGATCCTCTCCGGGAGCGCCGTCGATGGCGCCCCGGCGATCTCGACCGTCGGCGGCGAGGGGGGCGAAGGGCGCCGCGCGCCGCTCCTCCTGGCGGCCGTGGTGGTCGGGCTCGTGGGCGTGGTCGGCGGCTGGTTCCTGCTCCGGGGAGACGGCACGGAGACCGAGGCGCCTGCTGGGGTCGCGGCATCCCCCGAGGCGGCACCGGCGGCTCCTCCCGAGCTGGAGCAGGAGCTCCCGACGACGCAGGAGGCGCCGAGCGAGGTGCCCTCGATGGTGGCGGCCCCGGTGGAGGCAGCCGGCGCCATGGCGGCGCTCACGCGCGTCCGCCTGGAGAGCGATCCGCCGGGCGCTCGCGTGCGGCGCGGCGAGACGGATCTCGGCGATACGCCGCTGACGCTGCCCATCCCGGCCGGCGAGAGCTGGACGCTCAGCGTCGGGCGGGCAGGCTGGGAGACCCGCGAGGTCACGGTCCTCGGCGGTCAGGGCGAGGTGGCGGTGGCGCTCCGGCGTGCCCGGCGGGGGCGCCCGGCGCGCATGACCTCGGCGCGCATGACCTCGGGGCCCACGATGGCGGAGCCGACGTCGCCCGAGGCCACCATGGAGCCCGAGACGGCGATGGAGTCGGCGCCGACCCCGATGGAGCCGGCGGAGACCACGCCGATGCGGCCGCGCACGGACAACCGGGACCCCTGGGCGCAGTAGGGCGCCGCGCGCCGAGCTTCCCACGGGCGGCCCCATCCGCGGTAGAGTGGGGGCGCATGACGAGGGGCGGAAAGCGACTCGCCGCTGGGCGCGTGCTCGCGGCGTTGGCACTGGCGGTCCTCGCGGCGCTGTCGTTCTCCGGGACGGCCGAGGCGCAGAGCGAGGACGACGAGCGGGCGCGCGAGCTCTTCCTGCTGGGCGACGACCTCTACGCGCAGGGGCGCTACGAGGAAGCGCTGGCGGCCTTCCAGGAGGCCTACGACCTCTCCGGGCGGCCCCTCCTCCTCTTCAACATCGCCAACGCGCAGGAGCGCGCCGGGCGCTGGGAGGAGGCCATCGAGAGCCTGGAGGCCTACCTGCCGCACGCCGAGGAGGCCGAGCGCTCGCGGATCGAGTCGCGCCTCGAGAGCCTGCGCGAGCGGGTCGAGCGCCTGCGCGCCATGCAGCCGGACCCCGAGCCGGACCCGGACCCCGAGCCGGACCCGACCCCGTCCGAGGAGTCCTCGTCCCTCCACGGTCCCTTCCTCCTCGGCGCGGCGGGCGCGCTCCTCGCGGGCGGCGTCGGCCTGGCCGTCGGGGCCAAGAAGGCGCGGGACGACCTCGACGGCCTCTGCCGCGACGGTCTCTGCCCACGCGAGGCGACCGGCGCCAGCGATCGCGACCGGCGCTTCTCCATCGCCGCCGACCTCCTCTTCGTCGCCTCCGCCGCCGCGCTCGGCGTCGGCCTCTACCTCCTGCTCCGGCCCGAGGACGACGAGGAGGACCCGCAGCCCGAGGCCGCCGAGGTCGAGGCCCGGGTCGGCGTGGGACCGCACGGGGGCGCGCTGCTCCTGGAGGGGCGCTTCTGATGCCGCGCCGCCGCCCCCTCGCGCCGCTCCTCGGCCTGGCCCTGCTCGTGGCCAGCTGCAGCTTCACCCGCTTCGATCGCTCCGAGTGCGAGCGCAACGCCGACTGCCGGGACGCCTTCGGCCTCGGCTTCGTCTGCGCCGAGGGGGGCTTCTGCGAGGCCGGGGCCAGCGAGCCGCGCTGCGCCAGGACCTGGCCGGCCAACCTCCTCGAGGAGGAGGGCGGGGATCGCATCGTCATCGGCACCATCGTCGACGCATCCCTGGCCACGCACGTCGCGCGCGCGAACGCCGTGCAGCTCGCCGTCGAGGACGCGAGCAACGCCGGCGGCGTGGACGGCCGCGCCTTCGGCCTCGTGACCTGCACCATCGAGGAGAACGCCGACTTCGACGCCCTCGGCCGCGGCGAGGCGGCGCTCCGGGTGGCCGCCCACCTCGAGGAGGTGATCGGCGCGCCGATCGTCGTCGGGCCGCCGTCCTCCGGCGAGACCCAGGCGGTCTTCGAGGCGACGGAGGCCATGGTGCTCCTCTCGCCCTCGGCGACGAGCCCCTCGCTCACGGCCCTCGAGCCGATCCCGGCGACCGACGAGGTCCCGGGCCGCCTCTGGCGCACGGCGCCGACCGACGAGGAGCAGGAGCGCCAGATCGTGCAGGATCTCGAGGCGCGCAGCGTCACCGACGTGATCGTCGTCGCCCAGGACGGCGCCTACGGGGACGGGCTGGTCGCGCTCCTCTCGGCCGACTTCCCGGACGCCGAGGTGGTCCGCTTCGCCACCGAGGGGCAGCTCGGCGGCGCGCTCGGCGTGGTCTCGGACAGCGCGGCGGAGGAGGTGATCTTCATCTCCTCGGCGACCGACGACACGGTCAGCTTCCTCACGGCCGCGGCCGCCGACCCGACCCTCGACGACAAGCGCTTCTTCCTCACCGACGCCGCCGCCAACGAGGATCTGCTGGTGGGGCTCCCGGAGGGGGACACCGACCTCTACGCGCGCATCCGTGGGACGCGACCGGCGACGGATCCCGACCTCGCCGACGACTTCGCGCGCCGCTACCGCATCGCCTTCGGCGAGAGCGACGTCGACGCGCTCAGCTTCACGACGCACGCCTACGACGCGGGCTGGCTGGCGCTCTACGGCGCGAGCTGGGCCCTGCTCCAGGAGGGTGGCGTGAGCCCGCGCGGCGTGGCGCGGGGGCTCCGGCAGGTGAGCGGCGGCGCCGAGCTGGACGTGGGCGAGCTCTCCTGGACGCAGGTCGTGGACGCCTTCGCGGCGGGCGAGTCGGTGGACGTCTCGGGCGCCTCCGGGGCCCTGGACTACGACCCGGCGACGGAGGAGCGCGCCGAGGGCGGCTCGAGCTTCGCGGTCTGGGTCATCAGCCGCGACGGAGCGCGCATCTGCGCGGCCGACGACGCCGCCTGCGTGATGTGAGCCGTCGCGCCGGCCGCGGGTCGGCCGCGATGCCCCGGCGCGCTTCCGCCGCGCGCTTCCGCCGCGCTCACGCCGCGCTCACCGTGCGCTCACCAGACCGAGAGGTGGTCCTCGACGACGCCGAAGAGGTCGTCGACCCGGTGCCCCGCCACGTGCCCGTGGAAGGTGCCGTAGGGCTGCACGAAGTCGCTCTGCAGGACCTTCATGTCGAGGTGCTGGGCGCGTGCGCCGAGGGGCCGGAACACGAGGTCGACCTCGTCTCCTTCGCGGCTCCGGATGTGCCAGTCCTCCACGCCCGGGATCGGCGGCACGTCGAACTCCACCCCGCCGAGGGGCTGCACGCGCCCGTCCACCCAGAGCGCGTTCTCGAGCGAGTCGCCGTTCGCGTCGTCGTAGACCTCCGCCGAGAGGTTCAGGCCGAGCGAGTGGCCCCCCGCCCGGCCGGCGAAGCTGGCCCACTTCCAGCGCGTCTCGCGCGCGGCGAGCGAGCGCGTCCAGTCCGAGACGGCGAGCCCGCCCGCCAGGTCGATGGCCTCCTCGCCCACGCGCAGGCTGCCGCGGGCCTCGAGGCCCGCCGCCTTGTGCGTGTACGCCGGGCGCGCGTCGCCGAGGTCGTGCAGGAGCGCGAGCCCCTCGGCGGCCCGGGCGCGGAAGCCGCCCCGCACGTGCTCCTCGCCGAGCATCAGGTCGAGGCGCACCTCCCAGGCCCCGGGCGGCGACGCGAGCTCCGGCGCCGGCGCTCCGCGGAAAGCACCGCTCTCGGGGCGAGGCCCGCGCCAGCTCACCCGGATCTCGGCGTCGCGGCGCTTCCAGCGCGTCTCTCCCCCCACCGAGCTCTCGGCGAAGTCGAGGTGGCGCCCCAGGAGCGAGAGCGCCGTGTACTCCTTGGCCACCGTCGGCTGCTTCTTGTCGACGAGGTAGAGGAAGGCGTTCCCCACGTAGCCGAGCTGCACCAGGCCGAAGGCGAGGAAGAGCCGCTCCGTGTCGAGGGAGACGTAGTGCCACTCCTTGAGGCGGAAGCGCTTCGCCAGCGTGGCACCGACGTCCGGCTTCCGGAAGGGCGCCCGGTAGCGGCCCCACTGCCAGGCGCCGTCGACGCGCGTGCTGGCGGGGGGCAGGGGCAGCGCCGGGCGCGGCGGGGCGCTCTCGGTGGTCGGCTGGCTTCCCATCAGGCGGCCTCCTCGAGCAGGGTCTCGAGCGCGCGCGCCTCGTCGCTCGCGAGGGTGGCCTCGAGCGCGTCCGGCGCGACGGCCCGGGAGGGGGCCTTCGCCCGCAGCGCGCGCACCCGGCCGGCCGCCTCCTCCAGGCGCGCGCGGAAGGCGACGTCCCGATCGGCGCGCCGGGCGAGGGCCTCGCGCGCCTGGAAGCAGGCGTCGAGGTCGCTGCACACGAGGAGGAGATCGCAGCCGGCCTCGATGGCGGCGACGGCGCCCTCCACGACGCCCCAGCCCTCGGCCACGGCTTTCATCTCGAGGTCGTCGCTGATCACCACGCCATCGTACCCGAGTTGCTCCCGGAGGAGCCCCGTGACCACCGCGCGGGAGAGCGTGGCCGGCACGGCGGGGTCGAGGGCCTCGTAGACGACGTGCGCCGTCATGAGCGCCGGGAGGCGCGCGGCGAGGGCGCGGAAGGGGGCGAGCTCGACGGCCTCGAGGCGCGCGGCGTCGTGGCGGAGCGTCGGCAGGGCGAGGTGGCTGTCGAGGTCCGTGTCGCCGTGCCCGGGGAAGTGCTTGCCGCAGGGGAGCACGCCGCCGGTCAGGAGCCCCTCGGCGAAGGCGCCGCCGTGGCGGATGACCCGCTCGGGGCTGCGGCCGAAGCTGCGATCGCCAATCACGGGGTTGGCCGGGTTGGTGTCGACGTCGAGGACCGGCGCGAAGTCCATGGTGAAGCCGATGGCGGCGAGCTGGCGGCCGAGCTCGGCGCCGAGGCGGCGGGTGAGGGCGGGGTCGTCGCGCTCCCCGAGGCGGCGCATGGGCGGGAGGGCCAGCACGGGCGGGCCGAGCCGGGCCACGCGGCCGCCCTCCTGGTCGACGCAGAGCAGCGGGGTCGGGCCCGGGGCGCCCTCGCGCAGCGTGGCGAGGGCGGCCGCCGTCTCCGCCGGGGTGCCGACGTTGCGCTTGAAGAGGATCGCGCCCGCCAGCGCGTCCGCGGCGAGGGCGGCGCGGAGCGCCTTCGGGGCGGGCCCGGCGGGGTAACCGGCGACGAGCGTCTGCCCGGCGAGCTGGTCGAGGTCCATGCGGACCGAGGATGCCCCATGCCGTCGCTCGGTGCAGCGTCACGGGAGAAGAAGGGGCCGGGGTCGGCGACGCTGGGCCCGCCGGCCCCTCGCGCTGACGCGGAAGGACATCCCCATGCGCCATCGCGCGACGCGGGATCCGTCAGGTCCGCGCGTGCTGGCCGAACGTGGCCCTTTCGAGCGGCGCCGTGTGTCGATGGTGGCCTTTCGATGGCCAGGCCCACGGATGGGGCACGGCTCGGCTGGTCCCGTGCGCGGGGAGCGCGCTACAGTCCGCTCGCCGTGTCCGCGTCCACCGACAGCCCGGAAGAACGGGCCGAGGAGCCCGAAGACGGCGACCTCGACGACGGCGGCCTGCCGTTCGAGGGGCCTCCGCCCGCGATCTACCCGGTCCAGCTCTCCTCCAAGCACATGGATCGGGACGCCGTGAAGGTGATCCGGCGCCTGAACCGCTATGGTCACACCGCCTATCTGGTCGGCGGCGGCGTCCGCGATCTGCTCCTCGACCGGCGCCCGAAGGACTTCGACGTCGCGACGAGCGCCAAGCCCGGCGAGGTGCGCCGCCTCTTCCGCAACTGCCGCGTCATCGGCCGCCGCTTCCGCCTCGCCCACATCCTCTTCGCCGGCGGCAAGATCATCGAGGTCGCCACCTTCCGGCGCGATCCACACCAGAAGTTCGCGCAGAAGCGCTACCCGCGGCGCCCGCCGAAGACCCGCGCCAACACGCCCGAGCCGGTCTGGCTCTCGCCGATCCACTCGGACGTCGACGAGGACGCGGACCTGCTCATCCGCAACGACAACGTCTTCGGGCTGCCCCACGAGGACGCGATCCGGCGCGACTTCACGATCAACGGGCTCTTCTACGACGTGAAGCGCGGCGAGGTGATCGACTACGTCGGCGGCATGGAGGACATCGAGCGGCGCACGGTGCGCACGATCGGCGATCCGGACGTGCGCTTCCGCGAGGACCCGGTCCGCATCCTCCGCGCGATCAAGTTCAGCGCGCGCATCGACATGGGCATCTCGCCCGACGTCTACGACGCGATGGTGGACTTCCGGAGCGAGCTGGAGCGCGCGGCGCGGCCCCGGCTGCTCGAGGAGCTCCTCCGCCTGATGCGCGGCGGGGCGGCGCACCGGTCGATCTACCTCTGCTGGGACGTCGGCGTGCTCGCGGAGCTGCTGCCCGAGGTCGCGGTCTTCCAGGACGACGAGGCGCCCGGCGCGGGGCGCACCTGGGGGCGGCTGCGGGCCATCGACGAGCGGCACGCGCGCGGGAAGCTGCCCTCGGACGCGGTGTTGCTCGCGGCGCTGCTGCTCGGGCCCATCGAGGAGGCGCTCGAGGGGGTGCGCGATCAGAGCGCGGCCTTCGAGGACTTCATCGAGGAGCTGGCGTTCCGGCTCGCGCTGCCGCGGCGGATCAAGGACCGCATCCGGCTGCTCGTGACGAGCCAGCGGCGGCTGCGGGCCGGCAAGATCGGCTCGCTCGCGCGGCGCGAGTTCTTCGCGGACGCGGCGACGCTCTACGCGCTCGAGCAGGAGGCGCGCGGCGCACCCGTGCCGGAGTGGGCGATCGACCCGGCCGCGGCCGAGGAGCAGGCGCCCCGCCGTCGCCGCCGCCGCCGCCGCCGCAAGAAGCGCTAGCCCGGGCTAGCCCGGCCTCCGGCCGCCGCTCGAGCGGGAGTCCTGGGGGAATCCCGCGGGAGGAGTTCGTCCCGTTCGCGCGCGCGGATGGCGTCCGGCGGATCGCATCACGGCCGGAGGGCGTGAGCCGCGGACGAGCGCGCATCAGTCCTGCACGAGGTCGAAGATCATCCGCACGGCCCGCGCGTTGGGGTCCGGGTCGTCGGCGTCCGGGAGGCGGTGCGAGAGGTTGGTGGCGGCGAGCATCACGTGGGTCGTGTCCGGCGTGAGCTCGACGGGGAGGTAGCTCCGCCCGTCGTCCGCCCGCGGCGGCGCGCTGAGGCGACCGAGCTCGGCGCCGGAGGCGTCGAGGCGTGAGGCGGAGAAGGCCCACTCCACGCCGTACTCCCCGCGGAGCCAGGCGCGGAGCCGGCTCCGCGCCGGGTGGCCGCGCACGTCGACGAGCGCGTAGACGGTGCCGTAGGGGGCGAGCTCGGGCGACGCGGCCGTGTGCTCGGGCAGGTCCGCCAGCGCCACCTCGTAGAGCGGCGTCGGCGCGGCCGCGTCCGGGAGCCCGCGGAGCGCCGGGAAGATCGCGTGGCCGTCCCGCGCGCCGAGGAACCAGCGCGCGACCGCGAAGTCCTCGAGCTGCGCCTCGAGCTGCTGGCCGCTCTGGTCCACGGCGTGCTCGAGCGCCTGCCAGAGGTCCGGATCGGCGCGCAGATCGATGCCGTCCCAGGTCCGCTGCCGTGTCAGCTGCCAGAGCCCGCGGACGAAGGCGCCGCTGCCGCCGTCGTGGCGCTGCGAGAGCATCGCCAGCAGGAGGCCCCCACCTTCACCGCCGTCGTCGAGCACGGGCTCCTCGAGGGGCTCGACGGGCGCGGCGATCCAGGGCTGCCAGGGGGCGCGCTGGATCGCCTCGAGCCCGTCGGCCGGACCGAAGCGCCCGGTCCAGCGCCAGGCGAGGTAGGCGCCGGTCGCGCGCCGCCAGCCCGCCGCCTCGGCCGGGTCGAGGCGGAGGCCGACGGCCTGGCCCCAGGCGGTCCCCACGGCCACGCGGAGCTCGTCGCCCCGCAGCCCCTCGTCCACGACGGCGTGGGCGAGGTGGGCGTCGAGGAGGCTGGAGAGCTCGCGGCCGTCGCTCCGCGCCTCGGCGAGCGCGCCGGTCGGCGTCAGGTAGAGGTCGAAGCCGGGGCTACCGCCGAGCGAGCCGTCGGGGAGCGGCGCTTCCCAGCCCTCGGCGTCGAAGAAGGCGGCCGCCTCCTCGAGGTGGGCGAGGGCGGCCTCGGCCACCGGGACGGGGACGCGCGCCGACGCGTGCACGTGGAGCGGGGCCAGCTCCGAGTCGAGCCGGTAGTCGGCCGCCGGGCGGGGGGAAGGGGGCGGGGCGGGCGTGCGGGCGCCCTCCCACTTGCGGGTGGTGAGCTCGACGATCGCGTCCGCGAGGTCGCCGATGCCCTCGAGCGCAGGTTCGTTCTCGCGCGGCTGGGCCGCCGTCGGGCGAGCGGCCAGGAGGGCGAGAGAGAGGGCGAGGAGCGGGAGCGGGCGGAGCATGGGTCGGCGGGGCTCAGGGTCGCACGAATCGGAGGCGGGGGCGGCGGGGGAGCGGGCGGCGTGCGCCGAGGAATTGACGGCGCTGCACGGAAACCTCTACAACCGAAGCGGAATGATGCCGCGTTTCGACCCCGCGGGGCTGTACGAGCTCGATCTGGCCCATGGCACCGTGAAGACGCGCGGTGGGGACCGAGTCGTCGTGCTGTCCGACACCGTCCTGGGCCCATTGGTTTCCGCGGCGGCCGCCGCGGGCGATCTCACGCCGGTGCGCGCGCTCGGCGAGAAGCTCGGTGAAGCGGCCCGGGGGAGCCTCGAGGACGCGGCCGCCGCCGGGCCCGAGGCCGTCCTCGGCGAGGCGCGCGCCGTCTTCGGCGCGTTCGGCTGGGGCCGGCTCGGCCTCGAGCGCTGGGGCGACGCGCTCGTCGCCACGGTGGACGGAGCGCCGGGCCTCGACGACGCGGGGCTCGGCCTCGCGGCGCTCCTCGGCGGGCTCTTCAGCGCCCTGGCCGGGCGCGAGGTGAGCTGCGTGCCCGCCTCCGGCGGGCGCTTCCTGCTGGTCGACCCGAGCGTCGCCGAGCAGGTCTGGAGCTGGGCCGAAGGCGGCGCCGACGTGGCGTCCCTGGTCGGCCGCCTGCACCGCCCGGAGGGAGCATGAGCGCGCAGATCGAGAAGCTCGAGGGCCTCCTCGCCCGGGTGCAGACGAACCGGCAGAAGCCCCGCCCCACCGGCGGCGCGGCCGCGCCGACGCCGACCCCCGAGCCCATGCCCGAGCCCGCCGCCGCCGCGGCCCCCGAGGCCAGCGGCGCGCCCGCCCCGGAGGAGCCCAAGCGGCCGCGCGCGAGCACGCCGCTCGAGGCGGCCGTCGCCGAGTCCGCCGAGTTCTCGCTCGGGCCGGCCACCGAGCGACCCCCGGCCCCCGCGGAGGATGACGAGCCGGAGCTCCTCATCGAGGTCGACGAGCCGGAGGCCGCCGAGCCGGAGGCCGTCGAGCCCGCCGCCGCCGCGGCCCCCGCCGAGCCGGCCGCCGCCGAGCCCGGTCTCCCGCCCGGCGCCGTCGTGGCGCCGACGCCGGCCCGCCCCGAGCCCAAGCCCGCCCCCGCGCCGGGTCCCGCCGTCACGCCCGGAGCGCGGCGCGCGCCGGCGTCGAAGGGCACGC
>PABA01000031.1 GCA_002699025.1 Sandaracinus sp. | reverse complement strand
CTGTGGCACCACCTGCGCCGCCGGCGAGTTCTGCTCCATGGGTAGCTGCGCCGCCGAGTGCCCCGCCCCCAACACCGACTGCAGCGGCGTCTGCACCAACACCGACACCGACCCCGCCCACTGCGGCGCCTGCGGCACCACCTGCGCCGCCGGCGAGTTCTGCTCCGCGGGCAGCTGCACTCCCGAGTGCCCCGCCCCCAACACCGACTGCAGCGGCGTCTGCACCAACACCGACATCGACCCCGCCCACTGCGGCGCCTGCGGCACCACCTGCGCGATGGACGAAGCCTGCGTCGTGGGCGAGTGCACGCCGCTCGACCTGGGCTTCGACGGCACGACCGGAGACACCTGGGAGATGGTCGGCACCTCCCCCGTCCGCGGCCTCCAGTCCTGGGTGCCCCGCGGCCAGACGCACATGTACGCCGCCTCGGGCACGACCGTGCACCGGTGGTCGCTGGCGACCCAGACCTGGGAGACGATCGCCGACGCGCCGAACAGCTTCGGCTCCTTCGCCGCGCCGACCCTCTCCGGCGGCGCGATCTGGGGCATCACCATGCCGAGCGTCTCCCGCTGGGACATCGCCGGCAGCAGCTGGACCACGCCCCGCACCGACGTCATGGGGAGCAACACGAGCGCCCAGAACGCCACCGACCGCGCGGGGCGCATCTGGAGCTACAACGGCAGC
Source organism: Sandaracinus sp. (assembly GCA_002699025.1). Classification (GTDB taxonomy): domain Bacteria; phylum Myxococcota_A; class Polyangia; order Polyangiales; family Houyiibacteriaceae; genus Houyiibacterium; species Houyiibacterium oceanicum. The sequence goes on along the minus strand of PABA01000031.1, from coordinate 26,226 downwards.
AACCAGCTCGTGAGGTACGACCCCTCGACCGACACGCTCGAGTACTTCCCCACGGGGGTCTCGGCGACCACCCAGACCCGCGTCGTCTACGACCCCACCACCGACAGCATCTTCTTCGGGGGCGCCTTCAGCACGCCGCTCTACCGCTGGGACATCGCGACCTCGACGCTCGACAGCTCCCTCGCGGCGCTCCCGGAGACGAACCTGAGCGACGCGATGTGCTCCGACCACTCGGGGCACATCTACGCGGCGCTGGGCTGCGGCGGGAGCACGGTCTGGCAGTACGACATCGAGGCGGACAGCTGGAGCCAGATCCCCGACTACCCGACCGATCACGGCTGCAACACCAGCTGCTCCGTGCACGAGGACGGCTGGCTCTACATGACCGACCTGGGCGGTCAGCCCATGTACCGCCTGCCCCTCTTCTGAGCGGGGCTCGCCCGCCGTCTCTCACCGCGCACGCCGCGGAGCGGGGACGGCGGGCCTCCGCCAGCTCGGCGGGGGCGCGGCACCACCAGGCTCGCCGCCCTCGCCGCGCTGGGGAGGCCACTCAACCAGGCTCGTCGCCCTCGCCGCGCTGGGCCCGCAGCCGGGCCTCCCCCTCGCGCTTCCACTCGCTCCAGTAGGCCTCCGCGGCGGCGACGACGGCCGCCAGCGCCACCGGCCGCCCCGAGCCGAAGCGGAGGCCCAGCTCCCGGTAGCGAAACGCGAGCTCCCCGTCGCTCCCCCAGACCCGCATGCGCTCCCCGTCCGCCTTCGCGCTCACGAAGTCGGGCTCGGCGGCGGCGATCACGTCCGGGGACGAGGTCGGCGGCGCGTCCGCGTAGGGCACATAACCGAGCTCCGTGCACTCGAAGAGCTCGAGCAGGAAGCCCTCTCCGGGCTCCGCGAAGCGGCGCCGGAGATAGGGGCAGGCGACGTGGAGCGTCAGCCGGTCGCCGCGCGGGACGAGCCGCTCGATCCAGCCGTCGTGGAGGACGTTCCAGGCGGACGGGTCCGTGCCCGCGTGACGCTCGACCGCGACTCCATCGACGAGGATCCAGCGCCGATGGGCCGCGGCCTCTCGCGGCGCCTGGCGCAGGTACTCGGCTCGGGCCGCCCAGAGCGTCCCGCCGCCGCGCTCTTCGTGCGCGTCGACGTCCCCGCGCCCGTCGTCCACCCAGCCGCACACGGCGCAGGGGTCCCTCGGCGAAGGCTCCGCGCAACGTGGGCAGCGCGCCTCGGTCACGCGCCCCCGCCGCCGCTCACCCGCTCCCCCGAAGGGCCCGTGGACTCCGCCTCGCGGATCGTGGTCCACACGCCCGCGTGCGTCGCACCGACCACGGGGAAGGCCTCGCGTACGAGCGAGGAGCGCACCAGTGGAGGCCGACGTCGCGCCATGCTCGAAGCGTAGCTCCCCCGACCATGCCGCGCAGCGACCCGACGCCCCCCGTCGAACACGGCGCGCGCCGCGCATCCGAGATGTCCCCGCCGCAGGCGCTCGATGGAGAAGGCGCAGACGGAACGAAGCGACGCGAGGCGGGACCGGCCCACCTCGCGTCGCCCCGAGCGTTCCCTCCGCTCAGCGGAAGATGGCGATGCCGCCGTCGTGGTCGGCCACGTAGAGCCGGCCGTTCTGCAGCGTCACCGCGGTCGCCTCGTGGATCGTCGGCGCCCGGGCCACCAGGGTGGGCGCGGCGGCGTCGGTCCAGTCGATGATCGCGACGCCCGCCTCCCCGTAGGCCACGTAGAAGAGCAGGCGCCCCGCCACGTTCGAGTACTCCATGTAGAGCGCCTCGGCGTCGAGCTCCTCGTAGCCCTCGACGTCCACCAGCCGGAAGCGCGCCACGGCCTCCGGGCGGTGGTCGAAGAGCAGGCTGGTCCCGTCGGTCCCGCGCTTCCAGATCTCGGTCGGGTCGACCCCCTCGGGGAGCGGCTCGATGAGATCCGCGATCGTGTAGGAGAGCAGCCCGAAGCTCGTGTAGCTGAAGAAGACGTGCTCCCCGACCACGTGGACGTCCACGTTGCGGCCGTCGGCGTGGCCCACCTTGTCGTCCTCGTACTTGATGGGCTGGAAGACCTTCACCAGCGCCGGCGCGCTCGGGTCGGTGACGTCGACCACGCCGATGCCGAACTGACCGGCCGACATGAAGGCGTAGTCGGTGCCGCTCTCCTCGTCCGTCCACACGTCGATGCCGGTGGCCCGACCGAGGGGCGGGCGGCCCGACTCCGAGCCGACGTTGCCGACCACGAACCCGCTGGACGTGTCCGTCGGGTCGCGCGTGATGTCGTAGATGGTGAGGCCGTTGGACCCGTCCGCGACGTACGCGAGATCACCGCGCCGGTAGACGTCGTAGGCGTGGTCCTGCTGCTGCAGCCCCTCGACCGTGCCCCACTGGCCGTTGTGCTCGAAGATGTCGGTCGGCTGGGGCGCCACCAGGAGCGGCATGCCCACGGCGCCCTCGCCCGCCTCGACGGATCCGATGGGGAGCCGCCGGAGCCCGACGCTCTGACAGAGCGTGTAGACCGCGTCGGCCTCCGCATCGAGGACCACGCCCCAGGCATGCGTCGCCGGGTAGACGGTGACGTCGCCGACCGTCTGCGGGTACTCGTCCTGCAGCGTGTTCCCGACGACGTGCGGGTCGTCGATGGGCAGCCCGTCGTCCCCGAGGATGTCCCAGACGGTGACGCCGTGCGGACCGTCGGCGATGTAGAGGTAGCCGGGCGTCGACGTGGCGCCCTGGGTGTGCCCGATGTTGATCGGCGCGGTCGGCGATCCATCCGCCGCGGCGCCCACCTCGTCCGTCGTGTAGAAGGAGCGCAGGCTCGCGAAGCGCTCGCCCATGACCGGGGCGAGGAGGGTCAGGTCCAGCTCGGTCATGCCGCCAGCCCCCGAGAGGAGCAGCAGGTCGGCCGGGCCGCCCACCGCGTCGAGGTTCGCGCCGACGAGCGGCACCACGGCCCGCCCGTGCCCGCCGACCTCACCGGTCGTGAGCAACGCGGGCGCCGCGTACATCCAGGCGGGCAGCGACTCGTGGTCGTCCGGATCCGCGGGCGACATGTCGTAGGAGGTGACCCACTCGTAGTCCGGGAAGTGGTCCCCGAGCTCGGCCGTGCCGCCCTCGGGCGCCTGGTCGTTGTCGAAGGGCGCGCCGCTCTGCGCCCAGAAGGCGTCGGGCGCGTCCGCGTGGCCGAGCACCACCAGCCCGGCGAAGTGGTCCGTGTAGAGGACGCGCGTGCCGTCGACGAAGACCGACGTCGCGCCCGCCTCCTTGAGCATGCCGGCGCCGTAGTACGGGTAGAGGCTCCGCGTGCGATCGATGCGCGGCTGGTCCGGGCCGTGCGCCGGCACGCCCGGCGCGTAGCCGAGGTAGTCGCCCACGAGGAAGGTCTCCGGCGTCGCCTCGTCGTAGCCGGTCACGTCCACGGCGACGAGGCCCCCGAGCCCGTAGGCGATGTAGGCGATCGTGCGCTCGCCCTGCTCGGCCACCGCGACGTCGTGCGAGTTGTAATAGAACTTCCCGTAGCGATCGAAGTCGGCCCAGGGCGTCGGGGCGTCCACCTCGGCGTGCCAGACCTGCTCGATCTCGAAGTTCGTCTGCCGGTAGTCGGGCATGCCCGTGAAGTCGTCGACGAAGAGGTCGCCCTCCTCGGACTGCACCTCGGAGGTCACGTCCATGCCGATGAACCAGTCCTCCGTGACCTCGGTGTCGACGTACATGTTGTAGCGGCCGACCTGGGCGAGCGTGTCCGGATCGAAGATGCCCATGCCCATGTAGGCCTGCGCCGCGAAGAGCCGCCCGCCGACCCGCGCGAGGCTGACGAGGCCACCCCAGGGGTGCTCCCCAGCGTACTGCTGCGTGTACTGCTCGGCCTCGATGAGGAGCGTGCCGTCCTCCTCGAGCGCCGGGCCCTCCGCCGCGACGAGGTTCGAGAGGGCCGTGCGCTGCAGCCCGTAGTCCGCGTTCGCGATCCAGAGCGTCGTGCCGTCCGTCTCGAGCGCCGCGATGTGGCTGCGCGTGCCGACCAGGTCCTCCGTGAGGATGGCGCCGCCGCCCTCCGCGAAGGTCACGCCGAGCTTCTCGTAGTTCACGCCCACGACGCGGACGAGCGCCATCGCCGAGACGTCGCTGACGTCGACCACGCCGATGCCCTCGGCGCCGAGCGAGAGGAGCGCGAGCTGCGCCCCCTCGACCTCGACGACGTCGATGTCGTGGATGTAGGCGCCGACGTAGAGGCTGTGGCGCGTGTCCGAGCTGCGGTCGGTGGCGTAGAGGCGGCCGCCCTGGTTGTAGAGGAGCCAGCGCCCCTCGCCCTGCTCGAGCTCGGTGGCGGTGATGGTCGCGCCACCGACTCCGGTCGCGCCGGGACGAGGTCGACGGCGCGGACCACGACCTCGACGGTCTCGGTGTCGGTCGCCATGGCCGAGCCCGTGTCCGTGGTGGTCGTGAGCTCGAAGGTGAACACCGTATCGCTGCCCACCTCGATGTCGGAGACGTCCAGCGTCGCGCCCTCCGCGCTGCGGCCGCCGAGCCCGCGCGCGGGGCCGCCGGTCTGGCGCCAGGAGAACTCGGTCGGCGCCGCCCGATGGGACGCGCTGAGCTGGACGATCGTGTCGCTCCCCTCGTCGACGACGGGCGGATCCGCGATCAGCGACTCGATGCCGGCGCTCACCGTGCACTCGCCGTCCATGCAGGCGGACTCGGCGCAGGTCTCGACGACCGTGAAGCCGGATCCGTCGGCCGCGCACTCCACCACGTCGGACCCGTCGCATTCGCGCGCGCCGGGCATGCAGACCTCGCCGCCCCCGTCGCCGACGCCGCCGTCCACGTCCGTGCCTGGGTTGTCGTCGTCGCCGCAGGCCGCCGCGAAAACCAGCGTCAGCGCGGCGAGGGCGAGACCGAGTGTCCTGAGTTCGTTCGAGCGCATGATTTCGTTTCCCCCAGGAGTGTCGTGGCCGGGCGAGCTCGCTCCGGCCGTGCTTCGGGTATCGGGAAGGCCGGCGCGAGGACGTCCGGCGACGGTCCGGCGACCGATAGCCGCTCCGTCCCTGCCCGCTCGTCCCGAGGCCGAGCCTTCTTCCGAATCCTCTGAGCAAGGGGCGGGCCAGAGCCCCGACACCGCATGAGCGCCCACTTCCGTACGTCGGCTCGCGCAGACGGAGCACGAGGGGTCCGCTCCCTCGCGCACCTTGCGTTCGGGGACGCCGCACGAGCCGCGCGGAGGCCCCTGGCCCATCGCCCCGTCCCTCCCCTGGGGGAGAGGCTGCCCCGCAGCGCACGCCGGCTCGCCGGAGCGCCGCGGTGGACGCCCGCTCGTCTCCGCGCCCCCCCGAACGCCACGGTCGGACACGGTGGCCGTCCCCTGGAACGGCGCCCCGGGGCTTCCCTCCAGCGCGTCTGGCGGTAAGTCTCTCTCGCATGCCGTTCGCAGCCCCCGATTTCCCCCGTGGCCGCGCCTCGGGGCGGCCCATCCGCCCCGCCCCCTGGAACGGCGCGCAGGGGCGTGCTTGACCGGGGGGTCCCCCGCGCTCGCCCGGGAGGTGCTCGCCGGCCCGCCGGGGCTCGAGACCCTCGGCGACCTCGTCGATCTGCTCCGCCCCCGGCGCGGCCGGCCCGAGCCGCGGGACGCGCTGCGGGCGCTCGTCGACGCCATCTCCGCGGACGACGCGCTCCGAGATCGGCTGAGGCAGTGCGTCCGCGCGGCGCTGGCCGACGTGACGCTCGCGCCGGTGCTCGTCGAGAGCGGCGTGCTCGACGACGAGAGCGTCCTCACGACCTTGCGGGGCGCCTTCGGGGAGTGGGTCCTGCCGCCGGTCTTCCCCGAGGACGACGCCCGGAGCGTCCTCCCGCGCCTCTTCCGCCGCGGCGGCGACTTCCGCTGGGTCGGCGCGATCCCCACCGCCGAGTGGGCGCGGGCCCTCGCGCTCGCCCTCCCCGAGGACGCCGCGGACGAGGGCTTCGACCACGCGGAGCTCGGCCTGGCGCTCCGGAAGCTCGCCCAGCGCATCAGCGGCGCGGGGACCGACGCGGAGATCGAGGGCAAGCGGGGCCTCGCCAGCCAGCAGGGCGCGCCCTTCCTCGAGCTCCCGATCGCCACCCGCGATCTGCTCGAGGCGCTCGGCGAAGGCGGTGAGCCCGAGCGCCTCGCCTTCGAGCGGGTGCTCGCGCAGGTGCGCGCGGCCCGCGGCGTCGTCGACCAGCTCCGCGACGAGAAGTCGACCTACGGGACGAGCCTCCGCCTGACGCGCCTCACCCGGCGGCTGGCCCAGCAGCTCCGCCGCTTCGAGCTCCTCTGCCGGCTGGTCCGCCCCACGGACCAGGCGCAGCTCGGCCACGCGCTCGCCGTGCTGCTGAAGGACCTCGTCGAGGCCGAGCAGGCGGGCCGGCGGCTTCGGACGCGCATCGCGCACGGCGTCGACCTGCTCGCGTTTCAGGTCACGGAGCACACGGCCGCGAAGGGCGAGAAGTACATCCACGGCAGCCGCGCGGCGTACCTGAAGGTGCTCAAGGCGGCGCTCCTCGGCGGCGCGTGGGTCGGCGTCTTCGCCATCTTCAAGCTGCTCGCCAAGAAGCTCTCGCTGCCGCTCGCCGCCGAGGCCTTCGTCTACGGCCTCAACTACGCCGTCTGCTTCGTGCTCATCTACGCCACCGGGGGGACGCTCGCGACGAAGCAGCCCGCGATCACGGCCGCGGCCATCGCGAAGCAGCTCGACGTCGAGGGCGCACGCGCCGAGGGCTTCGCGGGCGTCGCGCGGAGCGTCGAGCGGGTCTGGCGGACGCAATTCGTCTCCTTCCTCGGGAACCTCCTCTTCGCCTTCCCCTTCGCGGCGCTGGTCGGCTTCGCGATCGAGAAGAGCGCGGGCATCGAGGTCGTGAACGTCGAGAAGGCGCGGGGGCTGCTCGAGGCGAACCACGCCTTCGAGGGCCCGACCCTCGGCTACGCGGCGATCGCCGGCGTGCTCCTCTTCGTCGCCGGGCTCACGCAAGGCGCCGTGGACAACCGCGTCGTCTACACGCGGCTCGAGGCGCGGCTCGCCGAGCACCCGCGCCTGCGCCTGCTCGGTCGGAAGCGCGCGGCCCTGGCCAAGCTCGTCGGCAAGCACGCGGGCGGCATCGCGAGCAACGTGCTGCTCGGCTTCCTGCTCGGCTCCGCCGGCGTCTTCGGCCGCATCTTCGGGCTGCCCATCGACATCCGCCACATCGCCTTCTCGTCGGCGCACGTCGGCGTCGCCCTCCTCGACGCGCCCGAGCTCGTCGACCTGCGCGAGGCGCTCACGCTCGTGGTCGGCGTGCTCGCCATCGGCTTCGTGAACTTCTTCGTCAGCTTCGTGATGACGCTCACCATGTCGCTCCAGTCCCGCCAGGTGACCCTGACCCAGGGCGGCTCGCTCCTCCTCTTCCTGCTCCGCCGCTTCTTCACCTCCCCCGCGGCGTGGTTCTTCCCCGTCGAAAAGGAGCCGGCCGAGGCCACCGCAGCAGCCGCCGAGCCCACCCCCTCGGAAGACGCCTGAGCGCCACGCGCCCCGCCGCCCCACGAGCCGCGGGCCCAGCCCAGCCCCTCGGCCGCGCGCCTCCCACCTCGAAGCGCGCTCGGACCTCACTCGTCGTCGACCCAGAGCCCCAGGTCCTCGCGACGCTTCCGCTCCTTCTCCCGATCGATCCGCTCTCTCGGTCTCTTCGAGAGACGGCATGGATTCCCCTTCCTCACCGACCAGAAACACCGACTCGCCAGCTCCACCTCCGCGGGGCCACGCCAGAGAGCTCTCGCGAGCTCGAGACAAGCTCATGGCGTTCGCCCTCCAGCGTTGCCGAGCAAGCGGGCCGCGTGGACGGAGAAGTCGCAGAGGAGCCATCCGAGCATGTCCGCGAGCTCCTCTCGTGGAACACGCATGCTCTCGTTCCGACTCGGCTCGAGCCGGTCCTCGAGCGTGAGCAGGACCTCGTCTTCCATGACGACGCCTCGAATCAGTCGCTCCACGCCCTGACCACAGAAGTCGATGTCGAACGCTTCGCCAACGCCTCCACCCGCCGAGACATGCGCATACGCGACAGATAGGTCTGTCACGACCGTGGCGAGGTCGTATCCGACGTCGACGGGCCACTCGCCGAGACCGAAGCCGGTCACCTCGAACTCCACCACGCCCTCTTCCTCCATCGCATCGCAGGCTCGTATCACGACCTCGTCGTCACCGACGATTCCCTCGTCGATTCTCGACTCGTCGAACACCCCACAAGCGTGTGGAACCAGTTTGATGACCAACACCTGAGAACCCAATCCGCAACGAAAAGCACCGATGGTCATCGGCGACGCCCTCGAGCCCCCGGCGTGCACCGAGCTCAGTCGGAGACCTCGTCTTCCTCATCCTCGAGCAGCTGGTCCAGCCTCGCCCTGAGGATCCTCAGTCGACGCCCATCCTTCCTAGAGCGCTCGTTCGCCCGTCGTATCTCATCGAGCTGCTCGGCGCTCAGCGCTTCGCCCGGACGTCGAGCGCGGGAGATCCGCATGACGAGGTCGCTATCACGCGAAATCGCTTCGGCCACCGCCAAGAACTCCGCTCTCACAGACTCGAACTCATCGACATCCACTACGGCTCACCATTCCGCAACATGATGATCCTTCGTTCCAAGTACTCGATATCACTCCGGGCACGCGCCATCGCATCGGAGGCGTCCCGAACCTCGTCCCAATACTCACTCAACAGCTGTTCATGACGAGACGCAAAGCGACCAGGGATCCGTTGTAGACCAGCTAGAGCGCTTCTCTGTCGACTCTGAGCCTGTGCCAGCGCTTCTCGTGTCTCCTCCAGCGCCTCCTGGTAGTGCGCGGTGGTTCGCTGGCTCGCGCGGAAGCCGCCTCTCCCGTAGTTGTTGTGCGCGAGCCCCCCCGCGGCCAAGGTTCTGCCGTACCCGATACGGAGCCACCCCCCGCGGGCGAGTGTGGGCGTCGCGCGTCGCGGAGGAAGTCCGCGAAGACCCGAGCGTGGCTGCTTTCTCGGCGGTGGTCTCGAGCGATCGAACGGGCGTTCCCGCAAGCGCTCTTGCAGGTTGCCGACGGCCGAGCCGAGAACGCCCAAGCGCCCTGTGGCTTGGAAACCGGTGATGTGCTGTGGGACGTGCGGGTGGGTACGGGGTGAGCTTGGTGGTTACTCCTTGACCCACTCAACGCTCTCGAACGAGCTTTCCGCCTTCTCGATGGCCTCCGCCTCGGACAGGCAGGTGTGTGTCCGTGAGGAATGCCGACCGATGTCCGAGACTGTTCCGTAAAGGGCGTAGTAGGCCCAGCCTTCGTCGTTGAGGTCGGGCCCTTCGTCGTAGAATTCTTCGTGGTAGTAGTCCCAGTCCTGTCGCACGATCCACACGTATCCGTGGGCCTCTCCTGTCACCCACCGTCCACGGCGAAGAACGTCAAACTTGCCGGTGTCGTTGGTCACGGCGTCTGCTCCAAGTGTGCGCCGGCACGGCGCACAGCCCGTGGTGTACCATTTGGATATCGTTCGCCGGTAACTCGGACCGGATCGTTGGTCCCGGGACGGCTCGTGACCACTCTGCGGGGATGGTGAGCGCCCCCTTCCATCGTTCGCACTTCGACGGGCCCATGTGGCGTGTCGACGATGTGGATTTGTCCCGCCTCGGCCGAGCCCGTCGCCGGTCGACTCGGGATGCCGGCTCGGTCGAAACCGGCCCGCATTCGACTCTGACTGACAGGCACAGCTGTTCCCTCACTTCCAACCACGAAGTCGGCAGGCCCTCCTCCCCCTGAGGCGAGGTCATCGCACCGCGCCGCGCGCATGAGAAAGGATTCGCTCTGGGCGGCCGCCTCGGCACCGGCGACGGCGCCCCGCCGCGCCGCCATGGCGCTCGCGCCGTTCGCGGCTGCGCCGAGCAGAAGCCCGACGGTCGCTCGCGCGCCGGCGGCGTTCCGTTGGTCCCGCGGCAGGGAGATGTCGGTGGCGTCGTCGAAGTCGGAGAGCGTGTCGACGATGCCACGCGCCATCATCGCCGGAGCCGAGTAGTCGTGCTCGTATGAAGTTCTCCAATGGGCGCCATCACCCGATCCGGGGATCGGGGAGACGCGGAATCACTCGCGGAGCCGGATCAGCTCCACGAAATCGTCGCGCTTCCAGACGAGGAAGGCGGTACCGGACTCGTCGACCGGGAGGAGACCGGTGGGGGGGGAGTAGGAGCGAGGCACCAGCCCGAAGCGGAGGGGCTCGCCCAGCTCGAAGGTCTCGAGGTCGCAGCGGTCGAGCCAGCGGTAGGTGTTGCCGCCCCAGCCATCACGCTCGACGCGGACGAAGAGCGCCTGGTCCCCCACGAGCATCGGCGCGCCCGCCGTCTCGCAATCGCCGAGCTTGGAGAACCCTTCGTTCGCGATCGCGAACAGCCCTCCGCCCATCCCCAGCAGCCGTTCCCCTTGGCGGCTTTCGCGGATGCGCTCGCTGATGGGATCGCCACGGTGCACGTCGCGAGCGTGACTCCACAGAATGGACACCCCGAAGTCGCCGAAGGTCAGGAGCGCGGCTTCGTAGTTGCCCCCGATCGCCAGAGTCTCCTCGTCGAGCGCGTGCATCCAGACCGGCATGATCCGGCCGAGCCCGGGGCGACTCACCTGAACGCTGTCCACGTGGGTCTCGCGTCGGTACATCTGCACTTCGCCACCCGCGGTCGTCCCCGCAAAGAGCAGCCCATCCAACGCCACGAGGCGAGAAAGCCTGGGCACAGAGAAGCCGTCGTCCTCCAAGGCCACCTCGAACGCGGGCTCGCCCGTCTCGAGGTCGAAGGCGTCCACCCGAGCCCCGCCGATCGCGCCCACGTAGGCCAAGCCGGCGCTCGGATCGACGGCGATCTCGTCGACGCCGTCCGGCGTGTCCGCCAGCTCGGTGAGCACCATCTCGTCGCCCTCGATCTCGAGGCGCTCCAGGCCGCGCGAGTCTCCGACGACCAGCCAGGCGTCTTCGCCGGGGATTGGCGCGACGGCCTTCACGGTGCGCGGGGCGACCCGGTGGACCTCGACCCGCGGGTCCCACTCGGGGGGCGGGGGCCCGGCGTCGGGCCAGTCGGGCTCCGGGCCGGTGTCGGGCTCGGGGCCGGCGTCGCGACGCCCGGCGTCCACGTCCGGGCCGCAGGGCAGACCGGTGCCCGCCATGTAGCAGCGAAGGGGCGGGCTCTCGTCACCGCATCCGACCAGCAGCGTGACCAGGGAGAGGAGGAGGCCAGCGGCGTAGCGCGTGTTCGGGAGGGAGGAGGGCATCGAACGAAGACCGTCCTAGCAGGCGTGTATGACACCGGCCATGGTCGCGGGCGATCACGACGTGTGGCGGCTCAACGCGCGAACGGAGCTCGCTCTCTCTCGCGTTTCGCGGGCGGTCGGAAAGCGTTCCCCCATATCGAGTACCCCCCCCCCGGAGAAGCGCTCGGTGCGGACGAGATGCTGCGCTCCCCGATGCGGGGGAGCGGATTGCCTTCAGGGTGCGCGGGGGCGGCGGCGGCGCCAGAGGGAGGCGGCGGCCCAGGCGAGGAAGGCGAGCCAGGCGGCGAGCCAGATCGGGCGCCAGCGGCGGGCGTCGCTGGGGGCGAAGTGCATGGTGACGCGGTGGGGGCCGGCGTCGATGGGGAGGGCGCGGACGAGGGCGTTGGCGCGGGCGATCGGCGTCGGGGCGCCGTCGACGGTGGCCTCCCAGCCCGGGTACCAGGCCTCGTTGACGACGACCCAGCCGGGGGCCGGCGCGTCGATGCGGAAGGTGAGCCGGTCGCGCTCGAGCCGCACGGCGGTGGCGGCGACCCGGCGCGAGGGGACACCTTCGCCGGTGGGGGCGGCGTCGGCGCCCCGGTCGAGGAGGGCGACGGGGGTGGGCGCCTCCTCCTCGAGGCGGCGCAGCGCGGCCTGGCGATCGGGGACGCGGGCGGAGGCGGCGGTGGGGACCCAGTAGGCGAAGGGGAGCGCGTCCACGAGCTCGAGCACGCCCTCGCCGCGCGCGCGGGTCTCGAGCGCGGCGGCGAGCTCGCCGGGGGGCGGGAGGAAGTGGCGGTTCCAGCCGTGGATGAAGTGCGGGCCCTGGAGCGCGTAGCGGGTGTTGTACTGGAGCGCGAGGCCCGGGTGCTCGTGGAGGCGGGCGAGCACGCGCTCGTAGCTCTTCAGGAGCAGCGGGTCCTGGTAGCCGCGCAGGTCGCGCCGCCGATGGCGCGTGCCGCTCCGGCAGCTCACACCGAACTCGTCCATGTAGCGCCACTCGTCGGCCGTGCCGGGGGCCCGCGGCAGCACCCGCGCGGCGACCTCGGCGCGGCCGGGATGCGGTCCGCCACGCGTGTGCCTCTCGGCGGGCATGGCGGCGGAGACGTCGGCGAGGAGCAGGGCCGCGAGCGCGGCGCCGACGAGCGGGTGGCGCACGCGCCGGAAGCGCGCCGCGACGAGCAGGAGCGCGGCGCCGGCGAGGAGCGCGCTCGGGCCGAGCGCGAGGCCGAAGGGGAGCGGGGCCGCCGCGAGGAGGCCGGCGGCGAGGGCCAGCGCGGGGGCGAGGCGCACGAGGGCGCGGGCGGGGCGCCAGCCGGCGAGCGCGTCGAGGGCGCAGGCGAGGAAGAGCGCGTAGCTCGGCCCGAGCCACGCCTCGTAGCGATGGGGCAGGCGGAAGAGCGCGACGCCCGGCACGTGATCGAAGGCCGCGCGGAAGAGCGGCCCGTGATCGCCCATCGCCATGCCCACGGCGAGGGCGGCGAGGCCGAGCCCGAGGAGCGCGAGGCCGCGCCGACGCCAGAGCGCGACCGCCACGGCGGCGAGCGCCAGCCAGCCGCCGTAGAGGTGGTTCCCGGAGCGCGGCGCGATCAGCGCCTCGAGCGCCTCGGCGCCGAGCCCTTTGTCGGCGATGGCCTCGTAGCTCCGCCCGGCCTGCACGGAGTGCTCGGCGAGCTCGAGGCCGGGCACGAAGACGACGCCGATCCACGCCGCCCCGAGCAGCGCGGCGACGCCAGCCGCCTTCGCCATCCCCCCGAGCGCCCGGAGCCTCGCGCGCCGCCGCGCCGCGCCCTCGTCCCGATCGTCGCGGAGCTTCGCGGCTCCGCCCTCTGCGCGGCCCCCCCGCACGCGCGCCTCGTCCAGCTGCCGCCCGGCGTCCGGGGCGCCCGCCGACGTCCCCGCGCCGAGGCCCACGCGCTCCGCTCGGCTCCCCTCCGCTCGGCCGTCTTCCGCGCGGAGCACCATCGCGGCGCGGCCGAGCCCGTAGAGCAGCGTCAGCGTGGACGCCTGCCAGAGCGCCGGCGGGGAGCCCACCCAGGCGCAGCTCGCCGCCGCGAAGGCCAGCGCCACTCCGTCGGCGACCCGTCGCCGCCGCACGACCCCCTCGGCGGCCCAGAGCATCAGCGGCATCCAGCCGAGCGCCGAGGTCAGGTTCAGCTCCCAGTTGTGTCGCATGAAGGGCGCCGCCATCAGCGCCACGCCGCCGACGATCGCCCCGCTCCACGCCAGCTCGAGGCGCCGCAGCCAGAGCACGCCGAAGAGCCCGGCGAAGGCGAAGCCGAGCACCACGCGGAGGTGCGCCCAGCCCACCCCCGGCGAGGGCCCGGCCACGGCGCAGATGGCCCAGTTCAACGGGTGATGGGTGCCCGCCTGCGGGTCCGCGTAGAACGGATAGCCCGCGCGGTCGTAGGGGTTCCAGCGCGGCAGCTCGCCGTCGTGGAGCGCCTCGCAGAGGTAGACGAGGTCCGGCCAGTACTGCTCCGGCACGTCCCACTCGAACCAGCGCGGCGTGCCCTCGGCCCAGCCGACGAGCAGCGGCCAGAAGAGGAAGGCCAGCGCCCCGCCGATCGTCAGCGCGGCGACGAGCCGCCCCCGCCCGGCCGCGCTCATGGGACGAGCAGCGTCGAGCCCACGGTGCCCCGCGCCTCGAGGGCCTCGTGGCAGGCGACGGCCTCGTCGAGGCCGAAGCGCTGCCCGACGACGGGCTTCACGGCGCCGCTCGCGAGCACCTCGAAGAGCCGCCCGGCGCTGAGCTCGAGCTCCTCGCGCGTCGCCACGTAGTCGAAGAGCGAAGCGCGCGCGTAGAGGCCGCTCCGGTGGTAGGTGTCGATGAAGCTCACGCCGATGGCGACGGGGCGGACGCGCACCTCGCCGGCGCCGGGGGCGGGCAGCTCGATGTCTTCGACCCGGAGCACCTCGGGGCCGCCGGTCTCGTGGATTCGCACGGCGCGCATGACGCCGTCCTAACGCGCGCCCGCGTCGCGGCGCAATGGGCGTCGCCGCCGCGCCATGCACGAACGCCCGCGACGCGAACGCCCGAGACATGACCGACCGCGAACGCCCCAAACGCCCACGCCCCAAACGCCCACGCCCCGAACGCGCCAAAGAACGCGCCAAAGAACGCCCCAAAGAGCGCGAACGCCCGAAACGCGAGAGCGCCCCCGCCGAGCTCGACGGGAGCGCTCTCTTTCGATACGGCGCTCGGGGCGCCGCTCGCTCAGAGGCGCGGGCCGGCGGCCTTCACCGCGTCGCTCGCCTGGTCGGCGTACTGCTTGAAGTTCTCCGCGAAGAGGTGCGCGAGCTTCTTCGCCGTCTCGTCGTACTTCGCGCCGTCCGCCCAGGTGTTCCGCGGGATGAGCACCTCGTCGGGCACCTCGGGGCAGGTCTTCGGGATCTGGAAGCCGAAGATCGGATCCTCGACCGTCTCCACGTCCTCGAGCGCGCCCTCGTGGATCGCCGCCACGATGTTCCGCGTGTGCTTCAGCTTCATGCGGTGGCCCACGCCGAAGGGCCCGCCGGTCCAGCCGGTGTTCACGAGCCAGACGTGCGCGCCGTGCTTGCGGATGCGCTCGGCGAGGAGCTCGGCGTACTTGGTCGGGTGCCAGACCAGGAAGGGCCCGCCGAAGCACGGCGAGAAGGTCGCCTCCGGATCGGTGACGCCCATCTCCGTGCCCGCGACCTTCGCCGTGTAGCCGCTGATGAAGTGGTACATGGCCTGCTCGGGCGTGAGCTTGGCCACCGGCGGGAGCACGCCGAAGGCGTCGGCCGTCAGGAAGAGCACGTTGTTCGGGTGGCCGCCCAGGCAGGGCACCTTCGCGGCCTGCATGTACTCGATCGGGTAGCTGCCGCGCGTGTTCTTCGTGATCGACACGTCCTCGAAGTCGACCTCGCGCGTGTCCGGGTCGTAGACGACGTTCTCGAGCACGGAGCCGAAGCGGATCGCCTGGAAGATGTCCGGCTCGTCCTCGGCGGAGAGGTTGATCATCTTCGCGTAGCAGCCGCCCTCGATGTTGAAGACGCCGTCGTCGCCCCAGCAGTGCTCGTCGTCGCCGATGAGCTTGCGCCGCGGGTCGGCCGAGAGGGTCGTCTTCCCCGTCCCGGAGAGGCCGAAGAGGATCGACGTGTCGCCGTTCTCGCCCTCCGTCGCCGAGCAGTGCATCGAGAGGATGCCCTTCTTCGGCATGAGGTAGTTCATGATCGTGAAGACGCCCTTCTTCATCTCCCCGGCGTACTCGGTGCCGAGGATCACGAACTCCTTCTCCTTGAAGTTCAGCGCGACGCTCGTCTTCGAGGTCATGCCGCTCGTGTGCCGGTTGGCCGGGAAGCCGCCGCCGTTGAAGACCACGTAGTCGGGGTCGCCGAAGTCCGCGAGCTGCTCCGGGGTCGGCCGGATCAGCATGTTGTGCATGAAGAGCGCGTGGTACGCGCGGGCGCAGACGATGCGGACCTTGATGCGCTGCTTCTCGTCCCAGCCGGCGAAGCCGTCGACGCAGTAGAGGAAGGGGCGCGTGTTGAGGTAGTCGATCGCCCGCTCGCGGTTGATCGCGAAGATGTGCTCGTCGATCTTGATGTTGACCGGGCCCCACCAGACCTCGTCCGCCGTGCTCGGCTCGTGGACGATGCGCTTGTCCGTCGGGCTGCGGCCGGTCTTCTCGCCCGAGAGCGCGATGAGCGCGCCGCTCGAGGCGATGGCGCTGCCACCTTCGTCGCGGAGGGCCGCCTCGTAGAGGACGGAGGGCGAGGCGTTGCGAATGATGCGGGAAACCTCGATGCCATGCTGCTCGAGCGAGAACTCAGCCATCTGCGCTGCTCCTTGAATCCTTCGGGGGCCCGTAGGGAACCCCGAAGCGGCGACCCGGGACAAGTCGCCAATGTGACGAATCGGGAGCGCCGCCCGCGAGCCGCGCCCTGGGTTGTGGGGTAGCCCCCTACATCGGCGCCTGCAACGCCTCTCTGGCCCATTCGCGGCGCGATTTCGTCACTCTGATCCGAGCGACGGATCGGCGGGGCGCGCGGACGCCCGTCGCGGGGATGGCGCTTGCGCGAGCGGTGAAGCCTTGCCAAGCGGTGGCCATGGGTACGAACGGAGCGGGCTCGAACGGGGCGAACGGGGCGGGGACGAACGGCGCGGGCGCCGGATCGAGCGGCGCCGGATCGAGTGGTGCGGGATCGAGCGGTGCCGGCTCGAGCGGGGACGCGGCCTGGAAGGCGCGGGCCGTGTCCGCCGAGGACGTGGTCGCGCGCATCCCGAACGGCGGCGAGGTCTTCGTGCACGGCGCGGCCATGACGCCCACGCCCCTGCTCGAGGCCATGTGCGCGCGCCAGGACCTCGACGAGGCGACGCTCTACCACCTCCACCTCGAGGGCGCGTGCCCCTTCGCCGCGCCGGAGCAGCGCGGGCGCTTCCACTCCGTCTCGCTCTTCACCAGCCCGGCCCTCCGCGATCCCATCGCACGCGGCGAGGCCGACTTCATGCCGATCTTCCTCCGCGAGATCCCGAGCCTCTTCAAGGGCGGCCACGTCGACCTCGACGTCGCCCTGGTGCAGCTCTCGCCGCCGGACGCGCACGGCCTCTGCACGCTCGGCGCGAGCGTCGACACGGCCATGAGCGCCGTGCAGAACGCGCAGCTGGTGCTCGCGGAGATCAACCTCCGGGCGCCGCGCACGCACGGGCATACGGTGGTCCCCATCGACCGGGTCGACGCCTTCACGATCACCGACCGGCCCATCCACGGGCACGCCCCGCCCGAGCGGAGCGACGTGGAGGAGCGCATCGGGGAGATCATCGCGACGCTGATCGAGGACGGCTCGACGCTGCAGATGGGCATCGGCGCCATCCCGGACGCGGTGCTCGCGCGGCTCCACAAGAAGAACGACCTCGGCATCCACACGGAGATGTTCAGCGACGGGGTGATCGACCTGGTGCGCGAAGGGGTGATCACGAACGCCCGCAAGAAGGTGCACCCGGGGCGCATCACGACGAGCTTCGCGAGCGGCAGCCCGCGCCTCTACGAGTTCGTCGACGACAACCCGCTGGTCGAGTTCCACCCCTGCGACCGGACGAACGACACGAACCTGATCGCCAAGAACCCGAAGGTGGTGGCGATGAATTCGGCGCTCGAGGTGGATCTCAGCGGGCAGGTCTGCGCCGACTCGATCGGGCCGCGCATCTACAGCGGCATCGGCGGGCAGATGGACTTCATCCACGGCGCGGCGATGAGCACGGGCGGCAAGCCGATCATCGCGCTCCCCTCGACGGCGAAGGGCGGCGAGCTCAGCCGCATCGTGCCGACGCTGAAGGAGGGCGCGGGCGTGGTGACGACGCGCGGGCACGTGCACTGGGTGGTCACGGAGTACGGCGCCGTGAACCTCTTCGGGCGGACGCTCCGCGAGCGCGGCGAGATGCTCGTGTCCATCGCGCACCCGGACTTCCGCGCGACGCTCCGGCGCGACCTGCGCAAGCTCCGCCACTTCTGAGCGGGTCGGCCGGAGGTCGAGTAGTCGGCGCGCTCGGTTCAACGCGGCGCGAGCTCGTCGACGCGGCGACGGCTTCTTCGCCCCCGCGGCCGCCCCCGTGAGCTCTTGCACACGCTGAACGACGTTCCATCCGGGCGGTCGGCCCCCGCGCCTTCACATCCGCGGCCCTCCCTCTCTTCGCCCCCGAGCGTCCCCCAGGACGCGAAGGAGAGTGGAGATGCATCGACCCGACCGCGGCCCGGACCGCCCCGCTCCCGAGAGCGCCCCCGCGCGCCCGTCGACCCCCCTCACGCTCCTCGCCGCCTCGCTCCTCGCGGTGGGCTGCGGAGGCCCGGCGGCGGACCCGAGCCCCGGCGCGCGGGCGGAGGCCCTCGAACCGAGCGAGCACGTGGTCGTGCCGGCGCCGGTCGGGGCCCTCCCCGCCTCCACGAGCGTCTCGACGAGCGGCACCGGGCGCGTGCGCGTGCCGCTCCGGCTCCCCCCGGCGCGACGCGGCATGGGGCCCCGCCTCGGCGTCGCCTACGACAGCGATCGCGGCGACGGCATCCTCGGGCCGGGCTTCACGCTCACGGGGCTCTCGTCGATCTCCCGCTGCGCGCGCAACACCGCGCGCGACGGCACGAACGCCGGCGTGGCCCTCGACGAGCGCGACGCGCTCTGCCTCGACGGCGAGCGGCTCCTCCCCATCGACCCCTCCGTCGGCGGCGCGGCGACATCCGGGGTCGAGTACCGGCCCGAGCACGACCCGACGCGGAGGGTGCTCAGCTACCCGGGCAGCGTCGCGGGGCCGGCCCGCTTCGAGGTCTACGCGGGCGACGGGACCATCCGCGAGTACGGGGGCAGCGGCGGCCAGGTCGTCGCTCCGACCACGCCGACGGCCACGGCCGTGAGCTGGCTGCTGCGGCGCGTGCGCGACCGCCGCGGCAACGAGTGGCGCATCGCCTACGAGGTCGTGCCGAGCGGGGGCGACGTGGCCGCGGAGATCTCCGAGGTGATCCCGGTGCGCATCGACTACACGGCGTTCCACGGCGAGGAGGGCACGGCGCCGGCCTTCGCCCGCGTCGAGCTCGCCTACCGTGAGCGGCCGGACCCGCGCGCGGGCTACCGCTTCGGCTTCACCACGGCGCGCACCCGCCTCCTGGAGAGCATCACGACCTGGGCCGCCGACGCCCCCGTGCTCCGCTACCGCTTCGACCACGAGCGCTTCGGCTCGGACGCCGTGAGCCGCCTCGTCGCGCTCGAGGAGTGCTCGATGGAAGAGGAGGAGGAGGTCTGTAAGCCGCCGACGCGGTTCGACTGGGCGCGGCCGGGGGAGCACGACGTCGACGGGGAGGACCAGGTCTTCGACTCGCGCGACGTGGAGGGCTGGGCGCCCGTCTACAGCGTCGGCCGCATGTCGGGCACCACGCAGCTCAGCACCTCGCCCCGCGCGATGGTGGCCATGGACTTCGACGGCGACGGCATCGACGACGTCGCCTACTTCGACGAGCCCCGCTACCTCGACCCGGGCTGGACCTCGCGGCTGCACGTGCGCCTCGGGCACTCCGACCCGGACCGCGCCCTCCAGCGCGTCCGCGACACGGGCATCGAGAGCTACCCGGGCGCGCAGCTCACGCCGACGGATTACGACCACGATGGGCGCGACGACCTGATCGCCATCTCCCGGGACGGCGTCGCCATCCTGCGGAGCACCGGGCGCGCGCTCGAGACGATCCCCACGGACCTGCCGCTGAGCTACGACTGGGACGAGCTCGGCACGCCGGGGCGCCCGGTGGCCGGCGGGCCGGTCGCGGTCGCCGACATGAACGGCGATGGGAAGGACGACCTGCTGGTCTGCGGCATGACCGAGGACTGCAGCGACGTCGGCGGCGGCGGCGTGACCGAGATCGGGGTGGTCGCCGCCTTCACCGGGCTCATCCCCTTCCTCTGCCCCTTCGGGCTCTGTGAGGAGGAGAGCGACCCACAGGCGCACGCCGACTGCCGCGGGCGTTGGTACTACGCCGAGGGGCAGGCCGGCGGCTTCGCCCCCTGGGTCGACACGGGCGTGGCCGACCGATGCCACTACGCCAGCCTGGCGCGGCCCGGCGACTTCGACGGAGACGGGCGGACGGAGATGCTCCTGACCGCGTCGGCGGATGGTGCGAGCTCGGCCACGCGCGTGATGTCCCTCGAGGAGGACGGCTTCGCCGAGGCGCCGACGCCCCTCTGCTACGCCTCGAGCTACTGGGAGTGCGAGGAGGATCTCGTGAAGGTCGCCGCGCCCGCGCACGTCGCGGACCTCAACGGCGACGGCAACCACGACGTGATCGTGCACCGCACGGCCGACGACGGGGCGGGCGGCATCCACCAGGTGCCCTTCGTGGCGTTCGGGACCGGCGCGCGCGAGCAGCCGCTCCGGCACCTGCACGACGCGGCCGGCGACGACCCCTTCTGGGCGGGCTTCACCAACCTCCTGATCGCGCCCACCGCGCGCCCACCGCTCCGACACTCCCCCCCGATCCCCTTCGACTTCACCGGCGACGGCCGCGCCGACGTCCTCCAGCCCGCCGTGCGGCGCGAGGCGCAGACCATCCAGTGCGTCGACTGGATCAGCACGGGCTGCGGCGTCTACGGGTGGAACTCGGGGCCGATCGAGGCGTTCGTGAGCGACGGATACCGGCTCGCGAGCCAACACCCGGTCGCGCACTGGGTCCCGGCGCAGATCACCTACGAGGGCGTGACGCGACGGCGGACGCAGTTCGTGCTCGCCGACGCCAACGGGGACGGCGCGCGCGACATGATCCAGGTGCTCGAGGAGCCGGAGGAGGCCGAGCCGCGGAGCGCGTCGGTGCGCGTCCACTACAACGTCGGGGGGCTCCCGCGTCACGTGGTGCGCGTGGAAGACGGCCTCGGCCGCGTGGAGGAGCTGGACTACGCGCCGCTGACCTCGGACGTCTACCGGGCCTCGCGGCGCTGCGAGTACCCGGTCGAGTGCGTCCGGGACACGCGCTACGTGGTCGCCCGGCGCCGCACCGATGACGGCACGCGCCGCGCGACGGGCGCGCTCTCCGGCTCGGAGGGCTACGGGGAGACGCGCTACGAGTACCGGGACGCCCGCCTCGACCGGGAGGCGAGCGCCTTCGCCGGCTTCGCCCGCGTCACCACCCACGATCTGCGGACCGGGCGCGTGACGCAGACCGACTACGACAACCGGACCCGCTCGGCCGACGGCTGGTACGTCTTCGCCGGGCTCCCGCGCATCCGGCGGACCTGGGTCGTGAGCGAGCTCCCGCTCGGCTTCGAGGGGCGCTCCTCCACCTACCGCTCGACGGTCGACGTCTACGATCGGACCGCGATGGCGTTCCCGGATGGGGTGACGATCCGGTCGTTCCTCCGGCGCCACATCCACCGCGAGTACGAGGGCGACGCCGCGCGCGTCCGCATCCCCGAGCGGCCCAACCGGTTCCTCGAGCCGACGCGCCACGTGCGCACGCACTACACCCACGACCCGGACTTCGGGCAGCTCGCCTACCGGCGCGTGCGCTACCGGGACCAGGGCCGCGACGAAGAACACTGGACCCCACGCACGCACCGGACGGGGGATTGGCTCTTGGGCCTCGTCGAGTCGGAGCGGCGGCGCAGCACCACACCGCACGGGACGGCGGAGCGGACCCTCGAGCGAAGCCATGACGCCTACGGCGACGTGGAGGAGACCGTCCACCAGCCCGGCGACTTCGAGGCGGAGCTCCGCGTGAGCGTGCTGGAGCGCGACCGCTTCGGGAACGTGGCGCGCGTGCTCACGGAGCCGGCTCAGCGGGCACCCTTCGAGACGACCGTGCGCCACGACGCGACGGGCGTCTTCGTCGAGCACCGGACGAACGCGGTCGGTCACGAGACCTTCGCCGAGCACCACCCCGGCCTCGGCGTGCTCCTCGAGCAGGTGGACGAGAACGGCCTCGCGCAGCGGCTCTACTACGACGGCTTCGGGCGCCTGGTGCGCGCGCGCCACCCGGACGGCACGGAGACCTCGCGCACCTACCGGGAGAGCGCGGCGCCGCTCGGGGGGCTCGAGGTGGAGACCTTCACGCCGGGCTGGGACCATCACGTCGTCGTGCGGGACCGGCTCGGGCGCACGCTCGAGGAGCGGGAGCGGGGCTTCCGCGGGCGCTGGCGGCGAAGGATGCGCGCCTACGACGGGCTCGGGAACCTCGTGTCCCTCTCGGAGCCGACCTGGGAGGGCGTGGCGCCGACGCGCTTCACGCGCTGGACCCACGACCCCTTCGGCCGCGTGCTGAGCGAGACGACGCCGAAGGGTGACGTCCTCTACCGCTGGTACGGCGCCAACCTCGAGTGGCAGCGCGACGGGCGCGGACACGTCACGGAGCGGGAGGTCGGCGAGCTCGGCCTGCCGGTGCGGGTGGAGCTCCCGACCGGCGCCACGGCCCGCTACGGCTACGGGCCCTTCGACCAGCTGGCGGAGATCGTCGCGCCCGGGGGCGTGACGACGACCATCGAGTACGACCCGCTGGGTCGGCGCGAGGCCCTGAACGACCCGAACGCCGGCCGGATCACCTTCGCGCACGACGCCCTCGGCTTCGTCGTCCGGGAGGAGCACGCGGACGGGCGCTGGGTGGAGCACGAGCACGACGCGCTCGGGCGGCGGCTCGCGCGCATCGACGACGAGGGGGAGGCGCGCTTCGAGTGGGACACGGCGCCGAACGGCGTCGGCCGGCTCGCGCGCGCGTCCTCGGAGGCGGACGAGGTGGAGCTCGACTACGGCTACGACGCGCTCGCGCGGCCCGAGTGGATCGCCCTGAGCACGGACGGAACGCGCCTCGAGGCGCGGCGGGGCTACGACCGCTACGGACGCCTGGCGCACCTCCGCTACCTCGGCGGCGTCCAGGTCGACTACGCGCTCGACGACTGGGGCAACCTCGAGGCCGTGCGGCGGGACGGCGTGGACCTCTTCCGCGTGGACACGGTGGACGCGCGCGGGCGCATCGAGGAGGAGCGCTTCGCGAACGGCGTCGAGACCGGGCGCGAGTACGAGCCCGACTCGGGGCGGCTGGAGCGGACGCATACGCACGGGGTCGTGCGCGTGGTCGGGACCGGGGCGACGCGCGCGCAGAGCCTCGTCGACCTCCGCTACGGCTACGACGCGAGCGGCAACGAGCGCTGGCGCGAGGACGCGGTGCGCGGCTTCGACGTGACCTTCGAGCACGACGCGAACGACCGGCTCGAGACGGCGACCTGGTCCACGGGGCGCTTCCTCCGCTGGGCCTACGACGCGCGCGGGAACCTGCAGCGCTCCCCCGAGGGCTCGCTCTTCCGCTACGGCGAGACGCTCGACGACGGCACGCGCGTGCACCCGGACCGGCTGGTGGGCATCGGCGCGGACGTCTACGGGTACGACGACGCCGGGCGCATGACCTCGGGCCCGGACTTCTCGGCGACCTACACGAGCTTCGGGCTCCCCCGGACGCTCATGACGGCCCGCGGCGACACGCGGCGGCGCTACGACGCGCATCGGCGCCTGGCCGTGAGCGAGGGGCCGGACGGGAAGTCCATGCGGCTCGGTGAGCTGATCGAGCTCCAGATGGGCACCGACGGACAGCCGACCTTCCGCCTCCACGTGCCGGGGCTCGGGCGGCGGCTGGCGGAGATCGTCTTCACCTGGGACGGCGCGCGCTGGAACGAGCGGACGCTCTTCCTCCACCACGATCGGCTGGGCTCGGTCGCGGCCGTGAGCGACGACAGCGGGCTCGCCGTGCTGCAGGAGTACGACCCCTTCGGGCAGCGGCGGCCGAGCGCGACGGGCGCGTCGCTCTTCGCGGAGGGCGTCGAGCAGGGCTTCACCGGGCATCGCGGCATCGCGGGCACGGACCTCGTCGACATGCGCGGGCGCATCTACGACGCGCGCGTGAGTCGCTTCCTGACGCCCGACCCGCTGGTGCAGGCGCCGCACGACCCGCGCAGCCTGAACCGCTACAGCTACGTCTGGAACGACCCGCTGAACATGGTCGATCCGAGCGGCTTCCAGGCCGTGCCGGAGTCGTCGGTCGCTGGGTACGAAGCGGACCAGGCGGCGGCGACGGCCCTGACCATGCAGCACCTTCGGGACTCCATGGGGCCGATCCACGACTTCGAGGACGACGAGATCATCGTCGAGAACCCGGCCACGGACGAGGGCCCCGCGAGCTACGCGCCTCCGTCCGGGAGCGGGAGCGAGGCGGCCGCCGGGGAGGGCCCGGCGAACACCACGTCCTCCGGCCCCATCAACACGAGCACCTCGGGGGCGAGCCCCACGCTCTTCATCACCATGGAGGACGTGGCGAACATCCTCGATCGCGCCGGGCGCGGCGCGCCGTACCGGCAGGTCGACGTCCAGGACCTCATCCGCGAGGAGATCGGGCCCGTCGTCACGCTCGTCGTGCGCGCCCGGGCGCCCGAGCCCCGGTACCTGCCGGCGCCCATCCCGGACCTCGGCCCGCCGCGCTACCCCGGCGACGGCAACACGATGGGCGCGCTGGACCCGAACGTGGTGCCGGTGTCCTGGGACTACTCCCCGTACATCACGCTCGAGGAGATGCGCTCGCAGTGGCAGACGCTGCGCTCGAGCTTCCTGGCGTCGATGACCTACACGGACGCGCGCATGGCGGGGATCGACGCGGACACGGCCATGGACCTGGCGCGGGCGGCACAGACCCTCGAGATGGGCCTGACGCTGCAGTTCCAGACCGCCTACGACGAGCACCCCCGCAACGTGGTGGGCCGCGGGCCGACGGGCGCGCGCGCCACGACGCATTCGTCGGCGCTGGAGCCGTAATCGGTCTCCGCCCGGCAGATGTGGGAGGCGCACCGAGCCCGCTGATCCGAGGTCGCCCGCGGGGGCGGGGCACCGTCACGAGCGGCCGGACCCCGCGGGCGCTTCATTCCTCGGGCGGGGGCCCCCAGAGCTCGAGAGGCTGGGCGAGCGGGGCCTCGAAGGTGCCGAGGCGAACGAAGCCGGCGCCCGCGGCGAGCGTGCGGAGATCGGGGGCGCGCCAGGACTCGGCGGCGAAGAGGACGTAGTCGAAGGGCTCGCCCTGGTGGCTCCGCGGGTGGATGGTCTCGATGGGGCGATCGACGTAGCCGAGGTAGGGGTGGCGGAGCTCGACCTGCATGGGCCAGGGGGTGAGCACGGTCGGATCGTCGCCGGGGGCGAGGATGCGCGCGAAGGCGGCGCGGTGCGTGGCGATGGCGTCGGCGTAGGCGTAGGTCTGCTCCTCGGCGTCGGGGGGCGTCGGGGACCAGAGGCCGGCGAAGCCCGCGGCGGAGGCGAGGACGACGGGCGCCCAGCGGAGGAGGCGGCGGGGCGTGGTGGTGCGGCGCGCACCCCAGAGGAGGGCGCCGGCGCCGAGGACGAGCAGGCCCGGGTGCGCCGGGAGGGCGTAGCGCTCGAGCCAGAACATCTTCGAGAAGAAGACGAAGTTGGCGAGCACGAGCAGGAGGATGGCGACGACGGTGGGGCCGCGGGTGGGCAGCGGGTCGTCGGTGGGCCAGCGCGTGCGGAAGAGCATCAGCGCGGCGAGGGCGGCGAGGACGAGGACCCAGCGGCCGTGCCAGAGGAGGAGCGAGGGCCAGACGGTGGCGAGGTTCGCGAGGCCGAAGGGGCGGTCGGCGAAGAGGTTCGCGTGGTGCGGGAAGACGAAGTAGCCGGCGTGGAGCTTCTGCCAGACGAAGAAGGCCACGAGGGCCCAGATGGGGATCGTGAGGAGGGCGAAGCGGCGGAGCGCGGGGCGCCAGCGGCCGCTGAGCCAGCCCTCCCAGAGGGCGGCGCCGGCGAGGGCGGCGGCGGCGAAGACGCCGGTCTCCTTGATCCAGACGGCGAGGCAGCCGGCGAGGACGGCCCAGCCGAGGCGGCCCTTGGCGAAGGCGTAGAGGGAGGCGACGGCGAGGGCCGTGAGCGGCATCTCCGGGAGGAGCATGTTGCCCATGCTCATGAAGAGGGGCGTGGTGCCCATGAGGAGGGCGGCGGCCGCGCCGGCGCGGCGGCCGAAGAGCTGGGCGCCGAGGAGGTAGGTGAAGACGAGGGCGAGGAGCGTGAAGGGGAGGACGACGAGGTGGCCGGTGGTGGGCCCGGGGCCGAAGGCGCGGAAGGCGGCGCCGGCGAGGCCGTAGAGGAGGACCGGGTGGCCGCGGCTGTAGTCGTCGGAGAAGACGCCGGGGGTGAGGGTGAGGTCGTTCTCGGCGACCCACTTGGCGCCGGGGACGTAGACGTCGGCCTCGTCCCACCAGTAGGGGAGCTCGAGGGGGCCGGGGCGAACGAGGGCGAGCCAGGCGAGGGCGAGGGCGGCGACGACGAGGGCGTCGAGCCAGCCGGGGGCGACGTGGGGGCGGCGGGAGCGCCGGCGGGCCGCGCGTTCGGGCTCGCGGGCGGCGGGCGCCGCGGCGGAGGCGGAGGCGGAGGCGGGCGCGGCGTCGTCGGGGGCGGAGGGGCTCACGGGCGGCGGGATGATAGCGGAGGGGGGCGGAGCGGTAGGGGGCGGTGCACGGGCAGGGCGGTAGGGACGGTGCGGT
>PABA01000030.1 GCA_002699025.1 Sandaracinus sp. | reverse complement strand
GTTCCCTGGTCCCCGCCGCCGGAGGCGGCCCGGCGCCGTAGGCGGCGGAACCCCGACCCCCGCCGCCGAAGGCGGCAACCCCCGCCGCCGGAGGCGGCCCGGCGCCGAAGGCGGCGGAACCCCGACCCCCGCGGAGAAGGTCGTCGCCGATCGGCGACGGCCTCTCCGGTTATTTGACCGGTTCACGCCCGTCCGCTACCGCAAGGGGCTACGAGCATCGGCCGTGGAAGGGGGGGCGACCCCGACCGCGTTCCCCGGTGTGAAGTTGGCTGTGAGGACGGGGCGCTCCGCGCGTCCCGGGCAGTGCTGGGCGAGCCCCCGCGAGGGCGACACGAGGGCGAACATGGGCGACGAGAAGACGACCGCGGCCGACGAGGCCGTGCGCTCCCCCGGATCCGAGGCCGAGGCCACGGGCGCGGCACCCGAGTCCGAGACCGTGGACGGCGGCCGCTCCTCGAGCAAGAAGCACCTCTTCCTGCTCCTCAAGATCGGCATCGCCGTCGGCGCCTACTGGCTGATCTTCCGCAAGATCCTCGGCCGCGACGGCGTCGACGCCCTCTTCGACCGCCTCGGCAACCTCTCCTGGGGCTGGGTCGCCGCCGGCGTCGCCATGCAGCTCGTCGCCGTCGGCTTCGCCACCTTCCGCTGGCGCGCCCTCCTCGGCGGCCAGGGCATCCGCCCGAGCTGGGGCTTCCTCGGCGGCTCCATCCTCATCGCCCGCTACTTCGGCGCCTTCACGCCGGGCGGCTTCATCGGCTTCGGCGGCTGGCGCATCTACGACGTCGCCAAGCACACGGGCAAGACCGCCCGCGCCGCCGCCACCATCGGCGTCGAGACCTTCCTCGGCCAGATGGCCATGGGCGTCGTCATCATCGCCGGCTCCATCCTCTACGGGCATCGCTTCATCGGTACCGAGGGCGTCCTCTTCGTCACCGGCGTCTTCACCGCGATCATCCTCGTCGCCCTGGTCGTCCTCGCGCGCCCGGCCGTCTTCCTCTGGCTGGCCCGCTACCTCCCGGCCGCCGTGCGCATCCGCGTCCAGACGCTCATCGACGCCGTCCGCGCCTACGAGGGCAAGGGCCTGCTCCTCGTCAAGGCCTTCACCCTCGGCGTCGGCGTCCACGCCTTCAACGGCCTCATCTACGTCTGCGCCTCCCGCGCCCTCGGCGTCGAGCTGAGCGTGGGCGAGGTCTTCTTCGCCTCGAACCTGCAGATCCTCGCGACCATCCTGCCGACCTCCATCAACGGCCTCGGCCTCCGCGAGATGGCCGCCGTCGCCCTCTACACCTCGCCGGCCATCGGCCTCGAGGAGTCGGTCGCCGTGCTCATCCCGCTCGTCGGCTACGTCCTCTGCGAGATGACGGTCTCGGCCTGCGGCGGCCTGGTCTTCCTCGCCCGCCGCAAAGGCTACACGCCCGAGATCGAGGTCGAGGACGCCGAGCGCGAGGAGAAGGTCCACGCGGAGATCGAGGAGGCGCCTCTGGAGGCCCAGCCGCGCCCGCTCCGCGGCCTGACCATCGGCCTCGGCGCCGGCGCCCTCGCGGGCATGCTCGTCGGCCTCGGCGAGGCGAGCGCCGTCATCGCCTCCGGCAACGGCCACGTCGGCCTGGGCGTCCTCGCCTACGGCTCCGTCGCCTACGGCATCTTCTGCGCCCTCGGCGGCGCCGGGCTCGGCCTCTTCCTCGCGCTCACGGGCCGCTGGATGAAGCGCCCCGCCATGCCCGAGCCGGCCGCCTACGCGCGCATGACCGCCTTCCTGGTGGCCGTCTTCGCCTTCGCCCTGAGCGCCTTCCGCATCCGCCGCGACGTCTTCCACGAGGAGATCGCCTGGCTGAGCCTCTCGGGCCTCGCCCTCCTCGGCGGCTGCGCCCTCGCCGCGGCCGGCCTCTACGTCGCCCTCTCGGCGGGCCTCCGCTGGCTCGTCGCCCGCAAGCCCGGCCGCATCATGCTCCGCGCCTGGGGCTCGCCGGTGGTCGTCGGCGCCGTCGTCGGCGCGCTCGCGCTCGTCGCCTTCCTCCTCCCCGAGCCCTCCGCGCACGCCCGCGACGTGGAGCGCCCGGCCGCCCCCGAGGGCGCCGGCAACGTGCTCTTCATCGTCGTCGACACGCTCCGCGCCGACCACCTCCCGGCCTACGGCTACGAGGGCTCCGAGACGCCGCACCTCGACGCCTTCGCCGACGACGCGATCCGCTTCGACATGGCCTTCGCCAACGCGAGCTGGACCCGCCCGAGCTTCGCCTCGATCCTCACGGGCCGGCTCCCGTCGAACCACGGCGTGATGGCCAAGAGCGCCGCGCTCCCGGGGGAGCTGGAGACCCTCCCGGAGTCGCTCCGCCAGGCCGGCTGGCGCACCCGCGGCATCGCCACGAACTACAACGTCGCGCCCTACTTCAACTTCGGGCAGGGCTTCGACGAGTACGTCTACCTCGAGCCCGAGTTCGTGCTCGGCGCCGACGACGCGGCCGCCAAGCTCCTGCTCGTGCAGACCCTGAAGCGCATCGTCGAGAAGGTCGACGCCGCCATGGGCCGTGTCGCGCCGGGCGTCGCCTACCGCGACGCGGAGACGGTGAACGCGCGCCTCACGCAGTGGCTCGATCAGGAGGAGCCGGGCGCACCCTGGTTCTACTTCGTCGGCTACATGGACCCGCACGACCCCTACTACCCGCACCCCTACGACGGGACGGGCTACTCGCGGGCGGCCAACCAGCGGCCGGACCCGAGCGAGGCCGACCGGCTGCGCGCCCTCTACGACGGGGAGATCGAGTACTGGGACGAGCACTTCGGCGCGCTCATCGACGACCTGAAGCGCCGCGGCCTCTACGAGGACCTGACCATCGTCGTGACCTCCGATCACGGTGAGGAGTTCTGCGAGCACGGCGGCTTCTGGCACGGGACGACGCTCTACGACGAGCAGGTGCGCGTGCCGCTCTTCGTGAAGCTCCCGGCGAACCAGCGCGGCGGCACGGTCGTGCGCCACTGGGTGCAGAGCGTGGATCTGATGCCGAGCGTGCTCGGCATGCTCGACCTCGAGGTGCCCGAGGGCGTGCAGGGCGGCGACGTGTTCACGGGCACGGACGTCGTCTACGCCGAGGAGAGCCACGAGGGGAACGTGCTCGAGGCGGTGCGCGAGCGGCGCGGGACCGACGAGTGGAAGATGATCACCGCCAACCCGGGCAACCCGCGCGGGCTCGAGCCGGTGGAGGTCTACCGAGTCGACTTCGACCCGGCCGAGCAGGAGGACCTCGCGCAGGGGGAGGGGCACGAGGAGGACGTGCGCCACCTGGTCGAGACCATGACCGCCCAGGCCCGTCGCGCCCGCGAGGGCGCGCTCGAGGCCGAGGTCCGCGACCTCGAGGGCGAGGCGGCGGAGCGGCTGCAGGCCATCGGGTACATGGGGGACTAGCTCCAAGCGGGCCCAGGCCCGCTTGGAGCTCCCGTGCCCGTGCCCCTGCCCGTGCCCTTGCCCGAGGGTCATCGAGCCCCGAGCCCCCTCCCACGAACCTACCGCTTGGAGCCCCCGTGCCCCTGCCCGTGCCCGTGCCCCTGCCCGCAGGGTCGTCGAGCCGCGAGCCCCCCTCCCACGAACCTGCCCATGCCGGAGCTCCCGCGCCCATGCCGTGGGTCGTCCAGCCCAACGCACCCCGATCCCCGGCCTCCCCCGACGCGCCGCCCCCTCGGAGCGCCAGAGCTCCGATGGCGCCGCCGAACCGTTTGCGCCGCCGGCTCCCATCCGCTACATCGCCAGGCCCACCCCGCGAGGATTCGACGAAACCATGTATCGCTGCGAGCTTTGCAACGCCGTTCAGGCGCCCCGCACCCCGGCCGTCAAGGTCGTGGTCGAGACGCGCCCCGCCGAGTACCCGAGCCGCCCGAAGGCGCACAAGATGCGCATCGGTCGCAAGCTGAAGAGCTTCGACGACCCCGGTGGCGCCGGCTACGAGATCGCCCGGGAGGCCTTCGCCTGCCCGCGCTGCGCCGAGGAGTTCCTCGCCAAGCAGGCCGAGGCCGAGGCCGCCGGGCTCTTCGACGAGGAGCCCCAGCTCACGCCCGACCCGGTCCGTGAGCCCGAGCCCGCCGCGGAGACGCCGGCCGAGGCCTGAATCTCCCGCGCAGGGTGGAGCCAGAGCGCCCCGTTGCTTCCGCAGCGGGGCGCTTCTGCGTTCGCGCCGGTCGCCCGGCCTGCGCCTCGCTCTTCGTCCAGCCCCGCGCCTCGCGCGGCGCCCCCTGCGCCTCGCTCCCCGCCCACGCCCCCCTACGGGGGGCGCCGCCGCCCGACGCGCCCCTTTCGTTTGACAAGCGCGGCGGGGTCCGCTTTACGAGTCAGCCCGGCAGCCCCAGCGAGAGGTTCCGACCGCCGCCCGGCGCCGCCGTCACCCCCTTCGAACCTGGACCGAGCTCTCCGTGACCCGTTCCCTCGTCATCGTCGAGTCCCCCGCCAAGGCCAAGACCATCGCCAAGTATCTCGGCGATGACTACGTCGTGGAGTCCTCCATCGGACACATCCGCGACCTGGCCCGCCCCTCCGAGCTCTCCAAGGAGACCCGTGAGCGGAACGCCTACGTGAAGTCCTACGCGGTCGACGTCTCCAAGAGCTTCGAGCCGCTCTACGTCGTCTCCGCGGACCGCAGCCACATCGCCCAGCTCAAGCGCGAGCTGAAGCACTCGGACGAGCTCCTGCTCGCCACCGATGAGGACCGCGAAGGGGAGAGCATCGCCTGGCACCTTCTCGAGGTGCTCAAGCCGAAGGTTCCCGTGAAGCGGATGGTCTTCCACGAGATCACCGAGAAGGCGATCAAGGAGGCCCTCGGCAAGCTCCGCCAGATCGACGACGACCTCGTCGACGCCCAGGAGGCCCGCCGCATCCTCGACCGGCTCTACGGCTTCGCCATGAGCGACGTGACCCGCCGCCGCGCCCGCGGGCCGAGCGCCGGCCGCGTCCAGTCGGTCGCCACGCGCGTCGTCGTCGACCGCGAGCGGGAGCGCATCGCCTTCGTCCGCGCCGCCTACTGGGACCTCGAGGCCGAGCTGAAGACCAAGAAGGCCGAGGACCTCTCGGCCACGCTCGTCGAGCTCGACGGCAAGCGCGTCGCCGCCGGCCGCGACTTCGGCCGGAACGGCAAGCTCAAGAAGAGCAAGCAGGGCGACGTCGTCGTCCTCGACGAGGCGGGCACCAAGCGCCTCGCGGAGGGCCTGAAGGACTCGGCCTTCACCGTCACCGACGTCACGCGCAAGCCCTACACGCGCAAGCCCTCGGCGCCCTTCACGACCTCGACGCTCCAGCAGGAGGCCGGCCGCAAGCTCCGCTTCAACACGAAGCGGACGATGGGCGCCGCCCAGAGCCTCTACCAGAACGGCTACATCACCTACATGCGGACCGACAGCACCTCGCTCTCGGCCACCGCGATCGAGGCGGCGCGCAAGCAGATCCGCGAGCTCTACGACCCGGCGGACCTCCCGGCGAAGCCGCGCAGCTACCGCAACGAGGTCAAGAACGCGCAGGAGGCCCACGAGGCCATCCGCCCGGCCGGCGACGAGTTCAAGACGCCCGCCCAGGTCGCCCGCGAGGTCGGCCCGGACGAGGCGAAGCTCTACAAGCTCATCTGGGAGCGCACGGTCGCCTCGCAGATGGAGAACATGACGGGCGAGCGCCTCGCCGTGCGCATCGAGGCGACCTCGAAGGACGGCGAGCAGGCCGCCTTCACCGTCCGCGGCAACACGATCACCTTCCCGGGCTTCCTCAAGGCCTACGTGGAGGGCAGCGACGATCCGGAGGCCGAGCTCGAGAACCGGGAGAAGCACCTCCCGGCGCTCGCCGAGGGGCAGGCCCTCGACGCGAAGGGCTTCGTCCCGCGCGGCCACGAGACGCAGCCGCCGGCCCGCTACACGGAGGCTTCGCTCGTGAAGAAGCTCGAGGAGCTCGGCGTCGGCCGGCCCTCGACCTACGCCTCGATCATCGACGTCATCCAGCGGCGCAAGTACGTCTGGAAGAAGGGCTCGGCGCT
Source organism: Sandaracinus sp. (assembly GCA_002699025.1). Classification (GTDB taxonomy): domain Bacteria; phylum Myxococcota_A; class Polyangia; order Polyangiales; family Houyiibacteriaceae; genus Houyiibacterium; species Houyiibacterium oceanicum. The sequence goes on along the minus strand of PABA01000030.1, from coordinate 5,059 downwards.
CATCCCGAGCTGGAGCGCCTTCCAGGTCGTCGAGCTCCTCGAGAAGCACTTCGGCTACCTCGTCGACTACCAGTTCACCGCCCGCATGGAGGACGACCTCGACGAGATCGCCAACGGGCGCGAGGGGCGCACGCGCTACCTCGAGCGCTTCTTCCTCGGCGACGGCGAGCACCCGGGCCTCGAGAAGCTGGTGCAGCGGAAGCTCGAGGAGATCGACCTCGACGAGGTGAAGCGCCTCGAGCGTTTCGAGATCGGCACGGCCGAGGGCAAGACGGTCGTGCTCAAGGTCGGGAAGTACGGCCCCTACGTGCAGTTCGACGGGCAGGACGGCGCGACGGCGAGCGTCCCCGAGGACCTGCCGCCGGACGAGCTCACGCTCGAGAAGGCGCTCGAGTTCCTGGCGGCGCCGAGCGGCGACCGGGTGCTCGGCGAGGACCCGGCGACGGGCGAGAACGTGCTGCTCCGGGCCGGGCGCTACGGGCCCTACGTGCAGCTCGGTGAGGCCGGCGGCGACCGCAAGGAGAAGCCGAAGACGGCGTCGCTCTTCAAGAGCATGGACCCGGAGACGCTCACGCTCGAGGACGCGCTGAAGCTCCTCTCGCTGCCGCGGGAGGTGGGCGTGGCCGAGGACGGCGAGGTCGTGCTGGCGCTGAACGGCCGCTACGGGCCGTACATGAAGAAGGGCAAGGAGAACCGGAGCCTCGAGACCGAGGGGCAGATCTTCACGATCACGCTCCCGGAGGCGCTGGAGATCTTCAAGCAGCCGAAGCGCGGGCGCGGGCGGAAGGCGGCGCCGCCGCTGAAGGAGCTCGGGACCGATCCGGTGAGCGAGAAGCCCATCGTGCTGAAGGAGGGCCGCTTCGGGCCCTACGTGACCGATGGCGAGACGAACGCCTCGCTGCGGACCGGCGACACGGTCGAGAGCGTGACGCACGACCGGGCCGTGGAGCTCCTGCAGCTCCGGCGGGAGCGGCAGAAGAACAAGCCGAAGAAGCGGCGCGCGACGAAGAAGCGGGCGTCGAAGAAGTCGACGAAGAAGAAGTCGACCAAGAAGGCCGCGAAGAAGGCGACCAAGAAGAAGTCGACCAAGAAGGCCGCGAAGAAGCGGGCGTCGAAGAAGTCGACCAAGAAGGCCGCGAAGAAGGCGACCAAGAAGAGCAGCAGCGGCTCCGCCTCCCCCTGAACGCGGCGCCTCCCGGCGCGGCCCGGGGAGGGGCCCACGCGGCCGCGGTTCCCCGACCCCGGAAGCGAGCGGAGCGAGCGCTCCCGAAGCGAGCAGAGCGAGCGCTCCCGAAGCGAGCGGAGCGAGCGCCCCCCGCGAGCGGAGCGAGTGCCCGTCCCACGCGGCCGCGGTTCCCCGACCCCGAAAGCGAGCGGAGCGAGCGCTCCCGAAGCGAGCGTAGCGAGCGCTCCCCGCGAGCGTAGCGAGCGCTCCCGACCCCGAAAGCGAGCGGAGCGAGCGCCCCCCGCGAGCGGAGCGAGCGAGCCAAACGCAGCGCAGCCGCCCGAGGTGTATTAGACTCCCGACGTGGCCACCGACGACCGATTGCGCGACCTCCTCCGCGAGGTGGGCCTGCGCGCCACCAGCGCCCGGGTCCACGCGCTGAAGGTGCTGCGCGGGGCGGACAAGCCACTCAGCCACGCCGAGGTCTTCGAGGCCGTGGCCGACGAGGGCTTCGACCGCGCCACCGTCTACCGGAACCTCATGGATCTCGTCGAGGTGGGGCTCGCGGCCCGCCGCGATCTCGGCGATCACGTCTGGCGCTTCGAGCTGAAGGACGACGAGGAGCACGAGCACGCCCACTTCATCTGCACGGAGTGCGGCACCGTGGACTGCCTCCCGGACGACGCCGTGAACGTGCAGGGCGTGGCTCACGTGACCGACGTCCGCGTGCGCGGCGTCTGTGACACGTGTGCCTGACGCGAGCCGGCCGCCCGAACGAGCCGCGCCCCGACGCGAGCCGCGCGCCTGAAGCGAGTCTCACGGCCGGGCGCACCGGCGCCGAGCGGCCGAGCCGGTCCCTCCCCTGCTCCCGTCCCTCGCGCGCGCGGCGCGAGTGATCGCAACCCGGTTGCGGGAGTGCGTCCGCCCCTCTAGCTTTCGACGGTGCTCGCGGCCCTCGCCATCGCGCTCCTCTCGGTGGCGCTCGGAGCGCTCCTCGGCTTCAGCCGGCGGGCCTGGGCCCTCGACGCGATCCAGACCTTCGCCGTCGTCTCCGGGCTGGCCGTCGTCCTCGGCCACCTCATCCCGGAGGCCCTCGCCGGCGCCGGCGTCCCCGCCCTCGGCGCCTTCGTCGCCGCCTTCGCGGGCGCGCTCTTCCTGGACAAGCTCGCCCACACGAGCGAGGGCGGACCCGCCTGGGGCCTCGAGCTCGGCTTCATCGGCCTCTGCCTCCACAAGCTCGGTGACGGCCTCGCCCTCGGCTACTACGCCGGGCACCTCGGGCCGACGGCCGACGTGCTCTTCGCCGTCGCCGCCCACTCGATTCCCGTCACGGCCCTCGTCGTCCTCGCCTACCTCCCACGCGGGCCGAAGGTCGCGCTGATCCACGCCGCGCTCCTCGGCCTCGCCTCCGCCAGCGGCGTCCTCCTCGTCGGCGTCGTCTCCCCGGCGGTCCTCGAGCCAGCCTCGCCCTGGATCGCCGCCTCCACTGGCGGGCTCCTGCTCCACGTGGTCACCCACGGCTGGGACGGACGCAGCCCACAGGGGCTCCGGCACCGCCTCGCCGACCTGCTGGCCGTCGTCGCCGGCGTGGGCCTGGTGGTCGTCGGCCACGAGGCGGAGGCGCCCTCCCACTCGGCCCTCGAGCACCACGGGGGCGGCGACGTGCGCCACGAGACGCTCGAGGCGCTCGTGGAGCTCGGCCTCGAGACCGGGCCCGTGCTGCTGATCGGGCTCGTGCTCGCGGCGGCGCTCCAGGCCTTCGGGGGCGGCTTGCCGCGCCGCTGGCTCCAGGGTGGCTCACGCCTCGGCCAGGCCCTCCGCGGCGCCATCGTCGGCACGCCGCTGCCGATCTGCTCCTGCGGGGTGCTCCCGGTCGCGCACGCGCTCAAGCAGCGCGGGGCCGCGCCGGCGCTCGTCGTCGCGTTCCTCCTCGCGACGCCCGAGCTCGGCATCGAGACCTTCGCCCTCTCCGTGCGCTTCTTCGGCTGGTCCTACGCGACCGTGCGGCTCGTGGCCGCGGTGGCCGTGGCCATCGTCGCGGCGCTCCTGGTCGCGCGCTTCTCGACCACGCCGGAGCTCCCCCGGCGCTCGCTGCCCGAGGTCTTCCGCGAGGCGGAGGGAGGCGGGCCGAGCCGCTGGCGCGTCTTCGTGACGCAGCTCGACGAGCTCCTGCACCACACGCTGCCGTGGACGCTCGTCGGTCTCCTCGCGGCGGCCTACATGCAGGCGGTGCTGCCGGCCGGCGCCGTGGAGCACTGGTCGCCGGGCGTCGACTTCCTCGTGCTCACGTTGATCGCCGTGCCGAGCTACGTCTGCGCCGCCTCGGCCACGCCCCTGGCGGCCGTGCTGATGGCGAAGGGCTTCTCGCCGGGGGCGGTGCTGGTGGGGCTGCTGCTCGGCCCGGCCACGAACGTCGCCACGGCGGGCTGGCTGCGGCAGAGCTTCGGCGCGCGTGGCGCCTGGTTCGGGCTCGGCGGGCTGGTGCTCACGGCCTGGGCCATCGGCTTCGCGACGAACGGCTTCGGGGTGCCCGTGTTCCCGAGGGTGGAGCTCCACGAGCACGAGTACGGTTGGTTCGCCATGGGCTCGCTCGGGCTCCTGGCGCTCCTCGCCCTGCGGGCCATGTGGCTGAGCGGGCTCCGGGGCTGGCTCGGCACGCTCGGGGAGGCGCTCGGGGACCACGCCGGGCACGGGCATGGCCACGGTCATGGGGGCCACGGGCATGGCCACGGCGGCCACGGCCACGGCCACGCGCACGGACACGGTCACGGGCACTGAGCGGCTCCGCCTTCGCGCGCCGACCTGGGGTGGAGAGGGCGCGATGCCGCGCGAGCCGACGACGCGGGCCCGGGGCACGAACGGCCGCGGGGAAGATTCCGCTTGACGCATCCGTACGTCACTTCAACAATCGATGAAGTGATGAAGGACGACGCCGACGAGCTCGACTGCCACGACGAGGCCCACCCGACGGTGGACCACGCGCCCATCCCGGCGGACGTGCTCGAGCGCGCGGCCTCCATGTTCCGCGCCGCCGGCGACCCCGGCCGGCTCCGCATCCTGCACTGCCTCCTCTGCGGCGAGCACTGCGTCAGCGACCTCGCCGCCGAGTTCGACGAGGGCATGAGCACCATCTCGCAGCGCCTGAAGGTGCTCCGCACGGAGGGGCTCGTGCACCGGCGCCGCGAGGGCAAGCACATCTACTACACCCTCGCCGACGACCACGTGGCCGAGCTCGTCCGGGGGGCCATCGACCACGCCGGCCACGACCACTGAGCAGCCGCATCGAGCGGCCACGACCACCGGCCACGACCACCGGCCACGACACCGACCACCCAGCCTCTCTCGGAGACCGATCATGCACACCCACGACGACCACGCGCACACCCACGGCCCCGACTGCGGCCACACCGCGGTCAAGCACGGCGACCACGTCGACTTCGTCCACGACGGCCACCTGCACCACCCGAAGGGCGACGGCACCATCGAGGAGCACGCCCTCGACGTGAGCGCCGAGAACCCGGCCGACTGCAAGCCCCACGACTGCAGCGCCCACGGCAGCGACCACGTGCACGGGCCCGACTGCGGCCACGAGGCCGTCCCCCACGGCGACCACGTGGACTACATCGTCGACGGCCACCTGCACCACCCGCACGGCGACCACTGCGACGACCACGGCCCCGTCGAGCTCGCCTGAGCCTGCGTCCATTTTTTGGCTTACCAGCGGGCCCGTGGGGCCCTCGGCGCCACCTGCGGTGGCGTCACACGTGCCGGCTCTTCGAAGTGACACGAAGGCGGCTCCGTGGGGCCGGGCGTCTTCCGCTCGCTGACGCTCGCTAATTTTGGCTTACCAGCGCCGCCGTGGGCGGCTCGGCGCTCGCTGCGCTCGCGTCACAC
>PABA01000029.1 GCA_002699025.1 Sandaracinus sp. | reverse complement strand
CCGCCGCTTCGAGCACCGCCGCTTCGAGCACCGCCGCTTCGAGCACCGCCGCTTCGAGCACCGCCCCCGAAACGCGAGACGCCCCGCTGCAACCAGCGGGGCGTCGGCGCTTCGAAGAGAGAGACCTCAGCTCAGCTGAGGATCTCCTGGAGCTTCGTCGCGAGCATCGCGTTGCCCGTCACCTTCAGCTCACCGTTGAAGTACAGCTGCATGGCCTGCGCCGGGTTGTCGCTGATCTCCTGCCAGTTCTCGTCCGAGACCTCGATGGTGCACTCGGCGTTGCCAGCGTCGCCCTCGGTCACGCCGAGGTCGTCCTTCAGGTTCACCGTCCAGGTGCCCCCGCCGTCGCCGGTGATGTTGAACAGGAAGATGGCGTCGACCTCCTTCGCCTTGTCGGGGTCGGCCTTGATCTTCTCGGGGATGTCCTTCTCGAACGAGGTCTTGGCGTCCGGCATCGGTTGCTCCTTCTCGGGGAAATCTCTGACTGAATCGCGATTCAGTGACAGGTACGTACGATTGGCGCCGAGGCATGTCAAGCGTCGGCGGAGCGCGAGGGTCGTGCGGGGCGCCTCCGAACGCAAGCGACGCGGCCGCGACCCGCCGCGAGACCGGAATCCGAACGATCCGCGCGAAGCGGACGCCGAGGCGGGAAGCGGGCGCGCGCTCGTCTCCTCGGGGCCAGCGCGCGAGGACCCGCGCGCGAAGGGGCCGGCGCGCGGAGGCCCGACGCTCGACCCCTCGCTCCGCTCACCGCGTCGGCAGACCGTGCCCCAACCGTGGCCGGCAAGCCGGTGGCCTCCGCGGGAGGGCCATCCCATGCTCCGCCCATGGCCTCGCCCCCGGACATCCGCCGCACTCTCCTCGAGGACGAAGCGCTCCGCCGCCGCGGCGTCGCCCTGGTCGTCGACCAGCTCCTGGCGCGCCCCCTCGGGGACCTCGTCGACGTCACCGGCCTCACCGAGCTCGCCCAGGCCTTCCTCGCCGCTGCCCCCGTCGCTCGCGGCCTCGACGACCACGCCGTCCCCGCCGTCGGCCGCTTCCTCACCGCCACCGAGGAAGCCGAGCTCACGGTCGGCGAGCTCCTCCCCCCCGCGCAGGCCGACGCCCTCGAGGCCCTCGTCGTCGACCTCCGCCTCCCGCGCTTCGCCTGGGCCCGCGACACCGTCGACGGCGAGCTCCTGAAGAAGCTCTTCGCCCCGGTCCTCCAGGAGCTCCTCCTCCAATTCGTCGGCAAGCTCCCCGGCGTCGGCGGCTTCGCGGGGGCGCTGGCGAAGATGGGCGGCAAGGCGACCCGCGGCGTCGGCGCCGGCGTCCAGGGCATCGCGCGCGAGTTCAGCCGCGCCGCCGTCGGAGGGCTCCGCGACGCGCTCTCGGCCCGCCTCGCCTCCGACGAGGGCCGGGCCATCGTCCGGGAGATCCGCGCCCAGGCCTTCCGCCGCACGCTCACCGTGCCCCTCTCGACCATCCTCCACGACCTCGAGGGCCTCCCCTGGGCGGGCTTCGCCGGCGAGCTCCCGCCCATCGTCGAGCAGAACGCCCGGAGCGCCTTCGGCCGGGCCCTCCTCCGCGCCGAGATCGAGGCCTTCCTCGCCGTCGAGGGCGACAAGACGCTCGGCGCGTTCCTGGACGAGGTGGGCGCCCTCCCGACGGTCCGGGCGTGGGTCCGCGTCCAGGCCGAGACGCTGCTGGGCTCGCTCCTCGCCGACGACGCCTTCGGCGACTGGCTCACCGAGCTCGCCGCCCGCGCTTGAACCCGCCGCGCGGAGGCTCGATGATCCGCGCCGTGTGGCGGCCCGACGACGCGGCGCTCCTGACGCGCCTCGAGAACGAGCAGCTCCTCGGTGCGCTCTGGCGGCTCCGCACCTACCCGAGCGCCCCGCCGCCCCACCCGCGCGCGGCGGGCCTGGTGCACCTGCTCCGCGAGGACGAGGCCGGGGAGCGCGCCGCCCGCGCCGCCCGCGCCGGCGACCTCGCCCCGCTCCGCGCCGCCGCCCGCCCGACGCCGCTCGCCGGCCGGGCCCCCGCGCTGCTCCACCACCTCGCGCTCTTCGAGGGGCGCGTCGCGCGCACGCTCGGGCCCGGCGCCGAGGCCCGGGACGCGCACCTCTTCGGCCTCGCCGCCTGGATGGCCCTCGACGCCGAGGAGGCCTACCTCGACGCGCTCGCCGACGCGGCGGCGGGCCCGGCGCTGGACGCGCGCGAGCGCCGCGAGGTCGCCCGGGCGATCCCGCTGCGGGGGCTCGACGCGCTCGGGGAGGCGGGGCGCGCCGGAGCCGCCGAGCGCACGGAGGAGGCGCGCCTCGCGCTCCGGGTGCTCGGGGACCTGCGGGTGGCGACGCGGCTCGCCTTCGGTGAGAGCGAGCACGAGCCCCAGCACGAGGACGGCGACGGAGCCGCTTCGCGCTTCTTCCGTCGCGCCCGCGCGCACCGCCAGGCCATCCTCGATGCCGCCACCGGCGCGCTCCTGGAGGAGCTCGAGGAGGCCAACGCCCGGAGCGAGCCCGGCGACGAGCAGCTCGCCCTCCTCGCCGAGGCCGTCGAGACCTGGCGCTGGGCCGACCGCGACGTCGAGCTCGAGCGCTTCGTCGTGGACCAGGCGCTCCCCCTCGCATGGGAGCTCTACAACCACCGGCGCTGGGACCCGCTCCGCCGGCTCAACGACACGCTGCGCGCCCCCGTCGACTCGCTCGCGGCGCGCCTCGAGGCCGACCGCGCCGCGCTCCTCCCCTACGCGGCCCGCTGCGCCCAGATGCTCGTCTTCCGCGCCGAGCTCGAGGCGCGCCTCGACGACCAGCTCGCCGCCGCCGAGCGCGCCGTCGCCCTCTGCGAGACGCACCGCAACGGCCGCCTCGTCTTCGCCGATCTGCTCGCCGAGCGTGCCCTCCGCACGCTCTCCCGCGCCCCCCTCTTCCAGCGCGGCCCGGCCGTCGAAGCGGCGCGCCAGGACGTGCAGCGCGCGGAGAGCCTGTGGCCGGACGGCCCCCGCCTGCAGCGCGCCCGCGAGGCCCTCGCCCGGGAGAAGCCGCGATGAGTGACAACCCCTTCGAGCGCTGGGACCTCGACCCGCTCGCCGGGCCCCAGGCGATCACCGAAGCGCTCCGGGAGCGCGTCGAGGACGCCACCGACGAGCACGAGCGCGCCGCCATCCGCGAGGACTGGGAGGCGCTCACGCTCCACCCGCGCCGCCGCGTCGAGCTCGCCCTCCTCGCCCACCCGGAGACCCGGCCCCCCGTCGGCCGCCCGCCGCGCCCGCCGCGCCGCCGCCGCGCGCATCCCCCCCTCGCCCTCGCCGATCTCGCCGCCCTCCCCTCGATCGGGGCGGCCCTCCACGCCGAGGGTCCCCTCCTCCCCGACGTCCCCCTCGAAGACGATCCGCTCCTCCAGGATTGAACGCCTCCGGGCGAGCCGTTTCGCATCCCCGCGACCCGCTCCGCCCTCCCCTCACCTCGAAGACACCGGACCCACCATGTTCGTAGATCGCCCCGTCGGCATCGACCTCGGCACCACCAACTCCGAGGTCGCCATCCTCGACCCCTCCGAGCGGGATCTGCTCGTGTACGCGGACGAGTTCGGCCGCAAGACCATCCCCTCGGCCGTCGCCTGGGACCCGAAGAAGGAGGAGCTCCTCGTCGGCCGCGCCGCGCGCAACCGCCGCGGCCGGACGCCCGGGCCCATCGAGTCCATCAAGCGCAAGATGGGCCACCCGACGACGGTCATGGTGGGCCCGAAGGAGATGGCCCCGGAGGAGGTCAGCGCGGCCATCCTCGGCGAGCTCAAGGAGGCCATGCTCGCGCACCTGAAGAAGGGCGCGCCGGACGAGATCGACGTGCGCGTGGGGCGAGCGGTCATCACCGTCCCGGCCTACTTCGACGCGCCGCAGATGGAGGCCACGCGCAAGGCCGGCGAGCTGGCGGGGCTCGAGGTGCTCGGCCTGCTCCAGGAGCCGACGGCGGCGGCGATCTACCACACCTGGCGCCACCAGCTCGGGGACGGGAACTTCCTCGTCTACGACCTCGGCGGCGGCACCTTCGACGTCTCGATCCTCCGCTGCCTCGGCGGCGAGTACCAGGTGCTCGCCATCGACGGCGACAACTACCTCGGCGGCGACGACTTCGACCGGCGCTACGCCGAGGTGCTCCGCAAGCGCCTGAGCGAGCAGGGCTACGACCTGGACCTCGACGTGCGCGACGACGCCGAGGACGCGACGCGCTTCCTCCGGCTCGTGCACCTCGCCCAGGAGATCAAGGAGAGCCTGAGCACGCGCGAGGTGGTCATGGTCGCCAAGCACGACTTCGCCACGGACCGGGGCGGCGAGCCGCTGAGCTTCGAGGCGGAGATCGGGCGGGCCGAGTACGAGGAGGCGATCGGTGATCTGGTGGACACGACGATCCGCTGCTGCGAGCGGGCCATCGCCCGGAGCCTCGAGGTGGCGGGCGTGGGCGCGGGCGACATCGACCACGTGGTGCTCGTGGGCGGCTCCACGCGCGTGCCGGCCGTGATGAAGGCCGTGCAGGAGAAGCTCTGCGCGCCGGCGGGCATCGAGGCGCCGCTCCAGGACGAGGTCGACACCTGCGTGGCGCTCGGCGCGGCGATCCACGCGGCCCAGCTCGGCGGGCTGCGCCTCGGGCTCGAGGCGACGGAGAACAAGCCCGAGACCCGGGTCCTCTTCACCTCGCCGCTGGTCGCGCGCAAGCCCGAGCTCAAGCTGAGCCTCGAGGTCGAGGCGGCGCCGGATGGCGTGAGCGAGGTCGCCGTGAGCGACGACGAGGGGCCGCTGGTGACGGCGGAGCTGAGCGAGATCCCCTCGGGGCGCCTGCGCATGGTGGTGCCGCTCGGCGAGGAGCCGGAGCAGCGCGTGCGCCTCGAGCTCCTCGGCACGCAGGACGCGCCCCTCGCCGAGGTGCCCTTCGCCCTCTACCGCGGCGACGTGCGCCCGCGCGCGAGCAGCCTGAGCAAGCCCTCGGTGATCGCGAAGGACATCGCCCTCGAGGTGGTGCGCGCCGGGCGACGCGAGCGGAAGGTGCTCATCCCCCGCGGCGCGGGCCTGCCCCACTCGGCCGAGCACCGCTTCTACACGGCGGACAAGAGCGGGGCCGTGGTGCTGCGGCTCCTGCAGAACCGGCTGCCGATCAAGACGCTCGTCGTGACCGTGCCCGAGGGCACGGAGGTGGGCACGCCCGTGGACCTCGCGCTGAGCTGCGACGAGACCATGCGCCTCGAGGCGAAGGCGGTGGTCGCCGGGCAGGAGCTCTGGGCGCAGATCGAGCCGGCGCAGCTCGAGGCGCCGAAGTCGGCGGCGGCGGTCGAGGCGCTCCTGGCGGAGGCGGAGGACGTGGCGCGCGGGCTCTGGGGGCGCGAGGCGAGCTTCTACCGGCGCGAGCTCGAGCCGCTCGCGACCGGGCTCCGGGAGGTGCTGAGCACGGACCCGGACAAGGCGGCGGCGCTGGCGGCGCGGCTCCAGCTCCTGGTCGAGGAGTTCCGGGACGGCTCGGGCGAGGGGCTCTCGCCGCCCATGCACCGCTTCGAGGGCATCCTCGACGCGCTCCGGCGGGTCGTCTACCGGGCCGGGGGGACCATGCTGGGCATGGATCAGGAGGCCTGGGAGGCGCGCATCGAGGACCTCCAGCAGCGGGCGAGCGCGGCCTGGGACGCGGGCGACGCCGCGGCCTGGCGGCGCCTCTACAACGAGACGCAGGCGCTCTACGAGACGGCCTCGGAGCAGGAGTTCGCGAGCAAGCGCCTCGACGATCCGGCGTACCTGCAGCGGCGCATGATGAACGTCGTCGCCTGGTCGAACCACGTCGAGCGAGCGCTCCGCGACTTCGTGCCGTCGACGACGGAAGAGGTGCGCGCGCTGCAGAGCGCCGAGCGGGATCGGCTGCTCGCGACGCTCGGGGAGAAGGTGACGGGGCCGCTCGGGCAGCTCTCGCTCGAGGGCACGCCGGCGGCGACGCTGCGTCGGACGCTGGACCAGGCCGCGGCGGAGCTCGAGCGGATCGAGAACGGGGTCGAGCGCCTGCCGCAGATCGGCCTGGTCACGGAGCGCGGGTGAAGGACCGGCTCGCCGTCACCGCCGCCGAGCAGCTCGGCCTGCGCCTCGGGCCGCGGGCGGGGCTCCGCGCGCTGGACGCCCTGATCGACGGGCTCGGCGCCCCGGCCGAGCGCGCGCGGGCGATCTTCCTCGCGCTCGACTGGGCGCTGGAGCTCGGCGACGGCGCGGCGATCGACGCGCAGCTGCGGCGCTGGCGCGCGCAGCCGCCCGGGGGCGCTCACCGGCGGGCCCTCGCGCGGGCCTGCGCGCGGCTGAGGCGGCGCGGCTTCGTGGAGAAGGCCTGGGCGCTCGCGGACGCGGAGTGCGAGCGCGCGCCGCGGGATGGGCGCGCCTTCTACCTGCGGGCACGCTGCGCCGAGGACGCGGAGGCGGCGCGCACCGATCTTCAGCGGGCCGCGATGCTCGGCGAGGAGCGGGGCGACGCGAGCCTGGTGGCGGGGGCGCGGGCGCGGCTCGCGCGGCGCGGCGTCGGCCAGGCCGGCGAGGAGCCCCTCGAGGCGCTGGCCCTGGCGCCGCGGGAGCGGCTGGCGGCGCTGGCGGCGAAGCTCCAGACCAAGGGGCGCTACGGGCGCGTGGCGGCCCTCGACGGGCTGATCGAGCTGGCGGCGCAGGAGGAGCGGAGCGACCCGGAGGTGGCGCGGGCGGCGCGCCGGCTGGCGGCGCGCCACGCGGACGCCGAGGGGCGGCTGACCCCCATCGAGATCGACCGGGTGCGGACCCTGCTCCGGGGCTGGCCGGACGCCGCCGAGCGCGAGCTCGCGCTGGCTCGGCTCGCCGCGCGGGACGCCGTGCTGCAGGAGGCGGAGGGCGCGGCGAGCGACGCGCCGGCGGCGAGCGACGCGATCCGGCGGGCGCGCGCCGTGCTCGAGCACGGCAGCGCCGGTCCGCCGAAGGGGGCCCCGACGCCGACCTGGCGAGCGCTGGATCTCGTCGCCGCCGCGCGCCGCGAGGAGCCGCTCCTCGACCGGGCCGAGGCCCTCGACGCGGCCGTCCGGGCGTCTCGCCCGCCGGTGACGGCGCCGCTGCTCACGGCGGCGTGGATCGCGCGACGGAGCCGCGATGGGCGCACGGCGGTGGCCGGGGAGCGCATCGCCACGCGCCTCGCCGCGCTGGCCGAGGGCGTGGCGCCCGAGGCGCTCCCGACGCGCGGCTGGCTGCGGCTGGCGGACGCCGTGAGCGACGCGCCCCTCGCCGCGGCGCTCCTGAGCTTCGCGGTCGCCGCCCGCGAGCCGGGCGCCGAGGACCGGCGCGCGGAGGCGCTGGTGCGGCGGGGCTGGGAGGCGTTCCGCGCGGGGGAGGAAGAGGAAGCGTTGGAGGCGCTGCGGGCGGCGCGGGCGCTGGTGGAGGGCTGAGGGTCGCGGCCGACGGCGGAGGCCGACCCGCCGATGCGGGTGGCTGAGGCCGATGACTGAGGCTGAGGCCGATGGCTGAGGCCGATGGCTGAGGCGGCCGATGACTGAGGCCGATGCTGAGGCCGATGAGTGCCTGCTCGGGCTTCGCTCCCGCTCTCGCTCGGGCTCCACGCCACGGACCGGAGCCTTCGTGCGGCCTGCGGGCGCGCTCAGCGGTTTCGGAGCGCGGCGATCTTCCGCTCGACGGCGCCGCGGTCGGGCGCGTCGGGGCGCCGGCGCAGGTACTCGCGATAGTAGTCGAGCGCGTCGCGGCGGCTGCCGAGGCGCTCGGCGGTCACGGCGAGGTTGTAGAGGACCTCGGGGAGCGGCGCGAAGCGGTGCGCCGCCATGAACGCCTGCATGGCCGCCTGGTACTGGCCGCGGCGGTACATGGCCACGCCGCGGAGGAAGAAGGTGCGCGCCTCCCGCGTGAGCTCGTCGTTCGACGGGGGCGCGGTGAAGACCTGCGAGCGGGCTCGCGCCTTCGCCTCGCGGAGGGCCTGGATGCGCTCCTGCACGTCGCGGCGCGACTCCTCGTCGGGCGAGCCGCGCCGCAGGTAGATGCGGAAGAAGCGGATGGCCTCGTCGTACTCGCTCATGCGCTCGTACACGCGGCCCACGTTGAAGGCGAGCTCGGGCGCGCGCGTGAGCTGGTAGGCCTGCCGCATCTTCTGGGCGGCTTGCTGGAACTCGCCCGCGTCGTAGGCGGCCTGCCCCTCCTGGAAGAGGGTCCGGGCACGCGCCACGTCCGCCTCGCTCTGGGCGGCGGCGGGCTCGGCGGCGAACGTCAGGAGCGCGAAGCAGGCGAAGGCGAGGCGGTGGGCGCGCATCGGCCCATCAGACTGCCACGGGGGCGCCCGCATTCACCAGCACGCGCCCGCATTCGCCAGCGCGGCGCCACCGTGGCTCGGAGCCACCGCAGCTCAGACCACTGCGGCTCGGACGGCTCAGGCGTTCTGCTGCTGCTCTTCGAGCGACTTCTTCGCCGCCGCGGCCTCGCGCTTCGCCCGCTCGAGGTCCTGCTCCATCTTGCGCATGGAGCGCTTGAGCTCGCGGAGCTCCTTCTTGGTGGCGAGGTTCAGCGAGCGCGCCACCTGGTCGACGCGCTGGTCGAAGTCTTCCTGCAGCCGGCCCCGGAGCTGGATCGCCTGCATCATGGTCTTCATGACGCGCTCGTCCTGCATGAGCTTCGCGACCCGCGGGTCCTGCATGAGCTCGAGGCCCTTCTTCGTCAGAATGTCCTTCAACGCCAACTCGCCATCCTCCATGCCCCCCGAAAACGCGGGCTGAAGTAATAGGCGCGCGCTCCCCCGAGCGCAAACGCGGGGCACCCGCGCCGCGCCCCCGCACCCGCTCAGAAGGCGCTCGCGAAGGCGCCGATCAGGCCGGAGAACCAGAGGGCCGGCATCACGATCGTGAGCAGCGCGAAGAGGACGCCGAAGAGGGCGAGCAGGTAGTCGCCGACCGAGGGCTTCTCCTTGCCGCCCCGGTAGCGCTCGACGAGGTCGAGGTTGCGGCGGTTCGATCGCCAGAAGACGTCGAAGAGGTCGCCGGCGAAGGGGATGGAGCCGACCACGACGTCGACGAGGATGTTCAGCACCATCCGGAAGAGGATGACCGTGGGCACGCCCTCCCGGAGGGCGGTGGCGAGCACGGCGAGGGAGCCGACGCCGGTGGCCACGTCGCCCACGCCGGGCAGGACGAAGCCGGCGATGGCATCGAGGCCGTAGTCGTCGAGGACCTTCACGAGGCGGGTCGTGAAGGGGGCGGCCTCCTCCAGGGGGCGCTCGGCGCGGGCGGCGGCGAGAGCGCTCGAGGGCGGCGCGGGCGCGATGGGGCCGTCGATCTCGGCGATCGCGGCGTCGACGCCCGCCTGCACGGCGGGCTCCCAACGAGCGAGGGCGGGGGAGCGGTAGGATTCCATCGGGTCGAGCCTCCGCAGGTTCCTACGGGCGAGCCCGGGCGCGTATTTCAGCGAAGGCGAGCCGGGGCCTCGGGGCTCCCGGGCCCCGGGAGCGTGAGCGCGCGATCCGCAGGGGGGGACGCACGAGCGGCGCGACCCCCTCCGCTCCGGCGCTCAGCGGCGGGCGAGGAAGTCGCGCATCAGCGGCCAGATGGTCGTCGTCGCCTCGCGGCCGATCACGATGTCCACGTGGCCCGCCGGGAACACCCGGAAGAGCTTGTCCTGGCTCCGGCTCCGGTCGAAGGCGGCCCGGCACGACGCCGGCGGCGCGAGATCGTCCTGGTCCCCGGCCACCACCAGGAGCGGCACCTGGAGCGTCTCGAAGGCCGTGCCGTAGTCGATGCTCCCGTCGCGGCTCCGGAGCGCCACCCGATCCCCGCCGGCGAAGATGTCGAAGGCGATGGAGATGTTGGTCCGCTCGAAGGCGGTCTCCAGGTACTCCTCGAGCACGTCGTCGTCCATGGAGCCCGGCCGCCAGGCGCGCACCGGCGTCGGGAGCAGGCGGCTGTCCCACATGTCGCGGCGCTTGCGCAGGTGGCGACCGAGGAGGCGGAGCGGAAGCGAGAGGTTCGCGTCGAGCACGCCCGTGATGCGCGTCGCCGAGAGGGCCGCCGCCAGCGCGCGCATGGCGAGGGAGCCGTCGCCGAAGCGGTAGGGCGAGCCGAGCGTGACGATGGCCCGCACCTGACCGCGGAGCTTCGTCGCCGCCGCGCTGTAGCTGATGAGGCCCCCCATGGAGTGGCCGACCAGCACGACCTTCTCGTGGCCGGAGAGGCGCATCACCTCGCGGGCGCAGGCGGGCACGTCCTCCTGCACGTACTCGTCGAGCGCCTCGGGGCGCTTGCCGTCGAAGCCGAGCGAGCGGCCGTGGCCGCGGAGGTCCACGTTGAAGACGTCCCAGCCGTGGTGCGCGAAGTAGGCGGAGAGGGAGCGCTTCGAGGTGTGCCAGGTGTAGCGGTTCTGGCCGAAGCCGTGGACGAGCATGAGCGCGCCGCGGGTGCGGCTCGGGTCCAGGTCGGCGCGGTACTTCCGCACCATGCCGATCGGCTGGCCGGGCGTCATCACCACCTGCTTGACGAAGGTGTCCCGCTGGGCGCCGGTGATGATCTGCTCGACGGTCTCGGTCCGGAGGATCACGCGGCTGGGGGAATAGCATTCGCCCCCGCCCCGGACCACGATGATTCTCGACGCCGCCGATGCTAGGGTGCGCGGCGATGCGCGCCCGGCGCCCCCAGCTCGCGCGCGGCCTCGCCGCCTTCGCCCTCGGCGCGCTCCTCGCCTTCCTCGGAGTGCCTGTCGGAGTGCCCGTCGGAGTGCCCGCCGGACTCCCCGCGAGCCCAGCCGCCGCCCAGCCAGCGCCGGACGACGCGCTGGTCTCGCAGGTGCGGCAGCTCCTCTCGGGTGTCGAGGCGGTCCCGCCGGCCGCCACCTGGCGCGCCCTCGGCTCCGGCGGTCTCCGGGCGCTCGTCGCGCTCTACCAGAGCCCGACCGAGCCCCCCTTCGTGCGCGCCCGCGCGGTTTCGGCGGCGGCCCACTACCCCGTGCCCGCGGCGCGGACCTTCCTGAAGGCCGTGGCCGGGGCGCCGGGCCAGGACGCGCTCTTCGTGCGCCGGGCCGTGCGGGCCCTCGGCGCGGCCTTCGGCGCGCAGGCCGAGGCCGACCTCCGCCCCTACCTCGCGCACCCGGCGCCCGCCGTGCGCGTCGCCGCCGCCCGGGCGCTGGCGCCCATCGACACCCCGAGCGCCCGCGCCGCGCTGCGGGAGCGGCGCCGCGTCGAGCGCGCGCGTTCGGTGCGCGAGGCCCTGGACGCGGCCCTCACCCGCTGAGCCGCTGAGCCGTCACTCGCGCGAGCCCTCCGCCGCGCGCGAGACGTGCAGCGGAAAGAGCTCGCGGAGTGCCGCCTCGAGGCGACCGCGCAGGTCCTGCCCCTTGGGCACGAAGTGGTGCATGCCGAGCGCGTGGAGCAGCTGGAGGTCGTGCTCCTGGGCGCCGGCGCTCACGCTGACGATGCGGGCGTGGGGCGCGAGGCGCGCGCCGCGGAGCTCCATGCAGACCTCGATGCCGTTCATGCGCGGCATGTGCAGGTCGAGGAGGAGCAGGTCGGGCGCCTCCGCGCGGACCGCGTCGATGGCCTCGACTCCGTCCCGGGCGCGCCGGAGCTCGACGTCCCGGCCGAGGATCTGCTGCGTGTAGAAGGCGAGCACGCGCGCCATGTCCTCGTCGTCCTCGACGAGCAACACGCGAAGCGGCGCCCCCGCGGCGCGCGCCTCGGCTCCCGCGGGGGGCTCGGTCGTGGCGGCAGACCGGGAGCGCTGCTTCGCGATGAGCGCGCGCAGCTCCCAGGCGACGCCCTCGGCGCTCGCCGGGCGGTCCTCCGGCGCCGGGGAGAGCATCTCGTGAACGAGCCGGACCAGCGCGGGGGGGGCGTCGTGGCGCACGGCGCGGAGATCGGGGCGGACGCCGCGCTGGTGGGCGTCCCAGACCTCTCCGGCGCTGCGCCCCGGGAAGGGCCTCTCGAAAACCAGGAGCTCGTAGGTGAGCACGCCGAGCGCGAAGAGATCGACGTAGCGCCCGCCGCCGGGCTCGACGGCGTTGGCGAAGGCCTCCGGCGGCATGTAGGGGGGCGACCCGGCGAGCACCGCCTGGTCGGCGAGCTCGAACTCCGGGAGCGCCAGCCCGAAGTCCATGAGCACGACGCGGCCGTCGGGGGAGAGCATCACGTTGCTCGGCTTCACGTCGCGGTGCGCGAGGCCCGCTCGGTGGAGCACGGCCAGGCCGTCCGCGAGCTCCGCGACGAGACCGAGCACCTGGGGGACGTCGAAGCGGCGCCCCTCGGCCCGGCGGGCCTTCAGGTGCCGCTGGAGGCTGACGCCGTAGATGCGCTCGAGGACGAGGAAGTCGAGGCCCCGGTGGCGCCCGAGCGTGTGGACCGTGAGCAGGCTCGGATGCCGGAACGCGGCGAGGGCGCGCGCCTCGGCGCGGAGCGAGCCCGGCCCCTCGCTCGAGGCCGTGGCGACCTTGAGCGCGACGACGCGGTCGAGGGCCCGATCGCGGGCCTCGAACACCTGCGCCATGCCGCCCTCGCCCAGGAGACGGAGCACCTCGTAGGTCCCGTCGACCAGCTCGCCCGGAGCCAGCAGCGGCGGCGTGCTCGAGGCGCGACCCGCGCGGATCGAGGTGGCGGCCTGGACCTGAGACGCCGCGCCGAGAGGTTCCCCGCGCTCGGTGGCCTCGAGGCCCGTCAGCGGGGGCGTACCGGGGGGTGCCGTACCCGGCGCAGCCGGTGCGCCGAGCGGTCGCTCCGGCCGCGTCACCCGCTCTTCGGCGCCGAGCGGTCGCTCCGGCCGCGTCACCCGCTCCTCGGCGCCGAGCGGTCGCTCCGGCCGCGTCACCCGCTCTTCGGGGACGGACGGCGCCCCCGCGGCCGACCCGGGGGCGGGGGCGACGGGGGGCGCGGAGTCAGGCTTCCGATCGTCGGCGATGGGGGAGCCTATCGAGAGCGGGGGCGCGCGAAAAGGCGCGCGGGATCACACGGAGGGCGGGCCCATGGGCGGCGCCCGGGCGAGATCGCTGCCGCGGAAGACGAGCCTCCCCGAGAGGGCCCACCGCGGGGGAGCGTCCCGCGTCTCAGAGGTCGACCTGCTCGACCTCGAGCCCGCTCACGTCCTCCCCGAGGAAGCGCGACGCCACCTCGCCGAAGCGGTCCGGCAGATCGGTCACGAGCAGCTCCATGCCGCCTCGCTCGCTCCCCTCGACGCCCATCGCGCGGTCCTCGAGGAGCGCCGCGAGCGCCGCCGCCGTCGCCTCGGCGCCGTCCACGACGCGCGTCCCCGGCCCCAGGAGCTCGGCGCTCACGGCCTCG
Source organism: Sandaracinus sp. (assembly GCA_002699025.1). Lineage (GTDB taxonomy): Bacteria > Myxococcota_A > Polyangia > Polyangiales > Houyiibacteriaceae > Houyiibacterium > Houyiibacterium oceanicum. Next base: position 18,861 of record PABA01000029.1, on the reverse strand, counting down.
ATGACCGGGCGCAAGAGCGGGTAGTGCGTGCAGCCGAGCACCAGCGCGTCGACGCCCTCCTGGGCGAAGGGCGCGAGGTAGCGCCGCGCCACCGCCTCGGGCACGGGCCCCTCGACCCAGCCCTCCTCGGCGAGCGGCACGAAGAGCGGCGCCTCGCGCGCGAAGACCTCCACGCGCGGATCGAGCGCCGCCGTCGCCCGCACGTAGGCGCCGGACGCGACCGTCCCACGCGTCGCGATCACGCCGAGGCGCTGCGAGCGCGTCGCCTCGACGCCCGCCCGCGCGCCCGGCTGGATCACGCCCAGCACGGGGATGTCGAGCTCCACGCGGAGCATGTCGAGGGCGACGGCGCTCACCGTGTTGCAGGCCACCACGAGGAGCTTCGCCCCGCGCCGCTGCAGGTGCGCCGCGCAGCTCCGCGCGTAGCGGATCACCGTATGCGCGCTCCGGGTGCCGTACGGAACCCGCGCCGTGTCGCCGAGGTAGACGAGGTGCTCCGCCGGCAGCGCCGCGCGCACGGCCCGCGCGACGGTCAGGCCGCCGAGCCCCGAGTCGAAGACGCCGATGGGCCGCGCCTGCTCCAACGCTCAAGCTCCCCCGGCGCACACGCCGTCGGCGCAGCGCCCGCTGAGGCACTGCCCGTCGTCGAAGCAGCGCGTCCCCTCCGCCTGCCGCGGCAGGCAGAGCCCGCCCCCCACGGTGCGGAGGCAGTAGTTCGCGGCCGAGCCGGGTCGGTTGCACTGCTGATCGATGCGGCACTCGGTGGTGCAGAGGCGCACCTCGCCGCCGTCGGCGAGCGGGAAGGAGCGGCACTCGAGCCCGTCGGCGCAGACGTAGGCGTTGCTCTCCGGCGTCGTGCAGAGGAAGCCGATGGACGAGCGCGTGACGCAGAGGCCGCCGTCCTCGCCGTCGTTCGCCGATGGGTCGCACTCGAAGTCGAGCGCGCCGACGGCGTCGGCGAGGGAGGGCAGGTTCCCGCAGCTCCCGGCCAGGCGCGCGGCCTCGTCGCAGGCGAGCGTGCACTGCTTGCCGGGCCCGCCGAGGTCCAGGCAGCGGCCGAGGAGGCAGTTCGTGTCGTCGTCGCAGGGCACGCCGTAGAGGCCGGGGAAGCAGAGCACGTCCTCGCCCTCGTCGGCGAAGACGGCGCTCTGGAGGAGGCAGCCGAAGCCCGGCGGGCAGCGCGTGTCCGGCGGGTCGCAGGTCGCCACGCAGAGGCTCCCTCCGCCGCCCGTGGCGACGGGCTGGGAGCGCGGGGGACAGGCGCCGGTCGCGTCCGGGGCGGGCACGCAGTAGAAGCCCGCGCTCTCCGTGTCCTCCGGCGAGAGGCCGACGAGCTGCGCCAGGCAGACCTCGCCCTCCGCGCAGTCGGCCGGGCCCCGGCAGGGATCCACCGGGTAGCAGATCCCCTCGTCCGTCTCGGCGCTGGCGCGGATGCAGGCGAAGCCCTCCCCGGGGCAGTCCGAGGGGAGGCCCTCCTCGTCGAAGCGGCAGCCGCGGAGGCAGAGGGCGCGGCCATCCTGCTCCGTGCAGATGCCGTCGCAGGCCGCGTTCCCCTCGTCCGCGCAGTGCGCCGCGCAGAAGTCGACGGCGTAGGGCGAGCCACGCACGCAGCCCCACCCCTCGCCGCAGTCCGAGGGGCCGGCGCAGACGAAGAGATCCTCGTCGAGGAAGCCGTCGTCGACGCGACAGGCCGACGCCGCGAAGAGCGCGCACGCGAGGAGCAGCGAGCGCCTCAAAGCGCGCCTCCGATGGAGAGGGCCGCCCCGTCCGGGCCGAGCGCGAGGCCGACCCGCGGCCGCCCCGCCTCCACGTCGCCGCGGAAGTCCGAGAGCAGCGCGCCGGTGATCGCGGTGGCGACGCCCAGCGCCGCGAGGCCGAGGCTGACGTTGGCGGCCCGCGCGTCGCGCCGCCGGTCCGCCATGAAGTCGACGGCCTCGGCGCGGTTCGCGTCGGCCGCCGGCGCGCGCCGCGAGGACGCGCCGAAGCCGATGGCGAGGGCGCCACCGAGGGCCGCGGCGCCGACGCCGACCCAGAGCACGGGCGAGACGCGCGGCCCCGCGGGGGCGGGATCGATCGGGGGCGGCGGGACCGCCTCGCTCGGCTCGGGCACCAGCCCCGCGTCGAGCTCCAGCACGGCGCCGGCCTCGAGCGTCAGCTCGCGCGTCCAGGGGCGGTGCTCCGGCGCCCTCACCTCCACCTCGTGCGACCCGGGCGTCAGGCCCTCGACCTCGAGGGGCTCGGCCCGGAACGTGCCGACCGGCCGGCCGTCGACGCGCACCTCCGCGCCGGGGACGCTGGCGCGGATCCGGAGCCGGGGCGGAGCCGGGGCGGCCTCGGCGTAGAGCGCCCCCACGGCCTCCTGGAGCGCCTCGGCCACGTCCCCGACGTCGCCCTCCCCTTCGCGAAAGACGCGCCGGACGAGCTCCCCCGAGCGGGCGTCGAGCCGGTCGAGGGCGAAGGTCCAGCGCGGCGCGCGCTGCCGCTCGAGCGTGGCGACGACGACCTCGCCGACGCGGAGGCGCACGGCGAGCTGCCCGACGCAGGCCGGCGAGGCGAAGCACTCGAGCGTCGCCCGATCGTCGCTCTGCTGGAGCTGGGCCTGGAGCTCCTCCTTGCCGACGAGGGCGCCGGCGCGCGCGGCCGCCACGGCGCCGAGCAGCACCTCGCTGAGGCCGTCCGCGAGGCCAGCGTCGCTCGCGTCCGCGGCGAGCACCAGGACGGCGGCGCGGGGGCTCTCGGTGGCGGCCGGGGCGTCGCCGTCCACGCCGGGCGACTCGAGCCCGGCCGCGCCGCCCGCGTCGGGGCCCTCGTCCGCGACCGCCTCTTCGGTGTCGCCCGGCTCGGCCTCTTCGGGCCCGTCCGGCTGGGCGCCGCCCGGCTCCTCGGCCTCCGCCCCTGGCTCCGGCTCGCCGGGCTCGGCCTCGGCCCCCGCGACCGGCGTCTCCCCCTCGGAGCGCTCGGCGGGCGGCGCCTGCGCGGCGACGACCGACGCCACGACGAGCGGCGAGGCCACGGCGAACGAAGCGCCGAGCCCGAGCCAGACCACCGCCGAGGCCGCGCTTCGCATGGCGGCGCAGTCTACGCCGCGGCGCCTCGCGAGTCGAACCCGCCGAGAGCCCCGATGGCCCACAACTACCGTGTCGCCAGCACCCCTGATACTGTGGCGCCGTGGCGCGCCGCGTCTTGGTGCTGGCGGACGATGCCGACGCCCGAGCGCACCTCGCGGGAGCGCTGGAGGGGGCCGGGATGGCGGCGCTCGCCCGCTCTCCGGACGACGAGGACGCGCAGCTCGACCTCGGCGGCGACCTCCTGCTGATCGTCGAGGGGGAGCAGGCGGAGCGCACGCTGGCCCTGGTGCGCCGGCTGCGCAGCGACCCCCGCACGCGCGACCAGCCGCTCCTCGCCATCACCGACGACTCCGACGAGGCCTTCGTCGAGGCCGTGTTCGAGGCCGGGGCCGACGACCTCCTCCGCCGCCCCTTCTACGACGCGGAGCTCGTCGCCCGCGTCCGCGCCCACCACCGGCTCCACGGCGAGGTCGACGCCCTCACGGACGAGAAGCGCGACGCCCAGGTGATGCTCGAGCTCACCCAGGCCCTCGCCTCCTCCCTCGACTTCCGCGAGATCCTCTACACCGTCGTTCGCCGCATCGCCGACGTCGTGCAGGTCTCCCGCGTCTCCATCGTGCTCGCGCCGGAGCCCGACGAGGAGGACATCGGCTACGTGGTCGTGGCCAGCGACGACGAGGAGCTCGCCAACCTCCGCCTCGACCTCGCCAAGTACCCGGAGATCCGCCAGGTGCTGCGCACCCGCGAGGCCCTGACCATCCGCGACGCCAAGACGCACCCGGTGCTCGACGGCGTCCGCGAGGACGTGGAGCGGGCCGAGCTCAACGCCATGAGCCTCTTCCCGATCATCTGGGAGGACCAGGCGATCGGCGTCCTCTTCCTCCGCGCCCGCGCCGAGCGCGGCGGCCTCTCCGCGCGCGAGACGCGCCTCTGCCAGATCGTCGCGAACGCCACGGCCGTCGCCCTCCGCAACGCCCGCGTCATGCAGTCGCTCCGCGACCACACGCAGCAGATCACCTTCGCCCGCTTCGAGGCCGAGCGGCGCCTCCGCCAGCTGAAGCGCTACGCGGACCTCTTCGCGAGCGCCGCCGAGGGCATCGCCGTGGTCGGCTCGGACGGCCGGCTCCTCTTCGCCAACCCGCGCGCCTACGAGATGCTCGGGGCCACGGTGGAGGGCGTGAAGGGGCTCGCCGTGAAGGAGCTCATCCACGACGAGGATCGGGACCGCGCCCGCTCGCTCTGGGAGGGCTTCGCCCGCGGCGACTACCCGCGCGGCGTCGACCTGCGCCTCCGCCACACGGACGGCGAGTGGCTCGTCTGCAGCTGCTCCTTCGCGACGCTGGCGGACGGCGACGGCGCCGTCCTCATCTCCTTCCAGGACGTCACCGAGCAGCGGCGCACGGAGGCCGAGTTCGTCAAGACGATGGAGTTCCTCGAGTCGCTCATCGACGCGAGCGTCGACGGCATCGTCGCGGCGGACATGGACGGGAACATCATCCTCTTCAATCAGGGCGCCGAGCGCATCTACGGCTTCCGGGCGGAGGAGGTCGTCGGGCGCATGAGCGCGCGCGAGCTCTACCCGGAGGGCGTCGCCGAGTGGGTCATGCGGCGGCTCGCGTCGGAGCAGCACGGGGGCGCCGGGCGGCTCGCGCCGACGCAGCTCGAGGCCGTCGGCAAGAACGCCGAGCGGATCCCGATCCGCCTCTCGGCGGCGATGATCTACGAGCGGGGCGACCCGGTCGCGACCTTCGGCATCTTCACGGACCTCCGGGAGAAGCTCCGCGTGGAGGAGCGGCTCGCCGAAGCGCAGCAGAAGCTCGCGTCGACGGAGCGTCAGGCGCTGATCGCCGAGCTCGCGGGGACGGCGGCGCACGAGCTGAACCAGCCGCTCACGAGCGTCATGGCCTACGGCGAGCTGCTCATGCGCAAGCTCGCTCCGGACAGCGCCGAGGGACGCGCGGCGGCCATCATGGTGCGCGAAGCGGAGCGGATGGCCGACATCGTGAAGAAGATCGGAAAGATGACGCGCTACGAGACGAAGTCGTACGTCGGGGAGCAGCGCATCCTGGATCTCGATCGGGCGTCGGGGGGCGCCGAGAGCGAGCGTCCGAGCGACGCGAGCGACGAGGGTCCGGGCGAAGCCGGGAGCGGATCGTGAGCCGGCACCGAACAGGGGTGGGGGACGGGAAGGACGGACAGCTTGGCGGCTGACGAGGGTGAACGCGGGCCGGTGGACGATCCCGGCTGGGAGACGCGCGACTCGGGCTCGGTGCCCCTGCCCCCTTCGCGGCGCCGGGAGCGCGTCAGCGAGGTGTCGACGGGAGAGCTCCGTCGGTCCGAGGTGCAGGCGAAGGTCGACGCGGTCCTGCGACCGCCGGTCGCGCGCGTCGCCGACCTCGCCCACGTCTGCCTGGACCTCGGCCGGGAGCTCGCCCCGGACGCGGACGAGGAGCACGTCCTGGACGCGTCCCTGGCGGCCTTCGCGCGCATCCTCCCCGGCCGGCGCCTCGTGGCGCGGATCCTCGACCCGGAGACCAAGGCGCTCGACCTCGTCCGCTCGACGGGTCGGCTCCTGGAGGGACGCAGCGAGCGCGTGGCGCTGACGCGCGCCGCCGTCGGAGCCGCGGGCCTCACCCTCGAGGACGCCGAGCAGGCCGGCATCCAGGTCGTGCCCACCTACGATCCGGACTTCGCCGAGGGGGCCCCCGGGGCCGACGCCGCCCTGGTCTCCGACGGGCTGCTCTTCGGGACCCTCGGCTTCGAGTACCACCCGGACGCCGCGCCCCCGGCGGACGACGAGGACGTGGTGGGGCTCCTCGCGGCGCAGCTCGCCGGCGCGCTCGCCCGGGCGCGGGCGCGGCAGGAGGCGAGCTACCTGAGCGGCTACCTCGGGCGGCTGCTCGACCACGCCAACGTGCCCATCGCCGTGCTCGATCGGCGGCGGCGAGTCCAGGTCGTCAGCGAGGCGCTCCTCGAGCTGCTCGGGCGCGACCGGGGCGAGCTCCTCGGGCGCGACCTGGCGCGCTTCGTCGCCGAGCCCGAGCGGGGCAAGCTGCTCCCGGCGCTCCTCGGCGCGCTCCGCGGCCAGCCGCTCGAGAGCTTCGAGATCGGCCTGTCCAAGGCGGACGGCACGATGGTGCGGCTCTCGACCAACCTGGTCTCCGTGCTCGGGCCCCAGGGGGACGTGGAGGGGGTCATCGCCATCGGCCACGACCTCACGCAGCTGCGCGCTCTGGAGAGTCAGATCGTGCAGGCGGAGAAGCTGGCGACGCTCGGACAGCTCGCGGCGGGCGTCGTGCACGAGCTGAACAACCCGCTCACGAGCATCTCGGTCTACGGCGAGTACCTGCTCAAGAAGGGCGAGCGGGACGGCGCGGACGACGGCGACGTGGAGAAGCTGCGCCGCATCGTGCAGTCCGCCGAGCGGATCCTGCGCTTCACGCGGGATCTGGTGACCTACGCGCGGCCGGCCTCCGAGCAGCCGCAGCGCCTCTCGCTCCAGGAGGTGCTCGATCAGGCGGTGGTCTTCTGCGAGCACGTCATCGGCGAAGCGGCGGCGAACGTGGAGAAGGTCTACGCCGAGGAGGTGCCCCCGATCCACGGGGTCCGCGGGCAGCTCCATCAGGTCTTCATCAACCTCATCACCAACGCCTGCCACGCGATGCCCCACGGGGCGGGGAAGCTGCGCATCGCGCTCGACGGCGGGGACGACGGGGTCGAGGTGCGGCTGCGCGACAACGGCAGCGGGATCCCGGCGGAGCAGGTGGAGGCGATCTTCGAGCCGTTCTTCTCCACGAAGGGCGAGGGCAAGGGGACGGGCCTCGGGCTCTCGATCGTGAAGAAGATCGTGCAGCAACACGGTGGAGAGATCGAAGTGAGCAGCTTCGTCGGCGACGGCACGACCTTCCGGGTCTGGCTGCCACGCTCGCCAGAAGGCTGATCGCGATGCGCCCGCTGCCGTGTGCCGTTGCCGCTGCGGTGCGCTGACGGCGGTGCGCTCACGACGGTGCGCTGACGGCGGTGCGCTGACGGCGGTGCGCTCACGACGGTACGCTCACGGCGGTGCGCTGACAGGGGCGCGCTCACGGCGGTGCGCTGACAGGGGCGCGCTCACGGCGGTGCGCTGACAGGGGCGCGCTCACGGCGGTGCGCTCACGGCGAGCTGCCGGGCGTCGGACCGCCGAGCCCGTCCGCCTTCAGGCGGGGCGCGCGGAGGCGTCGTCGCCGCCGGGGCGCAGACCGTGTCGGGCGAGGGCGCGCACGCAGCGGTTCTCCGCCTCCGGCAGGGTCCGGTAGACGGCGGAGGGCCAGGGGGTGCGGTAGAGCCAGTGGATGGCGCGGAGCACGCCGCGGGCGAGCGGCGAGCCGTGCACCCAGGCCTCGCAGACCAGCGTCCGCCGAAGCGCCTCGTGATGGGCCCGGTAGAGCTCGGCCAGGGCCCGACGCTCCGCCGGGCCGACGCGCTGCGTGAGCAGCAGGCGGCAGTCGATCAGGTTCGCGAAGGGGCCCCGCTCGGCGGCCAGGCTCACGGCGGACTCCCAGAGCGCGCGGGCGTCCTCCGCGTCGAAGCGCGCACCCACGCGGAGCACGACCAGCGGCCAGCGGCGCCGGTCGACGGCGATCCCCGCCTCGGGCGCGTCTGTCCCCTCCACGAACACGATCCGAGGCTATACGCGGAGCGGCGCCCAGCGAAACCCCGGCAGCCCCCACGGGCAGCGCCCGAGGCCCACGGCCGGCGGCGACGCCATGCGCCCGGACCGGCGCGGCCCGACCCCGCGCGCCGCGCTCACACCGCCCGAGGCGCGCGGACGCCATCGGGCGGGCGAACACGACGCCGCCCCTCCGGCGGACGCCCGCTCAGCGCTGGATCGTGACGACGAGGGAGGCGCCGCGGCCTTCCACGCGGTAGGCCGGCGAGCGACCCGAGACGAAGCGGACGGTGAGCTGCGCGCCGCTGCCCTGGTTCAGGATCGACGCGCGCTCGACGTGCGGGTGCGCGGAGGCGATCTGCCGGGCGCCCTCCTCGGCGCGGTTGCCCGGGAGCTCGATGGCGAAGCCGTCCGCCCGCTGCTCCCCGCGGAGGCCGGCCACCGGGTGGGCCATGCGGATCGTGAAGGCCTCGCCCTCGACGGCGTCGGCCCCGAAGTGCGTCGGCAGATCGCGCAGGTCCACGGCGTACGGGCTGTTCTGCGGGACCGTGCCCGGCGTCGGCGGCGTGGAGTCGCGCTCCTCGAGGGAGGGGAAGCTCGGCGCCGGCATCGGCCCGGCGCTCCGCGAGGGCTCGGGGAGCGCGCGCGGCATGGCCGGCTCGGCGGCCTCGGTCTCGGCGGCGGCTTCGGGGGCGGCGGCTTCGGGGGCGGTGGCAGGGGCTTCCGCCGGCGCGCTCGGTGGGGGCGCGGGGATGAAGCGCGCGTCTCCGCTCTCCGGATCGGCCGGCGGCTTCGGGAGCTTCGCCAGCGTGACGCTCGGCGACGCCGCGGCGCCACGGACGGCGTAGAAGGTGGCCGCGCCGAGCGCCAGGAGCGCGAGCAGGACCCAGCGTCCCCAGCGCTTCTTCTGCGGCGCGGCGCTCGCCTCGGGGCCTCGTGGGCGACCGTCGCGGGCGCCCGGGCGCGCCGTGGTCCGGCGCTTCGGCGCGCGCGTCTGCCGCTTCGCGCCCTTCTTGCCCTCGGGCCGCGCCGTCTTGCGCTTCTTGGCCTTTGCGGCGACGCCCTTCATCCAGGGCCCGAGCCGGCGACCGAGGTCTCCGGCGAAGTGCGTCACGCGCGCCCAGCCGCTCCGGCAGAAGGGCAGGAGGCGCGCCCAGGTCAGGGCGAGCCACGCCTTGCCGCGAGCGAGCTTCGGTCCGAGCTGGCTCTTCATCTTCGCGAGGGCCACTCCGGGACGGGCGCGCATGGCGGCGGCCTCGGCGTCGACATCCGCCTCCGCCGACGGCTCTGCGTCGTCCGCCGCGTCCTTCGCGACGTCCTGCTCGGGGCCCTTCGCCCGAGCGACCTCTTCGACGGCGGGCGCCTCTGGCGCAGGCTCTGGCTCCGCGGGGGCGTCCATCGCCGCCGGCGTCGCGCCCTCGGCGGCCTCGCCGGCCCACTCCTCGTGCGCGCCGTCGTCCCAGCCGGCGTCCTCGTCGCCCCAGCCGTGGTCGTGCTCGTCCCAGCCCGCCTCGGCCTCGGCCGCGGGCGCGCTCGGCGCGGGGGTGTCGAGGAGCGTGGCGTCGGCGCTCGGCTCCTCCACCGCCGCGGGCGCGCCGCCGAAGCCGACCGTCAGCACGAGCTTCGGCGTCCCACCGTCGATGCGCAGGTCCACGGCCTCGAGCCGCCCCTCGCGCTCGCCCTCGCTCACGTGGGTACCGATGCGCAGGAAGGGGAGCCCCTGCTCCGCCACGAGCACGTCGCCCGCCCGGTGCACGGCCTCGGCGTCGAGCGGCTGACCCACACCCGCGAGCTCCAGCCGCACGGTGCCCCCCGTCGCGCCGGCGGGCTCCGGCTCCGCGATCGCCGAGTCGATCGAGCCCGGGTTCTCCGAGGCCGCCGCCAGCGCGTCCAGCTCGTCCTGCCACTCCTCGACGAGCTGCGTGATCGAGCGCTGCTCGTCCGACCCGAGCGCCGTGAAGCGCAGCCCGAACTCGCCGCGGTTCGGCCCACTGTCCTCCGCCCAGACCACCTCGCAGTCCGCGTCGACGGCCATGCCGTCCACGGGCGACTGGAAGCGACAGCGCAGCTTCGCGCCCACGTCCGGGAGGATGGCCGAGCGCCCGGCGAGCCCACCGGCGCCCACGTTCAGGGCGTCGGCCTCGAAGGTCTCGTCGAAGCCCTCCGGCGAGATCTCGAGATGGACCTCGTCGAGAGGGACCCGGACGCTCTGCGGACCACGCCGCTCGATGGCTTCCTGCATCGTCGCTCCTTCGCCGCACCTCGGCCTCCACGCTCCGACGGGAGCGCCCGACCCTCGCGGCCCTGACCGCCTCGCCCGGCGGCTCCTCTCGGGCGTACCGGAGCCCGCGGCGGACGGTCCAATTTTCGACGAGCCAGGCCGGCGAAGGAACGTCTCCGGCGACCGACCCGTATGTCCGCGCATGGGAGCCGACTTCATCGTGCACCGCGAGTGCGAGGCCAAGCGCCAGCTCGGCGGAGGAGACACCGTCCAAGGCACCGTCCGCATGCTCGGGATGCTCAAAGCCCGCGACCGGGCCGACGCCATCGCCGCCATGATGGCCCGCGAGGGCCAGGACCCGGAGACGGCGACGATCCGCGTCGTCGTCCAGACGCCCCAGGGCAACCAGGAGCGCGACGTCACCCTCGCCGAGATGCGCGCCCAGGCCGGGCCCCTCGAGCAGCTCGGCGGCGCCTGCGCCGAGTGCGACGCCTGCGCCCTCGCCGAGCGCTTCGGCTGCGTGGGCTACCTGACCTACCCCCTGAGCGAGGCCCTCGAGCGCTGGATCCTCGCCCGCGCCCAACCCGCCGACACGCTCGGCGGCGCGCTCATGCGGCGCGCCATCCGCGACTTCGGCTACGACGGCAGCGCCATGGGCGGCTGGCGCTCGAACCCGAGCCTGATGGAGCGCACGAGCGCGCTGACGACGGGAGACGGGCCCGAGGCCATCTCGAGCGATCAGATCCTCCAGGCGATCCTCATGGTCGGGAGCGAGCTCGACCCGATGCACGGCGCGATGCTGCTCCTCTGGCTCGGCGCGCTCCGCGTCGACGGTGTGATCCCCGGGCCGGGCACGGCGCAGGCTCCGAGCGCGCTCGCCGCGCTCTCGCAGGCCTCGACCCCGGCCCAGCGGCAGGCCCTGGCGAAGGTGGAGCTCGGGGAGCCGAGCGAGGACCGCGGCGTGCGCGGCTTCCAGCAGCTGCTCTTCGCGCTCTACGTCGCGTGGGTCCTCGACCGGCCCCTGCTGCTCGACGCCTGAGCCCGGGTCGGCCTTTTTTCTTGCGGTGGCGCGCAGAGCCGCCACTCTCCGCGGATGGGCCTCCGGCTCGTCGTGCGCTCCTCGTGGACGCGTCGCTCCGACGCGACGGAGGGGCGCTACGAGTTCGACCAGGCGCGCGTCGTCATCGGGCGGCGTCGGGGCGCGGACGTGCAGCTGCCGCACCCGGCCGTGAGCGGGACACACGCGACGGTGCGGGCGGAAGGGGCCGGCTACGCGCTGGTCGACGAGGACTCGACGAACGGCACGCGCGTGAACGGGAGCCGGATCGCGCCGGGCCGGGCCAAGCCCCTCCGCGCCGGGGACGTGCTCGAGATCGGCGGCTTCGTCCTGCGCGTGGAGATCGGCGTCATCGCCGGCCCGACCTCCGCCGAGAAGACCGCCGCGCTCGCCCGTCGGCTGGTCCGCGACGCGCTCGACCCGAGCGCGGGCGAGCTCGAGGCGCCGCGGCTGCGGGTGGCGAACGGGCCGAGCGAGGGGCGCGAGCTGGTGCTCCCGCCGCCGCCGGCGAGCCTCGTGCTCGGGCGGGGCGAGGAGTGCGATCTCGTGCTCGAGGACGGCGACGCCTCGCGCGAGCATGCGGAGCTGGTCTGCGAGTCGGCGGGCGTGCGCGTCCGGGACCTCGGCAGCAAGAACGGCGTGCTGCGAAACGGCCGACCGGTGCACGACGTGCTGCTCGCGGACCGGGACGAGCTCCAGCTGGGGGCGACGATCCTCGTCTTCGAGGACGCGGCCGCCAGCGCCGTGGACGCGCTCGCGGCCGCGCCGGAGGAGGCGATGGAGCTGCCGGAGCCGGCGCCCCTCGAGCCGGAGGCGGCGGACGACGCGGATGCCGACGCGGACGGCGACGACGGGGAGAGCCCGGAGGCCGAGGCGGCGGACGGGGGCGAGAGCGCCGAGACCGGCGGGAAGAAGGGGACCGAGACGGCGGGGGAGGCCACACCGGAGGAGGCTCCGGAGGACGCCCCCGAGCCCGATCCGGCGACGCCGCTCAGCAGCGCGGCCACCGCCCCCCGTCGCCGCGCCGGCGGAGCCGACCTGGTGATCTACGTGCTCGCGGGCACGGTGCTGGCGCTCAGCCTCGCCGGGCTCGTCTGGCTGCTCCGCGCGGGCTGAGCGCCATGGACGCGCGCGCCGCCTGGCCGCCTCACATCCAGCCGAAGCCGAGCCAGACCCGCACGCTCGGCAGCCAGGCCGCGCTCCGCTCGCCCTCCCAGCGCCAGCGGCGGCGCGCCCCGAGCGCCCCGCCGAGGAGCACTCCCTCCCAGACCCAGCGGTAGGCGAGCTCGGCGCCGAGCCCCAGCTCCACCCGGTCGGGCCCGTTCTCGCTGGGCATCCACGCCGCCTCCGCGAGCAGCTCGACGCCCAGCCCGTCGACGCCCCGGCCCATGGGCTGGAGCGCCCAGCGCAGCTTCAAGAGCGGCCCGTGGCGCCCCTCCGCGCGCCGCCAGCCCGGCGAGACGGCGACCCCGGTGAAGCGCTTCAGGCCGACGTCGAGCCGCACGGCGTAGTCGCCGAGCACCGCGCCGACGGCGTCGACGCTGGTGGCCCAGGCGACCCAGGGGCGCGCGGCGGTGTCCGTGCGGGTCTCGAGCGAGGGTGCGGGGGCGTCCTCGGGGGGAGCATCGGCGCGGGCGGGCGCGCCCGGGGCGAGAGCGGCAGAGGCGAGGAGGAGGGCGAGGGCGAGGGCGGTCGGGCGCATGGCGGGAGGGGCTCCGGGCGAAGACGGCGCGTCCTCGACCGGGCTCCCGGCCGGTTGCTTCCCCGACCGGCGGCGTGCTTCGATACCCCCGGCGGAAGGTTCCTCGTTGAAGGATCGCGCCCCGGCGCCGTCTTTCCGTCGTCCCGCGGCACGCGCGCCGCGTCTCCGAAGGAAGAACATGCGCCTCCTCGCTGCTCTCACCATCGCTTGCTCCCTCGCCTGCGCCCCCTCTCCCCGGCGCGTGGTCCTCAACCCCTCGCAGAACACGGGGGTCGGCGGGAACCCGAGCGGAGGGGGAGGGGGCGGTGGCAGCGGCGCCGGCGTGATCGGCGGCGGAGGCGGCGGGGGCGGCGCGACCCCCGCGGCGGCGACCGGCTCGCCCGTGCAGCGCCTGAACGCCGTCGACGCCCACATGCGCCAGCGGGGCTTCACCCGCGTCGGCCCGGCCGTGCGCAACCAGAACATGCCCGCGGGCGGCCTCGTCGCCTACGCCGTCGAGGCGCAGCCCGGCAAGTGCTACGTCGCGGTCGCCCTCGGCGCCGACGGCACGGACCTGAACCTCATCCTGCTCGATCCGATGGGTCGCCCGGCCGGCCACGACGTGCAGCCGAACACCAACCCGCACGTGCGCATCTGTCCGTCCGTCGCGGGCCGCCACATCGCGCGCCTCCAGATGGCCTCCGGCTCGGGCGAGTACTACTACGCGCTCTACGAGGGCGCGCCGAACGCCCAGCCCGAGCTCGCGGCCGTCCTCGGCGGCCAGGCCGCGTCGACCGTGCAGACGGCGAGCATCGACTCGAACACGCAGGGTCGCCTGAGCAGCCTGGACCAGCGCCTCGGCGGCCAGAACTTCCGCCGCGTGGGCGAGCCCATGGGCGTCCAGCTCTCCCGCGGCGAGGACCACCAGCGCCAGCTCAACCTCCAGCAGGGCTACTGCTACGCCTTCGCCTCCCTCGGCGGGCAGGGCGCGCGCGACACGGACCTCTACATCCTGAACGGCGCCGGCGAGACCATGCAGCAGGACCGGAGCACGGACGTCGACGCGCTCGTCCAGTTCTGCCCGCCGGCCTCGGGCACCTACCAGCTCCGGGCCAACATGTACTCGGGCAACGGCCCGCTCTTCATCGCCGGCTGGGTGCAGCGGCAGCAGGCCCAGCCCGCCGGCGTCGAGCCCGCGCCCACGGCGCCCGTCATCGCCGAGAGCGGCAGCGCCGGGGGCCTCGACGAGCGCTACAGCCTGCTCGACGCCGACATCCAGGCCCGCGGCTACGAGGCCTACGGCGACCGGCAGCGCGGGGAGCTTCAGCAGGGCCAGACGCAGAGCTTCGACCTCGAGCTCGAGGGCGACAAGTGCTACGCGATCATCGCCGTCGGCGACAACGGCGTGCGGGACCTCGACCTGAGCCTGCAGCGCGGCAACCGGACGATCGACCAGAACGACGGCGACGACGCGCGGCCCATCGTGCGCGTCTGCGCGGACCGCTCGGGCACCTACGCCATGCAGGTGAAGATGACCGAGGGCGAGGGGGCGTTCTTCTATCACGCCTACCGCTGGCCTCGCGGCACGCGCGGTCCCTTCGGCCTGCGCGGCCTGACCTGGGTGCGCTTCGCCGAGGTCACGCAGCTGCTCAGCGTCGAGAACTACGAGCCGGACGCGAACTTCGCGCCGGGTCGCGGCCAGCTCCGCCGCCAGGGCGCCTCGGCCAACCACACCCTCGAGCTGCCGGCCAACCACTGCGTCGCCGTGGTCGTCGTCGGTGGAGACGGGGTCATCGACCTGGACGTGCAGCTCCAGCAGAACGGCTCGGCCGTGAGCGCGGACACCACCCGCGACGCGATGCCGAACGTCCGCTACTGCACCCAGGGGGCCGGCCGCTTCCGGCTCCAGATCCAGGCGGCCTCCGGCTCGGGCGACTACTTCTACCAGGTCTTCCAGCGCTCCGGCTCCTGAGCGCCGGCCTGCCCGGCGGCGACGCCCCTCCCGCGCCCGGCCTTCCCGCGCCCGTGGAGAGGGCCGCCGACGCGTCCAGCGGGGTTCGCTCCGCGGGGCCGGTTCGCACGGATGTACGGCTTTCGCACAGCGAGCGCTGACAGCGCAGCCACGCTCCGTTAGGATGCGTCCGTTGGGGTCGGATGTCTCCAACACGACTGCTGGTGGGTGCCGTTCGCCCGGTTTGCGGACCCCGTTCGTCCCCCCAGCGCTGCCCTTTCCGCCCGGCACGTTTCGTGAAGCCCCCTCCCCTCGGCTCGCGGACGTCCCGTCGGGCCCTTGGAGGTTCGGATGCGCTTGGTTTCGATGCTGGTTCTCGCGCTCGCGCTCGCCTGTTCGCCAGGCGGCGACGACGCCCCCGACCGCGACGGTGGCCCCGCCATCGACGGCGGCGATCCGGGCCCGTCCCGCGACGCCGACGGCGACGGCATCGGAGACGATTGGGAGGGCCGCGGCCTCGGGACCGACACGGACGGGGACGGCACGCCGGACTACCTGGACGACGACTCGGACGGCGACGGCATCCCCGACTCGGACGAGCGCGGCTCGGGCGGCGGCGACACGCCGCCTCAGGACTCCGATGGCGACGGCACGCCGAACTTCCAGGACCTGGACGCCGACGGCAACGGCCTGCCCGACGCGGACGAGGGCACGGCCGACGCGGATGGCGACGGCACCCCGGACTACCGCGACCTGGACAACGACGGCGACGCCGTGCTCGACGCCGACGAGATCGGCGACCCGAGCGCGCCGGCGGACTTCGACGGCGACGGGCTCCCGGACTTCCTCGACACGGACTCGGACGACGACACGATCGGCGACCGGCACGAGGGCGTGCCCACGGGCGCGGACACGGACGAGGACAGCATCCTCGACCGGCAGGACCTGGACTCGGACGGCGACGGCTGGAGTGACGCGGACGAGGCCGGCGACGCGGACATCGGCACGCCGCCCGTCGACACGGACGGGGACGACATCCCCGACTTCCGCGACCTCGACAGCGACGCGGACGGCCTCTCGGACGCGGCCGAGCGCGACCTCGGCACGGCGCGGGACGACCCGGACACGGACGGCGACGGCGTGACCGACCTGGTCGAGACGGCGGCTTGCCCGGACGGGGATCCGAGCTGCGCCGACGACGCGACGAACCCGGACTCGAGCCCGCGGACGCGCGGCGACTTCGTCTTCTTCGAGCCCTACGAGGAGCTGCCGATGCCCGAGCGGGACACGCTCGACTTCGCGACCAACCTGCAGATCGCCGACGTCTACTTCCTCATCGACACGACCGGCTCGATGGGCGGCGCGATCAGCAACGTGCAGAGCAGCCTCTCGAGCGCCGGCGGCATCATCGAGCAGGTGCAGTCGGTCATCCCGAACGTGCAGTTCGGCGTCGGCGAATACCGCGACTACGGTGACCCGGCCATCTACAACCACCAGCAGGACATCTCGTCCGACGTGGCCGCGGCCCAGGCGGCCGTGAACCGACTCCGGGCGAGCGGCGGCGGCGACTACGCCGAGGGCGGCGTCCCGGCGGCTTGGTCCGTGGCGACCGGCAACGGCGTGAGCGGAAGCGGCGGCTACCCGGCGCGCATGGGCTGCCCGGCCGGCACCTTCGGCTACCCCTGCTGGCGCGAAGGCGCCGTGCCCATCCTGGTGATGGTCGCCGACGCCCCCTTCCAGAACGGGCCCTCCGGCGCCGACACCTACGCGGGCTACCTCACCTACGCCGAGGCGCTCCCGGACATCCAGGCGGCGCGCATCCGCATCGTCGGAGCCACGGTGGGCACGGGCGCGCAGGCGGATCTGCGCCAGATGGCCACCGACACGGGCGCCGTCGACGGCAGCGGCGCGCCGCTCATCAGCACGGCGAGCTCGGGCACGGTGAGCTCGGGCATCGTGGACCAGATCCGCACGCTGGCGAACCAGACGCCCATCGACATCAGCGTCGTGTACGAGGACGACCCGAGCGACGCGGTGGACAGCTTCGAGGCCTTCGTGGACCACATCGAGGCGAACGAGGCGGGGGACCCGGCGCGCGACTGCGAGCCGCGGACCTCGACCGACACGGATGGCGACGGCTACGGCGACACCTTCGAGGGGGTGACGCCGGGCAACCGGGTCTGCTTCGACATCGTCGTGAAGCAGAACGACACGGTCATGCCGACGGCGGAGCCGCAGATCTTCCGGGCCACGCTCCGGGTGCTCGGCGACGGCTTCACGGAGCTCGACTCGCGGGACATCTACTTCCTCGTGCCGCCGGTCATCGAGGGGCCCGACGGCCCCATCTGAGGCCGACGCACTCCGGCGTTCGCGGCCGCGCCCTCCCGGGGGTGCGGCCGCGCACGCGTCCGGCCTCGCTTCGCTCGGCCGGGGGGGCGCTCGCTTCGCTCGCTGTGGGGGGTCGGGGGCCGGGGGACTCCGCCGCGTCGGAGCTCGTGGTCGGCGGCGTGGGTCTCGCTGCGCTCGCCGGGGGGCGCTCGCGCCGCTCGCTGTCGGGGGTCCGGGGCCGGGGAACTGGGGCCCGTCGGGCTCGCTCGCGCTCGCCCGGGGGCGCTCGCTTCGCTCGCTGTCGGGGGGTCCGGGGCCGGGGGACTCCGCCGCGTCGGATCGCGTGGTCGGCTCGCCGGCCTCGCTTCGCTCGCGCGGTCGAGGTCGGGGGCCGGGGAACTGCGCCGAGTCGGAGCTCGTGGTCGGCGCGTGGGTCTCGCTGCGCTTGCCGGGGGCGCTCGCTGCGCTCGCCGGGGGCGCTCGCTTCGCTCGCCCGGGGGCGCTCGCTTCGCTCGCTGTCGGGGCTCCGGGGCCGGGGAGCTGCGCGGCTGCGCGCTGGTGCTCGGGTGCTCGGGTCCGCGGGACTGGGGAGCCGCGGGTGGGGCTCAGGCGTTGCGCTCGTAGAGGATGCGCAGCCCGTCGAGCGTGAGGAAGTCGTCCACGTCCTCGATGGTCTCGCTCTCGTCGGCGATGAGCCTCGCGAGCCCGCCCGTGGCGATGACCCGGACCTCGCCCTCCATCTCCGCCGAGAGCCGCTCGACGAGCCCGTCCACGAGGCCGACGTAGCCGAAGACGATGCCCGCCTGCATGGAGTGCGCCGTGTTGCGCCCGATGGCCTTCGGTGGCCGCGCGATCTCGGCGCGGAAGAGGCGCGCCGCCCGGCTGAAGAGCGCGTTGGCGCTGATCTCCATCCCCGGCGCGATGGCGCCGCCGAGGTACTCGCCCTTCCCCGAGATGCAGTCGAAGGTCGTCGCCGTGCCGAAGTCGACGACGATCACCGGCCCGCTCACGCGCTCGAAGGCGGCGACGGCGTTCACGATGCGATCGGCGCCGACCTCCCGGGGGTTCTCGTAGAGCAGGCGCATGCCCGTCTTCACCCCCGGCCGCACGACGAGGATGTCGTGGTCGAAGGCCCGGTCCACGGCCTCCACGATGATGTCGGTCACGGAGGGCACGACCGACGCGAGGATGCTCGCCCGCACGTCGCGCCGGGCGACGCCGGCGATGTCCATCAGGCTCGCCAGCAGTACGTGCAGCTCATCCGTCGTGCGACCGCGGTGGGTCTCGATGCGGAAGTCGTGCACCAGGTCGGCCCCCTCGTAGAGCCCGAGCACGGTGTTGGTGTTGCCGACGTCGATCGCGAGGAGCATCGCCGAGAGAGCTAGCAGCCGCGCGGCCCGAGCGGAAGCCGGCGCCCGACGACGAGCGACAACGACGCAAGCCCGATCCGCACCGCGTCCCCGACGCGCCCCAGTTCGGCCCCGGACCCCCGACAGCGAGCGAAGCGAGCGCCCCGGGCGAGCGCGAGCGAGCCGACGAGCACGGCGCGCCCGACGCGCGACCTCGCGATTCGGCACGCCCCAGTTCCCCGGCCCCGGAGCCCCGACGGCGAGCGGAGCGAGCGCCCCCCGGGCGAGCGCAGCGAGCCCGACGGGCCCCAGTTCCCCAGCGCCGGACCCCCGACAGCGAGCGGAGCGAGCGCACCCGGGCGAGCGCGAGCGAGCCCGACGTGCTTCAGCGCGGGCGGAGCGCCAGGGAGCGCTCGATCAGCTCGCCGAAGCTCGCCGGCGCGGCCTCCGGAGCCGGCGAGACCGGCTTGGCCACGGGGCCGCTCGCGGTGGCGGCAGGCGCCTCGATCGGCGTGCCCTTCGACGCACCAGCCTCTGCATCGTGAATGGCAGCCAAT
>PABA01000028.1 GCA_002699025.1 Sandaracinus sp. | reverse complement strand
GGCCGAGCTCCAGTCGACCGGACCGCCCCTCCGCGAAGCGGCATGGACCGCGAAGCCGAGCGACAGCACGGAAAGCGGAAAGCGGAAAGCGGAGAGCATCCCGACCGAAGGGAGGGATCCCCCCGGCTCGACGCGCCGCCGCGCTCGCGTCACCCTCGAAAGCCGCAGGACCATGAGCGCGCCCCTCCCCATCCACGCCTACCGCTTCGTCGAGTTCCGCGAGCTCGCCCGCGCCCGCCTCGCCCGCGGCCACGGCCGCGCGCGCCAGGTCTACCAGCAGGTCATGTACGAGGGCCGCTTCGCCCCCGAGGAGCTCGGCCTCTCGGACGAGGCCGTCCGCGAGTGGCGCACGCACTTCGCGCTCCCCTTCCCGGAGGTCGTCCGCACCGTCGAGGAGGAGGGCCCCTTCGGCGTCACGGCCAAGGCCGTCCTCCGCACCCACGACGGCCTCGAGCTCGAGTGCGTGCGCATCCCCATGGGCCGCGGCCGCACCACCCTCTGCATCTCCTCCCAGGTCGGCTGCAAGATGGGCTGCACCTTCTGCGAGACCGGCCGCCTCGGGCTCGTCCGCCACCTCACGGTCGACGAGATCGTCGCCCAGGTGCTCGTCACCAAGTACGTCCTCGGCTGGCCCCTCCGGAACATCGTCTTCATGGGCATGGGCGAGGCGCTCGACAACGCCGACGCCGTCCTTCACGCGCTGAAGGTCTTCAACGACCCGGCGGGCCTCGCCATCGGCCAGGAGCGCATCACGGTCTGCACCGTCGGCCACGTCGAGGGCATCCGGCGCATCCAGCGCGAGGGCTTCAAGCGCCTCAACCTCAGCGTCAGCCTCAACGCCGCCGACGACGCGACGCGCTCGCGGATGATGCCCATCAACCGCAAGACGCCGCTGGCCGAGCTCCAGGCCGTGCTCGCCGCCTACCGGCCGCGCCGCAACTTCACCCTCGGCGTGAACTACTGCCTGATGCCGGGCATCAACGACAGCCGCGAGGACGCCCAGCGCATCCTCGCCTTCTGCGCGCCCATCGAGCGCGTGCTCGTCAACGTGATTCCCTACAACCCGGGCAACGAGCCGCTGACGCGGGCCCCCACGGACGCCGAGGTGGACACCTTCCTCGGCTGGCTCCGCGAGGGCGGCCTCGCCGTGCGCCGCCGCCTCACCAAGGGCCGCACGGTGATGGCGGCCTGCGGCCAGCTCGGCAACGTCGAGATGCGCGAGAAGCGCCGCGAGCTCCGGGCCCGCGAGCGGACGCTCCCGGTCGTGGACTGAGCGCTCTCGGGGTCGGTGGCGGGTCGGCGGGAGCGCCGCGCGTCGGTCCGCGTCGACCGCTCGTGGGGCGGCCGACCGCGCGGCGCCCGACCTCCGAGCTCGGGCGCCCCGAACGCGCTCAGCGGCGGGCGAAGAGGGCGCGGACCCGCGCCCAGAGCACGGCATGCCAGGGGCGCCGGGCGGGGACGGGCACGCTCAGGGGCGTGAGCGGGGTCGCCGGCGCGCCCCCCACGATCACCGCGTCCTCCTCCGCGTAGGCCGACTCGGGCGCGTAGGGCTGCGTCTCCTCGCGCCGCGCCCGCTGCGGACGGTCGGTCGGGAACGCCAGCGTCGCCTCGTCCCCGCGCTCGTCGTAGCGGAGCTCGAGCACCAGGCTCGGCGTGCCGTCGCGCACGGTGACGCCGACGCTCGCGAGGGAGGCGCGGCGGCCCTCCTCGTCGCGCACGGCGCGCTCGAGCTGCAGGAAGGGCAGCTCCTGGCGCAGGGTCATGCCGCTCGCGTCCCGGTGGCTGACGCGGGCGGTGACGGGCGTGCCGTCGAGGAAGATCCGGGCGGCGCCGGCGCGGGGCGCGGGCGTCGGCGGGGCGGGGTTCATGGCGGCGTCCATGCCCCGACCAGATCAGAAAGCGCCTCGAGCGGTCCAGTTTCTGCGCAGGCGTCGCGTCGCGCTCCGGTCCCCCGGGGGCAGGCCGAATCGATCCGCGTGCGCGGCGTGGAGGCCGCTCGGCCCTTGCGGAGCCGGGCGAAGCGCGTGCTCCTCCCTCTGCCGGGGGGGGCGCGCGCCCGTCCGGGTTCACCCCGACGGAGCGTCCCGCAGCAGGAAGGCCGCCAGCGCGTCCATGAGCTCGGCGAAGTCACGCCGGCGGAAGCCCGAGCCGCTCGTCAGCCAGTCCGTGTGCCGGCCCCGGGCGCTCCCCGAGACCTCGTCGCGGAAGTGCCCGACCACGTCGAGGTGGTCGGCGAGGCCCGCCCAGATCAGCTCGCCCCAGAGCATCGACTGGGTCGGCACGATGCCGTCGTTCGCGGTCTCGTCGGGCCTCAGCCCGGTGCGCTGGAGCAGGCGGCGCGCGTCCTCCGGCTCGGGCAGCGGGTAGAGGTAGTGCGGGTGCGCGCTCGCCGTGATGCCGAAGATCGTCGCGTAGATGGTCTGCATCAGCGCGAGGGCGGGCGAGCGCATCGCGCTCAGGAGGCCCCCGCTGCGCGGCTCGGGGCTGGCCGAGGCCACGCAGCCGTAGCGCACGTCCGGCGCGTCCTCGGCCGCGGCCGTGAAGAGGTCCATGGCCTCGGGCGTGAGCTGGAGGAGCGCGCCCTGGTCGTGGCGGATGCGCTCGAGCCAGGCGCGCACGTCGTCGCGGGCGTCCACGTCGACCACCCGGAGCATGGCGTCGCTCGCCCGGTCCAGGAGCTTCACGTCCACGCCGAGCAGATCGTCGACGCCGCCGAGCGTCGCGAGCAGGCCCGTCGCGGCCGTCAGCGGAGGGCCCCCGAGCGAGAGGGTCGTGACCGTGAGGAGCGAGAGCGCGTAGAGCAGGCGCGCGCCGCTCACGGTCGTGAAGAAGCCGGCGAGGGGCGTGCCGTGATGCGGGCTGTTCAGCGCGACCACCGTGCGGATGTGGGCGCGCCAGGCGAGGTCGTCCTCGCCGAGGTCGAGGTGCACGGTCGGCGAGGTCAGAAGCCGTGCGTCGAGGCCGCCGGTGGAGTGGCCGACCAGGTGGATGGCGTTGCGGCGCGGGTCGGCGCCGTGGAGCGCGAGGGGGTGGCGGGCGCGGATGCGCTCGGCGAGCGTGCGGGCGCGGCGGCGGATGGAGGCGGTGGGCGGCGTGGGGACGACGACCACCTCGACCGGCACCCCGGCGTCGGCGAAGCGGGCCTCGAGGGCGCGCTGGACGTGGCCGAAGTAGTCGACCCCGGCGAGGCGCGCGAAGCCGAAGAAGCCGGGGATGAGGTAGACCTGATGCACGCGCCGAGGGTACCGCGGAGGCGCTCCCGGGACCGACCGAGCTCGAGCCTGCTCGGCGGAGCGGGCCGGCGTCAGCCGGGCATGGGCGGGTTGCAGAGGAAGCGGCGCACCTCGAGGCCGATCTCGGTCCACTGGCGGGGCGTCATGTCGCAGCCCTCGAAGTCGAGCAGGTCCCCCTCGTCGAAGCAGGGGTGACCGTAGGGTGCCCAGGTGCACAGGTGCTCGACGCGGGAGCCGTCCGGTGGGAGCCAGTAGACGTGGTCCGTGTAGTCGCCGACGTTCAGCGGCACGCGCACGACGATCCAGCTCCCCTCGCCGTCGCCGGCCGGCCCGCTCAGCGAGGCGAGGCCCACCTGGCAGCAGCCCTCGCCCGCGCAGCTCTGGATCGCCCCGGGGTTCTCGCGGTGCCGCGCGAAACAGGCGCCGAAGGCCATCCCGAGGCCGGTCGGATCGACCTCGAGGTCCAGCTCGCCGCAGGCCTCGGTGATCGCCGGGGCGGCGCGACCGAAGGCCTGGCTCAGGTGCATGTGTGGGGCCGGCCGGAGATCCCCGGCTGCCGGCGCGCAGGCCTCGAGCACGCCCTCGGGCAGGCCCGTGGGGGGCGCGCCGGGAGAGGGCGCGCTCGGCTCACCCGGCTCGGCCGCGCCCCGGTTGGCCGTGCCCGGGTCGGCCGTGGCGCTCGACGGGCGCGCCGCGGCGCAGACGCAGGGCCCGAGCGTGCCCTCCTCGCAGCTCCGCTCGCCCTCCCGGCCGTCCGCGCAGCGGCACCCCACGCGCTCGCCCGGCGCGCACCGCTCCGATGCGCGCTCGTCACCACCGCAAGCGAGCACCACGCCGAGCACCCAGACCCCGAGCCCCCATCCCCGTCCGCGCATGCCCCGAGCATAGCGCGAGCGCGCCGCTTCAGCGGCGGCGCAGGGCCGCCGCTACCGGAGCTGCACCTTCCGCTTCGCCTTGTAGCGGATCTTCAGCGGCGTCCCCTCGAAGCCGAAGCGCTCGCGCAGCTGGTTCTCCACGTAGCGCTGGTAGCTGAAGTGCACGAGCTTCGGGTAGTTCGTCACCACCACGAAGGTCGGCGGCGCGCTCGCCGCCTGCGTCACGTAATAGAGCCGGATCGCCCGGTTCTTCTGCGTGGGCGGCGGGTGCCGCTCGAGCACCTCTTCGAAGAAGCGGTTCAGCGCCGCCGTCTTCACGCGCTTCTGATGCGCGGTCACGGCCCGGTCGACTTCCTTGAGGAGCCGCTTCACGCCCCGCCCGGTCTTCGCGCTCAGCGTCACCATCGGCGCCCAGGGCGCGAAGCTGAGCACCTCGCGCGTCCGCTGCCGCGCCGCGGCGATCTCGTCCCGGCTCATCAGGTCGCCCTTGTTGAGCCCGATGACCAGCGCGCAGCCTCGGTCGACCGCCAGCCCGGCGATCTTCGCGTCCTGCTCGCCCACGCCCTCGTGCGCGTCGATCATCAGGACGACCAGGTCGCTCCGCTCCATGGCGCGGATGGCCTGGTAGACGCTCAGCGCCTCCACGCCCTGCTTCCGCACCTTCCTCTTCCGGCGCATGCCCGCCGTGTCGATCAGCACGAGCCGATGCCCGTCCCGCTCGAGCAGCGTGTCGACCGTGTCCACGGTCGTCCCGGGCCGGTCGTCCACCAGCTGCCGGTCCTCCCCCGTGAGCCGGTTCACGAGCGACGACTTCCCCGCGTTCGGCCGCCCGACGAGCGCCACGCGCGGCACGCCCTCGAGCGGATCCTCGAGCGTCACGCCCTCCGGCGCGGGCTCCGGCAAGAGCTTCGCCAGCGCCTCCTCGAGGTCGCCGAGCCCGCGCCCGTGGAGCGCCGAGACCGGGAAGACCTTCTCGAGCCCGAGCTCGTAATAGCTCACCGTCCCGAGCGCCTGCTTCTCCGAGTCGGCCTTGTTCGCGACGTAGAGCACGGGCTTGTCCGTGCCGCGGAGGAGCTTCACCGCCTCGAGGTCCGCCGAGGTCGGGTCGACGCTCCCATCGAAGGCGCAGATCACGATGTCGCACTCCTCGAGCGCGAGCTCCACGTGCCCGGCGATGCCCTCCTTCATCGGGTCGTCGCTGTCCGGGTCGAAGCCGCCGGTGTCGATGAGCACGTACTCGCGGCCCAGCACGAAGGCGTCCGCGTAGTGCCGGTCGCGCGTGACGCCCTCGACGTCCTCCACGATGGCGAGCTTCTGCCGGGCCAGCCGGTTGAAGAGGGTGCTCTTGCCCACGTTCGGGCGCCCGACGATCGCCACCATGGGGCGCGCCGTGGTCGTGCCCGCCACGCGCGGGCTCGCTTGCCTTCCGCGCTTCACGCCTCTGCCTCCACCGCCAGCTTCCGCGCCTTCGCCGGGTCCGCCGTCCAGCCGGGGATCACCTTCACCCAGAGCTCGAGGTGCACGCGCCGCTGGAGGAAGTCCTCGATGGCCGCCCGCGCCTCCGTACCGACGGTCTTGATGAGCTGGCCGCCCTTCCCGATGACGATGCCCTTGTGCGAGTCCTTCTCGACCACGATGGTCGCGTGGATCCGCGTCAGGCGCCCCTCGTCCATCTTCTCGACGAAGACCGCCGCGCCGTAGGGCACCTCCTTGCGCGTGTGCCGCAGCACGGCCTCGCGCACGAGCTCGGCGACGAAGAAGCGCTCGGGCCGGTCCGTGAGCACGTCCTCCTCGTAGAGGGCGCCCTCGGGCATGCGCTGGCGGAGCTCGGCGATCAGCCCCGGCAGGTTCGTGCCCTTCGTCGCCGAGACGGGCACGACCGCGTCGAAGGGGCGGCGCGCCTGGTAGGCCTCGATGGTCGGCAGGAGCAGGCGCTTGCCCTGCAGCCGGTCGATCTTGTTCAGCGCGAGGATCACCGGCGCCTTCACGGCGTCCAGCGCCGCCAGGGCGGGCTCGTCGGCCGGGTTCAGGCCGGGCCGGGCCTTGCGACCGCGGCGGTCGGCGGGGGCCTCGGTGACGAAGAGCACGGCGTCCGCGTCCGTGAGGCCGAGCTCGGCCTGCTCGACGAGCACCTTGTGGAGCGCCGTGCGCGGGCGGAGCAGGCCCGGGGTGTCGACGAAGGCGATCTGCGTCGGCGGATCCTCGCTCACGTAGACGCCGAGCACGGCCGAGCGGGTCGTGCCCGGCTTGGGCGTGGCGATGACGAGCTTCTGCCCGAGGAGCCGGTTCAGGAGCGTGGACTTGCCCACGTTCGGGCGCCCCACGATCGCGCAGCGGCCCGCGCGCATGGTGCTCTGGCTGGGGGAGGCGTCGTCCATCGCAGCCGCGAACCTTATCAGCGCCGCCGCGCCCGTCGAGCCGGGGCGCCGAGCCGGGCCGGGCGCGCGGGGAGAAGGGCCGGGAAGGGGCGTAGACTCGGCCCAGCATGTCCGCCGCCTCCATCGTCTGCGGCTGCCTCGCCTTCCTCATGGCGGCCGGCGGCTTCTTCACCACCGGCCTCCCCGTCGTGGGCTCCATCCTCTCCTTCGGCAGCCCCATCGTCGCGCTGGTCGGCATCGTCACGGGCGGCGTGGGGCTCTCGCGGGCCAAGCAGACGGGCGAAGGGGAGGGCGCCTCCATCACCGGGCTGGTGATCAGCATCATCAGCTTCGTGATCGGCTTGCTCGTCGCCGTCACCTGCGGCCTCTGCAACGCCTGCTTCACGGCCGGCGCCGCGGGCGCGGCGGGGACCGGCGCCGCCGTCGCGGGCGGGCTCCCGAGCTTCCCGGCGCCCCAGCCCGGCGCGGGCGGCTTCGGTGGGGGAAGCGCCGGCGGAGGAAGCGCGGGCGGGGGCTCCGGGAGCGTGCCGCCGTTCCCGAGCGCCACCGACCCGAGCGCCACCGACCCGAGCGCGGCGGGCGCCATGCCCGCACCGCCAGCCCCGATCGAGGGCGAGACCGACGCGCCCGTGCACCCGGCCTTCCTGCTGAAGCACCTGAACCTCCGCTGCCACGCGGCCTGGTGCGCGCCCGAGAGCCGCGACTACCTCTTCACGGGCGCGAGCTGCAACGCGAGCGAGTGCGCCCTCCACTTCACCGCGTACCGCTTCGACCGCGACCTCCCCGGCCCCTTCCAGGGCGAGGTCCGCGTCCCCCGCGACGCCATCCGCCCGGACCCGGCCGACGCGGAGCAGGTCCTCCCCGCGCCCCTCGACGCGGCGCTCTCCCCCGCGCTCGACGCCTGGCAGCCGGCCCCCGGCGCCGAGCCCGCGGGCACCCGGAGCCCCGTCTATGCCTTCGTCGAGTGGGCGAACGACATGTGCCCGGACGGCTGGTGCGAGGGCGAGGTGAGCTACGACTACCGGCACGTCGCCTGCGCCGGGGACACCTGCACGCTCACCTTCCGCTACTCGGCCGAGGAGGACTGGGACGAGGCCACCGAAACGATGCGCTGGCGCGTGGGTGAGATGGAGGTGCCGATGGAGGTGATCGAGAGCGCCTGGAACCCGGACCGCTACCCACCCGAGCCGGCGATGGACCGCTTCCTCGAGCTCACGGACGCCTGGGCGGCGGAGCACACCGGCGGCTGAAAAGCGCCCTGTTCATCCGTTCGCCTCTGCCCATCTCCTTCGCCCTCCCTCCGGTCGGGCGGCTGTCCGCCGTCCGCCATCCGCTGTCCGTGGGGGGCAGCCGATGGCCGAGGTGGCGCAGGGGTCTCTGGATGAAAACCGTGCCCTCGCGCGTCCGTCCGCCCATGCCCCCGCGACATCCCGCCCCGTTGCGCCCCCTCCGGCCGTCCCTCACCGTGTCGCGGATGCCTTTCCGAGGCCGGCTGCAGCTCCTCGCCCGTGCGCTCCTCCGCGCGCTGGTGCTGCTCGTCGCCCTCGGCTTCGCCCTGACGATCGCCCCGAACGCCGCCGAGGCCGATCGCCGCTACCGCGTCCGCTCGGGCGACACCCTCTCCGAGATCGCGCGCCGCTTCCGCATCAGCGTCTCCGAGCTCCGGCGCGCCAACCGCATGCGCGGTGACCGGCTCCGCGAGGGCCAGACCCTCCGCATCCCCAGCCGCGGCTCCCGGCGCGCTCGCGCGCGCGCCGCCCGCCGCGCCGGCTACCACCTCGTGCGCCGCGGCGACACCCTCTCCGAGATCGCCGCCCGCTACCGCGTCCCCATCCGCGCGCTCCGCCGCGCCAACCGCATCCGGGGCGAGAACATCCGCGTCGGCCAGCGCCTGCGCATCCCCGGCCGCCGCCGCGAGAACCCGCTCTCCCGCGTGCAGCCGCGCCCGCTCCGCCCCGACCAGGAGGCCGCCGCCCCGCGCGCCGAGCAGCTCGGGCTCGGCACCGAGCGCGTCGCCCAGACGCTCCTCAAGGATCCGCCCGAGCCCGCCTGGGTGGAGGCCGCGGCCGCCGCGCCGGAGCAGATCCCCGCGCACGCCTACGGGGTCGGCACGCCGATCACCGAGCGCGAGGTCGAGGAGATCGACGCCGAGTCCGGCGTCGACGACGGCGTGGGCATCGACGAGAGCGCCGACGAGGAGCTCGAGGGCCACGACCACGACGACGACGACCACCCCGATCCGGCGGCCGGCGGAGAGGACGAAGGCGAGGACGCCGAAGAGAGCCCGGAGCCCCCCGCCGGGCCGGGCACGCTCGCCCTCCCGCTCCCCGAGGGCCACTACATGCGCGGCTGGGGAAGCGGCGCCGGTGGCTACCACCTCGCCATCGACATGTACTCGCCGCCGCGCACGCCCGTGCACGCGGCCGAGCGCGGCGTCGTCGCCTACGCGAGCCACGGCGTGCGCGGCTACGGCCGCTTCGTGATCGTCGTGCATCCGAGCGGCCTGGTCACCGCCTACGCGCACCTCCACGAGGCGCTGGTCGTCCCGGGCGAGCTCGTGGCGCGCGGGCAGGTCGTCGGCCTCCTCGGCAACACCGGCCTCAGCCGCGGGCCGCACCTCCACTTCATGCTCGTGCACGACGGCGAGCACTGCGACCCGCTGCCCCTCTTCCGTCCCCGTCTCCGGCTCCGAAACGGCCGCCTCGTCGAGACCACCCCCGCCGCCTGGACCGGCGAGGAGCCCGAGGCCGTGCGCTGCCTGCCCCGCTCCGCCCGCCAGCACCCGGGTCAGCGCCGCCGCCGACGCCGCGCCCGCCGCCGCCGCTGAGCGGGACACCGCCGAGAAGGACGCCGCCGAGAGGTCGGCGAGCAGCTGCGGCCCATCGCGTGGCCGAAGTGGCGAAGCCCACCTGCGGCGAGCCTCTCGTCCACTCACGTCGCCGAATCCGACGCGCCGACTGAAGATCCCGGCGCGCCGCTCGTCCACCCCCTCACCAGCGCGCCCGCGCAGCGGGAACGCTTCGACTTGGCTTTTTCGGGAGGGAAGGATGCGCGCGGCCTGGATCGGGCTCGCGCTCCTCGTGGCGGCGCCGTCCGTCGCGGGGGCGCAATCGAGGGATCGGGACGATCCCTTCGTCTGGGCCGTGGTGAGCGCCGAGCTCGCCATGGCGGCCTCGGTGGCGACGCTCTTCGCCGTGACCGACGAGCAGGTCTCCGCCGGCGGCTCCATCGCGACCGCGCTCATCCCGACCGGCGTGGGCGTCGCCGCGGGGGTGGCGAGCAGCAAGCTCGGCTGGTCCGACGAGCTGCCCCTCGCGCTCCACGGCGCCATGTGGAGCGGCGCCGGCATGTTCGTCGCGGGCGGCCTCCTCGAGGGCCTCGGCCGGGACGGCCCGCGCGGGGAGGGGCGCGCCTTCGAGCTCGGCGTCCTGGCTCCGGTCATGGGCGGCGTCGGCGCGCTGATCGGCGCCGTCACCGGCGCTCGCGCCGTGAACGGGCCGGACCTCGAAGGCACCTGGCTCGGCCCTCCGGTCGCCGGCTCCATGGTCGGCGTGCTCCTCGCGGGGGTGATCGCGCTCGGCGGCGCGCTCAACGGGTGGTCCGACGAGAAGCTCGGCCGCGCCATCGGTTTCACCGCCGTGAGCGGCTGGCTCGTCGGCTCCGCCGTGAGCTACGGCTTCGTCCTCCACGCCCGCCGCGAGGCCGAGGGCGCCCGCGCCGCCGCTCGCCCGCGCGCCGTGTCTCCCCGGGCGGTTCCTCCCCGCGCGGTTCCTCCCCGCGCCATCCGCGCCGCCCTCGCTCCCCGCCGCGGCGGCGCGATGATCACCCTCGGCGGCGCTCTCTGAGCTGCCGAGCTCATCGCGCTCCGCCCGGCTCGTCAGAATGCACTTGCGTCCCGGGTGCTCATCCGCGACCATGGGATCGTGCCGCCGCGCCCACTGCTCCCGGCCCTCCTGCTGGCCGCCCTCGGCTGCGCCGAGAGCGCCACCCCCGCGAACGACGCCGCCGCGGGGCTGAGCTGCGAGCAAGCCGTCATCGAGGCGGGGGCATGGATCGAAGCGACGATCGCGGATCGGAGAGCGTGCGATACCGACTCGGACTGCACCTGGTGGTCGCCCGAGGAGACGATCCCGGGCCAGCGATACGGTCTGCCGTGCTGGGCCGTGCGTTCCGACTTCGTCGAGGAGCTGGACGGGCTCTGGGCGGCCCAGTCGGATGCGCTGGCCGAGCGGCTCCGGTTGCCCTGCGACTCCGCCGTCATCTGCTTGCCCGCGGACGTCCTCTGCGTCGAGAACACCTGCACCCGCGTCGGACGCTGAGCAGATCCCGAGCCCTTGGAGGGCATGAAGAAGACGGCCGCGACGCCCCATGGCTCCGCGCGCTGTGGCTCGCGCTGGCGCTGTGGCTCGCGCTGGCGCTGTGGTTCGCGCTGGCGGTGGCGCTCGCGCGGCGCTGAAGCTCGTGCTCGCGGCGTGGCTCGTGCTGGCGGCGTGGCTCGTGCTGGCGCCGTGAAGCCCACGCTGGCGGAGTGGCTCGTGGCTCTGCTCGATCTCCCCCACACCCCCGCGTGCAACCGCGCCCCCGGCCGCGTGCAACCGCGCCCCCGGCATGCGATCACCTCCCCATGGCCGACCCGACGACGACGCCCCGCTCCCGCGACCGCTCCCGCCCCCACGACATCGTCCTCTGGGGCGCCACCGGCTTCACCGGCCAGCTCGTCGCCGAGTACCTCACGCGCCACCACCTCGGCGACGCCCACGACCCGCCCCTCCGCCTCGCCCTCGCCGGTCGCAACCGGAAGAAGCTCGAGCGCGTCCGCGCCGACCTCGCGCGCATCCGCCCCGAGGCCGCCGAGCTCCCGCTCCTCGTCGGCGACAGCTTCGACGCCGCCTCCCTCGACGCCATCGCCGAGCAGGCCTCGGTCGTCTGCACCACCGTCGGCCCCTACGCGAAGTACGGCGCCGAGCTCGTCGCCGCCTGCGTCCGCCACGGCACCGACTACTGCGACCTCACCGGCGAGACCCAGTTCATCCGCCGCATGATCGACGCCCACCAGGACGAGGCCGTCCGCACCGGCGCCCGCATCGTCCACTGCTGCGGCTTCGACTCCATCCCCTCCGACCTCGGCACGCTCATGCTCCAGGAGGAGGCGAAGGAGCGCTACGGCGCGCCGCTCCGCGAGGTGAAGTTCTTCGCTGGCGAGAGCAAGGGCGGCTTCAGCGGCGGCACCGTGGCCTCCATGCTCAACCTCCTCGAGGAGGCCGAGCGCGACCCGCACGTCCGCAAGGTCATGGGACACCCCTACGCCCTGAACCCGGACGGCGAGCGCCGCGGCCCGGATGGCTCGGACCAGAAGGGCGTCCGCTACGACGACGACCTCGGCATGTGGACGGCGCCCTTCATCATGGCCGCCATCAACACGCGGGTCGTCCGCCGCTCCAACGCGCTGATGGGCTACGCCTACGGCAAGGACTTCCGCTACTCGGAGGTCATGAGCACGGGCAAGGGGCCGGCGGGGCTCGCCCGGGCGGCCGCCGTCACGGCCGGCATGGGCGGCTTCGTCGCGGGCGTCGCCATCAAACCCATCCGCAAGATCCTCGAGGACCGCGTCCTCCCCGCGCCCGGCGAGGGCCCGGACGCCGAGGCCCGCGAGGAGGGCTTCTTCGTCGTGCGCCTCCTCGGCGAGACGGCGGACGGCCGGAAGGTGCGGGGGCGCGTCGAGGGCGACCACGACCCGGGCTACGGGGAGACGGCGCTGATGCTCGGCGAGTCCGCCGTCTGCCTCGCCCTCGAGGGCGCCGAGCTCGACGCGCCGGGCGGCATCCGCACGCCCGCCTCGACCATGGGCGCGACGCTCATCCAGCGCCTTCGCCGCGCCGGCATGGTCTTCCGCATCGAGGGCTGAGCAGCTTCACCTCGCCGCTCTGGCCCGGCGCCATTCAGCGGCCGTCGTTCGGCGGTGCGGGCTCGCCGCCAGGGGCGGGGCGCCGGTGGATGCCTGGAGCGGCGTCGACGCTCAGCCGGCGTCGTCCGCGGCCTTCACCGGCGCGAGGACCTCTTCGAGCTCTCCGCTCTCGTAGAGGTCGCGCACGATGTCGCAGCCGCCGACGAACTTCCCCTGCACGTAGAGCTGGGGGATCGTCGGCCAGCTCGTGAACTCCTTGATGCCCTGCCGGATGGCCGGGTCCTTCAGGACGTCCACGTCGTGGAAGGCCGTGACGCCGCTCCGCTTGAGCACCTCGACGACGGTCGCCGAGAAGCCGCAGCGCGGGAAGAGCCGCGAGCCCTTCATGAAGAGCACGACCGGGTGCGCGTCCACGATGCCCTGGATGCGCTCCCGGAGCGCCGGGTCCATCTCCGCTTCGGCCATCTCAGGCGCCTCCGCCGATCTTCGCCCAGCGCTCGGGCGTGTAGGTCTTGAAGGTCAGCGCGTGGATCGGCCCGTCCATGAGCTCGCCGAGCGCGGAGAAGACCATGCGCTGCTGGTCCACGCGCGACTTCCCCTCGAAGGCCTCCGAGACGATCACCGCCTCGTAGTGGTCCTTCGTGCCGGTGAGGTCCTTGACCTCGAGGTGGGAGACGCCGCCGACGCCCTCCCGGATTCGCTCCTCGATCACGCTCGGCTCGACCATGTCGACGGAGCTAAAGCGGCCCCCGTCCGGTGTCAATCGTCGTCCGCGATCCGTCCGGTCGTTCCGCCCGCTCGACCGGCCTCGCTCGCCGTCTCGCTCGAACCGTCCACCCGCCCGCCTCGTCCGCGTCTCGGCGGATCCCCGCCGTCGCATGCCGTTCGCCGCTCGCGTCCACGGACGGCGACCGCGGATCGACGGCGTCCGCGGACCGGCAACCACCGAGCTCGAGCGGGCCCGGCGTGCGCGGCCTGGCTCAGCCCTCGCCCGCGCGCTCCACCCGGTTCTTCCCGCCGCGCTTCGCCCGGTAGAGCGCCGCGTCCGCCGCCTCCACCAGCGCCCCGGCCTCCCGCGCGTCCGCCGGCAGCGCCGCCACGCCCACCGAGCACCGCACCTCGAGCCGCAGCCCCTCGAGCTCGAAGGGCGCCTCCGCGATCGCCGCCCGCACCCGCTCGCCCACCGCCGCGATCGCCGCCGGCCCCGCCCCGGGCGCCAGCACCGCGAACTCCTCGCCCCCGTAGCGAAAGGGCTCCTCGCCTCGCCGCGTGACCTCGCGGATCCGCCGCGCGAAGGCCGCCAGCAGCGCGTCCCCCACCGGGTGCCCGTGCGTGTCGTTCACGCCCTTGAAGTCGTCGAGGTCGATCATGACCAGCCCGAGCGGCTCCCCGCTCGCCTTCGCCGCCTCGACCGCGTCGGCCAGCGCCTTCATCAGCGCGCCGTGGT
Organism: Sandaracinus sp.; assembly: GCA_002699025.1. Taxonomy (GTDB): domain Bacteria; phylum Myxococcota_A; class Polyangia; order Polyangiales; family Houyiibacteriaceae; genus Houyiibacterium; species Houyiibacterium oceanicum. Next base: position 67,070 of record PABA01000028.1, on the reverse strand, counting down.
GCGGCAGCCCGGTCAGCGCGTCCGTCCGCGCCCGCTCCGCCAGCCGCTCGAAGCGACGCGCGCTCTCGAGGGCGCGCCCGGCGTGATCGGCGACCAGCGAGAAGACCATGCGCGTCACCGGGTCGGGCGCCTGCTCCGTGAAGCGGTTGTCCGCGTAGAGCACGCCGAGCACGCCCTCCTCGCCGCGGAGCGGCGCCGCCACCGCCGTCGGCAGGTGGAGCAGGCCCCCGAGGTCGTCGCCCGCGCCGGCCAGCGCCTCGCCCCGGAACACGCGGGCGATCGGATCGTCGCCCCCCGCGTCGAGGCTCAGCTCCCGGACGCGCCGATCGAGCGGCGCCTCCTCGTCGCGCTTGGCCAGGCCGATCTCGTAGAGGTGCTCGAGCTCCGGCGCCTCCTCGCGGATCGAGCGCCACACCCGGTCCGCCTCCGCGCGATCCCGCGGACCGACCCCGCCGACGCCGTGGAGCGTGCGCCCGTCGCGCGCCGCCTCGAAGAGCATGGCGCGGTTGAAGCCGAGCCCGACGCCGGCCGTGGTCCCCGTGAGGATCGCGTAGACCGTCGCGTCCCGTTCGCTGCTCGCCCGCACGAGCCGCGCGACCCGATGCAGGAGGCGCACGGCCTTGCTCAGCGCCCGGTTCTCGTCCCGGAGCCGTCGCACCTCCGCCTCGAGCGCCGCCCGTTCGTCACCGGCGCTCGCTCCCTCCCGCCCGCGCCCCGACGCGCGCTCCGAACCCTCTTCCCCCACGGCCGGGGGAGGATACCCCGCCCGGGCCGCTCCGCGCAGGGCCTCCGGCGTACCGGCGCGCGAAGCCCGATGCCCGACGACGAGCCCGGCTCGGCCGCGCTCCGGGAGCGCCGACGCGCTGCATGGTCTGCTACAGCCGCAGGGCCTCCGGCGTCCCGGCGCGCGAAGCCCGATGCCCGACGACGAGCCCGGCTCGGCCGCGCCACGGGAGCGCCGACGCGCTGCACGGTCTGCTACAGCCGCACGGCCTTGAGCCGCGCGTTCACGTCCCGCGCGAGCGCCAGCTCCTGATCGCGCGGCAGGGTCGTCGTCGCGCTGAAGAGCGCGAACGCCGCCAGCTCGTGGAGCGCCTGGTGGAGCGCCTCGAGCGGATGCTCCGTGTCCACCCCCTCGAGCGCCTTCGCCACGTGATCCGGGTCGATGGCGCCGAGGTCGTCCACGCCGCCCCCGAAGTAGGGGCCATAGCCGCTCCCCTGGATCCAGGCGTCCAGCGTCGCCCGCGTCTGCTCGAGCCCGCCGTAGGTCGCCACCGCGACGAAGATGTCCTGGAGCACCTCGTTGAAGCGCCCCACGAGCTGCCGCACCTGGTCCGGGTCGACCTTCCGCGGGGACTGGAGCACGACCTGCTTCGTCTGGAGCAGGTGGTAGACGGCCTTGGTCGCCCCGAACTCGCCGAGCCCCGTCACCCGCGCGAGGTCGTCGATGGTCCGGTCCCCGTCACAGGCCGCGAGCACGCGCCGGGTGTCCTCGTCCTGCTTTGGCGGCGCCGGCACGTCCGGCTGGGGGACCGGGCAGAGCTGCATCGAAGGGATCTTGTCCCGGAAGAGCGCCATCTCGTCGATGCGCTGCACGCCCTCCATGAGGAGCGCCTGCACCGGGAGGTGCACGGTCGTGCCGAGCTCCTCCTCCTCTTCTTCGTCCCCCACCACGAACGCGAAGTGACCCTCGGCGACGAGGAGGCTCGCGAAGAAGATCTCCTCCACCTGCCCCTGGAGGTGCTGGTAGAGCGTCTGCGCGTCGATCCACCCGCGCTCCACGGCGAGCTCGCCGAAGCGCTTGTTGCCGGCGTCCTGCGCGATCTCCCGCACCTGTTCGCGCGTCAGCACGCCGGCCCGGAAGAGCACCTCGCCCAGCCGATCGGCGGAGGCGTCGCTGCGCGCCCCCTTCAGGGCGCCCTGGTCGAGCTCCAGCGAGCGCGAGTTCTCCGGCCCGACGATGTGCAGCCGCCCGCGCCAGTTGGAGGTCGCGATGACGTTCACCACCTCCATCACGGTCATGCGGTTGAGGATCTCTCCCGCCATCTGGACCCGCGGCGCGTGCTCTCCGCGCAGCACGAGCAGCCCGTGCAGGTCGACCACCAGGCCGAAGCGCCCGGCGCGCCGACCCAGCGTCTCCCGCGCCGCGTCGTCGGGCTGCACGGACCCGTCCGGGCGCACCTGGACTTCGGGGGCATCGCCGTCGGAGTGGGCCACGCCCGGATCCTACTTCAGCGTCCCCATCCGGGGCCAGAAGCGCGGGCGCGCCGCGCCGCCTTCGCCGAACGTCGCTCGGGCCGCCCCCTGTGCTACGACGCGGCTGCGGGCCGGCGCCGTCGCGCGCGGCCGGAGGAGGAACCATGGGCAAGGTGGCGTTCGTCTTTCCGGGGCAGGGCAGCCAGAAGGTGGGGATGGGCCAGGCCATCCACGAGGCCGACGAGGCGGCTCGGGCGGTCTTCGCCGCCGCCGACGAGGCGCTCGGCGAGAGCCTCTCGGCGCTCTGCTTCGAGGGGCCCGAGGAGCAGCTGAAGCTCACGGCGAACACCCAGCCGGCCGTCGTGACCACCTCGATCGCGCTCTACCGGGCCCTCGGCGAGGCGCCGGACGTCACCGCCGGCCACAGCCTCGGCGAGTACTCCGCCCACGTGGCTGCCGGCACGATCGCCTTCGAGGACGCCGTGCGCCTCGTCCGGCGGCGCGGCCAGTACATGCAGGAGGCCGTCCCGGTCGGCGAGGGCGCCATGGCCGCCGTCATGAAGGCCTCCCGCGAGACCGTCGAGCGCGTCTGCGCCGAGACCGAGGGCGTCGTCGAGGCCGTGAACTACAACTCGCCCCAGCAGATCGTGATCGCCGGCGCGGCCGGTCCCGTCGCCGCCGCGAGCGAGGCGCTGAAGGGGGAGGGCGCCCGGGCCATGCCGCTCCCCGTGAGCGCCCCCTTCCACTCGAGCCTGATGAAGCCCGCCGAGGAGTGCCTCGCGCCGGACCTCGCCGCCGTCTCGTTCTCCGAGCCGGCCTTCCCGGTCTACGTGAACGTCGACGCCGCCCCCGCGGCGAGCGGCGAAGCGGCCCGCGAGGCCCTCGTGCGGCAGGTGAGCCGAGCCGTCCGCTGGGAGGAGACCGTCCGCCACATGGTCGAGGCCGGCGTGACCCTCTTCGTCGAGGTCGGGCCGGGCAAGGTGCTCTCCGGGCTCATCCGGCGCATCGAGAAGGGCGCGGCCCGCGTGAACGTGGAGGGGCCGGACGACCTGGAGGCCGCGCGCGCCGCCATCGCCGAGCACCGCGCCTCCGGTTGACCCTGCCGAGAATTCCTGTAAACACGCGCCCGCCGGCGCAACCCGAGTCCCAGCCGGCTCCGCGTCGCGGGCCCCGACGGCCCGCCGAACGCCACGAGGTTTCTCGATGGAACAGCTGATCTACGCAGCCCCCGCCGCGGGCGTGCTCGCCCTGCTCTTCGCCGTCTTCAAGGCCTCCTGGGTCAAGAAGCAGGACGCTGGCGACGACAACATGAAGGAGATCGCGTCCCAGATTCAGGAGGGCGCCATGGCCTTCCTGCGGGCGGAGTATCGCGTCCTCGCCATCTTCGTCGTCGTGGTCGCCGGCATCCTCGCCGCGGCCAACATGGACGCCGACGGTCGCAGCCCGCTCATCGCCGTGAGCTTCGTCATCGGCGCCCTCGCCTCGGCCGCCGCCGGCTGGGCAGGCATGCGCGTCGCCACGAACGCGAACGTGCGCACCACGGCGGCCGCCCGCGACGGCCTCCCGCCCGCCCTCGACGTGGCCTTCAGCGGCGGTGCCGTGATGGGCATGACGGTCGTCGGCCTGGCGGTCATCGGTCTCGGCGGCCTCTACATCGCCTACACGATGGGGATCTTCGACGCCGAGGCGCAGCTCGGGACCGCCATCAACGTGCTCACCGGCTTCTCGATGGGCGCGAGCTCCATCGCGCTCTTCGCCCGCGTCGGCGGCGGCATCTACACCAAGGCCGCGGACGTCGGCGCCGACCTCGTCGGCAAGGTCGAGTCGGGCCTCCCCGAGGACGACCCCCGGAACCCGGCCGTCATCGCCGACAACGTCGGTGACAACGTCGGCGACGTCGCCGGCATGGGCGCCGACCTCTTCGAGAGCTTCGTCGGCGCCATCATCGGCGCGATGGTCCTCGGCATGGGCTTCGACGTCGTCGGCATGGACTACGCCGAGCGCACCATCTCGCCGGTCACCATGCCCCTCGTCATCGCGGCCATCGGCATCGTTGCCTCGATCCTCGGCACCTTCGTCGTGCGCACCAAGGAGGGCGGCAACCCGCAGCACGCCCTCGACATGGGCGCCTTCGGCGCGGCCGGCGTCATGGCCGCCGCCACCTTCGGCATCGCCAACTACATGTGGCCCCAGGGCGGCGCCCTCGTCGCCGGCTCCGAGGACCCGGTCCTCTGGTGGGAGGTGGGTCTCGCCACCGTGATCGGCCTCGCCACGGGCGTCGCCGTCGGCCTCATCACCTCCTACTACTGCTCGATGGAGAAGCCCCCGGTCGACAGCATCGCCGAGCAGTCGAAGACCGGCACGGCCACCAACATCATCGCCGGCCTCGGCGTGGGCATGCGCTCCACGGCGCTCCCGATCCTCGTCATCGCGGCCGGCGTCGTCGGCGCCAGCAGCGTGGCCGGCCTCTACGGCGTCGCCATCGCCGCCCTCGGCATGCTCTCGACGACCGGCATCCAGCTCGCCGTCGACGCCTATGGCCCCATCGCCGACAACGCCGGCGGCATCGCCGAGATGAGCGAGCAGGATCCGAAGGTCCGTGAGCGCACCGACAAGCTCGACGCGGTCGGCAACACCACGGCCGCCATCGGCAAGGGCTTCGCCATCGGCTCCGCCGCCATGACCGCCCTCGCGCTCTTCGCGGCCTTCGCGCAGACCGCCGGCATCACCGGCATCGACATCTCGAAGCCCGTCGTCATGGCCGGCCTCTTCGTCGGCGGCATGCTGCCCTTCCTCTTCTCCTCCATGGCCATGAGCGCCGTGGGCGACGCCGCCATGGAGATGATCGAGGAGGTCCGCCGCCAGTTCCGCGAGATCGACGGTCTCCTCGAGGGCAAGGCCAAGCCGGACACGGCCAAGTGCGTGGACATCTCCACGAAGGCCTCCATCCGCCGCATGATCGCCCCCGGCGCGCTCGCCATCATCACGCCCGTCGTCGTCGGCTTCGGCGGCAACCTCGCGGGCGACGGCATGGGCCCGGAGGCGCTCGGTGGGCTCCTCGCCGGCGTCACCGTCTCCGGTGTGCTCATGGCCATCTTCATGTCCAACGCCGGCGGCGCCTGGGACAACGCCAAGAAGTCCTTCGAGGGCGGCGGCTACAAGATGCAGGACGGCACGGTCCACCCGAAGGGCTCCGAGGCGCACAACGCCTCCGTCGTGGGCGACACCGTCGGCGACCCCTTCAAGGACACGGCGGGCCCCTCGCTGAACATCCTCGTGAAGCTGATGAGCGTCGTCGCGCTCGTCATCGCCCCGCTCATCGCCGCCTCCTGAGGCGAGCCGAGCTCCTGCGACGAGGCCGCTTCCCCCGGGAGGCGGCCTCGTCGCGTTCGGGGACCCCGCGCCCAGCCCAGCCCTCGGACCGCCCGAGATGGGCGAGCCGAGCTCCCATGACGAGGCCGCTTCCCCCGGGAGGCGGCCTCGTCGCGTTCGGGTCGCGCGCCGCCCCGAGCGAGCAGCGCGCCGGTCCGCGCTCTCCCGGCTCACCCGAGGTGCGCGCCTCGCGAAGCGGCCTCGCCGCGTTCGGGTCGCCACGCGGCACCGAGCGGGCGCCGCGCCGGACCGCGCTTCCGGCACCCACGAGGTGCGCGCCATCGTGAGGGCCCGCCCGCCGGTCGGGGCGGGCCGCCAGGCTCAGTTCTTCTTGCCGCGGCAGCGCCCGCACACTCCATAGAGCTCGTGCGTGTGCCGCTTCAGCGTGAAGTCGTGCTTCTTGGCGAGCTCGTCCTGGAGCCGCTCGATCTCGTCGTTCTCGAACTCCACGATCTTCCCGCACTCGAGGCAGATCAGGTGGTCGTGGTGCTCGTCCTCGAGGGCGATCTCGTAGCGGCTCACGCCATCGCCGAAGTGGCGCTCGTAGGCGATGCCGCAGTCCTTGAGCAGCTTCAGCGTGCGGTAGACGGTCGCGTAGCCGATCTTCGGGTCCCGCTCGCGCACCATCGCCAGGAGCTCCTCGATGCTGAGGTGCCCCGTGGAGCGGAAGAAGACGTCGGTCACGACGCGCCGCTGGGAGGTGGAGCGGAGCCCGTTCTTGTCCATGTAGACGCTGAGCTTCTCGTTCAGCTCTTCGAGGACCTCTTCGTCGACGCTCTCGGCGTTCTCTTCCACGGTGCTGGTGACCCCCATCTCGCGCTCTTTCGCTCTCGGTCTCGCGGTCTGTCGCTCTCGGTTCGCTCGGCCGCTCTCACTCGGCTTCGGGCGGCTGGTTTCGGGCGGCTGGGTTTCGGGCGGCTGGGTTTCGGGCGGCCTCGGGCGGCTGGGCCTCGGTTCGAGGCTTCGACCCGTCGCGCCTCGCGGTGGCGACGTTTCGTAACGTAGGGTTCGGAACCTGGGTTCAGGTCGTGGGTTTCGGGTCGTGGGTTTCGGAACGTGCCTGGCCGAGCGACGCCGAGCCGCGGGAACGCGGCCGTGAGGAAGGTCTCTAAGGTAGCATGCCGCCCTCGTCCATCCCCGGCTCACCATGACCGCTCCCCAGCCGCCGCGCGACCTGCTCATCCGGGTGCTCATCCCCGCGGCAGTGGCGCTGATCTTCATCGCCGTGCTCGTCTCCGAGCGGGGGAGCGCGACCCGCGATCTGCAGCTCCTCGCGCCGGTCCGGGCGGCGCCGGGCCAGCCCCTGCCGTTGCGCGCGTACCTCTTCGACCTCCGTGAGGAGATCCCCCGCGCGCTGGCCGAGCCCGTCGCGCTTCGCCTCGAGGACGAAGGGGGGACCGTGCTGGCCGAGACGCGCCTCGAGCCGGTCGGCGAGCCCCCGCGCATGGAGGGCGTGATCCTGCTGCCGGAGGAGGCCGGGCTCGGCACCCATCGCCTCGTCGCGCACGCGCACGTCGGGGAGCGGGAGGTGAGGGTGGCCCGGCGCCTCGAGGTGGAGGCGGCGCCGGCCGCTCCGGCGCGCCGCGGTCGCCTGCAGACCGATCTGCAGCGCTGGGCGCTCGAGGAGGTGAGCGGCGTGGCGCCGCCTTCGGAGCTGGACGCGCGCGTGGTCGGTGGGGACTGCTCGATCCCGGTCGCCTGCGAGCTGCTCGTGTGGGTGGGCGAGCCGGCGGCGGGGGTGTCGATCGGGGAGAGCGCGGCGGTCGAACCCGAGCAGCGGGGCCCCGGGGTGGAGGGCGAGGGCGAGGCGGCGACGGAGGGCGCGCGAGCTCCAGCCGAAGCGGAGGCCGCAGCCGAAGCGGAAGCTCGAGCCAGAGCCCCAGCTCGAGCTTCAGCCGAAGCGGAAGCCCGAGCCGAAGCCGAAGCAGAAGCCGCAGCCGCAGCCCCCGCTCCAGCCGAAGCGGAAGCCGGAGGCCGAGCCCCAGCCGAAGCGGAAGCTCGAGCCCGAGCCTCCGCGTCCGCCGAAGAGGAAGCTCCGGCCGAGGCGCGAGCGGGAGCCCGAGCCACGATCGACGCTGGGGCCGTCGCTCGGGCGGAAGACGGGGCCGACCCCACCGAGTGCGACGCGACGCCCGCCTCCGTCGGCGTCCTCCGCTGTCCCCTCCACGCCACCGGCAACGAGGCCGTCGCCGAGCTCCACGCCTGGCGCCATGGCGTCCCCGTCGGCCCCCGCCGCGTCCGCCTGCCCATGGGCCTGGCCGCCCCGGCCATCCGCCTCGCGCGCTCGGAGGCCACCGCAGCCGACGCCCGCACCGAGACCACCGAGCCCGCGCTCCTCCCGCCCGGCGCCCGGCCGCTCCTCCAGGTCACCCCCCGCGACCCGGACCGCTCCACCGTCGTCGTCGACCTCTTCCACGAGGGCCAATGGGTCCACACCGCGACCCGCGCCCCCGCCGCCGCTCCCCTCGCGCGACCCCTCGATCGCCCCGGCCTCTGGCGCGTCGAGGTCCGCCGCGACCCCTTCGCCACGGACCACGCCGCGGTCCGCCTCCTCTTCGTCCACCCGGCCGCCGACACCGATCCGGCCGCCGCCCTCGACGCCCTCGCGCGCCACCCACGCCAGGGCGAGTGGGCCGATCCGCTCGCCCTCCGCCTCCGCGACGGCCCGCTCGAGTGCCCCGTCGGCTGCGCCCCCGATCGCCTCGCCCGCTTCCTCCTCGCCGCCGGCGAGCTCGAGCTCGTCGTCCCGCCCCACGCCACCTCCGGCGCCGCCCAGGAGAACGTCGGCCTCCACGACGTCCAGAGCGGTCGCCGCCGCTGGGCCGCCGCGCTGATCGTGCTCGCCGGGCTCTTCGTCGCCGTGGTGGTCGTCCGGCGCGGGCGCATGGCCAGCCGCGAGGCCCGCCAGCTCCTCGCGGCGGCCCACGAAGGCGACGACACCCCGCCCCCACCGGCCCGCCGCGCCCTCGCGCCCTGGGGCTACGGCGCCCTCGTCTGGGCCGCCTTCGGCGTCGTCGCGCTCCTCGTGTTGTCCCGCGGTTGCCTGTAATTGCAGCGCGTTGCGCTCACTGGCGCCTCGACTTAGATTGCCGCCCGTTCCCCGGCCCGCGGCCGCCGCCCGGCCGCGCGCCCCGCTCGGTGGGCCCGGGGGGCCGTGCTCGCCACCGCCGGCGCGCCGTCCCTCCAGCACGAGCCCCGGCGCGAGCACACGCAGCCAGCACAGCAGCCAGCACACGCAGCCAGCACACGCAGCCAGCACACACGCAGCAGCAGCGAGCAGACGAAGCGAGAAGGCGAAGACCGCATGTTTGGATGGGCCCTCAAGAAGATCCTCGGCAGCAAGCACGAGCGCGAGATCAAGAAGCTGCACCCGCGGGTCGACGCCATCAACGGGCTCGAGAGCCAGATGAAGAAGCTCTCCGACGACGAGCTTCGCCGGAAGACCGCCGAGTTCAAGGAGCAGCTCGACAAGGGCGCCTCCCTCGACGACCTCCTCATCCCCGCCTTCGCCACCGTGCGCGAGGCCGGCCGCCGCGTCCTCGGCATGCGCCACTACGACGTGCAGCTCATCGGCGGGATGGTGCTGCACGAGGGCCGCATCGCCGAGATGCGCACCGGTGAGGGCAAGACCCTCGTCTCCACGCTCCCCTGCTACCTCAACGCGCTGACCGGCAAGGGCGTCCACGTCGTCACCGTCAACGACTACCTCGCCCGGCGCGACGCCGAGTGGATGGGCAAGCTCCACAACTGGCTCGGCCTCTCCGTCGGCGTCATCGCGCCCCAGGCCCCCAACGCGCAGAAGAAGCGCGCCTACCTCGCGGACATCACGTACGGGCAGAACAACGAGTTCGGCTTCGACTACCTCCGCGACAACATGAAGTTCAGCATCTACGACTACGTCCAGCGCGAGCTGAACTTCGCGATCATCGACGAGGTCGACTCGATCCTCATCGACGAGGCGCGGACGCCCCTGATCATCAGCGGCCCCGGCGACACGGCCAGCGAGAAGTACCAGCAGATCACCGAGCTCATCCCGCGCCTCCGCCGGGACGAGCACTACGAGGTCGACGAGAAGGCGCGCAGCGTCTCCCTCACGGAGGAGGGCATGGAGCGCGCGCAGCAGCTCCTCGAGCGCGCGGGCCTGCTCGACAAGAGCGACAGCCGCCGCGGCTCCCCCTACCGCGAGGTCGGCGCCGCCGCGAAGCTCTACGACCCGGTCAACCTCGAGACCCTGCACCTGCTCCAGCAGTGCCTCCGTGCCCACGCCCTCTACCACCGCGACCAGCACTACATGGTGGGCGACGACGGCAAGGTGATGATCATCGACGAGTTCACCGGCCGCGTGCTGCCCGGGCGCCGCTGGTCCGACGGACTCCACCAGGCCGTCGAGGCGAAGGAGCGCGTCCCGATCCAGGACGAGTCGATCACCCTCGCGACCATCTCCTTCCAGAACCTCTTCCGTCTCTACGACAAGCTCTCCGGCATGACCGGCACGGCGGACACGGAGGCGACCGAGTTCCACAAGATCTACGAGCTCGACGTCGTCGTCATCCCGACGAACAAGCCCGTCATCCGCGAGGACCACGAGGACCTCGTCTACAAGAGCGAGCGCGAGAAGTTCCGCGCCGTCGCCGACGAGATCGCCGAGGTCCGCGCCCAGGGCCGGCCCATCCTCGTCGGCACGACCAGCGTCGAGAAGTCCGACGCGCTCAGCCGCATGCTCGAGAAGCGCGGCGTCCCCCACGAGGTGCTCAACGCCAAGCAGCACGAGCGCGAGGCCTACATCGTCGCCCAGGCCGGCACGGCCGGCGCCGTCACGGTCGCCACCAACATGGCCGGCCGCGGCACGGACATCGTCCTCGGCGGCAACGCCGAGATGCTCGCGCGCATGGAGGTCATGGCCGGCGCCGACGAGGCGCTGCTCCAGGACGAGGCGGCCCTCGAGGAGGCGGTCGAGGAGGCCACGACGCGCTTCGAGGCCCACTGCAAGGCGGAGGGCAAGAAGATCAAGGACGCCGGCGGCCTCCACATCATCGGCACGGAGCGCCACGAGTCCCGGCGCATCGACAACCAGCTCCGCGGCCGCGCCGGCCGCCAGGGCGACCCCGGCAGCTCGCGCTTCTTCCTCAGCCTCGAGGACGACCTTATGCGCATCTTCGCCGGCGAGCGGGTCCAGGTGATGATGGACCGGCTCGGCATGGAGGAGGGCGTCCCCATCGAGCACCGCTGGGTCTCGAAGGCCGTCGAGAACGCGCAGAAGAAGGTCGAGGAGCGGAACTTCGACATCCGAAAGCACCTGCTCGAGTACGACGACGTGATGAACCAGCAGCGGAAGAGCATCTACGAGCTCCGCAAGCAGGTTCTCCGCGGGCAGCTGCGTACGGTGCCGAACGACGAGGAGAAGAAGAAGGGCGTGAAGCCCCAGCCGATCGTCGAGGAGATCGACGACGCGCTCGTGAAGCGCGCCATCCCGATCCTCGAGCAGATGGTGAAGCTCCACGGGACGACGCCGCCGCCCCAGGGCGCCTCCCCGGAGGAGGTCCAGGCCTTCCGCGAGCAGGCCTTCGCCCGGGAGATCGACGAGCTCGAGGAGCTGCGCATCAAGCCCTGCGAGCGCGACGTCTACATGTGGTTCGGCTGCCCCGTGGACCTGAAGGGCTACGAGGCGGATCCGAAGGGTGCGCTGAAGATGCTGAAGAAGGAGGTCGGCCTCTCCCTCAGCGAGCAGCAAGAGCGCATGCTCGACATGGTCGACGAGCTCATCGGCACGCTGGTCGAGCGGCACTGCCCGCCGAACCGGCACTACGAGGACTGGGACTACGAGGGGCTCATGGAGGCCTTCGAGGAGCAGTTCGAGATCGACTGCCCGGACGTGCGCGACAAGCTCACGGAGGCCGAGGAGATCGCCGCGAAGCTCTACCAGGACACGGAGAACGTCCTGATGAAGAAGATGGAGGAGTTCGGCGCCGAGTCGTACCTCCGCCTCTTCCGGAACACCTACCTGCAGGAGATCGACAAGCAGTGGATCGAGCACCTGCAGGCCATGGACCGGCTGCGGGACGGCATCGGGCTGCGCGGCTACGGGCAGCGGGATCCGAAGAAGGAGTACAAGCGCGAGGGCTTCGAGCTCTTCACGGATCTCGTGCGGAACATCAAGTCCAGCGTGACGCGCTCGCTCTTCATCGTGCGCCGGGTGCGCGAGGAGGATCTCGAGCGGCTCGAGGCGCAGCGGCGGAAGGACGCGGAGCGTCGCCAGAAGGAGATGCAGACGCGGCACGCCGGCGCCGAGGGGGCCGAGCCCGAGGGGCAGCAGGCGCAGGCCCGGCCCCAGCGCCGGCCCGCCGGGGGGCGCCGGCCCGCGGCCGCCGGTCAGCGGGCGGCCCGCGCCGCCGCGCCGCCGCCCGAGGAGCAGAAGCTCAACCGCCACCAGCGGCGCGCGCTGAAGAAGAAGAAGCGCAAGCAGGCCAAGCGGGACGGCAAGGAGGCCCAGCCGAACGGCTGAGCCCAGACCCCGAGCTCCCCCCACACGACGCCCGGTCACCGTTCGGTGGTCGGGCGTCTTCGTGTCGGAGGTGGCCGACGGAGACGTGTTCGGTATCTGAGCGATTGATCGATATTTGAACGGAGCGCGTGTCCTCATTTTGGGCACCACGATCGCGCAGCATCGAAATCATTGGCCTTTTCGTGTGGCACGCGCGGTGCTCTTTCCATCGGCCATGATGACGCGGCTGACGATTCTCCTGGGTGCGGTGGTGGTCCTGCTCGGCGTGGCCGGGGAGGCCTCGGCGCAGACGATGGTCTACGTGAACGGGCTGGGCAGCACCCATTGGCTCGACGGCTCGAGCAAGGGCAGCACGCCGCGCAACGCGAACCTCTCGTGGATCAACCAGCACGTGGACGCCTGGGTCGACCAGCGGAGCGACCAGGCCGCGGCGGTCAACGACCTCAAGAACACGCTCGACCAGCACTGCATGGGCACCAACTGGTGCTACCTGATGGCCTACTCGAACGGCGGCGCCGTCACGACCGAGGCCCTGAGCGTCTACGGAAACCGCTGGAAGATCGCCTGGGTCTTCACCACGGCCGGCAACCAGGGCGGCAGCGAGCTCGCCAACCTCGGCTGGATGTCCGAGCTCTTCGGCGGCTGCGACCTCGCCGACGAGGTCAGCCCGAGCGTCCACCGCCGCCCCGGCTTCAACCACAACGCCGTCCCGGTGAGCGTCTACAACGTCGGCGGTGATGGCTGGTGCTGGGGCTGTGGCGCCGGCGCGACCCACGCTCTGCTCCCGGGCAACGACGACGGCGTCGTCGCCCCGCACAGCACCTGGTCCTACACGAGCACCGGCGGTTACGACCACGGATGCCAGTCCACTCAGTGGAGCAACCACCTCACCGCCTACCGCTGCGAAGGGGTCGGTGAGGATCACTTCAAGGTGAAGACGCAGCACGTCCAATGCCTCGAGAACGGCGGCTGCTGACGCGCCCCGCTCGCCAGGGCCGCGGTAGGATGGCGCGATGAGTGACGCCTCCCCCTCTCGCCGCCGACTCGGGATCGCCGCCGCGGTCCTGGTCGGCGGCGTCGCGCTGTGGTGGGTCCTCTCCGGCAGCGAAGGCGCGGCCGAGGAGGAGGTGGTCGAGGACGTCGCCCTGGACGAGGGCCGCCGGGCGCGCCGCTTCGACGGTCGCGACTGGCGCGACGTGGAGCCGCCTCCTCGCGGGCCCAGCTCCGCCGAGCGGGCTGGCCGCTCCCTCGGCGGTGGGACGGGCGCGGGCTCCGGGGACGATCCGGCCTCCCCGACTCCCCGGCACCCCAGCGGCGTGACCGTCGGCGCCCGCGACGTCTACCGGGCCATGACCACCTACCCGCCGGACTCGCGCCCCCTCGAGCCCTATCGCCACCACGACCTCATCGACTGGAACCAGCAGCAGTCGAGCTCGCTGCCGGTGGAGGGCGACCCGCTCGGCACGACCTACCTCTTCACCGCCGACGCCTACTGGGTCCTCGGCGAGACCCCGCTGACCTGCTGGCTGCAGGTGAGCCAGGAGGACGAGCCCGTCGAGGCGGAGGTCCTCCAGGCCTGGGCCCGCCTCGACGCCCGCCGCGGCGAGGAGCTCACGACCGCCCAGCGCGAGCCCATCCTCCTCGAGTTCCAGCGCGACGGCGATCGCAACCTCACCACCTTCGTGCCCGCCGAGCGCTTCGCCGACGTGCGCCGCCCGGTGAACGTCCTGGTCTACGTCGAGTTCACCTACGACGGCGCCCGCACGCCGGTCCGCGCGGCGCTCCAGGCCCTCTGGAACCCACCCGGCCAGGAGCCCGCCCGCTTCACGGGGGAGTTCCGCGACGCCGTGGAGGGCGGCTCGCTCGTGGTCTACGTCGGCGTCGAGGTCACCGAGCCCGGCTTCTACAACCTGGACGCGAACCTCTGGAGCGACGCCGGCGAGCCCGTCGCCTGGACCAAGTGGCGCGGCGACCTCGAGGCCGGCGTGCACGAGGCGCCGCTCCGCTTCTTCGGCAAGGCGATCACCGACAGCGGCACCTCGCCCCCCTGGCGCATCGAGCAGCTTCGCGGCTTCCGCTACGCCGCGGAGCGCTACCCGGCCGTCCAGCCCATGGACCCCTGGGACGGGAGCTACACCTGCGGCGCCACCCTCGAGGACGGCATCTCCGAGGAGGAGTGGCAGGACCCGATGGAGGCCGAGCGCCTCGCCGAGCTCGAGCGCGTCGAGGCCGCTGGCGGCAACCCGCCCGTGCCCCTCGAGTCCTTCCTCGGCAACCTGCCTCCGGCCCAGCGCGCCCGCGAAGCCGAGCGCTACGGCGTCGACCCGAACGACTTCACGGCCGAGGCCCTCGCGGAGATCGAGCTCCCGCAGGAGGCGCCGGAGGGCATCTGAGCCGGGCGCGCCGCTCCGGCCCATGCTTCCCCACCGCGCGCCACGCTTCTTTACAGGGCGACCCGGCCTTGGCCATGCTCCGGCGCCATGAGCGATCTCTACGCGCCCATCGCCGGCTTCCAGCTCGCCGGCGTCGCCTCCGGCATCAAGAAGAAGAAGGGCGCGCTCGACCTCGGGCTCATCCTCGCCGACGAGGCCGTCCCCGCCGCCGGCGTCTTCACGAAGAACCGCGTGAAGGCCGCCCCCGTGCTCCTCGCCATGGAGCGCCTGCAGGGCGGCAAGGCCCACGCCGTGCTCGTCAACAGCGGGAACGCCAACGCCTGCACCGGCAAGAAGGGCGCGAAGGCCGCCGAGCAGACCACCCTCGAGGTCGCCCAGGCGCTCGGGATCCGCCCCTCCAACGTGCTCCCCGCGTCCACGGGCGTCATCGGCGTCGTGCTCCCCACGCGCCCGGTGAAGCGGAGCGCGAAGAAGCTCGTGCGCGACCTCGCCCCCGACGGCGCGGCGCGCTTCGCGGAGGCGATCCTCACGACCGACCAGGGCCCGAAGGCCGCCCGCGCCCACTTCAAGCACGGCCGCCGGGAGTGCTCGGTGCTCGCCATCGCGAAGGGGGCCGGCATGATCCACCCGGACATGGCGACGACGCTGGCCTTCGTCCTCACGGACGCGCCGGTGAAGAAGGGCTTCCTCCGTCGCGCGCTCCGCGAGGCGACGGACGCGACCTTCAACCGGATCAGCGTCGACGGCGACACCAGCACCAACGACTGCATCCTCGCGCTCGCGTCCGGCGCGGCCGGCGGCAAGCCCATCCGCGACGGGAAGAAGCAGAAGGGCGCGCCGCGCAAGCGGGGGGTCGCGGCCCGGCGCTTCGTGGCCGCGCTGAAGGAGGTCCTCGAGGACGTGGCGCTCCAGATCGTCGCCGACGGGGAGGGCGCCCAGCACGTCGCGCGGATCGTCGTGAAGGGCGCGAAGGACGACCGGGCCGCGCTCACGCTCGCGCGCACCATCGCGACCTCCTCGCTCGTGAAGACGGCCATGCACGGCTGCGATCCGAACTGGGGCCGCATCCTCGGCGCGGCCGGCCGGGCGGGCGTCGAGCTCGACTGGGAGCGGGCCGAGGTGCGCGTGGGCGACGTCGTCGTCTTCCGCCGCGGGGTCACCACCATGGACCGGCGGACGGAGAAGCGGGCCGCGGCCGTCATGAAGCGGGTCCGCTACGACCTCGAGCTCCGCTTGAAGGACGGCAAGGGCGCGGCGCACTACTGGACCTGCGACCTCGGCCACGAGTACGTGCGCATCAACGCCGACTACCGCACCTGACTCATCCGCCGGCAGGGTCGCGAAGCCGAGCGGGCCCGGGAGCGACTCGCCGCGGGCCGAGCCGTCGGGCGTCCGCGCGGGAGGCCGCGAGCGAGCCTCGGTGCAGAGGTCCGGGCGCGCGTCGAAAACTACCTCCCGGGGCGCCACGCGGGCGATGCTGAGCCGACGCCGTGCGCGCCCTCGCTCTCGCCTGCTGCTTCGCTCTCCTCCTCGCCGCGCCGGCCCGCGCCGACGACGAGCTCCCCTGCCGCGTGGACGAGGTCCTCGGCGAGGTCGCCGCGTCGCTGCTGCTCGCCGCCGACGAGCCCGACGCCGACCGGCTCGCCGCGGCGCTCCGCGAGGCCGGCTCGGATCTGCCCGCCGCCCGCCTCTTCCGGGGCGCCGCGCCCGACCTCGCGCCGCTCCGTCGCCACGCCGACGGCCCGCTCGTCTGCGGCGAGGCCGAAGGCGCTCGGGGCCGCCTCCTCGTCGTCGCCGTGCGCGGCGGCTCGCTCGCGCCCCTCGGCGACGCGCGCTTCCGCGTGGAGGTGGAGGACGGCTTCGAGCCCCGCTACGTGGCCTGGGTCGACGCCGAGGGCCGGATGGACCGCGCGCCCGTGCGGGCCGGCGCCGTCGTGACCGTCCCCGAGGAGCTCGCGCACCCCATCCACCTCCAGCTGGTCGCCGCCGGCCCCGCGGGCCCGCGCCCCGTGGCCGAGCGCGTCGTCGGCGAGAGCTCGGGCGCGCCGCTCCTCGCCTCCGACGGCACCCTGGCCGAGCGCCTCGAGGCCCTCCGCGCCCACCACGGCGCCTCCTCGCTTCGCCCCAATCGGCTCCTCGACGCCGAGGCCCGCCGCCACGCCGGTCGCCTCTGCCGCGAGCGCCGCGCCGTGCACACCCCCGAGCCCGGCGAGGACCCGACCCGCCGCCTCCGCCGCCGCGGCATCGAGGCGCGCGTCGTCGGCGAGGTCGTCGCCCGCGCTCGCAGCGAGGACCGCGCCTTCGACGCGCTCGTCCGGAGCCCCAGTCACCGCATGACGCTCGTGGATCGGCGCTTCACGGACGTCGGCGTCGGCAGCGTCGAGGGGGAGGGGGGCCGCTGCGTCGTCGTCAGCCTGGCCGCCTGGCCCCGCTTCGTCGGCCGCTGAGCTGCACACCGCTCCTTCACGGGCTCGTTCCCCAGCTCGTTCCCCGGGCGGGCGATCGGCGTCCCGCGCCCCACGCCGCCCCGGGAGCTGCGCCGTTCCCTCGCCGTTGGCGGCGCCCCCCCCGTCGAGCCCGCCGCCGAGCGCGCTCCCGGGTTCGGCTTCGGGCCCGGCGGGTGTAGCCTCCCCGCCATGCAGACGGTCCTCGAGCTCCGCGAGCACGCCGACGCCAAGCTCTTCGCCGGCGAGTACCCCGCCGCCCTGCACGCCTACGCCGTGCTGGTTCAGCTCCAGCCCAACGACCTCGACGCGCGCCTCCGCCTCGCCGACACGCTCCTCGCCATGGGCGAGGTCCAGGCCGCCGCCTTCGTCTACACGCAGCTCGCGCGCCACGCCGCCAACGCCGGCTACCCGCTCCGCGCGCTCGTGATGCTGAAGATCCTCGAGGCCCTCGAGCCCGAGCTCGGCAAGCTGCTCGCCTCCTTCGCGAAGCTCTACGCCAAGGGCTCCGAGCGCCTCGGCCGCGCCACGCGCCTCTCGCTCGCCGACGCCGGCCTCCAGGTCCCGGACAGCATCTCCCTCGACTCGCCCCCGCCCCTCGAGGAGCTCCTCCCGGCCGCCGCCAAGATCGCCGTCGACCTCGACCGCATCGCCGCCTATCCGGACAAGCTCCCGCCCATCCCGCTCTTCAGCGAGCTCCCCGCCGACGCCTTCGCGAAGGTCCTCGCGTCGCTCAAGCTCGTCCGCAAGCGCCCCGGCGAGGTGATCCTGAAGCAGGGCGAGGAGGGCACGAGCTTCTACGTCCTCGCCCGCGGCGAGGTCAGCGTCGTCCGGGAGGACGAGGAGGGCACCGAGCACGCCCTCGCGACGCTCCGCGACGGCTCCATCTTCGGTGAGATGGCCCTGGTCTCGGCCCAGCCGCGCTCCGCCACCGTGCGCGCCGAGGACGACTGCGACCTGCTCGAGTTCGACAAGGCCGCGCTCCAGGCGGCCGCCTCCGAGGTCGGCACCATCGCCCAGGCGCTCGACAAGTTCACGCGCGAGCGGCTCCTCTCGAACCTCATGGCCACCTCGCCCCTCTTCCGGCCGCTCGACCGCAAGCAGCGCTTCGATCTGATGCGCCGCTTCACGGCCCACGACGTCGCCAAGGGGACGCACATCATCCGGGAGGGCGAGAAGGGCCAGGGTCTCTTCGTCCTCCTCGCGGGCGAGGTCGACGTCTGGAAGCGCGACGGGGACGAGAAGGTGCTGCTGGCGACCTTGCGCCCCGGCGACGTGTTCGGCGAGATCGCGCTGATCGACGACCAGACCACGACCGCGACCGTGACGGCGGGCGTGAACGGGACGGTGCTCTTCCTCGCCCGGGAGCTCTTCCAGAAGCTCGTCGAGGCCGTCGACGAGATCCGCGAGTACATCGAGAACCTCGGCGACGAGCGGCTCATGGACACGCGCCTCGTGATGGACGCGAGCGACGACGAGGTCGACGCGCTGGACGACGACGACCTGATCCTCATCTGAGCGTCGGCCTCTGCTCCGTCGGATCCCGGGCGGGCTCCCTCCCTCCGGTCGGGATGCCCTTCGCTCTCCGCGGTCTGCGTTCCGTGCTGGCGCTCGACTTCGGCGGTCCGTGCCGCGTTCGCGGCGGGCGCGCGGGGACGGCGGCCGCGGAGGGGCGCTCGTTCCTCGTCGCGCCCGCGACCGCCTGCGACACCTGGACAGCGCTCAGCGGAAGGCGGAAGGCATCCCACCCGGAGGGAGGAATCGCCGGCGTAGCCGGTCCCGGGACAGCGTTCGCGAGGAGCGCGCTCCCGCGCCGGGCGGGCCCGCTCCCGCTCCGGTCGCGTTCGCCCTCGCATGCCGGCCGCGGGGCCCATCCTAGCGACGCGCCCGTTCCGGACCTACCCTGATCGCCATGCGCCGCTGGTCAGCCCTCCTCGTCGCCCTCGCCCTCGTGGGCGCGACGGTCGCCTCCCTCGCCGTCCGCCAGGACGAGCCCGCCCCCGAAGCCGAGCCCACGCTCGCCGCCGATCCCGCCACGGGGGCCGTCCTGATCGACCTCGGCGACGACCTCGACGCCAGCGAGCGCGACGTCATCGAGGACCTCGTCCACGACGCCATCGCCCCCTATGCGTGGCCCGAGGGCGACGCGGCGCTCGGGGAGACCCTCTCCGAGTCGGCCCAGCTCTTCCGCATCACGCCTCCCGCCAGCGAGCTCGGCGACCTCCGCGACGCGCTCGGTGGGCTGGAGGACGTCGAGGCCCTCGAGGCGGAGCGCGAGTGGAGCCTGCCGCCCAGCGCCGAGGCCTTCGCCATCGGCGAGCTCGCGGCCGTCGACGAGGAGCCCGACTCGGCGCGCGGGCCCTACCGGCCGAACGATCCCTACTACAAGCACCAGTGGCACCTCGATCAGATCCAGATGCCCGGCGCCTGGCAGCGCAGCCAGGGCCAGGGCGTGGTCGTCGCCGTCATCGACACGGGCGTCGCCTACGCGGACGCCGGGCGCTTTCGCCAGGCGCCGGACCTGAAGCAGACGCGCATGGTCGCCGGGCGGGACTTCGTGGATCGGGACGACCGCCCCTTCGACGAGCACGGCCACGGCACGCACGTCGCCGGCACCGTGGCTCAGTCCACGAACAACGGCGTCGGGGTCGCGGGCGTCGCCCCCCAGGCGGCCATCATGCCGATCCGCGTCCTGGATCGCCGCGGCGCGGGCAGCTGGGGCAACGTGGCGGCCGGCATCCGCTGGGCCGCCGACCATGGCGCCGACGTCATCAACCTCAGCCTCGGCGGTGGCACGCCGAGCCGGGCCATCGCGAACGCGATCGCGCATGCGCACCGCAAGGGCGTCGTCGTGGTGGCGGCTGCCGGCAACACCGGTCGCGGCCGCGTGCAGTACCCGGCCGCCCATCGCTACGCCTTCGCCGTCGGGGCCGTCCGCTACGACGAGACGCTGAGCTTCTACTCTTCCTACGGGCGCCACCTCGACGTGGTCGCTCCGGGCGGTGACCTCCGCGTCGACCAGAACGGCGACGGCCTCCCGGACGGCGTTCTGCAGAACACCATCGTGCGGGGCAACGTCGGCCGTCACGATTACCTCGCCTTCCAGGGGACCTCGATGGCGGCGCCTCACGTCGCCGGCGCCGCGGCGCTCCTCAAGGCCAGCGGCGTGTCCGATCCCTCCGCCGTCCAGCGCCTCCTGCGCGACACCGCGAAGTCCAAGTCGGACACGCGCCGCTACGGTGCAGGCCTCATCCAGGCCGACGATGCGCTCCGCGCGGGCACCCGCGATCTCGGCGCGGCCCGGGGCTTCGGCGGCCTGGCGCTCGCCGGCCTGATGCTCTTCGGGCTGCGGCGCCGGCGGAAGCTCGGCCTGGGCGTCGCGGCTCCCGTCGGCGCTGCCGCGCTCTCCGCGGGTGGCCTCGCCGTCGTGCCCGGGCTGGGCGCCATGGCCAGCCCCCTCGGGGTGCTCGCCGGTCTCGGCTGGGCCGCGCCGCTGGCCCTCGCCGCGCTGCCGCTCGGCCTGGTGGCGCTGCTCTACGGCTGGAAGCGTGGCCGCGGGCTCCTCGCGGGCCTCTGCTTCGGTGTCGGGAGCTTCGCGCTGATCGAGGCTCTCGTTCCGACGCAGCACTTCGGCTGGGGCGCCTGGGTGGGGCCCTGGCTGGTGGGTGTGGCGTCGCTCGCGCTCGTCCTGGGCCGGCAGGTCGCCCGCCGGGTGAGCTGAGCTCGCGAGCGGCCTCGCGCCTCGGGCTGCCGCGCGGGCAGCTCCAGGCGCTGCTGCACGAGGCCGCTCTCGTGGCGGCCGTCCTCGAGCCCAGCGACCGGCGCCACGCCCTCGCGCGTCACGTCCGAGGCGTAGAGGGTCTCCGGCTTCAGGGCCCCGAGGACGCGCTGCCAAATCGTCAGCGCCCCGGGCCTCGAAGTGGGCGTCTATGCACGCGACGGGGGAACCATGACACGAATGTCGTGGTGCACACCCCCTGGAAGCTCGAAGAGCCGGCCACTCGAGTGGCCGGCTCTTCGATTTTCGCAATGATTCTCAGAGAAGGAGCTGTTTCCTGTGCTCCTGACAGAGTGGCATCGCGTTTGCTTGGTAGTAGGCCGTCAGCTTGATTGGCTCCGGTCGAATGCTTGCCCGGCATGTCCCGGAGACTCCCTACGTCGGCTTTCCTTGAGGCACTCGCTTCGCTTGTTCTTGCTTTCTGCCGTCTTGCTTTCCGACCCGCGCTGATTTGGAAGATCGACTCGCGGGTCCCTACGACGCTTGGCTGACTTTCTTTCTTCGCTCTTCCTTCGACGCTTCTGCTTCGAGGCGCTTGCTTCGATGCGCTTGCTTCGAACCGGGAAGCGCCCGCTCAGTCTAGCGAATCCGCTGGACCCGCGCCCGCGCCCTCCCGCTGAACTGTATTATTACACCTTAGCACGATTCTTCGAGTGAGAGCACTCGTAATGCGAAGGCCGCCCACTTTTCGGGCGGCTTTCGTGTTTTCTGGGGTCACCTCGGGGCGATGGCCCCACCTGGAGAGTCGGCGAGGGCGTCCGAGCGTGACCATGACATTCTCGTCGCACCGAGACGCCATCGGTTGCGGCGGCCCCGCACACTCTCGGAGACGCGCGCCGCGGCGTGTATATTCGCGTCATGGCGCGCCTCGCCAGCTTCGGCTCCCTCCTCCTGCTGCTCCTCGGCTGCAATCAGCTCCGTGACGACCTGCGCCGCGCGGAGGTCGACTACGAACGGGCTCAGTACGAGCACGCCGAGGTCTGGCTGCTCGACCTCGAGGAGGACGTCGCCGACCTCGATCCCCCCGGCCGCGCCAAGTTCTACTTCCTCCGGGGGATGACCGCCTACCGGCTGGGCCACCGGACCGATGCGCTCCACTACCTCGCGCTCGCCAGGGAGACCGCCGGCGAACGCGGGACCGGCCTCCGGGACGTCTGGCGCTCGAGCCTCGAGGGCACCCTGCGCGAGCTCACCCCCACCGGCGCGACCCACCGCGCCCGCGAGCGCGACGCGGAGCCCATCGACGGCGCCGGACCCCGCCCCGCGAGCGAGGACGCCAGCTCGAGCGAGCCGGCCGAAGACGACGGCGCGCCCGAGGAGCCCGGGGCCGCCTCGGCCTCCTGAGCGTCTACCTTCGAGCGTCTGCCCTCTGCCCTCGAGCGTCTGGACGGAAGACGAACGGGCCGCGCCTCTCGGCTGCGGCCCGTGGGATACGGCTCGGCTCGTCGCGGTGTCAGTCGCTGCGCATCTGGCGGAGCTGATCCTTGAGCTCGAGTTTCTTCTTCTTCAGGCGCCGCGCTTCCATCTGCTCAGCCGGGGTGAGGTAAGGCCTTTCCGTGAGCTCACTCACGCGGCTGTCGAGCTTGGAGTGCTTCTTCTCCAGGCGGGACATCAGGAACTCCGGGTCCGACGAACGACGGGTACGGGCCATGGACTGCCTCCTCGGCGACATGCGGGTCGCCTCTCTTGTCATCTGCGCGACACGGCCCGGCCGCGGGCCGTGGGCACCACCGGTCTCGGCGGCGCGCGGTTCTCGAGTCTCTTCAAGCAAGCGGCGCGGGCTGCGATTCAGGAGCGGGACCCGCGTGGGACGAGAAGCTCGCCCCGCAATCGACCCAAACACGATACGCAAGGCTCCCGCTCGGGATCAACCCGACCCCCGATTGGGACATCGACGTCACCTGGATCATTCCCCCGGCGCCGCGATCTCCTGCCGCCTATACTCCACGCCCTTTCGTGAATAGGGCGCACCCGCGCCACGTTTCTCTCTCGCCGGCCGCCCGCGCGGGGCCACGCCGGCCCACCCGACCATGTCCCCCAAGCCCCTCTTCCTCGCGGTGCTCACCTCGGCCCTCCTCTCGGGCCTGGTCGCCGTCCACGCGCAGCAGCCCGAGCGCCTCGACGCGCGCGGCGTGGCCGCCCTGGTCCAGTCCTTCTACGACCAGACGACCTCGCTCCAGGCCCAGTTCCGGCAGACCCAGTACACGAAGCTCTACGACCGCACGGAGCGTGCCGAGGGACGGGTCGTCTTCAAGAAGCCCGGCAAGATGCGCTGGGACTACGACGAGCCGAACGGCCAGGTCTTCGTCTCGGACGGACGCCGCCTCCTCATCTACCAGCCCCCCGACGAGGGGGAGCGCCACGGCCAGATGCTCCAGCGCGACATGGACGAGGATCAGATCCCCCTCGCCTTCAGCTTCCTCACGGGCACGGGCCGGCTCGACCGGGACTTCCGGCTTCGCCTCCTGGACGCCGAGCGCCAGGGCTACCAGGGCGGCTACGTCCTCGAGCTCCGCCCGCGCCAGCCCACGCCGCACTACGATCGCGTGCTCTTCTTCGTGCGCATCGTCGAGCGCGGCGGGGCCCGGGCCGGGATCATCCAGCGCGTGCTGATCCTCGACGCAGCCGGCAACCGGAACCGCTTCGACTTCCGCCAGATGCGCTTCAACCGCGAGGTGCCCGAGGCGCGCTTCCGCTACACGCCGCCCGCCGGAACGCGCCGGGTCCGCCCCTGAGGAGCGCCTCGATGCGCGGCCCGAGTCGCGTCCAGCGGAGCTCTTCGCCCCGCGCCCGCCCGGCCTCCCGGAGGCGCTGACGGAGCGCCGGGTCCGCGAGCAGGCGCGCGAGCGCGTCCCGGAGCGCGCGCGGGTCCTCGGGCGCGACCCGGAGCGCGTCCACGCCGTCCTCGACCCCCTCGAGGACGCCGCTCGCGACCACCGGCAGCCCGGCGAGCCACGCCTCCGCCAGCACGACCGGCGCCCCCTCCGTGCGCCCCGAGGGCAGGCGCCGGGAGGGGAGGGCGAGCACATCGGCCGCGGCGAAGGCCTGCCCCTTCCGCGCCCCCTGCACGGCTCCCAGGAAGCGCGCCCGCACCCCGAGCTCACGCGCCCGCCGCTCGAGCGCCGCCCGCTCGGGGCCCTCGCCGGCGACGAGCAGCTGCACCCGCGAGCCCGCGAGCGCGTCGAGGAGCACGTCGACGCCCTTCACCGGTACCAGCCGCCCCAGGAAGAGCACGGTCGGCCCTTCGCAGCCGAGGACCGTCCGGCTGGCCTCGCGGTCCGCCGCCGGGGGGGGCGTCGCGCCCATCGGGTGCACGAGGTGGCGCGACGCCGCTTCGCCCGCGAGGGCGCGCCGGTGCGACTCGCGCACGAACCAATGCATGCCCTTCCCCAGCAGCCGAGCCCGGAGCGGGGCAGGCAGCCGCCGCGCCAGGTGGACGTCCGCCGAGTGCCAGACCGTGAGGTGTCGGCGCGCGGGCAAGCTCGCCGCGACCAGGCCACAGGGCAGGCCGAAGTGCGCGACGAGCGCGTCGAAGCGCCCCGCGTGGCGCACGGCCCGCCGGAGCGCGAGCGGGTAGCGTATGAGCCCGGGCCAGGCTTGCACGTCCCGGCGCAGGTTGTCGGGGGCGCCGGCGCCGTAGAAGGTCCGCTGGTCGCGGGCCCGGCGCCGGTAGCGCACCCAGCGTGCGTCGAGCGAGGCGGCCGGCTCTGGCGGCGCCGCGGCGAAGACCTCGACCGCATGACCCCGCGCGCGGAGCGCCTCGGCGAAGCCCGCGACGAAGCTCCCCGCGACGTCGCCCTCCCAGCGCGGGTAGCCGGTGGTCAAGAGGCCGACGCGCATGCGCTCCCTCCGGAGATCCGTTTCGTGGATGGGGATGCGGTCGTCCGGCGCGTTCGCGGTGCGCTCGGTCGACGAGGTAGGGGGCTCTCCCTTTCGAGGAGCGCCAGGGGGCCCACGGACGGGCTCGGCGGGGGAGGACCATCCACCAGACGGCGCTCTCGGCTCAGGCCGGTCGCTCGGCCACGGGCTCGCTCCGCTCCTCGAGCGCCGGCCGCCCGCGGAGCACGGACGCCCGCACCAGGAGCGCGGGCACGACGACGAGCGCGTCGATCCAGCCCACGCCGCTCGTCTCGTCCGCGTAGACCGGCCGCACGGGCACGTCGCAGACCCGCGCGCCCACCCGCGCGAGCGCGGCCAGGAGGTCGTTGGGGTAGCCGTAGCGCGGCCAGAGGGCCCGGAGGTCGAGGCGCGCCGCCGCCTCCCGCGTCAGCGCCGTGTAGCCGCACTGCGAGTCGTTCACCGGGAGCCCCGTCGCCCAGCGCGTGAGCGCCGAGAGCACCTGGTTGCCGAGCCAGCGGCTCGCGGGCATCCGGGCCCGCGCACCGGGCCAGCGCAGCCGGTCGCCCTTGGCGTACTCCGCGCGCCCCTCGACCACCGGGTCGAGCAGCCGCGGCAGGTCCGCCGGGTCCATCTGCGCGTCGCCGGCCATCACCACGGCCACGTCCGCCGCCGCGCGCTCGCCCTCGCCGAAGGCCACGCCGTAGCCCGTCGCGATGGCCGCCCCGACGCCCCGGTTGTGCGGGTGGCGCACGACCTCGACCCGCGCGTCCGGGAAGGCCTCGGCCCGCGCCGCCGTCTCGTCGCGGCTCGCGTCGTCGACGACCACGATGCGGTCCACGAACGCCGGCACGCCCGCGAGGGCCCGCTCGATGTGACGCGCTTCGTGGAAGGCCGGCATCACCACGGCCACTCGGACGCCGCGATACACGGCTACTCGACGGTGACCGTCTTCGCGAGGTTGCGCGGCTGGTCCACGTCCGTGCCCTTGAAGTCCGCCACGTAGTAGGCGTAGAGCTGCAGCGGCAGGACCGTGAGGAAGGGCGTGAGCACCTCGTCCACGGCCGGGATCTCGATGAGGTCGTGGCTCACCTGCCGCGCCTCCTCGTCCCCCTCCGTGGCCACGGCGATCACGATCGCCTCGCGCGCCTTCGCCTCCTGGAGGTTGCTGATGCTCCGCTCCCAGTGCCGGTCCCGCGGCACGAGCACGATGGCCGGCACGCTGCTGTCGATGAGCGCGATCGGTCCGTGCTTCATCTCGCCGGCCGGGTAGCCCTCGGCGTGCACGTAGCTGATCTCCTTGAGCTTCAGCGCACCCTCGAGCGCGATGGGGAAGCTCAGGCCGCGCCCCAGGTACAGCACGTCTCGCGCGTCCACGTAGCGACGCGCCAGGTTGGCCACCAGTTGCCGCGTCCCCTGGAGCACGTCCTTCATCGTCGTCGGCAGGCGCGCGAGCCCCTCGACGAGCTCCCGGGAGCGCTCCGCCGTGATCGCGCCCCGCCGCCGCCCCAGCCAGACGCTCAGCATCAGCAGGTTGGCGAGCTGCGTGGAGAAGCACTTCGTCGAAGCCACGCCGATCTCCGGCCCGGCGTGCGTGTAGAAGACCGCGTCGGCCATGCGCGGGATGGCGCTCCCGATGACGTTGGCGATGGCCAGCACCTTCGCGCCGCGCTCCTTCGCCTCCTTCGCCGCCACCAGCGTGTCCAGCGTCTCGCCCGACTGGCTCACGGCGACGACGAGGTCCCCCTCGCCGACGACCGCCTCGCGCCCGCGGAACTCGCTGGCGATCTCGATCACCGCCGGGACCTTCGCGATCTCCTCGAGGAAGTACTTCCCGGCGATGGTCGCGTGGTGGCTCGTTCCGCAGGCCAGCAGCAGCACGCGCCGGATTCCCTTCGCGTCCTCCTCGCTCAAGCCGATCTCGTGGCCGTGCACGTCGCCGTGCTCCCGGTCGAGCCGCCCGCGGAGCGTGTCCTCCATCGCCCGCGGCTGCTCGAAGATCTCCTTGAGCATGAAGTGCTTGTAGCCGGCTTTCTCGGCCATCACGGGCGACCAGTCGATGCGCTTCGGCTCGCGCTCGACGTCCGCGCCCGCGACCGTCGTCAGCCGCACGCTCCCGGCCTCGAGGACGGCCATCTCGCCGTCCTCCATGAAGAGCATGTCGCGCGTGTAGGGCAGCAGCGCCGGGATGTCGCTCGCGCAGAACATCTCGCCCTCGCCGAGCCCGATCACCAGCGGCGACGCGCTCTTGGCCACCACGATGCGCTCCGGCTCCTTCGCCGAGAGCACGGCGATCGCGTAGGCCCCCTCGAGGCGCCCGAGGGCCGCCCGCACGGCCGCCTCGAGATCCTTGCCCTGCTGGACCTCGCGCTCGACCAGGTGCGCCACGAGCTCCGTATCCGTGTCGCTCGCGATGGTGCAGCCGGCCTCCTCGAGCTCACGCCGGAGCGGCATGTGGTTCTCGATGATGCCGTTGTGCACCACGGCTACGTCCCCGGCGACGTGCGGGTGGGCGTTCACCTCGGAGGGCCGGCCGTGGGTCGCCCAGCGCGTGTGGCCGATCCCCACGGCGCCCTCGAGCGGCTTCTCCCGGAGCGCCGACTCGAGGTTGCGCAGCTTGCCCACCGCCCGCCGTACCTCGATGCGGCCGCCGGGGGCGTGGACCGCGAGCCCGGCCGAGTCGTAGCCGCGGTACTCGAGGCGCCGCAGCCCGTCGAGCAGGATGGGGGCGCAGGCCTGCGGGCCCACGTAGCCGACGATGCCACACATGTCTCTTCGTCCTCCGTTCCGGCGCCGCCCGCGCGCGGCGGGGGGAGCCTACGGTATCCGTGGCCTCAGGTCCCGTCGGCGTTCGTGGCCTCGGTCGCTTCCGCGCTCGCCCCGCCCCCTTCGCCTTCGGCGGTGCCCTCGGCCTGGCCGCTCGCCGAGCCGGCCTCGAAGGTCTGCTGCACCTCGCCCTCGCCGTCGACGACGGTGACCGGGCCCCACTGGGTGAGCGACTCGGCGAAGCTGGCGGCGTTGCCCACGACGAGCACGAGCATCTGCTCGGGCCGGATGTGCTCCTGGGCCGCCGCCAGCGCCTCCTCGGCGCTCACCTCGCGGATCGACGTGCGGTAGCCGTCCCAGTAGTCGTCCGGCAGCCCGAAGACCCGCAGGTCCGCGACCAGCGACGCGATCTTCCCGGGCGTGTCGATCTTCAGCGGGAAGGAGTCGCTCAGGAAGCGCTGCGCGTTCGCCAGCTCGGGCTCGGGCGGCGCCTCGGCGACGATCCGATCGAGGTTCTCGAAGAAGGCGCCGACGGCCTCCTCGGTCACCTCCGTGCGCACGGAGGCGTAGGCCACGAAGGGCGCCACCCCCACGCGCTCGCCCACCTGGCTGTAGGCGCCGTAGGTCAGGCTCCGCCGCTCGCGCAAATCCATGAAGAGCCGCGAGGCCGCCGAGCCCCCGAGCACCTGGTTGGCCACCCGCAGCGGCACGAAGTCCTCGTCGTCGCGCGCGATGGCGAGGTTGCCGAGGAGGATGACCGACTGGACGGCGCCCGGCCGGTCCACCACGACGACCTCCCGGCGCTCGCGCCGCGGCGGCTCGGGGAGCTCGCGGGCCTGCACCTCGCGCCCCCGCCAGCGGCCGAAGTGCTCCGCCGCCGAGGACTGGATCTGCTCCGCCGTCACGTCCCCGACGGCGACGAGGAAGGCGTTGCTCGGCACGAAGTGGCGCCGGTGCCAGCGCTGCAGATCCCGGCGCCCGACCCGGCCGAGGGCCTCCTCGGTCGTGTCGACGCGCGCGTAGGGGTGTCCCTCGCCATACATGCGCCGGTAGAGAGCCCGCCGCGCGAGGAAGTTCGGTCGCTTCTGCATCAGCGCGAGCCGGTCGAGCTCGCGGCGCTTGAGCTTGTCGAGCTCGGCCTGGCGGAAGGCCGGCTGGGTCGCCACCTCCGCGAGGATCGCCATGGCCTCGTCGAGCTGATCGGAGAGCGCGCGGAAGACGAGGTGCACGTTCTCCTCGTCGGCGCCCGTCCAGAGGTCCGCCCCGAGGAACTCGACCGCCTCGGCGATCTCCGCGCTGCTCCGGCGCCGCGTCCCCTCCTTGAGCATCTGCGCCACGAGATCGGAGAGGCCCTGCAGCTCCTCCGGGTCGGTCTCGGCGCCGCTCCGCACCACCAGGCGCAGGTAGACGACGGGAAGCTCGTCCCAGCGCACGACGTTCAGCTCGAGCCCGTTGTCGAGCTCGGCCCGTTCGATGGGCGGGAAGGCGATGTCGTTGGCCGGCCCGGACTCGGGCGGCGGCTGCTTGGCCGGCGCGGGCTCCGTCTCGGGCGCCTCGGCCACCTCGGGCGCGTCCTCCATGGGCGGGATCGTCCCCTCGGGCGTCTGGGGGCCGCCGCAGGCGAGGAACGAGAGCAGGGCCGAGGCCCCGACGAGCAGACAGACCTGGCGAGTCATCGCAGCACCTCCCCGTCGATCGGGTCGAGGCGGAAGGCCTGGTCGCCCCCCTCGTGGAAGCCGCCCCCCTCGCCGGCGCCCTCACCGCCCGCGGCGGAGGTGGGCACGACGTCGAGGACGGTGCGGTTGGTGGCCTCGAAGTAGCGCTGGGCCACGCGCTGGATGTCCTCACGCGTCACGGCGAGGTAGCGGTCGAGCTCCTCGCGCACGAGCCGCGCGTCACCCCAGTAGAGCTCGAACTCGGCGAGCTGCCGCGCCCGGCTCATGTTCGACTGGAGCCCGAAGACGAAGTACGCGCGCACCCGGTTGTGGGCCTTCTGGAGCTCCCGCTCGGTCACGCCGCGCTCGGCCACGCTCTGGAGCGTCTCGAAGATCACCTCCTGCGCCTCCGCCGGCTCGTGACCCCGGGCCATGATCGCGAAGAAGGAGAAGAGGTCGGGCCCGCGCCGGTCGTCCGTGCCCGCGTAGACGCGCTGCACGATCTCCCGCTCCTTCACGAGGTCCTGGTAGAGGCGGCTCGACTCGCCGTCGCCGAGGATCAGGCCGAGCAGCTCGAGGGCGTAGTGGTCCTCCGTGCGGCTCTCGGGGATGTGGTAGGCGATGTGGAAGGCCGGGAGCTCGGCATGTGGGTCCGGCATGGTCTCGCGCCGCTCGGCCGTCTGCGGCTGGCGCTCCGGCGGCTCGTAGGGGGGCACGTCCTGCCGGCCGATGTCGCCGAAGTAGCGGCGGACCAGGGCCATGGCCTCCTGCGGGTCGAAGTCGCCGGAGACGCTGAGGACGGCGTTGTTCGGCCGGTAGTAGGTGTCGAAGAACTCCTGCACGGCCTCGAGGGGCGCCGAGTCGAGGTCCTGCATGTCGCCGATGGTCGAGTGCGCGTACGGCCAGTAGTCGCCGTAGGCGAGCTCGTTGATGCGGAGGTTCGAGAGCGCGTAGGGCTGGTTCTCGTAGCTCTGTCGGCGCTCCTCCTTCACGACCTGGCGCTGGTTCTCGAAGTTCTCCGCCGTGACGGCGAGCGAGCGCATGCGGTCGGCCTCGAGCCAGAGCCCGAGGGCGAGCTCGTTCGAGGGGAGGGTCTCGAAGTAGTTCGTGCGGTCCTGGCTGGTCGTGCCGTTCAGGCTCCCGCCGCGGTTCATGATGAGCTGGAAGTGCTCGCCCTTGCCGACGTTCGCCGAGCCCTGGAACATCATGTGCTCGAAGAGGTGGGCAAAGCCGCTCCGGCCCCGCACCTCGTTCCGCGAGCCGACGTCGTAGTAGACGGCGACCGCGACCGTCGGGATGGTGCGGTCCGGGCTGAGGACGACGCGCAGGCCGTTGTCGAGCGTGTGGCGCTCGATGGGCAGGTTGGCGAGGGGGCCGGCGTCGGCGTCGGGGGTCTCGGCCGCGCTCGCGTCCGGAGTGGGGGCCTCGCCGGTCTGGGCGAGGGCCAGCCCGGCGCCGGCGGTCAGGGCGAAGAGGGCGGGGATCAGTCGTCGCATCGCGTGGTTCTCACCTCGGGGCACCGATAGCACGGTGGGGGCCTCGACGTCGCCCGGGGTCGCCGGGCGGGGGAGTCGGAGACGCAACGCGCCGCCAGGCCCGTCCCTTCCACCCGAGCTCTCGCTCCGGCGCGTCCCATTGACGGCGCCCGGGCGGCCTGCCAGGCTCGCCGGTCCTCTCATGACGGCGGCCGTCCTCTCCATCGGCACCGAGCTGACCCGCGGGGAGCTCGTGAACTCCAACGCGGCGTGGCTCGGCGAGCAGCTCACGGCCCTCGGCTTCGAGGTGCGCGAGCACGTCTCCGTCGGCGACGACGCCGAGCAGATCGGCGCGGCGCTTCGGCGGCTCTGCGAGGGGAACGCCGTGGTCGTGGCGACCGGCGGGCTCGGCCCGACGAGCGATGACCTCACGGCCGAGGCGGTCGCGCGCTGCATCGGGGTCGCCCTCTCGCGCGACGACGCCTCCTACGAGCACATCCGTCGCCTCTACGCCTCCCGGGGGCGCGAGCTCGCCGGCCTCTCCGAGAAGATGGCCGATTTCCCCGAGGGCGCGACGATCGTCGCCAACCCGGTGGGCACCGCGCCGGGCTTCGGCGTCGAGAAGGCCGGCTGCCGCGCCTTCTTCCTCCCCGGCGTGCCGGCGGAGATGCAGGCCATGTTCCGCGAGGGCGTCGTGCCGGCGGTCGCCTCGCTCGGGCAGCGCGACTCCCACCAGGTGCACCTCCGCCTCTTCGGCCTGCCCGAGAGCCAGGTCGGCGAGCGGCTCCGGGACGTCGAGGGTCAGTACGAGGGCGTCACGCTCGGATACCGGGCGCACTTCCCCGAGATCGAGGTGAAGGTGCACGCGCGCGCGGCCTCGGGGGCGGAGGCGGAGGCGCAGGCGCGAAAGGCCGCGGACGCCGTGCGGGCGCTCCTCGGGGAGGCGGTCTTCGGCGACCGGGACGACAGCTTCGCGTCGGTGGTCGGGCAGGCGCTCCGCGACCGGAAGAAGACGCTCGCCGTCGCCGAGTCGTGCACGGGCGGGCTCGTCGGCGCGATGCTCACGGACGTGCCGGGCAGCTCGGACTACCTGCTGCTGGACGCCGTCACCTACGCGAACTCCGCGAAGACCAAGGTGCTCGGCGTCGGCCAGGACGTCTTGCGGGCGTATGGGGCGGTGAGCTCGGAGACGGCCGGCGCGATGGCCGAGGGGGCGCGGCGCGTGGCCGGCTCGGATCTCGCCGTCGCCATCACCGGCGTCGCCGGGCCCGGGGGCGGGACCGACGACAAGCCCGTCGGCACGGTCTGGTTCGGGGTCGCCTCCGACGCGGGCACGGTCACGCTGCGGCATCACCTGCACGGCGATCGGGCCCGCATCCGCCAGCGCGCGGCCTACGTCGCGCTCGACCTCGCTCGTCGCGTGGCGGCGGGGCTCGATCCGGCGGGCGGTCCGGCGGCGGCGACCTGCCAGGAGGTCCGCGGAAACGGGGCCCATGGCAACGGGGCCCACTGCAACGGCGCCCACGGCAACGGCGACCCCGCCGGCGGCGACTCCGAGGGCTGAGCCCGTCGATGTCACACCCGCGTGCGAGCTTGGCTCCACCTCGGGGTGACGTGACATCGCGTGACCCCACATCCCCTCTCGGGCATGGTGCTCGAGGCCGGCGAGATGGCCGACGGGGGTGGGGCGGTCGACCGGCGGTTGACCGTCGGGGCCACATGGACTAGACACGTGTTCAGGTGATGGCGGCTCCCCGCCGCGCCAGGACGCTGAGCGGCTCCGCAGCCCGGAGCCCCTGGAGGAGGACGCATGGCGAAGGATCCCAACCGCGAGAAGGCCCTTTCTCTGGCCCTCGGCACGATCGAGAAGGCCTACGGCAAGGGCTCCATCATGCGGCTCGGCGACCAGAAGGCCGTGGACATCCCGACCATCCCGACTGGCTCGATCTCGCTGGATCTGGCCCTCGGGGTCGGCGGCTACGCGCGCGGCCGGATCGTGGAGGTCTACGGCCCGGAGTCGAGCGGCAAGACGACGCTCACCCTCCACGCGATCGCCGAGTGCCAGAAGCAGGGCGGCGTCGCGGCCTTCATCGACGCCGAGCATGCGCTCGACCCGACCTACGCGCGGAAGCTCGGCGTGAACGTCGACGAGCTCCTCGTCAGCCAGCCGGACCACGGTGAGCAGGCCCTCGAGATCGCCGACACGCTCGTCCGCTCGGGCGCCGTCGACATCATCGTCATCGACTCGGTCGCCGCGCTCGTGCCGAAGGCGGAGATCGAGGGCGAGATGGGCGACAGCCACGTCGGCCTCCAGGCCCGGCTCATGAGCCAGGCGCTCCGGAAGCTCACGGGCACCGTGCAGAAGAGCCACTGCACGCTCTTCTTCATCAACCAGATCCGCATGAAGATCGGCGTGATGTTCGGCAGCCCGGAGACGACGACCGGCGGCAACGCCCTGAAGTTCTATGCCTCGCAGCGCCTCGACATCCGCCGCATCGGCACGATCAAGGTGGGCGACAAGGCCATCGGCAACCGCGTCCGCGTGAAGGTCGTGAAGAACAAGGTCGCGCCGCCCTTCCAGCTCTGCGAGTTCGACATCCTCTTCGGCCGAGGAATCAGCCGGAGCGGCGACGTCCTCGACCTGGGCGTGAAGGCGAACATCGTCGACAAGAGCGGCGCCTGGTACAGCTACGGCGAGACCCGCCTCGGCCAGGGCCGCGACAACACGCGGAACTTCCTCGAGGAGAACGTGGAGATGCTCGAGGAGATCGAGCGGAAGATCCTCGCCGAGTACGGCCTCTCTCGGGGGCCGGAGGACGAAGCCGCGAAGGCCGACGCGGACGGCTCCGCAGACGCCTCCGCCGAGGATGACGACGGCGGGAGCAGCTCGAAGAAGAACGGCAAGTCCAAGCGGGGTCGCGCGAGGGCGTGAGCCCCCCGCGGGCGGCCGCGCTGGCGTCGACTCTTCGGGTCGGCGCCGGCCTCCTCGCGCTCGCGCTGGTGGTCGGTTGTGGGGCGTCCGCGCCCCCACCGACCCGCTCTGCGCCCGAGGCGCCCGTCCGTCTCGGCCCGCTCCTCGACCACGTCCCGGGCGAGCCCGCCTGGATGGCGCTCGGCTCGCCGTCCATCCTCCTCGAGGAGCCGAGCCTCCGCACCGTCGTCGACTCCATCGCCCCTGCCGAGTGGCGGGAGCGCTTCGAGCTCCGCACCGGCGTTCGGCTCGGGGAGGTCCAGCGGGCGCTCGTGCTCGGCTATGGCGAGGGCCGCTTCCTCATCCTCGCCCGGCTCCCCGACGCGGAGCAGGCGGCGCAGACCGTCACCGCGGCGGGCATGCGCATGAACACCGTGGAGGTCTCCGCCGAGGAGCCCTTTGCGCGGCGGGTGGGTTTCCTCGGCACGCAGCGGCGCGAGTGGGTCGCCGTGGGGGATGTGCTCGTGGTCGGTGCGGGCGTGGGACCCGAGATCGCCGAGCTCCTCGCCGCCGTTCGGGCCGAGCGCGCGCTCCCGTGGACCGGTCCCGACGCAGACGTGCTCCGGGCGCGCCACGAGCGTGAGCCCGCCGTCTGGATGATGCCGCGACCGCTCGAGCTCCCCGTGGATTCGGGCCTCGGGCTGCTGCTGGCGCGGGAGCGCGCGCTGGCGGCCTCCCTCGATGTCCGGGAGGGACGTCTCTGGGCCTCTCTCACGCTCCGGGGCGAGCTCCCACCGGGGGCGGACGCGAACTTCCGCCAGCTCGCAGCCTCGCTCGCGAACAGCGATCTGGGCGCGGTGGTGGGACTCAACCTCGCCGAGCGGGAGCTCGCCGTGCGCGTCGACGGCGAGCAGGCTCATCTCGAGGCTCCCTGGCCTGCCGACGTCCTCGCGCGCGGCCTTCGGGTGCTCTTCGTGGACGAGCTCGAAGCGCTGCTCGAAGAGCCGGTGCTGGCGCGCTGAGCCGGTCTCGAGGTGCCGCGATGAGCCCTTGCCCGAGGGCCTCGGGTCCGCAGGGCGCTCTCCCTCCCGCCGCGGGGCAGGCCCGGCGATCTGATCGCACGTTCAGCCCTCGCCACCCTTTCAGCGCGAATGAGCGAGACGGCCCATCCCCGGCCTGATAAACTGAGAGAGTGCGGGGACAGCCCCCACTCAGCCGAAGAGCCTGCCCGAGCCCGCCGAGAGCGCGAGGCCCGGCCGGTTCCGGCCCAGGCATCGCCGCCGCTGGCGTCGGTGAGTCCGGCTGTCTGCGCGGGAGGTCCCAGAGCGCATGAAGTTCGAGATTGGTGACAACGCGGTCCACCCGGCCCATGGCGTCGGTGAGGTGACCAGCATCGAAGAGAAGAAGATCGCCGGCAGCGCCAAGCACTTCTACATCCTGAAAATCGCCGAGACGGGCGTGACGGTCATGGTGCCCACGGACGGCGCGGACCGGCTCGGTCTCCGGGGGGTCATCTCCAAGCGGGAGGCCAAGAAGGTCCTGGATGAGCTCAAGAAGGACGAGGTCGCCGTCACCTCCCAGCCGTGGAACCGGCGCTTCCGCGAGTACACGGAGATGCTGAAGAGCGGCTCGCCCATCGAGGTCGCCAAGGTGCTGCGCGACCTGAGCCGGCTCCGCACCGAGAAGGACCTCAGCTTCGGCGAGCGCCAGCTCCTCGACCACGCTCGGACGATGATCGTCGCCGAGCTCAGCCTCGCCCGGCGCTGCAAGCGCGAGACCGTCGAGAAGGACATCGACGCCATCTTCGCCTGAGCTCCGCTCCGCGACCGGCTTCCACGAAGGCCCGCGCTCCGGCGCGGGCCTTCGTGCGTTCGGGGCGCCGTGGCACCTGCTCTCGGCTTCTGGGGGCTCGGCTTCTGGGGGCTCGGCTTCTGGGGGCTCGCGCCGGCGCGGCCCTCCTCTTTCGCGGCTCGAAGAGCCTCTCCACCACTCCCCCCTCTTCGCGCGTTCGAGGAGCCAGCCACCACTCCCCGCCCGTCGCGGGCTTCGTGCGTCTCGGGGCTTCCGATGGGCGGTTTCGGCGCGGGCCCGCTTTTTCGTGCGTCGCGGGGCAACTCCCGAGAGAGCGGGTCGAGGAACGGCCCGTCCTTTCGGAGGTAGCCATGACCCGACCCCACGACCGCATCGCCCACGAGCTCGAGCGCCTGAAGGCCGAACGCGCCCGCCAGGACGCCGAGCTCACCCGCCTGACCGAGGACCTCGACATCGACGAGTCCGAGGTGGCGGAGGCGCGCACGCGCTTCGAGCGCGTCATGGCCCGGGTCGAGGCCCGCCGAAAGGCACCGAAGCCGAACACCATCCCCTTCCACGCGCTCCGCGCCTGAACGACGAGAGAGAACCATGAGCACCATCCGAACCGTCAATAGCCCCGCACTCGCCCCCGCCCTCGAGGAGGCCGGTCTCGACGACGAGGCCGTCGCCGCCATGGCTATGGTCACCAACGAGGAGCTCGACGAGTTCCTCGGCCCGGACCTCTCCGAGGGCGTCCAGGAGCTACTCACCGAGGACCTGCAGGAGCTCGGTGGCCTGATCCCCCAGGGCATGGCCCTCACGCCCACCGCCATCATCATGCTCCTTCAGACTCGGCTCAACAGCCTCGACGGCGAGATCGAGGCGCTCATGGGGGACATGGACGTTCGTCAGCGAGGCTCCGAGGCCATCGCGCGGCAGACCCAGGCACTTCGGACTCTTCGCGGCGCCATGTCGGAGGTGAAGAAGGAGCCGGGAAAAAAGGTCAAGCTCGAGGACGTCCAGGTGATCTGGGATGGCCGCCAGATGAACGGCGCGGAGCTCCTGAACGAAGTCGGCCTCTCCGAGCGAGTCGCCGTGTCCGAGGGGCTCGCAGGCCGGCTCGCGAACAAGCGGGCCGCGCGGGACGAGGCCCTTCGCAACGACAACCAAAGCAAGGTGGAGCGCCTCGATGGAGAGATCGCTGACATCGAGGCGCAGCTCGCCGAACGTGGAAACGCGCGCTTCAACGGCGAGGAGCGGGTCTCGGGAAACACGATCGACCAGCTCATCGAAGAGATCGGTTCGGAGCAGGGTCAGGCGCAGTCGGGTCAGGAGCTCACCATGATCCGAATGCAGTCGACGATGCAGCAGCGAAGCCAGGCCGTGACCCTCTCGACCCAGATGCTCAAGAGCATCACGGACTCGATGCAGGCCATCGCAAGGAACGTGGTCTGACCATGAGCCGGTCCAACTCGGTCCCGGTGCGGCTCGCCCGCGCTGGACGCCTCGAGGAGGCCCGCGACGCGGTATCGGCGCGGGTTCTCTCGAAGCCCCTCGAGCCGGCGAGCTGGAGGTTGGCCGCGGCCGTGGAGCGAGCGGCCGGCTCGCCGGCGCGTGCCAAGGCCTACGCGGAGGTCGCGTCGTGGTTCGGGTAGCGTCTGCGCCTTCAGGGGCCGTCGCGCCCAACGATCCGCTCCGAGCGTCTCCTCCGCCGTCCAGCTCCGGAGCAGCGCAGAGCCCGCTCCTCCTCGCTGGCTCGACGGCGACGCCGACCGGGGTACCCGCTCTCGATGCCCTCGCGCTCGCAGGTGTGGTGCATCCCGAGACGATCATGGCCGCGCTCGCCTCCTTCACGAACAACGCGGAGATCGAGAACCGGACGGAGGACGTGCAGGCCTCGCGGCAGGACTCCGAGATGCAACGCGAGCGGGTCATGCACGCCCTCGAGAAGGTCGAGAAGGCTCTCAAGAAGGCGGCGAACAAGGCGCCTCGCTGGGTCAAGAAGCTCATCGGAGCCGTCCTCACCGCGGTCGGCACCGTCGCGTCGGTCTTCTCCGGGGGCGCGACCCTGGCCTTGGTCGTCGTCGCCGTGGTGCTCATCGCGGCTGGAGACATCGTGGACGAGCTCGCGCATCGAGGGGTCCTCGACGAGCGGAACGGCGCCATCGCGGCGAGTGTCCTCAAGCTCGTCGGCGCGGCTCTGATGATCGCGGCGGGGGGCGCCTCGGCGGCCGGTGATGCGGCCAGCGGTCTGTCGCAGGCAGGCCAGGCGGGCGCGAGCGCGGCGCAAGCCGCGACCACGACCGCTCAGGCCGGAAGCCAGGCCGCCCAGGCTGGCGGAGCCACGGCCCAGGCCGTGACGACGGGAACCAAGGCGGTCGCCGATCTCGCCGAACAAGGAGCTCGCGCCGCCGAGCTCGCCTCCACCATCACGGACCTCATCTCGGGCGTGAACGACGTGGTGACCGCGACCTTCGCCATCGTCCGCGGGGTCCATCAGCACCGGGCCGATCAGGCCAACGCGACGGCCGACTTCCACCGGACGCTCGAGGAGGACGCGAACCTCGAGACCGAGTCGGCCTCGGACGCCCTCCGCCGGGTGGTCGAACGTCACGCCCGGATCATGGCGAGCGTCACTCGCACCCAGCAGGTCCGCGCCGAAGCCGCGCTGACCGTGGCTCGAAGCATCGCCTGACGCCCGAGCGTCGAGCGCCATTCGGCGTTCCGCTCGACCTCGAACTCCGACCCTCATCCTAGACCTGAAGACACCCATGCACATCGAACGAACCGTCCCGTCCGCGACCACCCCAGGCCTCGAGAGCAGCGACGCGGCTGCTGCGCCGCGCGCGAGCGCTCTGAGCCCCGAGGAGGCCATCGCCATGGCCGCCCTCGACCTCGAAGACGCCGCGTCCGACATGCGCGCGCACGAGCGTCGCTCGCGCCGCTTGCGCAACCAGGAGCGCCGGCGCGCGGTCGAGGCCGAGCGCAAGGCCGCGCGCATCGGCCTCGCGCGCACCCTCATCAGCTCGGCAGCGCAGGCGGCATCGGGGGCGGTCCAGGCCGGTAGGGCCACCGCAAGCCTCGGTGCGAGCGGCGGCTCGACGGCCGAGATCGCGAAGGCGAAGCCTCAGCCCACTGCTCCTCAGTCGACCGAGACGCCGCAAACGACGGAGGCCTCGGAGGAGGTCGCCGGAAAGGAGCTGTCCGAGGGGCCCTCCGAGGGAAGCGTGCCCGAACCGACGGAGGCCGAACGCGCCGAGCTCGACTCCGCCAAGCGCTCCGCCCGGCGTGAACACCGTCGCGCCCGTGCCCGCGAGGGCCTCCGGGCGGCCGCGCCCCAGGAGGCGCAGGCTGCTCTAGCGGCACTGGACGGTGGCCTGATGTACGCCCAGGAGCGGCAGACCCAGGACGCCAGCACCCACGAGAGCAGCGCCGAGCAGTATCAGGACGCGACGTCCGCGGCCGACGAGGCCGCCGACCGCGCCCAGAGCTTCTCCGAGAAGGCCATGGGCCACCTGGAGCAGGTCGCGCGCGCCAGCCACGAGGCGATGATGGCCGCGTTGCGGGCCTGAGGCTGCGGTTGAAATGGTGGGCCCCGTCGCGTAACCCGCGCGCATGCTCGATGCGCTCAAGTGGGACGCGACGGGGCTCGTCTCCGTCGTCGCGCAGGACCGGCACACGGGGGAGGTGCGCATGCTGGCGCACGCGAACCGGGAGGCGGTGCTGCAGACGCTGGAGACGGGCTATGCGCACTTCTTCAGCCGGTCGCGGCAGCAGCTCTGGAAGAAGGGGGAGTCGAGCGGGAACACGCTCCGCACCTTCGAGGTCTGGGCGGACTGCGACGCGGACGCGCTCGTCTACCTGGTCGAGCCGGCCGGGCCGAGCTGCCACACGGGCGCGGAGACCTGCTTCTTCCGGCGGGTCGGGCATGGAGACGCGCCCGAGGCGGGCGAGGGCTCGCGGGCGGCGCCGACGCTTCTTCGTCTGACGGAGACGCTGGCGGCGCGCGCGGCGGGGGACGAGGAGAAGAGCTACACGAAGTCGCTCCTCGAGAAGGGGGCGCCGAAGATCGGCGCGAAGCTCCGCGAGGAGGCCGGCGAGCTGGCGGATGCGCTCGAGGGCGAGAGCGACGAGCGCGTGGCCGCGGAGGCGGCGGACCTCCTCTACCACGCGATGGTGGGGCTGCAGCTCCGCGGGCTCACGCTGCGCGACGTGGAGGACGTGCTGGCGTCGCGCTTCGGCGTGTCGGGGCACGACGAGAAGGCCGCGCGCGGCGAGGGCTGAGCGGCGCCGGGGCCCGGCGGAAGGACTGAGGAGGGCGCGGTGAGAGAGGGCGTGGTCGCGAGCGGCGACTCCGGACCGAAGCGCCCCCCTACGAGGCCAGCGAGCGCAGCGAGCGATGCCGCGAACGCCGCCACCGTCGCTCCGCAGTGGCGGAGCCTGGTGCGCGCTCGCCGTCAGGGAGAGGTCGGCGCGGGCGCCCCGGCGGGGCTGGCGGGCGAGGCCATCGCTGCCGCTTCCATCGCGGGCAAGACCATCCCCGGCGGCGCGGGAGCGGCCATCGACGGGGTCGAGGGTCGGGCCGACGGGGTCGGATCCGAGGACGCTCCCGCCGGCGCAGGAGCGACGGGAGCCGAGGGGGAGCTCTCGCTCATCGCAGAGGGCGAGTCCTCGGTGGAGTGGCCCGCGTTCTCCGCGCTCTCCGTCGCCGCGCCCTCCGCGCTGCCGCGCAGGCGCTCGAAGGCGCCGAGGTCCGCCGGGCGGCGGCTCATGGACGAGAGGTGCGGCGCGCTCTCCGGCGGCGGGGGCGGCTCGATGGGCGCGATGGGGTGGCGCTCGCCCTCGGCCAGGGGCTCGGCGGGGAGGCGGGGCAGGTCCTCGGGCACGCTCACGTGGAAGTGGAAGTCGTGGAGCTCGTTGTGCCGCTGCATGGGCCGCCCGAACGGGTTCTCGGGGAAGCCCTGGGCGTCGTACCAGGCGTGGAAGCGGTCCCGGACGACCTCGTCGTTGTAGTAGATGCGGAGCTGCCCGTTGGCGCAGGTGGCGAGCACCCGCGCGAGGGTCTCGACCCGCTGGCGGAGACCTTCGATCTCGTCTTCGCTCTTGCCCTCGAAGTTGCTCGGGTAGCGGCCGCCGCCGGCGTTCTCCTTGAGCATCGCGCCGAGCAAGTAGAGATCGACGTCGACGCCTTTGTCGTGCGTCTGGTGGCGCGGGCCGGGCGCGTCGAGGTCGCCGACGGCGACGACCTGCTCGGGGTAGACCTCGTGGTAGGCGTCGACGGACGCGAGCACCCAACTCACGGTCGCCGGCCGCGCCCACCAGTGCTCCATGATGGTGTTGCGCCAGCGCCGGTAGCGACCGCCGCCGAGGGTCGCGTGGGGCATCTGCCACTTGCAGTCCGGGTAGCTCCGCCCGCGCACGCACTCGCGCGGGCGCGGGATGGGGATGGCCGGGACGCGGCAGGCGTAGGGGGAGGGCGGCCGCGCTTCGGTCTCGTCGCCTCCCGTGTCTTCGCCCTGCGGGGGAGCGACGGGGTCGCTGGACGGGGGGCGCTCGGCCGTCGGGGGCTCGGGCGGATCGGCGGTCGCCGGGTCCGCTGCCGGCGGGTCGGAGCAGGCGAGGAGGCCGGCGAGCAGGAGCAAGGCGGTGGGGGCGAGCGCGCGCACGGTGCTTCACCATACGGAATCGGCGCCGAGATGCATTCCGACGCGCCTTTCGGTTTGCGGGCGGGGGCATCGGCGGTAGCGTCGCCCGCCATGAGCGACGAAAAGGACCTCCTCGGCCTGGACGGCTGGGCCCTCATCCTCGGTGCCTCGAGCGGCTTCGGCGAAGCGGCGGCCCTCGGGCTGGCCGGCGCGGGCATGGACATCGCCGGCGTGCACCTCGACCGGCGCGCTGGCCTCGCGCACGTGAAGGAGATCGAGGCGCAGATCGCGGAGAAGGGCCGCGAGTCGCGCTTCTTCAACACGAACGCCGCCGACGAGAAGAAGCGCAACGCCACGCTCGACGCGCTGAAGGAAGAGCTCGACGGCCGGGGCGAGAAGGTGAAGGTGCTGATGCACTCGCTCGCCTTCGGCACGCTCCGCCCGTATTGGGATGAGGAGGGTGGGGCGGTCATCACCAAGGCGAACATGGACATGACCCTCGACGTCATGGCCCACAGCCTCCTCTACTGGGTGCAGGATCTGCTCCGCCGGGACCTCCTCGCGGAGGGCGCGCGCATCTTCGCCATGACCTCGGCCGGGAGCACCTCCGTCTGGCCCGGCTACGGCGCCGTGAGCGCCGCCAAGTGCGCCCTCGAGTCGCATGTGCGGCAGCTCGCCTACGAGCTGGCGCCGCGGGGCATCACGGCCAACGCGCTCTGCGCGGGCGTCACCGACACGCCGGCGCTCCGGAAGATCCCCGGCTCGGACGAGATGATCGAGTCGGCGAAGAAGCGGAACCCCTACGGCCGCCTCACGACCACCGAGGACGTGGCCGACGCGATGATCGCCCTCGCCACGCCGGCCACCCGCTGGATCACGGGGAACACGATCTACGTCGACGGCGGCGAGATCATCGGCGGCTGATCGGCGACCGGGCGGCCCGGCGCTCGCGGAGCTGCTCGGTCGAAGGGAACCTGGCTCCGAGAGCCGCCCGCTCGAGTCCGGGGGTGGCGGGCCGGTCCGCGAGCCGGAGCGGCGAGCGTTCGCCGTCGTCGCGCTCGCAGTCAGTCGTCGCTTCGCGGTCGTTGGCGTCGCGCGCGTCAGCGGCCGTCGCGGGCCCACCAGCGGCCCTTCTCGAGGACGAAGCGCGTCGGCCCGGCGAAGGCCGGCTCGCTCACCGGGTGGAGCGGGTCGCCCGGGAGCGCGAGCACGAAGG
Source organism: Sandaracinus sp. (assembly GCA_002699025.1). Lineage (GTDB taxonomy): Bacteria > Myxococcota_A > Polyangia > Polyangiales > Houyiibacteriaceae > Houyiibacterium > Houyiibacterium oceanicum. The sequence goes on along the minus strand of PABA01000028.1, from coordinate 25,089 downwards.
CGCCATCGCCCGGGTCGTGGAAGACGGGCTGGAGGGTCGGCGGCGTGCGCTCGCGGGCGGCCGCGAGGGCGGCGTCGGCCGTGTCGAACTCGGCGAGCCACTGGAGCGTCCGGTAGGTGGGAGGCGGGAGCGAGATCCGCCCCTCGCGCTCTGCGTCGAGGGCGGCGCCCGGGCCGAGCCACTCCCCCGCGGTGGTCTCGCGTCGATCGTGCGCAGCCTCCTGCGCGGGCGGCGCGTCGGCGAGGAAGAAGCGGGTGTCGTAGCGGCGCGGCTCGACCACGGGCGTGATCCAGCGCGCCTGGGGCACGAGCGCGTCGAAGCGCGGTCGAAGATCGAGCTCCTCGGCGACGGAGAGGAGCGTCCGCTCGCCGCGCTGGAGGGCCTCTCGTGCCGCGTGGAGCGCCGGCCGCTCGGCCGGCTCGACGCCCTCGGCCAGGAGCACCCCGGCCTCCTCGAAGGTCTCGCGGATCGCTGCCGCGAAGAGGCCGGCCGCCGTGGGCGCGTCGTCCTCCCCCAGGGCCGCCGCGCACTCCTCGGCCGAGCGGCCGAGCGCGCGGGTGAGGAGCGCCGGGTCCCGATCGGCGTCGTCCAGCTTCCCTCCGGGGAAGACGTGGGCGCCGGCCATGAAGCCGCTCTTGCCGTGGCGGCGGACCATGAACACCTCGAAGCCGCCCCCGGCGGCGTCGCGGAGGACCAGCACGGTGGCGGCGTCGCGCGGCTCGGCCGGCGCGCGCTTCGGATCGACCTCGATCATGCTCCGATGATGCCCCCGACGCGACGGGGCCGAAAGCACACCCCTCCAACGAGCCGGCGCTCCAACGAGGACGGGGCGCCCCGAAGGAGCGCCCCGCGTCGCGAGCGTCGTGGGCCCTGCCCTCAGTCCTCGGAGAGGACGCGGGTCGTCGGCACGCCGATGGCGCCTGCGAGCCGGGCGAGCGTCTCGAGGCTCGGCGTGTGCCGGCCCGCCTCGACGCGCGCGATGTTCGGGCGATGGATACCCGTGCGCCGCGCGAGCTCGGCCTGCGTGAGGCCGGCCTCGAGGCGGAGCTCGCGGAGCCGCGCGCCGAGCCGCGCGCCGTCGATGGGGATCTGCGCGCCGGCGCCGTTACCGGTCGAGCGGGGCGCGACGCTGGAGGCGTGCAGGTCGAAGGTCTGCCCGGAGGCGAGCTCGAGGGAGGCGCGCATGGCGTCCTCCGCGAGCGAGATCGCCACGATGTCCGAGCCGTCGTCCTCCGAGCTCACCGGGCGCTTCAGCAGGGCGGACTCGCCGTCGCCGAGCACCGCGAGCACGTCACCGTCGCGCGGAGAGACGGTCACGAACTCGAAGCGTCGCCCGCGGCTCCGGTCGAGGCGCCGCGCGAGCGTGCGGGCCACGCGCTCGACGTCTTCGTCGCTGCGCGTGATGCGGCCGAAGCAGATCTCCTCGACGATGTCCTCGACGTCGTCTTCGCTGTGGACCCAGGGCAGGGCGCCGGCGGCGCGCGCGAAGCTCACGCCGGTGAGGAGATCGTCCTCGTCGAGCTCGTCGCTCGCCGCGTCGAAGACCACCGCCTGGTGGCGCAGGGCGAGCCCGCCCAGCTCCTCGAAGCCACAGACCCGCAGCTCGAAGCCGTGCTTGTCGAGCGCGTCACGCCAGAGCGGAACGAAGCCAGGTCGATCCGTGACGAGAGTGACGGTGTCGTTCATCGGTCCGTCGGTCATCGGTCCTCCGCGGGAGTCGAGCGCTCGGGGGAGAAGCGGGTACGCGCTCCGCACGTGGCCGCCACCTCCCCATCGGCGCGGCGCCGACATTGCGGAGCTTTGACCTCGAGTGCAACGCCCGCGGGGCCCTTGTCACGAAAAGCCTGGGCCTCCGGCTACCGAGCGCGCCCCCGCCCGCGCGCCCTGATCCCCCGCCGAGGGCGGTCGATCCACGGGTGACCCGAGTTCGCAAAGCGCAGTGTCGTCGCGGTGTTGGCGAGCACGTCGGAGGCGATCGCGCGCGCCCTCGAGGCGATCGGCCGCGCTCTCCCGGACGTCCCGCGAAGGTCCGCGTCGACGTCCCGGGGAGGCGATCGTCTCGCCCGCCGAGGCGATCCGTCGCGATCCGTCGGCCGCCGTTCGCGCCTCACCTGGATCTGGTTTGACACCCCGAAGACGCATTGCTATTTCGCGCCCGTTCGCGGGCGTGGCGGAGCCCCTGACGGGCTTCGAGCCGGCCGCGGTGGATGGATCGAGGAGGGCGTCGTGTTCAAGTCCACTTGCGTGTTCTCGGGTAACGCGAACGTCCCCCTGGCCGAGGCCATCGTTCGCTACCTGGAGATGCCGCTCGGTCGGGCGAAGATCGCCCGCTTCTCCGACGGAGAGGTCTTCGCGGAGATCAAGGAGAACGTCCGCGGCGTCGACGTCTACGTGATCCAGCCGACGTGCAACCCGGTGAACGATCACCTGATGGAGCTGCTCGTCATGACCGACGCGCTCAAGCGCGCCTCGGCCGGCTCCATCACGGCCGTCGTGCCCTACTACGGCTACGCGCGGCAGGATCGGAAGAGCGCGCCCCGGACGCCCATCACGGCGAAGCTCGTCGCCGACCTGATGAGCGCGTCGGGCATCGACCGCGTGGTCGCGATGGATCTCCACGCGGGGCAGATCCAGGGCTTCTTCAACGTGCCCTTCGATCACCTCTTCGCGATGCCGGTCTTCCTCGAGCACCTCAAGCCGCGCTTCCGCGGCAGCGAGCTCGCGCCGGTCTTCGTCTCTCCGGACGCGGGCGGCGTCGAGCGCACACGCGCCTACGCCAAGCGGGTCGGGGCGGAGCTGGCGATCATCGACAAGCGGCGCCCGAAGGCGAACGTCTCGGAGATCATGCACATCATCGGCGACGTGCAGGATCGGGACTGCGTGCTCCTCGACGACATCATCGACACCGCGGGCACGATCACGAACGCAGCGCGCGCCCTGAAGGAGCACGGCGCCAAGCGCATCTTCGCGGCGGCCACCCACGCGGTGCTCTCCGGGCCGGCCCTCGATCGGATCGAGGACTCGCCCCTCGAGGAGATCATCACGACGGACACCATCCCGCTGCCCCCGGGCGCGGAGGGCAACCCGAAGTACCGGGTGCTCTCGGTGGCCCGGCTCCTCGGCGAGGCGATCAAGCGGATCCACCACAGCGACTCGGTCTCCTCCCTCTTCGTCTGAGCCGCTCGCGACCCGGAGCTCGGTCGTCGACTCCGCGCGTCGAGACCGGTGCTCGGCGTCGGCCCGCGGGGGCCGCTTTCGTCTTGCGGCGCGGCGCCGGAGGTGTCATCGACACCGGCCCGCCCGTCCGAGGCGGAACAGGAGAAGAAGAACGATGGAAAAGCAGACGCTGCAGGCTGAGGTCCGCGCCGCGCGCGGAAAGGGGCCCGCTCGTCGGTTGCGCGCTCAGGGGAAGCTCCCGGCCGTTTACTACGGTCCGGGGCTCGAGCCGACGCCGCTGACGGTGGACCCGGTTGCGCTCGAGCGCCACCTCCGGGGGCCGCTGGGCCGCAACACGCTCTTCGAGATCGAGTACGACGGGAAGACCGACCTGGCGATGGTCCGGGACCTCACCGTCGAGCCGGTCTCCCGGGAGCTCCTCCACGCGGACTTCTACCGCGTGACCGAGGACACGGTCGTGACCGTGGACGTGCCCTTCAAGACGAAGGGGCGCCCCATCGGCGTCGTGAAGGGCGGCATGCTCACGCAGACGCGCCGCTCGGTGCCGGTGAAGACCACGCCGACCAAGATCCCCGCCTTCATCGAGGTCGACGTCTCGAAGCTCGACATGTTCGAGACGCTCTCGGTGGGCGACGTCGCGCTCGAGGCCGGCGAGATCACGCTGCCGCCCGAGCTCTCGCTCGTGCTCGTCGGCGAGGACCGCCGCGCGAAGCGGCTCGCGGAGAAGGAGGCCAAGGAGGCCGAAGCCGCGGGTGAGGCCGCTCCCGCCGCCGAGGCCTGACCGCCCCACCGCTCGAGAGACACGGCTCGAGAGACGCCGCTCGAGAGACGCCGGGGCTTCCGTGATGCGGGGGCCCCGGTGTCGTTTCGGGCCGTGTCGTTTCGGCGGTGTCGTTTCGGGTGTCGGGTCCCGGGGCGAGGCGGCCCGACCCCGTCACCCTCGCAGACCCCTCGTCCGAGCGGAGCGACGTCGTCGCCTTCGTGTCCCGCGCCGCCTCGAAGGATCGGTCCCCCATGCATCTCGTCGTCGGCCTCGGAAACCCCGGCCCCGAGCACGCGGGCCAGCGCCACAACGTGGGCTTCATGGTCCTCGAGCGGCTGGTCGAGCGCCTCGGCGCGACCACCTTCCGCGCCAAGTTCGACGGCCGCTTCACGAAGGTGCGCCACGCCGGCGAGGACCTGGTGCTCCTCGCGCCCATGACCTTCATGAACCGCTCCGGGCGCAGCGTGCAGCAGGCCATGCGCTTCTTCCGCGTCCCGCTCGAGGACGTCCTCGTCGTGCACGACGAGCTCGACCTGCCCTTCGGCGCCCTGCGCATCAAGGTCGGGGGCGGGACCGCGGGCCACAACGGCTTGAAGAGCGTCGTGCAGCACGCGGGGGGCCCGGGCTTCGTGCGCGTCCGCGTCGGTATCGGGCGGCCGCCCCACGGCGGCGTGCACGCGCACGTGCTCTCGGACTTCGCGCAGCACGAGCAGGAGGAGCTCGACGCCGTCCTCGACGGGGCGGCCGAGCGTGTGCTGGCGGTCGTCGCCGACGGCCCCGAGGCGGCCCAGCGGGCCTTCCCTCGCAAGGGCTGAGGGGCCCGAAAGCGCTTGCGGGGCCGCGAGGCCCGAGCTAAGAGCAGCGACCCGGTCGGGGAGACCCGACCCCAACTTTTTCCTCGCTCCGGCGCGATGCCGGGGCAACCCCGGGAGGAATCCTTGGCGGAACAGACCCTGGCGACGCCCGCGAAGCGGTGGGCGCGCGAATACGAGACCATCTACATCCTGCGGCCGAACGTCGGGACCGAGGACGCCGAGAAGGTGTCCAGCCGAGTTCAGGGCGTCTTCGAGCAGCAGGGTGGCAAGCTCACGAAGGTGGACGTCTGGGGCAAGCGCAAGCTCGCCTACCCCATCGGCAACCACGGCCGCGGCATCTTCGTCTACCTCCGCTTCGCCGCCTTCGGCGAGATCGTCGCGGAGCTCGAGCGCAACCTGCGCCTCCTCGAGCCGGTCATGCGCTACCAGACGGTGCGCGTGGTCGACGACGTGGACCTCGAGGCGGTCGAGGTGGACCCTGCGGAGGTCGACTTCGGCGAGTTCGAGCCGGAGGAGGACGACGAGTTCGAGCCGACGGCGGCCGAGAAGCTCGGCATGGTCGACGAGGAGGCCGAGCGCGCCCGCGCCGAGGCTCGCGAGGCGGCCGAGGCCGAGGCCGAAGCAGAAGCCGAGGAGGCCGAAGGCTCCGAGGACGACGACGCCGAGGACGACGACGCCGAGGGCGACGATTCGGAGGAGTCGGAGGGCTCGGAGGACGAGTCGGGCGACGACTCGGAGGAGTCGGACGACGACGACGCCGAGGGCGACGAGAGCGACGAGAGCGACGACGACTCGGAGGACGACGATGAGTGACGAGCAGCAGACCCAGGCCTCCGACGACGAGGTCACGAAGGGCACCGTCATCCGTGAGGGGCGCGCCGACGCCGACCCGCTCGGCATTCGCCGGCGCCGGGGTGGCCGCAAGAAGGCGCCGTCCTTCACGCAGGAGATCGGCTTCCGCTTCGACTACAAGGACCCGCAGCAGCTCCGTTACTTCCTGACGGATCGCGGCAAGATCGTGCCGCGCCGCATCAGCGGTCTGTCGGCCGTGCAGCAGCGCGAGCTGACCCTGGCCGTGAAGCGCGCGCGCAACATCGCGCTGCTGCCCTACACGGTGATTGGTTGACGCCATGGCGAAGCGACACGTGCAGGTAGTCCTCAAGAAGGACGTCGACAATCTGGGCCTCTCCGGCGACGTCGTGCGCGTCCGCCCGGGGTTCGCCCGGAACTTCCTCATCCCGCGCGGCAAGGCGGTCATCGCCTCGCGCGAGAACGTCAAGCAGATCGAGCACGAGAAGGCCCTCGCCCTCCAGCGGCTCGAGAAGATGCGCGAGGCCGCGCAGGAGGCCGCGAAGAAGTTCGACGGCGTCGAGCTCCACGTGGCCAAGCAGGTCGCCGACATGGACACCGGAAAGCTCTTCGGTGCCGTCAGCGTGGCCGACATCATGCAGGCCCTCGAGGTCCGCGGCATCACGGACATCGACAAGAAGCAGGTCATCCTCCCCGAGGAGCCCATCAAGCAGACGGGCTCCTACGAGGTGACGATCCAGCTCGTCGCCGGCGTCGAGGTGCCCGTCAAGCTCGAGGTCAAGACGGCCGCCTGAGGCGCGCCGGCCACGCCCGCGCGGCGTGACGAAGAGGCGGCGTCGGGGGGGACCCCGGCGCCGCTTCTTCGTGTGCGCCCCAGCGGGGCTCTCGGTGCTCGCTCCTCCCGGGTCGCGCGGGCCGGCTTCCACGGAGACGAACACGGCTCCGCGCGGCCCGGCTGCGGGGCGGATGCGGCGTCGACGGGGGGCGCTCTCTGCACTCGTGTGCTGTCGCTCCGAGGTCGTCGCGGTCCCCTTCGAAGGGCGCCCCGGAGGAGCGTGGGAGGAGCCGCCGCCGCGGCGGCAGCGGCTCCTCGCCTCACTTCCCCGTGAGCAGGACCCGCAGTCGGTCGAAGCGCGCGGCCCACGCTTCCTTCGCCCGCTTCACGTCGGCGACGCTCGCCAGCTTCGTGTGCTGGATCGCGACGCTGCTCTTCTGCGGCCCCTTGTCGGTGAACCAGGCGTTCACGCTGGTGCCGTCGGGCCAGCTGATGCGCATGGACCGGTTCTTCTTCGAGGTGCGGATGGTCAGCTCCACCTCGCCGAGCCAGCGCCTACGCAGCCGCGCGCCGAAGGCAGCGTAGAGCTGGGCCACCGGCACGGGAAAGGTCCGGCTCTTGTGGGCGTCGAAGAGCTTGGTCGTCCGCCGCTGGCCCTTCGCGCGCAGCCCCCGGATCCGCTCGTAGCCCACGGTCACGGTCTGAGCCCACCAGCCGCCGAGGGCCGGCCAACGCTCGCCGACCGCCTTGGCGATGTCGCGGTGGCCCATGGACCGGGCGTCCATGGCGTCGAGCGCCTGGACCCACTCGGCCCAGGTCTTGCCGGTCTTCTTCCGGACCGCTTCGTCGCTCATCCCCGCGAGCTCGGCGTACTCCGCGGGCTTCGGCTCCCGCTTGGCCAGCAGCTGGGCGCGGGCCGCCGCGTAGGATTCGCCGGTCTTCGCCATCCGCGCGCGGACGCGCTTCTTCAGATCCTTCTTCTCGGTCATCGTTCTCTCACTCGTTCGCCGCACGGGTGCCGGGCCCCCCAGCGGCGGAGCCTCCGCGCGAACGAAGGTGAATCGGAGATGACCGATCCGAGGGTATGCCCCCCTTTGCCTCCGAGAGGGCCCTCGCTGGGGGAGGGCCGAGGAGGTTGGGCGTGGATCGCCGCCGGGCGAATTGTTAGCACGACCGCATGCGCATGCAGAACCAGGTCGCGATCGTCACGGGCGCCGCTCGGGGGATCGGTCGCGCGGTGGCGGAGCGCTTCGCCCGGGAGGGAGCGAAGGTCGTGCTCGGGGACGTCCTCGAGGAAGGCGAGGCCGCGGCGGCAGCCATCCGGGACGCCGGCGGCGAGGCGTGCTTCGAGAAGAGCGACGCGGGCGACAAGGCCGCCGTCGATGCCCTCGTCGCGGCGACCGTCGCGCGTTTCGGGCGGCTGGACTGCGCGGTGGCCAACGCCGCGATCGTGCGCGCCGGTGACTTCCTCGAGCTGTCCGAGGAGGACTTCGACGAGTCGATCCGCGTGAACCTCAAGGGCGCCTTCCTCCTCGGCCAGGCGGCGGGGCGGCAGATGAAGGCCCAGGGGGAGGGGGGCACGATCATCAACATGTCCTCGGTGAACGCGGTCTTGGCCATCCCGGCCATCGCGCCCTACGTCGTGGCCAAGGGCGGCCTCGCCCAGCTCACGAAGGTGGAGGCGCTGGCGCTCGCGCCTCACGGGATCCGGGTCAACGCCATCGGCCCCGGGTCCATCGGCACGGAGATGGTCCGGCAGGTGAACGACGACCCCGAGAAGCAGCGGGCGCTGCTCAGCCGCACGCCGCTGGGCCGCCTCGGAGAGCCCGAGGAGATCGCGTCCATCGCGGTCTTCCTGGCCACCGAGGACTCGGGCTACGTGACCGGTCAGACCCTCTACGCCGACGGCGGCCGGCTCGCGCTCAACTACACCGTGCCCGTGCCGGACTGACTCTCGCGCGACTCGGAGGCGGCGGCCGCGCTCGGGGGCTCGCGGGGCGGGCTTGCGTGCGGTCGAGGGGGCGCCCACCATGGTCGGCCGGCGTCACGGGGGGCCGCTACTCTCCTCCCATGAGCTGACCGGAGCGAGCCAGCAGCCTTCCGGAAGTGGGCCCGCAGACGGGCCCCTAGATGTCGGCCCCCAGACGTCGGCCCGCACCCATCGACACGGACCCATGGATCAGCAGCGCGGACGAGTTCCCCCGAACGCCCTCGAGGCCGAGCGCGCCGTGCTCGGTGGCATCCTCCTCGAGAACGACGCCATGAACGTCGTGCTGGAGATCGTCTCCAAGGACGACTTCTACAGCGAGGCGAACGGCATCATCTACCAGGCGATGCGCGACCTCTTCGGGCGCAACCAGCCCGTCGACCACGTCACGCTCCGCGAGACCCTGATCCACTCGCAGAAGCTCCAGGCCGTCGGCGGCGACGAGTACCTGCTCTCGCTGACCAACACGATCCCGACGGTCGAGAACATCAAGGCCCACGCGAGCATCGTCCGCGAGAAGGCCATCGTCCGGAAGCTCATCAGCGTCTGCCACGAGGTCGCCTCGACCGGCTACGGCGACTACGGCGAGATCGAGGCCTTCCTCGACCAGGCCGAGTCGCAGGTCTTCAACGTCGCCAAGCAGCGCGCCCGGAACCCGTACGAGCACGTCAAGGACGTGGTCATGCGGACCTTCGAAGAGATCAACGACATGGCGAAGCGCGGCGACGCCATCACCGGGTGTCCGACGGGCTTCGATCGTGTCGACAAGATGACCGCCGGCATGCACCCGGGCGACCTGATCATCATCGCGGGCCGCCCGGGTATGGGGAAGACCTCCTTCGCGCTGAACGTCGGGCTCAATGCCTGCGCCGCGCGGCAGAGCACGGTCGCCGTGTTCTCCCTCGAGATGCCGAAGGAGCAGCTCGTCAAGCGCATGCTCTGCAGTGAGGCGCGCGTCGACGGCACGCGCATGCGCACCGGGCAGCTGCAGCGCGACGACTGGCCCAAGCTCGCGAGCGCCGCCGGCGTGCTGAGCGAGCTGCCGCTCTACATCGACGACACGCCCGCCATCACGCTCCTCGAGCTGCGCGCGAAGTCGCGCCGGCTCCAGTCCGAGGCGGGGCTCGGGCTCATCATCGTCGACTACCTCCAGCTGATGCGCTCGGGCTCGAAGAACGACTCGCGCGAGCAGGAGATCTCGGAGATCAGCCGGAACCTGAAGGCGCTGGCGAAGGAGCTCGAGATCCCCATCATCGCGCTCTCGCAGCTCAACCGCGGTGTCGAGAGCCGGGGCAACAAGGACAAGCGCCCGCAGCTCTCCGACCTCCGCGAGTCCGGCGCCATCGAGCAGGACGCGGACACGATCTGGTTCGTCTACCGGGACGAGGTCTACAACAAGGAGACCGAGGATCGGGGGGTGGCCGAGATCATCATCGGCAAGCAGCGCGCGGGCCCCACCGGCACGGCGCGCGTGCGGTTCTTCAACAACTACACGCGCTTCGACAACCTGGTGGAGGACGACTACTACGGCGGCGACGCGGCCGAGTTCATGGACGGCTGAGCGCCGGCCGGGGCCGCGGCCAGGCGCTCCGCGCCGAGGACCCGGCGGGCTGCCGGGCCGAAGTGTCGAAAAAAAAGCTTCCCTCGAAGCGGGTCCGAGCTGTATGCTCGGGCCCGTTTTTCGTGGGGATTTCGAGTGGTGTCGGGGGCGGCCGGGTGGTGCCGGGGACCTCCGCCAGCGCAGCGCTCGGAAGAGCCCGATGGGGATGGACCAGGGGTGCTTGGAATGAATCGACGTCTCGGACTCGCGCTCGCCATGGGCGCGCTGGTGTGGAGCGGGCTGACGCCGACGGCGGAGGCCGGCGGGCTCGAGTTCCCCGCGGCCGGCTCGACGGCGCTGGGGCGAGGCGGCGCGATGTTCGCGCGGCCCGGCGACCCGATGGCGCTCTACTACAACCCGGCGAACCTCGCGGCCTCGCAGGGCATCCAGCTCTCGCTGCAGACGCACCTGGCGCTCTACGAGGCCTGCCACCGGCGCGGCGGTACCTACGTCAGCCACGAGGGCACGCCGACGGCCGAGGCCGACACGCCCGACCCGGCGCGCGACCCGGATCAGCGGGTCATCCCCGGCAACGAGTTCAACCCGAGCGCCTTCAACCCCGACACCGACGGTGATCTCCTCGCCGACATGCCGGTGCCGGACACGGCCATGCCCGAGGTCTGCAACTCCGGCCCGCCCGGCGTCGTGCCCGAGCTGGTGCTCACCTGGCGCGCCCACGAGATGGTCGGCATCGGCATCGGCTTCCTCACGCCGGCCGCGGTCGGCCACACGGTCTGGGGCAACGACCAGCGCGTCGGCGACCGCACCTACCGGGGCATCCAGGACGGGCTGCCCGCGCCGACGCGCTACAACCTCATCGAGGAGCAGCTCATCGCCGCCTGGCCGACCATCGGCATCGGCGTCGCGCCTCACCCGCGCATCCGCTTCGGCGCGTCCATGGGCTTCGGCTTCGCCCTCGTCGACTTCCAGTCGATCGTCCGGGCGACCCGGGGCGAGGACTTCACCGGCGACGTCTTCTCCGAGCTCTCCGTGAGCGACTCCTTCATCCCCAAGATCACGGCGTCCGTGCATGCCGTGCCGCACGACAACCTCGACGTCTCGCTCACCTTCATCTGGACGGACGACATCCGCGCGGACGGTGACCTCACGCTCACCTCGGGCTACTACCGGGCCGAGCCCCTCGAGGAGCTGAAGATCGACGGCGTCGAGCTCGAGGTCTCCCAGCCCTGGCAGCTCGCCTTCGGGCTCCGCTACGCCGATCGCATCGCGCCGCGGCCCCGGAACCCCGACGACGTCTCGCGGCTGAGCGGCCGGGTCGAGGACCCGATGGCGAACGAGCGCTTCGACATCGAGCTGAACGTCGTCTACGAGCGCAACAGCCGCGTCGACGACTTCAACGTCAACCTCCCCACGAACCCGGATCCCAGCAGCAACGGTCTCTGGACCATCCTGGCGGACACGGGGATCCCGGCGTCGATTCCCCCCTCGCTCCGGCTCCCGCACAACTGGCAGGACCAGCTCTCCGTGCGCCTCGGCGCGGACTACAACATCATGCCCGGCCTCGCCGCGATCCGCGTCGGCTTCAGCTTCGAGACCAAGGGCATCGAGGACGGCTACGAGCAGATCGACTTCCTGCCCTTCATGCGCTTCGGCGGCCACATCGGCCTCACCATGCGCGTCGGCATGTTCGACCTGACCCTGGCCTACGCGCACATCCACCAGTTCGAGGCGACGGTCTCGGAGGAAGAGGCGCGCGTGCGGCAGGTGAACGCCGACTCGCGGATCCAGGAGATCTGCCGCGGGGGCGGGGGCGAGGTGCCCGACGAGCTGTGCAGCAGCGACGGCACGTCGAACTTCGGCGAAGGGACGGTCATCAACACCGGCCGCTTCACCTCCAACTTCGACGTCGTGTCGCTCGGGCTCACCTACCACTTCCGGTAGGCGCGCTACGGGCTCCTGGTCCGGCCGTCCCTTCCGGGCGCGCTCGCCGGTCGCATTGAGGAAAGTCCTTCCCGGCTCGCGGGGGGCCGGGTAGCTCCCTCCGGGTGAAGGTCCACGTCCTCGGTGGGGGCCCGGGCGGGCTCTATTTCGCGATCCTCTTCAAGAAGGCCCGGCCCGACGCCGAGGTGATCGTCTTCGAGCGCAACCGCGCCGACGACACCTTCGGCTGGGGCGTCGTCTTCAGCGACGAGACGCTCGGCAACCTGGAAGAGGCGGACGAGCCCATCTACCGGGCCATCCGCGAGAACTTCGCCTACTGGGATTCGATCGACGTCCACACCTGGAAGGGCGGCGAGCATCGGGTGCAGCGGAGCGGCGGTCACGGCTTCTGCGGCATCGGGCGCATGCGCCTGCTGCTCCTGCTCCAGGCGCGGGCCGAGGAGCTCGGCGTCGAGATGCGCTTCGAGACGGAGGTCGACGACGTCGCGGCGCTGAAGGAGGGCTGCGACCTCTTCGTCGCGGCGGACGGCGTGCACTCCAAGGTGCGCGAGCGCTGGGCCGACGCCTTCGAGCCGGACCTCGAGATGGGCGAGGCGCGCTTCATCTGGCTCGGCACGCACCAGACCCTCGAGGCCTTCACCTTCTCCTTCCGGGAGAACGAGCACGGCCTCTTCCAGACGCACGCCTACCAGTTCGACGCCGACACGAGCACCTTCATCGTCGAGTGCGACGACGCGAGCTGGCGGGCGGCCGGCCTCGACGAGGCGAGCGAGGAGCAGACGCTCCGCTACTGCGAGAAGCTCTTCGCCGACGAGCTCGGCGGCCACCCCCTGCTCTCGAACCGTTCGCGCTGGATCCGCTTCACGCGCGTGAAGTGCGGGCGCTGGAACCACGAGAACACGGTGCTGATCGGGGACGCCGCGCATACGGCGCACTTCGCCATCGGCTCGGGCACGAAGCTCGCGATGGAGGACTGCATCGAGCTGGTCGCCGCGCTCGAGGCGCACGACGACGTGCCGACGGCCCTCGCGGCCTACGACGCCGGGCGGCAGGACACGGTGGCGCGGCTCCAGAAGGCGGCCATGCAGGCGCGTCAGTGGTTCGAGCAGTCGAAGCGCCATCATCGGCTCGCGCCCGAGCAGCTCACCTTCAGCCTGCTGACGCGCACGCGGCGGGTGACGCACGAGAACCTGCGCCTCCGCGACGCGGCCTACGTGGAGGGCGTCGACCGTTGGTTCATGGAGCAGCAGGGGCTCGAGGCGCCGGCGGACGAGGCGCCCGTGCCGCCGATGTTCACGCCCTTCACGCTGCGCGGGCTCGAGCTGAAGAACCGCGTCGTCGTCTCGCCCATGTGCCAGTACTCGGCCGAGGACGGCGTGCCGAACGAGTGGCACCTCGTGCACCTCGGGAGCCGCGCCGTGGGGGGCGCCGGGCTCGTCTTCACGGAGATGACGAACGTCTCCGCGGAGGGCCGGATCACGCCGGGCTGCACGGGGCTCTGGAGCGACGCGCAGGAGGCCGCCTGGACGCGCATCGTCGACTTCGTGCATGCGCGCTCGGACGCGAAGATCGCCATGCAGCTCGGCCACGCTGGGCGGAAGGGCGCGACGAAGCTCATGTGGGAGGGGATGGACGAGCCCCTCGAGGAGGGGGCCTGGCCGATCCTCGGGCCCTCGCCGATCCCCTGGCGGCCGGAGAACCAGGTCCCGCGGGAGATGACGCGCGAGGACATGACGCGGGTGCGCGGCGAGTTCGCGGCGGCGGCGCGGCGGGCGGTGCGCTGTGGCTTCGACCTGCTCGAGGTGCACTTCGCGCACGGCTACCTCCTCTCGAGCTTCCTGACGCCGGTGTCGAACCAGCGCGAGGATCGCTACGGGGGGAGCCTCGAGAACCGGGCGCGCTTCCCGCTCGAGGTGCTCGCCTCGGTGCGCGAGGTCTGGGACGGGCCGCTGAGCGTACGCATCAGCGCGACCGATTGGGTGCCGGGGGGCTTCGACATCGAGGAGGCCGTGGCGCTCTCGGCGATGCTGAAGGAGCACGGCGTGGACCTCGTCGACGTGAGCGCCGGCCAGACGTCGCCGGACGCGAAGCCGGTCTATGGGCGCGCCTTCCAGACGCCCTTCGCGGAGCGCATCCGCAACGACGTGGGCATCCCGACGATGGCCGTGGGCAACATCTACGACCACGACCGGGTCAACACGATCCTGGCGGCCGGGCGAGCGGACCTGGTGGCGCTGGCGCGGGCGCACCTCGGGGACCCCTACCTGACGCTGCACGCGGCGGCGGAGCTCGGCTACGCGGGGCCGGGCGCGCCTTGGCCGGTGCCGTACCGCTCGGCGGGCGCGGTGGTGGAGCGCATGTTCCCGGCGCCCGAAGAGGACTGAGGGAGCGGGGCCGGTTCATCCCGGGGATCCCGAGGGGCGCGCGCGGGGACCGGGCACACCTCGCGTGCGCCATCTCCGGGAGCCGTGGCCTCGCCACTCGATGGGCGCGGTCGTAGGCTGCGCGCGTGGGCGAAGGGCCCGAGGAACGCGATGCGCGGGCGCGACCCGCGGGGCTCGGGCGCTGGCGGCCTCCGGATGGGAGCGTGACCTGGCGCTCCGGCTGGAGCGTCGATCCGGAGCGGGCGGCGCGCGGCTACGCCGTGGCGCTGGGCGTGTGCGTGGTGGCGCTCGGTGCGCTCCTGCCGCTCTTGCTCGAGAGCGGGCGCGAGGCCCAGCCCGTGCGCGCCTCGCTCGTGGCGCTCGGGCAGGCCGATCGGGGAGCGCGCGCCGTGCCCTGGGTGCTCGGCACGACGCTCCTCGCGGTCATGGCCCTCGGCGCGACGAAGCGCTGCTTCGGTTTCGGCCGCGGGACGCTCCGAGGGCTCGGGGCGCTCGCGCTCGCCCTGGGGCTCCGGCTGCTCCTGCCGCGCTGGGTGAGCGTGGCGCCGAGCGACCTGCACACGGCGCTCGTCGCGGGCGCGGGGCCGGGCCTCTGCTTCGCGGCCGGGCTGGCGTTGCTCGTGCCGGACGTCGGCGCGCGGCGTCGCGGGCTGGCGGCCTTCGCCTGGGGCGCGCTCTCGGCGTTCGCCTGGACGGCCGCGCACCTCCGCTTTCGCCTGCAGCCCTGGCTGGGCGACGACGAGGTCTTCGCGGTCGTCTTCTGGGCGGGGCTCGCCAGCGGCGCCGTGCCCATCGCCGCGCTCGCCCTGTGGCGGAGCGCACGCGGGGGCGCGGACGGGGCGGAGCGCTTGTAGCCAGCGCGGGGCGTTCCTGCTAACCACGCGCCCATGGCGCACTCGGATCTGGATCAGCTGGCCATCGACACCATCCGCGGCCTCTCCATGGACGCCGTGCAGGCCGCGAACAGCGGTCACCCGGGCACGCCCATGGCGCTCGCGCCGCTCGGCTGGCTCCTCTTCCACGAGCTCCGCGCGCACGATCCGAAGGCGCCCGAGTGGGCGGGACGCGACCGCTTCGTCCTCAGCTGCGGCCACGCTTCGATGTTGCAGTACGCGCTGCTGCACCTGAGCGGCTACGACCTCTCCCTCGACGATCTGAAGGCCTTCCGCCAGTGGGACAGCAAGACCCCGGGGCACCCGGAGGTCTTCCACACGGCGGGCGTGGAGACGACGACGGGCCCGCTCGGGCAGGGCATCGGCAACGCCGTCGGCATGGCCATGGCGGCGCGCTACCTCGGCAAGCGCTTCGACGAGGGCCTCTTCGACACGACCGTGTGGACCATCGCCTCGGACGGCGATCTCATGGAGGGCGTCGCCTCGGAGGCCGCCTCGCTCGCCGGCCACCTGAAGCTCGGCCAGCTCGTCGTCTTCTACGACGACAACTCGATCACCATCGACGGACGCACGGATCTCGCCTTCAGCGAGGACGTGAACGCGCGCTTCGCGGCCTACGGCTGGCACACGCTGGACGTCGCGGACGGCAACGACCTCGAGGCGCTGCGCGCGGCGGCGAAGGCGGCGAAGGCCGACCCGCGGCCGAGCCTGGTGCGCGTGAAGACGATCATCGGCTGGCCGGCGCCGAACAAGCAGGACACGCCCGCGGCCCACGGCGCGCCCCTGGGGGCGGACGAGGTGAAGGCGACGAAGGAGGCCATGGGCTGGCCCCTCGAGCCCTTCCACGTGCCGGCCGAGATGGCGACGCTGCGCGAGGAGATCGTCGCGCGCGGGAAGGCGGCGCGGGAGGCCTGGGAGGCGAAGAAGGCCGAGTGGGCGAAGGCGCACCCGGCCGAGGCGGCGGAGCTCGACGCGGCCCTCGCGGGCGGGCTGCCGGCGGGCTGGGAAGAGAAGCTCCCGCGCTTCGAGGCGGACGCGAAGGGCATGGCGACGCGCGCGGCGAGCGGGAAGGTCATCGCGGCGCTCGGCGAGGCCGTGCCGACGCTCGTCGGGGGCTCGGCGGATCTCACGGGCTCGAACAAGACGCAGATCGCGGGCGGGGACTTCCGCGCCGAGAGCGAAGGCGTGCCGCGCTACGTCTATTGGGGCGTGCGCGAGCACGGCATGGGCTCGGCCATGAACGGCATGGCGCTCTATGGCGGCAACGTGCCCTTCGGCGCGACCTTCCTCGTCTTCGCGGACTACATGCGGCCGGCGCTGAGGCTCGCGGCGCTGATGGGGCTGAAGACGCGCTACGTCTTCACGCACGACTCCATCGGCCTCGGCGAGGACGGACCGACGCATCAGCCGGTGGAGACGCTGGCCTCGCTCCGGGCGATCCCGGGCTTCACGGTGCTGCGGCCGGCGGACGCGAACGAGACGCGGGAGGCGTGGATCGCGGCGATGCGCTGCGAGGGGCCGGCGGCGCTCGTGCTGACGCGGCAGAACGTGGAGACGCTCGACCGGGACGGCGCGTTCGCGTCGGCGGAGGGCGTGCATCGGGGCGCTTACGTGCTGAAGGACGTCGAGGGCGCGCAGGTGGTGCTCGTCGGGACGGGCAGTGAGGTCGGCCTCGCCCTCGAGGCGGCGGAGACGCTCGCGGAGAAGGGCGTGAAGGCGCGCGTCGTGAGCATGCCGAGCTGGGAGCTCTTCGAGGCGCAGGACGAGGCCTACCGGGCCGAGGTCTTCCCGAAGGGGCTGCCGCGGGTCGTCGTGGAGGCGGGCATCCGGCAGGGCTGGGATCGCTGGATCGGCGAGGGCGGCTTCGTGACGCTCGACCGCTTCGGCGCGTCGGCGCCCTACGAGACGCTCTACGAGAAGCTCGGCATCACGGCCGAGGCGGTGGTCGCCGAGGCGCTGCGCCTGGTCGGCTGAGCGGCTCGAGTGCGACGTCGCCGCGTGGGTGGCCGGCGTGTTTCTTCGACCCGCGGGCAGGGGCCTCGGGCCGCTCGTGCTTTGGGCTCGTCGGGCTCTGGGTGCGGGCACGGGTCGGGTGCGGGCACGGGGCGTGTGGATTCGGGGTTGCCATGGGGGCCGGTCTTCTACATGAGGGGGCCATGGCTACCGTCACTCTCAAGGGCAACGAAATCCACACCAACGGCGAGCTGCCGAAGGTCGGCGCGAAGGCGCCGGCGTTCACGCTCGTCGGCGCGGACCTCGGTGAGAAGAAGCTCGCCGACTTCGCCGGCAAGACGACCATCCTCACCATCAACCCGAGCTACGACACGGGCGTCTGCCAGGCGACGGCGCGGAGCTTCAACCAGAAGGCCGGCGAGCTCGACGCGACCGTGCTCATGATCAGCGGTGACCTGCCCTTCGCGCAGAAGCGCTTCTGCGAGGCGGAGGGGCTCGAGCACGTCGTGCCGCTCTCGAGCTACCGGTCGAGCTTCGGCGAGGACTACGGCCTCGAGCTGGTGGACGGGCCCCTGAAGGCGCTCACGGCGCGGGCCGTGCTCGTGCTGGACGGCGAGGGGGAGGTGGTCCACGCCGAGCTCGTGCCGGAGATCGCGCAGGAGCCCGACTACGACGCGGCGCTGGCCGCGGCGAAGGGCTGAGCGCGCGCAGGTCTCCCCCGCGGCGCGTGCGGCGGGGGAGGAGCTCGCGCAGGCCTTCCCTGCGGCGCGTGCGGCGGGGGAGGAGCCCGCGCTTCGTCCCGCGCGATGCGCGGTCGGCGACGTCAGCTGTCGCGCGGGGGCTCCCCCGGTGAGGGGCTCACTCGGGGCGGTCGACGAGGAGCGCGCTGAGCCGGTCGCGGGTCGGCGTGTCGAGCGCCTCGAGGGCCGCGTTGCACTCCGGTCCGCTCTGCGCGCGATAGGGCGCCATCATGCAGCGCTGGGTGGCCGCCGGGAGGGCGCGGCAGCGGGCGAGGAGCTCGGCGTCCCCGGCGAGGTCGTGCTCGGCGAGCGCGTTCTCGCAGGCGGGCGTCGCCGGATCGAAGGGGTCGTAGCCGAGCGCCTCCACGACGGCCGCGCTCGGCGTCACGGCGGCAGCGATGGCGGCGGCGTTCTGCGCGGGGAGCTGGGCCTGCACGGCGTCCTCCACCGCGCCGTGCCCTTCCGCGTTCCGTGTCGCGCCCTCCGCGAGGGCACCGAGCTCCGGCGTCTCGGCAGCGGGCGCCAGCGCCTCCTCCATCTCCTGCGTGTAGGGGTACGGCAGATCCGCCGCGGTCTCGCCGGCGGCGGTCGTCCCCTCCTCGTCCCCGCCGGCGCAGGCGGCGAGGGGCGCGAGGAGCAGGGCGGCGATGAGGGAAGCGTGGACGTGGCGCATGGATTCTCCCGCCATGGTGCCATGCAAGGGCCGAACCGGCCGCGTTTCCGCGAAAGCCCAACGATTTCGAGCCCGCGCGTCCGTAGCGATTGCAGGAGACCGCAAACTTTGCAGACCGCTGCGGCGCCGGGCGCTACTTGCGGTGCTCGATCTCCATGGGCTGGCGGAAGAAGGCGTTCCGTTCCGGGTCGTTGTAGGTCTGGTAGTCGATGTTCCAGGGGACGACGCTCGTCTGGCCGTTCTTCCAGGTCATCGTCATCGCCTTGGGCGTGACCGAGCGGTAGCTGCTGTCCGGGGGCAGATCCTCGTTGTCCTCGCCGCCGGCCGAGAAGAGGGTGATCAGCGTCACATCGTCGTCGTCGTAGGTGCGGTCGAAGCCCGAGGTGACCTTCTCGTGGCCGCGCACGAGGGTGTGGCAGCCGATGCGCTGGAGGAAGGCTGCCGCCTGGAGCCGGCCGAAGGGGAAGCGCGCCGACTGCTCCTGGAGCGCGGCCGGGATCACGTCCGCCGAGCTCGGGTCCGACCACATCATCTGGAAGCGCACGTCGGGGTCGTTGAGCGTCGAGAGGTCTGCCCAGCGCTCCTTGATCAAGAGGTCCCGCGGGATGCCGGCATGCACGAAGAGCGTCCGGTCGAAGATCAACATGTTCGGCAGCGCCTCGAAGAGCCGCATGTAGTCGCGGAAGACCTCGATGGGCAGGTGCGGCTTGAGCGTGTTGATCGCCTCGGCGGGCTTCACGCCGCCGAAGATCTGCCCCTTGTACTCGATGTAGTACTCGTGGTTCCCGCGTAGCACGATCACGTGCTCCGGCGCGGTCACGAACATCTGGAGCACGGTGCGGAAGACGCCGTTGAGGCTGAAGAGGCCCCGGTCGATGTAGTCGCCGAGGAGCACGAGGAGGGGCTTCGGGTGATTGTCGGGGTCGGCCTTGTAGGCGGCGACCTTGTCGAAGAAGTCGGCCTGCATGACCGCGCCCTTGAGGCAGCTGTAGCAGCCGTGGAGATCGCCGAGGACCGTCAGCTCGTAGCCGGCCGGGTGCGTCGCCGGGTGCACGATCACGTGACCGTCGAGGAAGGGCGCTTGCCCCGCGTAGTCAGCGACGGTCTGGTGCCCCTTGAGCTTGTCGACGCCGTCTTCGCGCTGGGCGTCGAGCACCTCCCGGACCTTCACCAGGAGCTGCCGGTCGGCCTCGATCTGCTTGAGGATCTTGTCCTTGTCGGCCGAGTAGTGGAACTCGAACTGCCCGAAGAAGGGGTGGTCCTCGTCGCGCGAGGGGCGCTCGATGGGATCGACGATGGTCGTCCGCGGCGCGTCGGCGTCGTCCACGAGCTCCACGCCGAGATCGCCCTCGAAGAGGTCGACGAGCTCGTTGCGGAACTTCTGCTCGGCCGGGTGGACCTGCCCGTCGGCGGCGATGAGCTCGTCCATGGCCTCGAGGAGGGTCTCCTGGCTCGTGCCATCGAAGCCCTGGAAGAGCTCGAAGCACTTCAGCTTGAGCTTCGCGTGGACGAAGGCGTCCTGGTCCTCGTCCTGGGCGACGGCCTCGGTCCAGAGGTCGGCGACGTAGCGGTCGATGTTCTCGAAGACCTCGTGGAAGTGCGTCGTGAAGCGCTGCACGAGCTCTTCGCGGAGCTTCGGCTCGGCGTTCGGCATGCCGGTGGTGACGCGCTGCTCGACGAGCTTGCGGATGTAGTCCCGGACGTAGTCGCGCTCGCTCTGGTCGAAGTCGCCGTCGATGTACCCGAACGTCGTCAGATAGAAGATGATCGCGTGCATCTGCTGCTCGGCGACCTGCGGGTCCTTGGAGAAGCTCAGCATGGCGCGAGCATAGAGCATGAGGGGCCCGGCGTGGGGGCTGGGCGTGCGGGGGCGCAGGGCTGGGCGCCGTCGCTCGGGGGCGTGGGCGGGTCGGCGTCACCGGTTCGGGAGGGGGCGCCGGGGCCATGGCGTCGGGAGAGCGCGACGGGTATTCTCGCACGCAGGGTGTCGGATCCACTCGCCGGTGTGGTGCGCGTCGTCGCTCGCGACTCTCGTGGAGGCGGCGCACGTGAGCGCGGTGCGTTCGGGGGTCGCTCGTCCGCGGGTCGGCTCTCGGGCCAGGCCGTTCGGGGGCTCGGCGCCGCGTCGTGTCTCGGGTTGCCGCGGCGTCTCGGGGCGCTCTTCCTTGGCGCGATGCTCTTCGGGGCGCTCCTCGGGCCTGCCCGCAGCGCGCACGCTCAGGAGGGCAGCCGGAGGGCGGCCGCCCAGGCCTTCGAGGCCGGTCAACGCGCCCAGCTCGAGGGGGAGTACGCGCGGGCGGCGCAGCTCTTCGAGCTCGCTCATCGGACGGCCCCGGCCGCGGCGGCCATCCGCAGCGCGATCCGGAACCACCGGGCGGCCGGGAACGCGGCGCGCGCGGCGACGCTCTC
This sequence comes from Sandaracinus sp., assembly GCA_002699025.1. GTDB lineage: Bacteria > Myxococcota_A > Polyangia > Polyangiales > Houyiibacteriaceae > Houyiibacterium > Houyiibacterium oceanicum. Next base: position 4,208 of record PABA01000028.1, on the reverse strand, counting down.
CATCGAGGCGCTCCGCACCTACGCGGCGGATTCGGCGACCCGGCAGCTCGCGCAGGAGACCCTCGACGAAGCCGAGGGCACGCTCGCGCGGCTCGACGTCCGCTGCGGCGCGCCCTGTGGGGTCCTGATCGACGGAGAGGTGGCGACGCTTCGCGCGGCCGTGGCGAGCGAGCTCTTCGTGGCGCCCGGGGAGCGGACGGTGCGGGCCGAGTTCGATGGCGGGGGCTTCCAAGAGGCGACGGTGCAGGCGGCCGTGGGCGAGGTGGCTCGGGTGAGCCTCGAGGCCCCTGCCGCGCCCGTGAGCGTGGAGCCGGAGAGCGGCGCGCCTGGGGAGGGCGAGCCCGACGAGGTGGCTCCGGACGAAGACGGCGGCGCCGACGAAGTGGACGAAGCGGACGCGGAGCCGGGCGCCTTTCGACGGGAGCCGCTCCACCTCGAGCGCCCCTCGCGCGTCGGGCTGGACCCGGCCTACACCTGGATCGGCCTCGGGCTCACGGCGGGCTTCGGCGCCGTGCTCGTGTGGTCGCTCGTCGACCTCCTCGAGGCCCACGACGAGTACGAGGTGAACCCGACGCGGGAGCGCTGGGAGCGCGGTCAGGACCGCATCCGGCGCACCTGGATTCTCGGCGTGAGCACGGGCGTGCTCGCCATCTCGACGCTGCTCGTGGCGACCCTCGGGACCGATTGGGAGGGCCGCGACGACGCGCATCCGGCGGCGAGCGCCTGGCTCGGCCCGGGCGGTGGCGGCGTGACCCTCTCGGGTCGCTTCGGGGGTGGGGGATGAGCGCGCTCGCCCAGGCCGTCGACCGCCGCATGCTCGGCCGCTACGAGATCGTGGCGGAGATCGCGCGCGGCGGGATGGGCACGGTCTATCTGGCGCGGCTCGAGGGGGTCGGTGGGTTCCAGCGGCTCTCGGCGCTGAAGCTCCTCCACCGGCACCTGGCCGACGAGGCGCAGTTCGTCACGATGCTGTTGGACGAGGCGCGGCTGGCGGCGCGGCTGCACCACCCGAACGCGGTGGGCATCGTCGACGTGGCCAAGTCGGAGCTCGGCTACTACGTCGTGATGGAGTACGTCGACGGCTTCTCGCTCGAGCAGCTGCTCGACCGGTTGCCGCCGCCGGGCGCGGACGACGGCCCCGAGGTGCTGAAGAAGCGCGTCTCGCTCGCGCTGCGGGTGCTCCTCGACGCGGCGCGGGGGTTGAACGCGGCGCACGAGCTCACGGACGACGAGGGGCGGCCGCTCGGGATCGTGCACCGGGACGTCTCGCCGCAGAACGTGCTCGTCGGCAAGGACGGGGTGGGGCGCATCACCGACTTCGGCGTGGCGCGGGCGGCGGCGCGGATCACGTCGTCGCACCCCGGGATGATCAAGGGGAAGCCCTGCTACATGGCGCCCGAGCAAGCGCGCGGGGACGACGATCTGGACGCGCGGGCGGACGTGTTCGCGCTCGGGATCATGCTCTGGGAGCTGCTGGTCGGGCGCATGCTCTTCCAGTGCCCGGGGGGGCCGGCGGTGACCCTGTCGAAGGTGCTGCACGGGGAGATCCCGCGGCCGCGGGACGAGCAGCCGGCGATCCCCGAGGCGATCGAGGCGGTCTGCCTGAAGGCGCTCGAGCGGGACCTGGACGCACGTTACGGCAGCGCGCGGGCGTTCGGAGAGGCGCTCGAGGCGGCGGCGCGGGGGGCGGGCTGGCTGGCGTCGCCGAACGAGCTGGCGGACGCGATGCGCGTGCTCTTCGCGGAGGACTTCCGGGACCGGAGAAAGGCGATCCGGGCGCACCTCGAGGCGCTCGAGGAGCTGGGGAACGCCGCGGAGATGCACGAGGCGGATCTGAACCACGTGCCGCGCCTGAAGTCGGCGCCGCGGGTGTCGCGGGTGCCGGGGGGCGCGCTCGATGGCGAGCCCTGGCACGAGACGCCGGACCCGCGGGACCAGCAGCCGACGCGTTCGGGGATCCGGGTGTCGCGGGTGGACGATGAGGTGGCGCACGCGGAGACCATCTCGTCGGAGGTGCCGGCGGCCGCCGTGACACCGGCGCCGATGGCGGGGGCGGAGCGGACGCGCGGCGTGCCGTGGCGCTGGGCGCTCGGGCTGGGCTTCGTGGGGGCGGCGATGCTGGCGGCGGCGATCATGCTCTGGCCGCGGCGGGCGACCGGCACGGAGGAGGCGGGCGAAGCCGCGGCGTTCGGGAGCGGCGCGCCGGAGGTGGGTGAGGCGGCCGAGGCGAGCGAGGGCGAGGTGGAGGGGGCTGAGCCGGTCGAGCGGGTCGAGCCGTCCGGCGCGGGCGAGGTGGAGGGGGCTGAGCCGGTCGAGCGGGTCGAGCCGTCCGGCGCGGGCGAGGATGAGACGCTGGCCGAGGCGAGCGAGAATGAGGTGCGCGCCGAGCCCGCGGCGAGGGCGGAGGACGAGGTGCGCGCCGAGCCCGCGGCGAGGGCCGAGGCTGACGGGCGAGAAGCGCGGGCGGCGCGGCGGGCCCGTCGCGAGCAGGCGCGCCGAGCGGCAGCGATGGACGCCCCCGAAACGACGATGGATGCCCCGAGCGGGCCGGCCCTCGAGGACAACCCCTATCTGCGATGATGCGTCTCTCCGCTCTCCTGCTCCTCGCCGCGCTCGTCGGCGGCTGCGATCTCTTCCCGAAGCGCCTCTACCTGGAGGCGGAGGACGGCGGTGCGTTCGGCGATGGGGGCGCGGGCAGTGCGCTGACGCTGGCCGAGACCTGCGTCGGTGAGGTGCCCGTGGTCGAGGTGGACGAAGCGACCGTCTCCATCGACCTGACCGAGCTCGCCGACGACGTGAACGACGTCGCGGCGTGCACCGGGGACGCGACGCCGGGGGCCGATGGATTCTTCGCCGTGGAGATGGAGGCCGAGGAGAAGTGGCATTTCCACGTCTCCACGCGGAGCGGCGACGGGTTCGATCCGGCGATCTACGTGCTGGACTCGGCCTGCGATGCGCGGCGGTGCCAGCCCGGGGACGCGATCGACGTGTGTGGGGATGGGCGCGACGAGCACCTGACCTTCGTGGCGCCGCGGGCCGGGACGTACTTCGTCGGTATCGACAGTCGGCTCGGGGGGCCGGCGAGCTACCAACTGCTCATCGTCCGGCCGGTGTGCGGGAACGGCGAGCTTGAGCACAGCGAGACCTGCGACGATGGGAACACGGAGGCGGGGGATGGATGCGATCCGCGGTGTCGGGTGGAGCTCGGGGCCGGGAGCGCGGGGGAGATGGAGCCGAACGACGACTTCACGGGGGCGAACCTGGTGCAGTTGGAGGTCGGGGGGGATGCGTTGGACGTGAGCGGGCAGCTGGCGAGCAGCTGCGATGGCGACCTCTACGCGGTGGAGACCGAGGGGCCCACGTCGCTGCGGGTGGAGATGCTCGCGCCCGGAGGGGTGGACTGCCCGGCGGATACGACGCCGCCGCTCGCGCTCTCGCTGCTCGACGAGAACGCCGTGACCGTGCGGGCCGTGGGCGTGGTCGAAGGGGAGAGCGCCTGCCCCGTGCTGGAGGCGAGCTTCGAGGCCGGGCGTCACTTCGTTTCGTTGTCGACGATGCAGGAAGACGCCCGACCGCTCGCCTACGTGCTGCGCATGTCGCTCACCGCCGATTGAGCCCCCAACCCAGGCGTCGAGCGGGCGCCCCCCAGGCGTCCTGCGGGCGCCTGCTCGGGAGCCCTGCGGGCGCCTGCTCGGGCGTCCTGCGGGCGCCTGCTCGGGCGTCCTGCGGGCGCCTGCTCGGGCGTCCTGCGGACGCCTGCTCGGGCGTCCTGCGGACGCCTGCCCGGGCGTCCTGCGGACGCGTGCTCGGGCGTCCTGCGGACGCGTGCTCGGGCGTCCTGCGGACCCCTCCAGGCGTCCTGCGGACCCGTGCTCAGGCGTCCGCAAGACGCTCCCCCGGGAGGCCCCACGGGAGTCCTGCGGACGCCGCGGGGGTGGCGGGCCCGCCGGCGGGAATTGGCGGACCGCCACCCGGCAGCGCCCGGACGGGCGGAAAAAGCTTGTGATTTCGTATGGCGGCGATTGGGCACGGGTCTTGGAGTGACCCATGGTCATGACCGACCGAGTGAACCCCGCGCGCCGTCGACCTCGAGCCGATCCCCCGTCCCCAGGGCCTCGGCGCGCGAGACGCGCACGCACGAAGGTGCGGGGGAAGAAGCGGGCGCAGAGGGCGAAGAAGCGAGCGCAGGAGCGAGCGGCGCGGCAGCG
>PABA01000027.1 GCA_002699025.1 Sandaracinus sp. | reverse complement strand
GGCGCTCGCTTCGCTCGCGTCACACGGGTCGGTTCTTCGTGGGTACACGAACGCGGCTCCGTGGGGCCGGGCTACGGGGCGGAGATGGGAGCGCTCCCCTTCGTGGTGAGGTGACTTCGCCGCTGACGCGGCCGGTGCGCTCCCCTTCGCAGCCGGGTGACTTCGCCGCGTCCGCGGCCGGTGCGCTCCCCTTCGCGGTCAGCGTGACTTCGCGGCTTTCGCGGCCGGGGGCGCTTCCCTGCGCGGTGCTGACTTCGCCGCCGGGGGCGCTTCCCTGCGCGGTGCTGACTTCGCCGCGTCCGCGGCGGGTGCGCTCCCCTTCGCAGCGGGGTGACTTCGCCGGCGCGGCCGGAGCTCCCCCTCCGCCGGCGTAACTTCGCCGCGTCCGCGGCCGGTGCGCTCCCTTCGCAGTGGGCTGTCCGCGAGCCGCCCTGGCGCCCGGTAGCGCCGCGCAGTCGACTTCCCGCTTGCTCCGCGGAGGCGGCATGGACCGTCGAAGTCGAGCGCCAGCACGGACAGCGGAAAGCGGAAAGCGGAAAGCATCCCGACCGAAGGGAGGGGTCCCCCGCCGGGCAGAGGCACGGGTCGTTTTTCGCGTGGTAGGATGGCGGCCCGCGGCGGCGCGGGAAGGCGATTTCGAGGGGGCTGAAGGCGATGAAGGTCTGTCCCGCGTGCGGGCTTCAGTATCAGGACGACCAGACCCACTGCTTCGTCGACAACGCGGAGCTGACGGGGATGGACGATCCCTGGATCGGCAAGACCCTCGCCGGCCGCTACCTGGTCGAGCAGCCCATCGGCGAGGGCGGCATGGCGACGGTCTACCGAGCGCGCCACACGCTCGTCGACCGCCCGGTCGCCGTGAAGATCATGAGCGCCCGCCTGGCCCGCGACACGGCGCTCCGCGAGCGCTTCCGCCGCGAGGCCAAGAACGCCGCCGCCCTCGCGCATCCGAACATCATCGAGATCTACGACTACGGCGAGAACGACGACGGCAGCGTCTTCCTCGTCATGGAGCTCCTCAGCGGCGCCCCCCTCGCGAACTACATCGCCCAGGGCCCCATGGACCCGGGCCGCGTCGCCACCCTCGGCCTCCAGATCGCCCAGGGCCTCGCCCGCACCCACGACTTCGACGTCATCCACCGGGACCTCAAGCCCGAGAACATCTTCATCGTGAACGCGGGCCCGCAGCGCGAGGTCGTCAAGCTCCTCGACTTCGGCATCGCCCGCTCCATGCACGACAGCCGGCTCACCAACGCCGGCGAGATCTTCGGCACGCCCCAGTACATGGCGCCCGAGCGCATCACCAGCATCGACGCCGGGCCCGCCGCCGACCTCTACGCCCTCGGCATCATCTTCTTCGAGATGCTCACGGGCCGCCTCCCCTTCGAGTCCGAGGAGATCACCGGCTTCTTCATCAAGCACATGCAGGAGCCGCCGCCGAAGCCCTCCGAGCTCGTGCCCCAATGCCCGCGCCGCCTCGAGGAGCTGATCCTCGAGATGATGGCGAAGAAGCCGGAGGAGCGGCCGGTCGACGCGCACCAGGTGATCAAGGAGCTCCAGGCCCTCGCCCCGAAGAGCGCCGCCGCCGTCGCCCCCCCGGCGGCCACCCCCTCGCGCCCCATCGCCGCCCCCACGCTCCCGCCGACCACCCTCGAGCGCTGGGCCCGGCGCACGGCGATCTTCGACCAGATGGTGCAGCGCGCCTTCCCGAACGGGCAGGCGCCGCGCGAGGTCGCCCAGCTCCTCGAGCAGATCCGCGGCACGCTCCGGCGCGTCCACGAGATCCGCAGCGAGGGCCTGAAGGTGCAGCGCAAGCTCGAGGAGCTCGAGCGCGACGCCCGGGACACACGCGCGCGCCTCGGCTTCGCCGTGCAGAGCCTCGCCGAGGATCTCTCGCAGGCCCGCGAGGCCACGCGCCAGGCCCAGCAGGAGGTCGCGCCCTACTTCGAGGCCGAGGAGCAGGGCCGCGTCGCCTACGCCCAGGCCCACGGGAAGCTCGCCGAGCTCGGCGGCTACCGGGAGCTCGACGCGCCCTCCGAGCCCTTCGCGAAGGCGCTCCGCGACGTCGCCGACGCCCTCGACCGTTGGGCCCTCTCGAAGGGCGCCGCCGACAAGGCGCGGCGCTGGGTCGAGTCGAAGAGCCAGGAGGTCGACGATCTCGAGTTCCAGGTGAAGGCCCTCCGCGGCAACCTCGAGCGCACGGAGAACGAGTACCTCGACAAGAAGCGCTCCTCCGAGGAGCTGCTCACGGGCGGCGGCAACGAGGCGCAGGAGAAGGAGAAGGCCCTCATCGAGATGGCCACCGCCTTCTGCGACCAGCTCCGCTCGAAGAAGGAGCTCTCGGACCTCTTCCGCCGCCTCGAGCAGGACGGATGAGCGCCTCTCGCGCCCGGGCGACTCCTCGGGGCGACGTGCCCCCGAGGCCCCGGAATTCGCCGTGCAATTCCGGGCGGTTGATTGACAGCCGGGCCCGCCCCTCCGTACTGTCTGCCGTCCCCTCATGAGCGACCGCATCGGCAACTGCCGGATCGTCGGAGAGATCGGCAGCGGCGGCATGGCCGTCGTCTACAAGGCGGTCCAGGAGCCTCTGGGTCGCACCGTCGCGATCAAGGCCCTCAAGCCGTCGATCGCCATGGACAGCCAGTTCGCCAAGCGCTTCGAGCGCGAGGCGCACTTCATGGCGTCCCTGCAGCACGAGAACATCCTCCACGTCGTCGACTTCGTGAAGGACGGCCGCTCCATGTACATCATCATGGAGTACGTCGAGGGGATCGATCTCTACGACCTCCTCGAGCACTCGCCGCAGCTGCCGCCGGAGGTCGCCTCGATCATCGCGCTCCAGGTCTGCCGCGCGCTCGACTACGCCCACTTCCGCGGGATCATCCACCGGGACATCAAGCCCGCGAACATCATGATCTCGAAGCAGGGCGAGGTGAAGCTGATGGACTTCGGCATCGCCCGCGACGAGACCCTCTCGGACCTGACGGAGACGGGCACGGGCCTCGGCACGCCGAGCTACATGAGCCCGGAGCAGATCCTCGGCGACAAGCTCGACTTCCGCTCGGACCTCTTCAGCGTGGGCATCGTCCTCTACCAGATGGTCACGGGGAACAAGCCCTTCGTGGAGGACGAGGCGCGCACGGTGATGCAGAAGATCCGCCTCGACCGCTACGTGTCGCCGCGGAAGCTGAACCCGTCCGTGCCGCGCCAGCTCGAGCGCATCCTGGGCCGCTGCATGGAGAAGATGCCGGCCAACCGCTACCCGACGACACAGGCGCTCATCGACGACCTGATGGAGTTCCTCTCGCCGCGGGTGCCGATGAACTACTCGGCGCGGCTCGTGATGTACCTGCGCGACGTCGGCCTGATGACCGACAACGAGGCGGACGAGCTGCTCGCGGCCGGCGCGCCGCGGAACGTGCGGCGCGGCACGAAGGACAAGCGGCTCGTGAGCCACGCGACCTGGATGAGCCTGCTCCTCTTCGCCGGCGTGGTCGGCGGGGGCGGCGTGATCCAGGCGGCGGCCGGGCGCCTCGGCGCGGACCGGGAGGACTTCGGCGCGCAGGCCGGCAAGCCGGTGGTGCCCGAGCGCGCGGGCTACCTGCGCGTGGTCGTCGACCCCTGGTCGGACGTCTACATCGACGGGCAGAAGGTGGTGACGACGCCGACGGCGCAGGCCATCGCGCTCACGCCCGGGCTCCACTACCTGAAGTTCTCCAACCCCTACTACCAGGAGCTCCAGCGCGAGGTGCGCATCCGCACCGGCGAGACCGAGCTCGTGGACGTCACGCTCGAGCCCCTGCACGTGCTCGAGGGCGAGGGCGAGGGCGACGGGGAGGGCGAGGAGTGAGCCGGCGGCTCGCCGTCGCGGTGCTGGCGTCGCTCGCCCTGGCGCTCACGCTCACCTTCTCGTCGGCGCAGGCGCACCGCGGCTACCAGCACGTGGTGCGGGAGGGCGAGACGCTCGCGTCCATCGCCGAGCGCTACTACGGCGACCCGCGGCGCGAGAACGTGCTCGTCGCGGAGAACGGGCTCACGGCCCAGGGCGGCTCGCCGATCGAGGTCGGGCTCCGGCTGCAGGTGCCCTACGTGACCTACCACCGGGTGCAGCCCGGGGAGACCTGGCAGGAGCTCGCGCGCCGCTTCTATGGCGACCCGCGGCGCGCCTTCGTGCTCATCGAGGCGAACCACGGGAGCTCGAGCGAGCAGCCGGACGAGGGCGCCGAGCTGCTGGTGCCCTATCCGCTGCGGCACGTGACGGCGCAGGGCGAGAACGTGCTGCGCATCGCGAAGAACTACTACGGCCCCGGGCGCGAGCACTCGCGGCGGCTCCGGCGCTTCAACGGGCTCCGCTTCAACCGGCTCACGCGCGGGCAGATCGTGCTGGTGCCGCTCCGGGACCTCGTGCTCAGCGAGGAGGGGCGCGGGATCATCCAGGAGGAGACCGGGAGCGCGCCGCAGGCGGGCGAGATCCGATCGCTCCAGGCGCGCATCGAGGAGGAGCTCCCGGGGCTGCAGGAGCACGTGCGGCGCGGGCGCTACACGGAGGCGGTGGCGCTCGGGAACCGGCTGCTCGGCGCGGAGGTGCTGACCGGCAACCAGGTGGTCACGATCCAGCGGCACTTGGGGACGGCCTACGTGGCGCTCGGGCGGATGGACCTCGCGGTGAACGCCTTCCGGGCGGCGCTGACGCGGCAGCCGGACCTGCAGCTCGACACGGTGCGGACCTCGCCGCGGGTGATGCGCGCCTTCGAGGAGGCGCGCGAGGCGATGCGCGAGGAGCCGGAGGAGCCGGCCGGCGACGCCGGGGCGGAAGACGCCGGCGAAGGCGACGACGCCGAAGAGGAGTGACGCCCGCGCGTCGGGGAGCCGGCGCGCGAGGGGGCCATCGAGCGGCGCCCTCCCTCCTCGTCGTGCGCCGCTCCGTCGGGCAGTCGGGCGCCTCCGGGAGCGCGGCCGCGGGCCGGCGGGAGGCGGGCCCGATCCGTCGTCTACCCCGCAGATAGCGGGGTATTCGGCCGCTCACACTGCATTGTTCCGCTCTGGCACCCAGTGCAAGGCGAGGGTGTTGCCCAGCTGTGCAAAGTCTTGGCACTGTCGCCGATCGGAGGCCCGCGGCGACGTGTGACCGCGGGTGCGTGGGGAGCGAGAAGAGGTGTCGGTGATGAACTCGAGATTGACTTGGATGCGGCTCTTCGCCGCGGTGGCGCTCGTGACGGCGCTCGGTTGTGGCGAATCGACCGAGGCGAACCCGGACGGCTCGACCGACGAGGTCGACGGCGGCGGCGGCGGTGAGGTCGACGGCGGCGGCGGCGGCGACGAGGACGCCGGCGGCGGTGGCGACGAGGACGGCGGCACGCCCCCCGGCTGCGGCGCCCTCGGCGAGGAGTGCTGCGACGGCGACGCCTGCACCGAGGGCATGTGCGTCGACGGCACCTGTACCGACGTGCCCGACTGCGGCGGCGTCGGCGAGAGCTGCTGCGATGGCGACAGCTGCGACGGCGACAACGTCTGCGTCGACGGCACGTGCGAAGCGGCCCCCATGTGCGGCGGAGTCGGCGAAGAATGCTGCGACGGCGGCGTCTGCGGCGACGGCGCGACCTGCGTCGACGGCACCTGCGCGAGCTGTGGCGGCGCCGGCGAGAGCTGCTGCCCCGGCGACGTCTGCTCCGACGGGAACGTCTGCAGCGACGCGGGCGTCTGCGTCGGCTGCGGCGGCGGGGGCGAGGCCTGCTGTCCGGGCAACGCCTGCGATGGCGGCGGCTGCTGCGTGGCCGACACCTGCACGCCGAGCGGCTCGAGCTGCCCCGGCGTCGGCGGGACCTGCGAGGACTCGAGCTGCGGCGGCTGCGGCGCCATCGGCGAGGAGTGCTGCGACGGCGACCTCTGCACGGCGGCCGACGCGGTCTGCAGCGGTGGCACCTGCGCGAGCTGCGGCGGCGCCGGCGAGGCCTGCTGCCCCGGCGAGAGCTGCGACGACGGCTTCGCCTGCGGCGCGGGCGACGTCTGCGTGACCTGCGGCGGGCCCGGCGAGACCTGCTGCCCCGGCGACGTCTGCGACGGCGGCTTCGCCTGCGGCGAGGGCGACGTCTGCCGCGCCTGCGGCGACGCGGGCGAGGTCTGCTGCCCCGGCGACACCTGCTCGGACGGCTGCTGCGACCCGGGCAGCGACACCTGCGTGGCGGAGGGCGCCGAGTGCGGCCTCGGGACCTGCACGGCGGCCGGCACCTGCGACGCCTGCGGCTTCCCGGGCATCGCGTGCTGCCCGGGCGACGAGTGCGAGGGCGGCGCGTGCTGCGGATCCGGCGACACCTGCGTACCCTCTGGCTACACGGACGGCATGAGCGGCATGGTCTGCTCCGATGGCGAGCTCGTCTCCTGCGGAGGCGACGGCGAGGCCTGCTGCGAGGGGTCCGCATGCGACGGCGGCGGCTGCTGCGTCGGCGGCTTCTGCGTGGCCGACGAGGCCAGCTGCGGGAGCGGCGGCTTCGGCGGCGGTGAGCTGACCTGCGCCGACGGGAGCTGCACCGGTGGGGGCGACTTCGCCTGCGGCGGGCTGGACGAGCCGTGCTGCACGATCGACGGGGCGGGCCGCTTCTGCAGCGCGTCCGGGCTGATCTGCCAGGGTGGCTTCGGCGGCTCCACCTGCGAGGCCTGCGGCGAGCCCGGCGAGGCCTGCTGCGAAGGTCAGGCCTGTGGTGGCGGCGGCTGCTGCGTCGACGGGCTCTGCGTCGGCGAGGGCGACGACTGCAGCGCGGACGACGGGACCTGCGTCGGTGGTGGTTGTGAGGACGGCGCCTGCGGGATCATCGGTGGCCCCTGCTGCGACGGGGACATCGGGTGCAGCGCGCCCTTCGCCGTCTGCGATCGCGGCGCCGACATCTGCGTCAGCTGCGGCGGGCTCGATGAGGTCTGCTGCGGTGGAGCGACCGCTGCGGAGTGCGCGCTTCCCTACGTCTGTAATCCGCGCGCCGGCTTCGGTGGCAGGTGCGTGCTTCCGGGCGGCTGAAGAGCACTCCAATGAACGCGCAAAGGCCGGGCTCCTTCGGGGGCCCGGCCTTTGCCGTATGGGGCGGGCTTGCTACGTCCCGCAATCGCCCGTTCGCGCCACCGAGGAGGCGTTCATGACTCGCCACACGATCGCCGTACCCATCGCATGCTCGCTCCTCTTGCTCGGTTGCGGAGGAGAGCCCTCGTGCCCTTCGCCGTTCGTCGAGGACGAAGCGCGGACGAGCTGTGTCTGCCCCGAGGGATTCGTCGCAACGGGGACCGACTGCATCGAGCTGGACGCCGGTGCCGACGGCGGCGCAGACGTGGATGCGGGGTCCACGGCGGATGCCGGGTCTTCGCTGGACGCGGGAAGTGATGGGGGCCCCAGTGTCCGCGACGCTGGAATGGACGCGAGCAGTGGGTCCGACGGCGGAGGAATCGACGCAGGTTCCTCGGAGGACGCCGGACCGACGGACGCGGGCGCAACGGATGCGGGTCCTCTTGGGGAGTGTGGCTGTCCGCTCGGTACGTTCTTGGATTGCCGTCAGCCCGACGATGTCGATGCGGGACCCCGGCTGCTGACCGAACCGGAGTGCGATGCCGATGCGGGGACCGCGACGTGCCTGGTGTGCAACCTTCGGGAGGGCGACCTCGGCGATTGCGCGGAGGGGACCATCCGCGAGGAGCCGGACTGGCGAGTCTGTGTTCCCTTCTGAGGGAGTGCGGTTCCGGTCGGGGTTGCAGCCCACGTCGACGAGGACGGGGGCTCGGCGGGCACGAGGGGGCCGTGATCCGCTCTTCAGCCTGCGGGCAGGGGCAGGGGCAGGGGCAGGGGCACGGGTCTTCAGAGGGCGAAGGTTTGTCGGATCGCGCTCGCTGGCATGGCGCCGCTCTGGCGCTTCACCTCCTGGCCCTTTCGGAAGAGGACCAGGGTGGGGATCGCCTGGATGCCGTGGCCGGCGGCGAGGCCGCGGTGGGCCTCGGTCTCGACCTTCGCGACGATGAGCTTGCCGCGGAGCTGCGCCGCCAGGCTCTCGAGCTCGGGGGCGACCATCTTGCAGGGGCCGCACCACGTCGCCCAGAAGTCCACCAGCACGGGCAGCGGCGAGGCCCGCACGAGCGCGTCGAAGTCGGCCGGGCGCTCGACGACGTAGGGGGCGCTCAGGGGCGTGAGCGCGGCCTTGCACTTCGCGCAGCGCGCGCGCTCGTCCAGGCGCGCGGCCGGGAGCCGGTTCTTCGCGCCGCAGCTCGCGCAGCGCAGGACGATCGAGTCGGTCATTCGGCAGCCTCGTCGGTGTCGGCGTCTTCGTCGTCGGCGTCGGCGTCCCCAGTGTCGGCGTCGCCTCCGTCGGGCCCTCGACCCTTCGCGGCGCGCTCAGCACCGGGCGCGGCGCGCTCGGCGCCGCCCGCTCCGTCCTCCGCGCCGGCGCCCTGGCCGGCCTCGTCCATCTCCGGCGGCTCGGTCGCGCGCGCCGGCTCCTCCTGGACGTTCTTCGCCGGCAGCCAGGGGAGCAGCTCCTCCCCCTCGAGCTGCTCCCGCTCCAGCAGCGCCCGCGTCATGCCCTCGAGCTCCTCCCGGTGCGCCTCGAGGAGCCGCTTCGCCTCCTCGAGCGCGCCCTCCACGAGCGCCCGCACCTCCGCGTCGGCCCGGTCGGAGACCGCCTCGCCGACGTCCCGGGAGCCGGCCACGGTGCCGAGGTAGGGGTGGCTCCGCTGCTCGATCGCCACCGGCCCCACGGCCTCGCTGAAGCCGTGCTCGAGCACCATGGCGCGCGCGATGTCCGTCGCCTTGCGCAGGTCGTCCGCCGCCCCCGTCGAGGGCTCGCCGTAGATCAGCTCCTCCGCCGCGCGCCCGCCGAGGAGGCCGACGATCTGCGACTTCAGCTGCGACACGGTGTAGAGCTTCCGCTCGCGCTCGGGGAGCTGCATCGTGAAGCCGAGCGCCCCCACGGAGCGCGGCACGATGCTCACCTTGTGCACGCGCGTCCCGCTCCCGCCGAAGGTCGCGCAGATGGCGTGGCCGGTCTCGTGGTAGGCGACCCGCTCGCGCTCCTCCTCGTCGACCAGCCGCGAGCGCTGCTCGAGCCCGGCGAGCACCCGATCCACGGCCGCGGAGAAGTCCTCCATCTGCACCGTGTCGCGCCCCTCGCGCGCCGCCCGCAGCGCCGCCTCGTTGACCAGGTTCGCGAGGTCGGCCCCGGCGAAGCCCGGCGTGCGCGTCGCCACCACGTCGAGGTCCACGTCGTCGTCGAGGGGCACCTTGCGCACGTGCACCTCGAGGATGAAGCGCCGCCCCTTCCGGTCCGGTGTGTCCACGATGATCTGCCGGTCGAAGCGCCCCGCCCGGAGCAGCGCCGGGTCGAGCACCTCGGGCCGGTTCGTCGCCGCGAGCAGCACCACCGGGCCGCGGCCCTCGCCGAGCGGCTCGAAGCCGTCGAGCTCCACGAGGAGCTGGTTGAGCGTCTGCTCCCGCTCCTCGTTGCTCCCCGGCATGTTCCCGGGCCCGCGCGCCCGGCCGAGCGCGTCCAGCTCGTCGATGAAGACGATGGCCGGCGCCGTCTTCGCCGCCTGCTCGAAGAGGTCGCGCACGCGCGCCGCGCCGACGCCAACGAACATCTCGACGAACTCGGAGCCGCTGATGCTGATGAAGGGCACGCCCGCCTCGCCGGCGACGGCGCGCGCGAGGAGCGTCTTGCCCGTGCCGGGCGGGCCCACGAGGAGCACGCCCTTCGGGATGCGGGCGCCGATGCGGCGGTACTTCTCGGGCTGCTGGAGGAAGTCGATCACCTCGCGGAGCTCGGCCTTCGCCTCGTCCACGCCCGCGACGTCCTCGAAGGTCACGCGGATGTCGCGCTCGGTGAAGATCTTCCCCTTGCTGCGCCCGAAGGAGAGCGCGCCGCTCGCCGCGCCGCCCGAGGCCATGCGCGAGGAGAGCCAGAAGAGGAGGATCAGCGGCAGGGCGAGCCAGATCCACATCGTCCAGGAGCCGTCCGACTCGGGGATGGCGCGGATCTCGACGCCGTGCTCCCGGAGGAGCGGCACGAAGCTCTCGTCATCGACGCGGACGGCGCGGAAGCGCTCACCGCTGCCCGAGTCACCGCTCGCCGAGTCACCGCTCGCCGAGTCGCCGCCGCCCTTCAGCATGCCGCGGACGAGGTCCGACTCGAGGACGACGGACTTCACCCGGTCCTCCTCGACTGCGGTCACGAGCTCGTCCCAGCGGAGCTCCTTGCCGACGTCCTGCATGCGCAGGGCCATCATCGAGCCCACGAGGAGGACGGGCGCGAGCCACCACCACCAGGGGATGCGCTTCATGGCCGCCACCCTGAAGGGGGGCGGCGGCGGGCGCGAGCGCTCATCGGATGAGCTCCTCGTCCTCGTCGACGATCATCGGCTCCCAGTGGCCCTCGACGAAGACCCAGCCCTCGTCTTCGCGCTCCCAGTGGGGCTGCTCGAAGCGGTGCCCCTCGCGGGCGCGGCGCCACTCGCCCTCCTGCCAGACGTAGCGCTCGCCGTTCCAGCGCCAGTAGCCCTGGACGTAGACGGCGTCCGGGAAGGGCGCCGGGCCCTGGACCGTGACGCGGGGGGGCGGGGGCTCGTCCTCGACGACGGTGCGCGACGGCTGCGTGCCGATGGTGGCGGTGCAGGCGGTGCAGGCGGCGAGGAGGAGGGCGAGCAGCAGGGCGTGCGGGAGGGGAAGGAAACGCATGATCTTCGTCCGGGGGCGCGGGTGGAGCGCGAGCCGAGCGTGAAGCAAGGTCCGTGCGCGTCCGCGAAGGGCCCGTCGAGACGAGGGATCGCGGTTCGGCCCGGATGAGCGGCACCGCGGTCACGCAAGTCTTGCGCGCCGGGCTTCGGGCCTTCCCCCCGAACGGTGTACCGGATGACGGCCATCGACAGATGGCCCGCCGTTCGATAGGGTCTTTGCGAGAGGGGCGGATTTTTCCGTCGGGGGAGGTTTGGATGCGTGATTGGATGGGCTGGCGCCTGGGCGTCGGTGTGTGTTTCTTCGTGGCGGCGGCCTGTTCGGCCGGCGGCGGGAGCGACCCGATGGACGCCTCCATCGACGCGGCCGTGGGCTGCCCGACCGGCCAGGTGGAGTGCAGCGGCGAGTGCGTGGACGTCGGCTCCGATCCGGATCACTGCGGCGCCTGCGGCACGAGCTGCGGCGC
Source organism: Sandaracinus sp. (assembly GCA_002699025.1). Lineage (GTDB taxonomy): Bacteria > Myxococcota_A > Polyangia > Polyangiales > Houyiibacteriaceae > Houyiibacterium > Houyiibacterium oceanicum. The sequence goes on along the minus strand of PABA01000027.1, from coordinate 59,336 downwards.
CGGCGAGGTGTGCAGCGAGGGGTCCTGCGGGCTGAGCTGCGGGGGCGCGACGCCGACGCTCTGCGGCGACCGCTGCGTCGACACGACGAGCGACCGGAACCACTGCGGCGCGTGCGACACGAGCTGCGAGGCCGGCGAGGTGTGCAGCGAGGGGTCCTGCGGGCTGAGCTGTGGCGGCGCGACGCCGACGCTCTGCGGCGACCGCTGCGTCGACACGACGAGCGACCGGAACCACTGCGGGGCCTGCGACGCGAGCTGCGGCGCCGGCGAGGTGTGCAGCGAGGGCGCCTGCGGGTTGAGCTGCGGCGGCGAGACGCCGACGCTCTGCGGCGACCGCTGCGTCGACACGGACACGGACCGGAGCCACTGCGGGGCCTGCGACACGAGCTGCGCCGACGGTGAGGTGTGCAGCGAGGGCTCCTGTGGGCTGAGCTGCGGGGGCGCGACGCCGACGGTCTGCGGCGACCGCTGCGTCGACACGACGAGCGATCGGAGCCACTGCGGCGCGTGCGACAACGCCTGCGGCGACGGTGAGGTGTGCAGCGAGGGCTCCTGCGGGTTGAGCTGCGGGGGCGCGACGCCGACGCTCTGCGGCGACCGCTGCGTCGACACGACGACCGACCGGAGCCACTGCGGCGGCTGCGCGGACGCCGACGGCACGGTCTGCGGCGACGGCACCGTGTGCACCGACGGCTCCTGCGAGGTGAGCTGCGGGGGCGCGACGCCGACGCTCTGCGGCGACGCCTGCGTCGACACGGACACGAACCTCGCCCACTGCGGCGCGTGCGACAACGCCTGCGGCGCCGGCGAGGTCTGCAGCGGAGGCACCTGCAGCCTGAGCTGCGGGGGCGACACGCCGACCCAGTGCGGAGCGGCCTGCGTCGACACGGACACGAGCCTCGCCCACTGCGGGGCCTGCGACAGCGCGTGCGGCGCGGGGGAGATCTGCGTCGACGGGGCCTGCGCGCTGAGCTGCCCGAGCGGGCAGACCGAGTGCGGCGGCGTCTGCGTCGACCTCAACTCGGACCGGGCGAACTGCGGGGCCTGCGGGACGAGCTGCGACGCCGGCGAGGTGTGCAGCAGCGGGACCTGCGGCCTGGCCTGCGGCGGCACGACGCCGACGCTCTGCGGAGACGCCTGCGTCGACACCTCGAGCGACCGGAGCCACTGCGGCGGCTGCGACATGCCCTGCGCCGACGGCGAGGTCTGCGCGGCCTCGAGCTGCGTCGTCTCCTGCGGGACGGGGCTGACCGACTGCGCCGGCACCTGCACGAACCTCTCCTCGGACGAGGCGAACTGCGGGGCCTGCGGGACGACCTGCGCGGCCGGTGAGGTCTGCTCGGCGGGGAGCTGCTCGCTGACCTGCCCCGGGGACCTCAGCAACTGCAGCGGCGAGTGCATCGACACGGACATCGACCCGGCGAACTGCGGGGCCTGCGGGACCGCGTGCGGGGCCGGCGAGATCTGCGCCGGGGGGAGCTGCTCGCTGAGCTGCCCGAGCGGGCAGACCAACTGCTCGGGCACGTGCACGAACACGGACTTCGATCCGGCGAACTGCGGCGGCTGCGGCACGGCCTGCGGCGTGGCCCAGGCCTGCGTCAGCGGCACCTGCCGGGACCTCGCCTGGTCGCCGCCGACGAGCGTGCTGGTCTACTACCAGTCCTTCTCGACGGGGACCGACCCGGCCGAGCTCGCGGCGAACCGCATGGGCGCCACGACGGTCACCTCGACGAGCAGCGGCGCGACCTTCGCGTCCGAGTACGACATGGGCGGCTGGGACATCGTCGTGATCAACGCGCCGGGCTCCGGCCTGCCGGCCGAGGTGCGCAGCCGGGTGCTCGATCGGATCTCGTCCGGCGAGCCGCTGAACTTCAGCTGGTGGAACCTCGACACGGACGCCGCCCTGGCGACCGCGCTCGGCGTCTCGACGACGTCCTTCAACAGCCCGCGGCCCGTCTTCCCGAGCAGCGCGGCGTCGACCGACCTCTTCGACTTCATCGAGACGCTCCCGGCGCCGCTCACGAGCAGCCGGGACGCGGGGGACAACGGCGACGTGCTCGCGCTGACGAGCGGCGGCGACGTGCTCTGCACCGTGGACTCGGCGATGGGGGCCAACATCACCGTCGTGACCAACGGCGGCTCGGTGATGGTCAACGGCTTCCTGCCCTGGGACTTCCAGGACACGGACAACGACATGGACGGCGTCACGGACATGACCGAGCTCTACGTGAACCAGTTCGCGTACCAGCGCGGCGCGCGCTGAGCCGCAGCCATGAACGCGCGGGCGCCGGGCTCCTTCGGGGGTCCGGCGCTCGCCGTTCCGTCGCCCGGTCGAACGGCCCGGGCGCCGGCCCCCGCGAGCCGCGGCGTGCAGCCGCCGCCTCGACCGCGGGCCGCCGCGGGAGCGCACACGCCAGCGGGACCCAGAGGGAGCGCGAACGCCGGCCCCGCGAGCCGCCGCGGGAGTGGAACCGCCGCCTCGACCGCGGGCCGCCGCGGAAGCGCGAACGCCAGCTGGACCCAGTGGGAGCGGGCGGCCCCTACTGGCAGTAGCCGCGCACACACGCGGGGGCCGCTTCGTCGGCGCCCCGATCCCCCGCGAGGCGGGCGCCGCGATCGCCGCACCGCTCCCCTCGCTCCTCCGAGGCGATGGTCGCGCGCGCCTCCTCGAGCCGGTCGGCGCGGACCGCGATCCAGCCCCGGCACGGGTCGAGCAGCGCCGCGCAGGCGTCCTCGGGCTCGCACGCGCGGAAGCCCGGCCAGACGATCTCGTCCATCGCGCAGTAGTGGCTCGGCGCGCAGTAGGCCTGGAGCCGCTCGGGGGGCGCCCACGGGCTCCGCGCGCAGTTGGAGACGGCGGCCTCCTCGCCGTAGCGCGCGCGCACCTCCTCGGCGACGGAGCGGTGCTCGACCGATCGACCCCCGCAGAAGACGTCGACCACCACGCAGTCCTCGTCGCGCGCGCAGGGGGGCGCCCCGCCCCGGTGCTCCGCCGCCGCGGCTGCCCCGGACGGCACGGCCTCCTCCTCGTCGCAGGCGGCGAAGGCGAGCAGGGCGGCCAGCGCGCCGAGCCGGAGCGCGCTCACGCCGGCGTCTCCAGCGCGCGCTCGAGCGCGCCGAGGAGTCGCTCGACCTCCTCGAGCGTGTTCGTGTGCACGGCGCTGATGCGCGCCACACCGCGCTCCGGATCGAGGCCCATCGCCTCGAGCACCCGCGGCGCGTAGAAGTGGCTCGCGCCGATGGCGACGCCCTCCTCGGCGAGGCGCTCGGCGAGGACCTTCGGCGCGACCTTCTCGGGGTGGAACGCGATCGTCGGCATGCGCGCGCTCCGCTCGCCGGTGGCGCGGCCGATCAGCCGCACGTCCGAGCGCGTGGCGAGGTAGTCGACCACGCGCGTCGCGATGGCCTCCTCCTGCGCCGCGAAGAGATCGAAGACGTCGGCATGGCGCGTGCGCGGATCGGGCAGGGTCGCCGTCCCCTCGGGCGCGGCGAAGCTGTCCGCCCAGACCGCGTCGAGGTAGGCGCCGATGCCCGCGCAGGCCGCCACCGCCTCGTACTGCATGCCCCCCGGGTTCAGCTTCGCGGGGACGTTCTCGGCGTGGAAGTAGTGGTTCGCGTTCGCCGCCGCCGCGATGGCCTCGCGCCGGCCGACCATCACCCCGAGGTGCGGCCCGTAGACCTTGTAGGCGCTGAAGACGTACCAGTCGACGCCCCACCCCTTCACGTCGATCAGACGGTGCGGCGCGTAGGCCACGCCGTCCACGCAGACCTGGGCGCCCGCCTCGTGCGCCATCGCCGTCCACGCGCCCACGTCGTTCAGCGAGCCGACGACGTTCGAGACCTGCGGGAAGGCCACGAGCCGGGCCTTGCCGCGCGCCCCCTCGAGGAGCCGCGCGAGCTCCGCCGGGTCGAGCTCGCCGGTCGAGGGATCGACCTTCCACTCGCGCACCTCGATGCCGCTCGCCGCGAGCCGCCGCCAGGCGCCGCCGTTCGCCTCGTGGTCCTGGTTGGTCACGATGACGACGTCCCCCTCCTCCCAGGTCGGCCGGAGCGCCTGCGCGAGGACGAGCACGTTCACCGTCGTCGAGTGCCCGAGGACCAGCTCGTCCGGCTCCGCCCCCGTGAGCGCGGCGAGGGCGGCGATGCCCGCGTCGACGCGCTCGCGCGCCTTCCGGCTGCTCGCGAAGCTCCAGCTCGGCTGCACCTGCGAGGAGCGGAGGAAGGCGTCCATGGCGTCGAGGACCGGCGAGGGCACGTAGCTGCCGCCGGCGTTCTCGAAGTAGGCGATCCCGTCCGCGAGCTGCGGGAAGGCGCCGCGGCAGGCGTCGACGTCGAAGCGAGGCGAGTCGGTCATGGGCAGGGAGCCTACCCCGGCGGCGCCTCGGGCCGCCCGCCTCCCCCCGGACTCCGCCCGCAGGGTGCGCCGACCCCGCGCCCCCGGTCTCCCTCCTGCAGAGACATGGCTCACGCCCGACTCGGGCGTCCGGGCTCGGGACCGGTTCGTGCCCCCGCGCGACGGGCTCGGAGCGGCCGGCGCGTGCGGGCGACGGGATGGGTTCACGCCCCACCGCGGCGGGCCCGGCTCCGGGCCGCCGCGGTGGGAGCGCGCCTCGCTCAGCCGCGTCGGCGGCGGAGGAGCGCGCCGAGCGTGACCAGCAGCAGCCCGGCCGACATCGGCCCGCCCTCGCCCGTGGGCGTCCGGCATGCGCAGCCCGCGCCGTCCCCGGAGCCGGGCACCGTCCGACCGGCGTCCTCCTCGCCCGTCGTCGAGCCCGCGTCGGTCTCGGTCGGCGAGCCTCCGTCGGTCTCGGTCGGCATGCCCGCGTCCGTGCCCATCGACGGGCCGGCGTCGGTCTCCCCGGGGGGCGGCTCCGCCATGCGCACGCACTCGCCGGCGACGCAGCTCTCGCCCATGGGGCAGACCGCGCCCTCGCAGGCGTCGATGCAGCTCCCGGCCTCGCAGACGCTCCCGTCCGGGCAGGTCATGGAGGCGCAGCCCGCGTCCACGCAGTGGCCGTCGTCCTGGCAGACCTCGCCCTCCTCGCAGCCGGTGAGCTCGCAGCGCCCCACGCAGGCGCCTTCGCTGCACACCTGGCACTCCGGATCGCAGGAGAGGCGCTCGCACACGTCGACGCAGCGGCCGCCCTGGCACTCCTGGCCGCGCGGGCAGCTCACGCCGTCACAGGCGCCGACGCAGCTCCCGCCGACGCAGCGCTCGCCCTCGCCGCAGGTCACGTCCTCGCAGGCCGCGTCCACGCAGCGACCGTCCGCCGAGCAGACCTCGCCCTCGCCGCAGCCGCCCTCGAAGCAGACGTCCACGCAGACGCCGCGGTCGCAGATGGCGGTGGCGCCCGGGCAGAGCGCGTCGCCCTCGTCGGTGCTCCCGTCGCAGTCGTTGTCGAGCGCGTCGCAGCGCTCGTCGCTCGCCGTCAGGATCGGCTGGCACTCGGTCCCGGCGCCGACGCAGTTCGTGCGCCCCTCGCCGCAGACGCCCTCCATGCCGGTGTCGCAGGCCATGCCGGCGTCGGGGCAGACGACCGTGCCGCCGCGGATCTGGAAGCGCCAGATGCCGGTCTCGCCGACGTTCGACTCCATGCAGAGGCGGTTCGCGATGCCCGCCTCGCGCGAGCCCATGATGGCGACGAAGTCCATCTCGTTGCCCGCGTCGAAGCCCGCCTGGGCCTCGGTCCCGCCGAAGCCGTCCGTGCCGCCGGAGGCGTCGCCGGTCTCCCACTCGCAGCGGTTGTAGCGGAACTCCACGTCGAAGTCGCCGTCGACGCCGCCGCAGCCCGGCACGGCCGTGAGGATGAGCTGGAAGCTCATGCGCCGATCGTTGTTGCAGGAGTAGTAGCCGACCCGATCCCAGGTCACGACCATGCGCCCGGGCTCGAGCGTCCACCAGACGCCGTTCTCGCTCGGGTCGTGGCAGGGGGCGCAGACCGTGCAGGTGCGGCCGGCGCTGCCCATGCACGAGCCACCCGTGCGGCGGATGTCCACGTCGCCCCAGTAGGGCGCGATCATCGGCTGATCGGCGACCGGGAAGGCGCGCGGCGTGAACGTGCTCAGGGGGCCGCTGAAGGTGATGTTGCCGTTCGTGTTGACGTAGGCGGTGGTGTGCGTGCGGTCGAAGAAGCGCAGGCCCGCGGGGAAGGCGGGCGTGAGGTCGATCGCCGCCGAGGAGCCGTCGTCGTTCGGGCTCAGGCAGTCGTCGCCGTAGTCGACGGTGCCCCCGAAGCCGTCGATGAGCGGCGCCTGGGCCGCGGCGGACGCGGCCAGGCCGAGGGAGAACGAGACGAGGAACGCTGCCGAGCCGAGCCGGCGCGTGAGGGTACCGCTGCGCATGCCATCCAACCGCACCCGGCGAGCGCGCCAGGGTCGGCGCGGGGGAGGGACGTCCGCCGGGTCGTGACGCCCGAAGTCCCAGAGTGCGGGATCGCACATGTCGACGTCAACGATGTGTGCTTCGCGACGCTTCGAACCAGCCGCATCTTCGAGCCGGATCCGGGCGGCGGTGTGGCGTTCGGCCCCGCCTCCGGTCGCGTCCTCGGACGCAACGATCCGTTCCCGCGCGGCGCCCTTTCGAGGAGCCGCGGCTCTCTCTACGTTCGCCCCGAACCCGAAGAAGGAGAGCCCCCATGCCCAACGTCGCCGTCGTCTACTACTCGTCCACCGGGACCAACCACGCCCTCGCCCAGGCCGTCGGCGAGGGAGCGAGCGCGGCCGGCGCCGAGGTGCGCCTCCGGCTCGTGGAGGAGACGGCCCCCGACGCCGCCATCGACTCCAACGAGGCCTGGCGAGCCTTCGTGGAGAAGACGAAGGACGCGCCCCGCGCGACGCCCGACGACCTGGTCTGGGCCGACGCCGTCGTCTTCGGCAGCCCGACGCGCTTCGGCAACGTGGCCGCCCAGCTCAAGCAGTTCATCGACACGCTCGGCGGCGTCTGGTTCCAGGGCAAGCTCGCCGACAAGGCCTACGCCGGCTTCACGAGCGCCATGAACCCGCACGGCGGCCAGGAGGCGACGCTGCTCAACCTCTACACGAGCATCTTCCACTTCGGCGGCTACATCGTGACGCCCGGCTACACGGATCAGAGCGTCTTCGCCGCCGGCGGCAACCCCTACGGCCCGAGCGTGACCACCGGCCAGGAGGGGAACCCGCCGAGCGAGCAGGACCTCGCGCACGCGAAGTACCTCGGCGAGCGCATCGCGAAGTTCGCCGCGAAGCTCGCGTAGGCGCCCGCGCTGCGCTCGCGCTGCGCGCTCGCGGCTTTCCGCCGTCCGCTGTCCGCTGTCCGTGGGGCGGCGCGACGTGCGGCGGAGGGGGCCGCGTTCGCGGAGGAGGCGGTCCGTCGCGTTTCGCTCGCGGCTTTCCGCCGTCCGCTGTCCGCCGTCCGTGGGGCGGCGCGACGTGCGGCGGAGGGGGCCGCGTTCGCGGGGGAGGCGGGCCGTCGCGTTTCGCTCGCGCTTTGCGCTCGCGGCTTTCCGCCGTCCGCTGTCCGCTGTCCGTGGGGGCGGCGCGACGTGCGGCGGAGGGGGGCCGCGTTCGCGGAGGAGGCGGGCCGTCGCGATGCGCTCGCGCTGCGCGCTCGCGGCTTTCTGCCGTGCGCTGTCCGCCGTCCGTGGGCGGCGCGACGTGCGGCGGAGGGGGCCGCGTTCGCGGAGGAGGCGGTCCGTCGCGTTTCGCTCGCGCGTTGCGCTCGCGGCTTTCCGCTGTCCGCTGTCCGTGGGGCGGCGCGACGTGCGGCGGAGGGGGCCGTGTTCGCGGAGGAGGCGGGCCGTCGCGGTTCGCTCGCGCTGCGCGCTCGCGGCTTTATGCCGTCCGCTGTCCGCCGTCCGTGGGGCGGCGCGACGTGCGGCGGAGGGGGCCGCGTTCGCGGGGGAGGCGGGCCGTCGCGTCACGCTCGCGCTGCGCGCTCGAGGCTTTCCGCCGTCCGCCGTCCGTGCGGCGGCGCGACGTGCTGCGGAGGGGGCCGCGTTCGCGGAGGAGGCGGGCAGTCGCTCGGCGCACGCGGCATCGACGCGTGACGCCAGTCGATGCTGGTGCACGGCCGTGAGCGCGCCGCGGCGGAGACGTCTGCCCGGTCGCTCCGCGGACGCGGCCTCAGCCGTGATGCCGAACGCCGCCGACGGACAGCGGACGGCGGACAGCGGACCGCCGCGAGCGCGCCGCGCGAGCGGACGGCGGAAAGCGGAAAGCCGCGAGCGCGCCGCGCGAGCGCAGCGCGAGCGTGTCAGCGCGTCGGGTGCTCGCGGCGGCGGGTCTCGAGCGTGCCGTCGCCGCGGGCGACCAGGTCGTGCACCGGGAAGCGCTCGTCGTCGAAGCGGTGCACGCGCACGGCGCAGCGGAGCTCGAGCGCGTCGGCGGCGCGCCCCTCCGCCGTGGGCCAGGCGAGGGCGTCGTCGCAGGCCACGACGATGAAGGCCTCGTCGGGGTTGCCGCGGAGCTCGAGCTCGAGCGCCTCGGGGACGCCCACGCTCTCGGGCATGGCGACGGGCTCGGCGACCTCCTCGTTCGGCCGGCGCACGACCCGCCGCGGGCGCGCCCGGAGCGCCCAGCCGACGGTGAAGGCGAGGCCCTCCTCGGCGTACTCGAAGGTCCCCGCGTGCTCCTCCTCCGGCCCGCGCGGGTCGCCGGCCCGGTGGCCGTGCGCGCGCGGCTCGGCGTCGCGGCGCCAGTCGAGCAGGTGGGCCCGGTCGGGCGAGGGGCGGTGCTCGCGGCTCTTGCCTCCGCACGCGGCGAGCAGCCCCAGCGCCAGCGCCGCCCAGCTCGCGCTCCGTCGGCGGCGAGCCCCGCGACCGCCGGCCGCCCCCGCTCCCCTCACGCGAGCCGCCGGAGATCGAAGGTGTAGCGGGTGAGCGCGCTCCGCGGCGCGGGGGCCTGCGTCGGCGGCGCCTCGAGGGGCGTCACGACGAAGCGCTCGATCCGCCGCGCGGCCGCCTCCGCGTCGTCCTCCGGGATCCCCGGGTAGACCCCGCCCCCGGGCTTCCAGCCGTGGAGCGCCACCCGCCACGCGAGGCCCCCCTGCTCCACCACGAGCTCGAGCGGGTCGTGCGCCGGCAGGTCCGGGTGGAGCCCGGGGTTCGGCACGAACGTCCGGTAGCGCCCCCCGAAGACCACCGCCTCCCGCTCGCCGTCGTCCACCTGCACCATCGGCAGCCCGAAGATCCGCGGGCCGCCTCCGGGCGCGTCGCCGAAGCGCACGCCGACCCGCGCCCGGCCCACGCGCCCGCCTTCCCCGCGGAGGAGCAGCTCGAGCCGCTTCGCGCTCGAGTCCACGAGCCGCGTCGTGCCGCCCTGCTTCGTGAGGTCGCCGACCAGGGGCCAGAACTCGACGGCCTGCTTCACGGTCAGCGTGAGCGGCGCCTCCCCGGGCGCGCCGAGGTCCACCTCGCCGACCACCCGATGCGGGTCCGCCACCAGCTCCGCCTTCAGCCCCCGCTCCACCGGGAAGCCCGCCTGCTCCACGTCGCGGAGCACGGCCTCGAGGTCCGCCCGCAGGAAGAAGGGCAGGGCGAAGCGGTCGTGCAGCTCGTGGCCCCAGTCCTTCAGCTCGAGCGGGAAGGGGAGCTTCGCCAGCCGCGCGAGCACGGAGCGGAAGAGCACCGCCCGCGCGGTCGCGTGGAGCGCCGTCGGCGCCTGCCGCAGCGCGCGCAGCTCGATCACGCCGAGCTTGCCGCGCCCCGGCAGCCACGGGTTCCAGAGCTTCTCCACGTTCACCTCGCTCCGGTGCGTGTTGCCGAAGCGATCGCAGAGGAAGGGCGCGAGCGTCCCCCAGAGGAGCTCGGGGCTCGGCGCCTCGGCCCGCTCGAGGCGCTCGAGGGCGAGCTCGAGCTCGAGGAAGAGCTCGCGGGCGCCCTCGTCGGGGCGCGGCGCCTGCCCCGAGCCGCCCATGGCGGGCGCGCCGAAGAAGTAGCTCAGGCTCGGGTGCTGGTTCAGGTAGGCGAGCAGGCGCGGCAAGAGGCGCGGCTCGAGGAAGAAGGGGCTCGCGTCCGGGCTCGGTCCGCCGAAGGTGAGGTGGCCGCCGCCGCCCGAGTCCGTGAGCGCGCCGTTGTAGTGCCGCCGCGTCGGCGCGAGCCCCTCCGCCTCGGCCGCCGCGTGGATGCGCGCCGTGTCCGCGTGGAAGCTCGCGACGCCCTTCGCCGGCGCCATGTTCACCTCGATCACACCCGGGTCCGGGGTGATCGTCTGCCAGCGCACGCGCTCGTTCACCGGCGGGCCGTGACCTCGAAGGACGAGCGCGTCCACGCCGGCCTCGTGCGCGGCGCCGGCGACCACCTCGAGGAAGGCGAGGAAGAGGTCGACGTCCTCGAAGCGCGGCAGCTCGAGGACCGTCGCGCCCTCCTCCTCCCCGAACGTGACCAGCCGACAGCCCTCCTCGGCCAGCGGGTCGCGGAGCCCCGCGGGCGGCACCGGGCGACCCTCGAGGGGCGGGCGCCCCAAGCGCGGATCGTCGAGCGCCACCTCGCCGGTCACGAGCCGGTGGGGCAGCGCGTCGTCGGTCTCGAAGGCCTGCGCCTCGAGGGCCGCCGCGAGCACGTCGCGGAGCCGCGCCGGCGCCGGGGCCCGCAGCGGCGGCGCCCCCTCGGGCCGCAGCGCCGGGTCCGGCGGGCCGCTCCAGACGGGCCCGCCGTGGCGCCGCTCCCAGAGCCCGAAGGACCAGCGCGGCGCCTCTTCGTCCGGGTACTGGCGCCCGATCGTGCGGAGCGCGAGGGCGCCGGGGCGCGCGAGCCGCCGCCAGAGCCGCTTCGCCCGGGCGGCCTTCGTCGGCCCCTCCGCCGCGCCGATCCACTCGGGCTCGGTCGAGCGTGGGTCCGTGAAGGTCGGCTCGGCGCCGAGCCAGACGCGGAGCCCCCGCTCGCGCAGCCGGGCGTCGTGCTTCGCCAGCGCCTTGTCGAGGCCCCCGCCGAGCCCGCTCTCCTCGCGCCCGCCCTTCACTGCCACCGAAGGTCCAGCGTGTAGGGGTGCTCGGGCCGGAGCGTCGGCGCCCGCGGCACGACCGGGTGCGCGGCGTGACCGTCCGTCGTGAAGCGCTGCGCGCGCCGCGCCTTGGCCTCGAAGGTGGTCAGCGGCGGCTCGTCGTAGGCGCGGCCCTCTGGATGCCAGACGTGGTAGGTGCAGGCGCCGAGCGCGCGCCGGCCCCAGGTGTCGACGAGGTCGAAGCGCAGCGGGTGGTGCACGGGGATCGTCGGCTGGAGGCAGTGCGGCGGCTGCCAGGCGCGGAAGCGCACGCCGCAGACCTTCTCGCCGACCACGCCGGTCTCCCGGAGCGGCAGGCGCACGTCGTTCACCGCGACGACGTATCGCGCGTCCTCTTCGGGCCCGGGCGCCAGGCCGCGCACGTGCACCTGGAGCCGCTCCACGGACGAGTCCACGTAGCGCGCGACCACCGCCCCCGCCGGCTGCTCGCCGAGCGTGTACCAGGGCTCGCCGGCCTGGCGCACCTCGATCTCCACGCCCTCCACGGCATAGGTGCCCGCCACGGGGAAGCGCAGATCGAGGAAGGGCCGGAACCACTCGCGCTCCACCGGCAGCCCGGCCTCCCGCAGGTCGCGCACCACGTCGCCCATGTCCTCCCAGAGGAAGTGCGGGAGCATGAAGCGGTCGTGGAGCGCCGTCCCCCAGGGCACGAGCGGCCGCGTGTAGGGGCGCTGCGCGAGCATGGCGACGAGCGCCCGCACGAGCAGCATCTGCACGGCGGCCATGCGCTCGTTCGGCGGCATCTCGAAGGCCCGGAACTCCACGATGCCCTGCCGCCCGCCGAGGTTGTGCGGATCGTAGAGCTTGTCGATGGAGATCTCCGTGCGGTGCGTGTTGCCCGTCACGTCGGCCAGCAGGTTCCGGAAGAGCCGGTCCGTCAGCCAGGGCGGGATCCACCCCTCCGTCGGTACCTGCCGGAGCGCCAGCTCGAGCTCGTGGAGCGCGTCGTGGCGCGCCTCGTCGATGCGCGGCGCCTGCGAGGTCGGCCCGATGAAGAGGCCCGTGAAGAGGTAGCTCAGCGCCGGGTGGTGCTGCACGTAGCGGAGCAGCCCGGCGAAGAGCGCCGGCCGCTGGAGGAAGGGCGACTCGACGGCCGAGGCGCCGCCGAGCGTGAGGTGGTTGCCGCCGCCGCTGCCGACCTCGCGCCCGTCGAGCTGGAACTTCTCCGAGTGGAGCCCGGCGTGGTTCGCCGCGTCGGCGACGATCTCGAGCGTGTCCCAGTACTCGCGGAAGCTCGACGCGACCGGCACGTTCACCTCGATCACGCCCGGGTCCGGCGTGACCGTCAGCGTGCGGAGGCGCGGGTCCGAGGGCGGCCGGTAGCCCTCGAGGCGCACGGGCGCGCCGCGCTCCTTCGCGACCTCCTCGATGGCCGTCACCAGCTCGAGCCAGTCCTCCACGGCCTCGGTCGGCGGCAGGAAGACGTGCAGCACGCCGTCCCGCGGCTCCACGCAGAGCGCCGTCCGCACGCCCTGGGGCGCGTAGGCCGGCTGCGGATCCCGGGCGCGCGCGCGCCGCCGCTGGCTCCAGCCCTCCGGGTCGAAGTCGAGCGGGTCCTCGTCGCGCACGCGCGTCACGTCGGCGGGCAGGGACGCGCTCGGGGAGACGCCGAGCTGGTCCAGGGGCAGCCGCAGCCCGACCGGCGAGTCGCCCGGCACCAGGAAGCACTTCTCGCGGCGGAAGGACCACTTCGCGCCGACCCAGCGCCCGAGCTCCTTGCCCACCGGGAGCACCCAGCCGACGGGCCGCCCGAGCCCGCGCTGCAGCACGCGCGCGAGCCGCCGCCGCTCCTCGTCGTCGTCGAGGTCGAGCTCGAGCGGGTCCACGTCCTCCGGGAGCCGCGCCTCCTGCTCGATGAAGTGCCAGGGATCCTCGAAGGCCGGCACGAGCTCCCTCGGCACGTCGAGGAGCTTCGCCAGCTTCTCGAGGAAGTCGTGCGCGTCGTCCGCTCCGATCGCCCGCTGCGCCGCGCCGGCGCTCCGCGGGATGCGCTCCTCGAGCAGCTTCGGGTCGCGCCAGATGGGCACGCCGTCCACGCGCCAGATCAGGTCGATGGCCCAGCGCGGCAGGCTCTCGCCCGGGTACTGCTTGCCCATGCGCTGGAGGAAGAGCGTGCCCTCGCCGAAGCGCTCGCGGAGCTCGTGCGCGAGCCGGAGCCCCTGCGCGCTCTTCGTCTCGCCGAGCGCCTCCGTGTTCCACTCGGGGAGCGCCGGATGCTCGCGCGAGGTCCAGGTGGGCTCGCCGCCGCAGGTCAGCCGGATGCCCTGGCCCGCGAGGTGCGCGTCGACCTGCTCGCCGGCGCGGAGGATGTCGCGCCAGGTGCCCTCCTCGTAGGGCTTGCGGGGCCGCGGCTCGTGGCCGAGGCGCTCGACCGTCATCTCGAACTCGAAGCCCGTCGAGGGCTCGCTCGAGGTGCCGCTCACGGGGGCGGCGAGCTCTGGGCTCGAGGCGTAGGCGAGCGGGATGTGCCCCTCGCCGCAGAGGAGGCCGCTGGTGCCGTCGAGGCCGATCCAGCCGGCGCCGGGCAGGTAGACCTCGGCCCAGGCGTGCAGGTCGACGACGTCCATGGAGACGCCCTTGGCGACGTCCGGGATGTTGCCCTCGTCCGTGAGCTGGATGAGGTAGCCGCTGACGAAGCGGGCGGCGAGGCCGCGGGCGCGGAGCACGGCGACGAGGAGCTGGGCACTGTCGCGGCAGCTCCCGCGGCCCTTCTCGAGCGTCTCCTCGGGCGTGAAGACGCCGGGCTCGTTGCGGATGACGTAGGCGACCTCGCTCGCGACGGCCTGGTTGAGGCGGACGAGGTAGTCGACGGAGAGGCCCTCGAGGGGGACGCTCGCGACGAAGTCCTTCAGGCGCGGGGTGGCGTCGAGGTCGGCGCCGCGGAGGAAGGGCGCGAGCTCGCGGGCGAGGGCCGGGTCGTAGGCGAAGGGGAGCTCGCGGGCGTCGTCGTCGACGAAGAAGTCGAAGGGGTTCACCGGGCGGACGTCGAAGGCCGCGTCCACGAGGAGGGTGAGCTCCTCGACGGGGCGCTCGGCCGGGAAGCCGATGCGCGCCTCGCGGCTGCCCCAGGGGTTCTGCTTCCAGCCGACGGTGGCGTCGTCGGGGGTGACGTGCAGCGCGTAGGAGAGGAGCGGCGTGCGCGTGTGCGGCGCCGGGCGGAGGCGCACGACGTGCGGGCCGAGGAGGGCCGGCGTGTCGTAGCGGTAGGTGGTGCGGTGCTGGATGCGGACCTTCATGGGGAGCTTTCGCGGCGAGGAGAGGCGGGCCGAGTCAACCGCGAAAGGGGGCCCGGATCAATCGCCGAGGGCGGGGCGCGGGGCCGCTCCAGGCGGCGCGCGCGGGGGCTTGGCGCCGCGGCGTGTCCTGCGTGTGTCGAGGCCATTTCAGCCCGGTAACGTCGGCCCGGGCGCGCGACTCTGCGGCGACGCCGCCGCGACACGCGTGCTAGCGTCTCCGCCCCGTGGCCCGCTCCTCCTCTCGCCCCCGAAAACGCGATCGGAAGGACGCGCCGATCTTCGAGGGCTACCGCCCGCTCGCGAACGCCTACGACGAGATCTTCACGCCCGACGGCAAGCCACGCCGCGGCGTGACCGAGGTCGTCCGGCGCCTGGAGGCGGTCGGCGCGAGCGAGCTCAAGCTCCGCCAGCGCCTCGCCGACGGCGCCTTCCTCCGCGGGGGCATCACCTTCCGCGTCTACTCGGACAGCCGCGGCGTCGAGAAGATCTTCCCCTTCGACCTCATCCCGCGCCCGGTCAGCGCCCGCCGCTGGGACAAGCTCGACCGGGGCCTCGCCCAGCGCGTCCGCGCCCTGAACCTCTTCCTCACGGACGTCTACGGCGAGCAGCGCATCTTCCGCGACGGCGCCATCCCGAAGGAGGTCGTGCTCGGCTCGAGCGGCTACCTCCCGAAGCTCCACGGCATCCAGCCCCCCGGCGGCACCTGGACGCACGTCTCGGGCATCGACCTCGTGCGCGGCCCCGACGGCGACTTCCTCGTCCTCGAGGACAACCTCCGCACGCCGAGCGGCGTCTCCTACGTGCTCGAGAACCGGCTGGTCATGAAGCGCACCTTCCCGGGCCTCTTCGGGAAGGTCCGCGTGCGCAGCGTCGACGCCTACCCGCAGCAGCTCGTCCAGGCGCTCCGCGACCTCGCCCGGGACGACGCGCGCGTCGTCGTGCTCACGCCCGGCCAGTACAACAGCGCCTACTTCGAGCACACCTTCCTCGCGCGGCGCATGGGCACGGAGCTCGTGCAGGGCTCGGACCTCTTCGTCCACGACGACCGCGTCTACGTGAAGACGACCCGCGGGCCCGAGCGCGTCGACGTGGTCTACCGGCGCATCGACGACGACTTCCTCGACCCGGAGGTCTTCCGCGAGGACAGCCTCCTCGGCGTGCCGGGGCTCATCCGGGCCTACGCGAAGGGCAACGTCGTCCTCGCGAACGCGCCGGGCAACGGCTGCGCCGACGACAAGGCCGTGTACCCCTACGTGCCGGCGATCGTCCGCTACTACCTCGGCGAGGATCCGATCCTGAAGCAGGTCGAGACCTACCACTGCCACGACCCGAGCCACCTCTCGCACGTGCTCGCGCACCTCGGCGACATGGTCGTGAAGGCCGTCGACGCCTCGGGGGGCTACGGCATGCTCTTCGGGCCGCGCTCGACGAAGAAGGAGCGCGACGAGTTCGCGGCGCAGATGAAGGCCGACCCGCGCGGCTACGTGGCCCAGCCGGTGGTCGAGCTGAGCACCTGCCCGACCTGGACGCGGAAGGGGGCGCAGCCGCGGCGCGTGGATCTCCGCCCCTACATCATCACCGGCAAGGAGATCTGGGCGCTCCCCGGCGGGCTGACGCGCGTGGCGCTCCGGGAGGGCAGCTACGTGGTGAACTCGAGCCAGGGCGGGGGCAGCAAGGACACCTGGGTGATGGCCTCGGACGGCGACGAGGACGACCTCGAGGGAGCGGCGGAATGATCTCGCGCGTGGCCGGCTGCTGCTTCTGGATGCACCGCTACGTGGAGCGGGCGGAGAACGTCGCGCGGCTGTTGAAGGTGAACCGGAGCTTCGTGCTCGACGTGCCCGTCGACGACATGGAGAAGTGGCACCCGGTGGTGATCGTCGCGGGCGAGGAGCAGCGCTTCGGCGAGCTCTTCCCGGCGGCCTCGGCGCACGACGGAGAGGTGGTCGAGGAGTACCTCTCCTGGGACGAGCGGAACCCGGTGTCGATCCGGAGCTCGCTCCGCTGGGGGCGGGAGAACGCGCGGACCATCCGCGAGGTCATCAGCCTCGAGATGTGGGAGACGCTGAACGACCTCTGGCACTTCCTGCGGCGCGGGCCCGGGCGGAGGCGCTACCGGCAGGACCGGGACGCCTTCTACAAGCGGGTGAAGGACGGCTGCGACCTCTTCCTGGCGCTGAGCGAGAGCACGCTCCTCGACGACGAGCCGCTCGACTTCATGCGGCTCGGGATGTGGCTCGAGCGGGCGAGCCAGACGGCGCGCATCCTCGACGTGAAGCACCACACGCTCGGGCCCTCGCGACCGGGCATGGAGTCGCCGGTGGAGCTCGCGCATTGGAGCGCGCTGCTCTACTCGTGCAGCGCGAGCGAGGCGTACTACAAGCGCGTGCCGCGGCGGCCGGACGGGATGAGCATCGCGTCGTTCCTCTTGCAGGAGGAGCGGCTGCCCCGGAGCGTGCTCGGGTGTCTCCTGCGGGCGCGGGCGACGCTCGAGCGGATCCGCGAGCAGGGGCGGCGGGAGATGGGCGACGAGGTGGCGGCGACGCTCGACGGGCTGATCGAGCGGCTGCGCGGGCGGAGCATCGAGATGATCTTCGCGGAGAGCATCCACGCGGAGCTGACGCACGTGATCGACACGACCATGGGCGTGTGCGCGGCGATCGACGGGGCGTATTTTCATCCGGGGGATCAGGTCGCGCTCCTGTCCTGAAGGCGAAGCCTTCGGGACACCCGTGCCCGTGCCCGCGGGAGGAAGGTGGGAGAAGGCGAAGCCTTCGGGAACCCGTGCCCGTGCCCGTGCCCCTGCCCGTGCCCGCGGGAGGAGGATGGGAGCGTTCTTCGGCCGGGACGGCTCCGCCTCGATGGCGCGCCTCGCCGTTCCCTCGGTCCGCCCGCGACGTCCTCGTGCACGTGCACGTGCACGTCGACGAGGACGAGGACGAGGACGAGGACGTAGCGCTCGGAGACCACGAGGGGACCCGCGTTCCGTTCGTCCGCCTGCGGGCACGGGCAGGGGCACGGGGTTCTTCCCGCGTTCCGTTCGTCCGCCTGCGGGCACGGGCAGGGGCACGGGCACGGGCAGGGGCACGGGTTTCTTTTCCCCCCTCAGCCCCCCACCAAGCCCATCACCCCCGCCAGCTCCGCCTCCCCGAGCGTGAAGCCGAAGATCGCCAGGTCCTCGCGCATGTGCGCCTCCGAGGTCGTCCCGATCAGCGGCACGATGCCCCGCTGCGTCAGCGCCCGGTAGAAGACCTGCTCCGCCGTCTTGCCATGCGCCCGAGCCGCCGCGCGCACGGGCGCGCTCTCCAGCGCGGCGCCGTTCGCCGTGAGCGTCCAGAAGCTCTGGTAGACGACGCCCCGCTCGGCGCAGAAGGCTCGGAGCGCGACGTCCCAGCCGGTGTCCGCGTAGAAGCGGTTCTGCAGCACGGCGGGCTTCACGCGCGCCGCCTCCCAGAGCGCCTCGAGCACCTCGGGGTGGTAGCAATTGCTCACGCCGAGCTGGCGGACCTTCCCGTCTCCATGCGCCGCCTCGAAGGCGCGCCAGGCCGCGAGCGTCGCCGCCATCGTCGGGAGCGGGGAGTGCAGCAAGAGCCCGTCGAGGCATTCCACGCCGAGGTTCGAGAGCGAGCGCGCGACGGACTGCTCGACCTGCTCCGGGAGCGGCGCGGCCGGGTCGTAGGGGACGCGCTTCGGGTCCTGACCGCGGATGGGCGTGAACTTGGTCTGCACGTAGAGCGCCTCGCGCGGGACGCCGCGCGCGATCGCGGCGGCGAGGCCTCGGCCCACCCCCGCTTCGTCGTAGTGCTTCGGCTGGCAGGCCGTGTCGACGCCGCGGAAGCCGGCCGCGAGCGCCTGCTCGACCAGCGCCGCCGTGCGCGCCTCCTTCCAGGCCGTGCCGTAGACGATCGCGGGCATGGCCACGCCGGCGTGCGTCTTCACCTCGGGGGTCGCGCTCATGGCGGGACCATACAGGCTCCCGGTCCCGCGTCGCGAAGCGAGGCGCGCCACGTCCCGGGCTCGGAGGGTGTACGCACTCCTGGTGTTAGACTTCTGTCGTCGTCGATGCGCGGCGACCTGCGCTACGCTCTTTGGCGATGGGGAAGAAGCCGCACCAGGAGGAGTCGCCGCCCGGCAAGGACGGTCAGGTGACCGGCGTTCCGGGCGAACAGACGGCCATGCTGGCCGATCGGGCGACGACAGTCCTGGGACCAGCGGGCGCGCCTGAGGTGCACCTGGCCAACCTGCACCGCTACGCCAGTGAGCCAACGCTGCGTCAGCTCCTGGTGGTCCAATACGATCCGCAGCAGTTCGTGGCGCGAGCGGACCACAACGAGAAGTTCAGGGTCGACGTGGAGGCCTGGGCCGAAGAGCATGGGCGGCGAGGCACGCCAGGGGCGCTCTCGACCATTCCGCAAGGGATCCCCACGGACGTTCAGTGCCGGGAGGCCGACGGCGAGGCCGTGATGCGGACCGGCGAGCGGGCGGCGATCATCTTCCTCACGCTCCACCCCTCGGTCCGGCTGCTGGCCACTCGGGAGGGTGCGACCAACATCACCGCTCAGACCGACCTGATGGTTCAGATGCCCCTGCGAGTCTGCCTGGACTTGCTGAAGGCCTGGAAATCGTTGGCTGATGAGCTACGTTCGGTGTTCGACCAATGACGATGAGCCGGAACATGCAGGTGGCGTTGGTGATCGGCCAAGCCACGTCGAGCACGGCTACCGCGGCGACCTTGGAAGCCGCGCGGCCGCCGGTGCCGATTCGGTCGGGCGCAAGCGACGTGGCCGGGCCAGCCTCGAGCATCCCTCTTCCCACCCGTCACGCCGAAGCCACCCAGGTGGTCGTTCCGCCGCAGGCCGCACGCCAACTCGAAGCTGAGATCGAGCGGCTTCTGGATCAGCTGGAGGCGATGGGGGACGACGATCCGAGCCGAGCGGCTCTCGAAGAGCAGCTCGAAGGCGCCATGCGTGCCGAGCTCAGCAGGATGGATGAGGCGTTCGAGTCCACGTTCCTGCTCGACGCCGACACCGTCGAGCAACAGCGCCGCAAAGCCGAAGAGTTTCTGCGGGACTCATGAGCTCGACCGCTCGGGTTCTGCCGCCGGAGCTGCACCCGGGGCCAGACATCATCCGGCGCCGGCACAAACCGGAACCCGGCACCTACGGCGACTACCGAGAGTGCCTGCGGTGGGAGTTCGGGTTCATCTGTGCATTCTGCCTCCTGCACGAGGCCGACATCATCAAGCACGGTGCCGAGGGCACCGGCATGATGTGGGTCGAGCACCTGCACCCGCAAAGCACCACCGGCAAGAAGCGCAAGCACCAGTACGCGAACTGCTACTACTCCTGCCGCTTCTGCAACAACCGCCGGCGGAACAAGCCGTTGACCAAAGGTGGCCAACGGCTACTGGACCCGTGTGCCGATGCGTGGGCGAACCACTTCGACCTCGTCAACGCCAGGTTGAATCCCCGCACCGACAACGCCGACTACACCGAGAAGGCCTACGGTCTGAACGACCCGCGAAAGCGGAAGATGCGCAAGCATCGACGCGACCGGATCCCGTTCCTCCTGGACCAGGTGGAAACGCTCCCGGGGATCATTCTGGACCTCATGCAGAAGATGAGCGCCAGCCGCGGCACGGACCGGCAGAAGTGCATGCGCCACCTGCGAACCCTCCGCGCGAGCCTCGACCAAGCGCGCCGCGAGCTACAGACCTGGGCGATCACCCCGGCTGACCGCCCGGACTCATGTCGATGCCGGCGCGCGCGGTCCGAGAAGAAGCGGATCGCGCGACGCCGCATTCCGAAGATGTACGCCGACCAAGCCGTCGCTGTTCCGGTCCCCTAGCTAGACTAGCGGTAGGGGCCGGCGCCGGCGCGGAGCGCGGCCCCGAGGCGAAGGAGGCGCCGCAGATCCGCCAGGTGCGGGCGCGGGTCCTGGAGCGCGACCCCCTCGGCGAGGCGGAGCTGCAGGCGCTCCGCCTCGACCTCGAGCGTCCGGACCTCGCCCTCCTCGGCCGTCCGCTCGAGCAGCGCCCGCGCCAGCGTCCGCGCCTCCGCGCTCAGCTTGGTGTCGCCCGCGTCGAGCTCCGCCACCCGCGAGGCCACGAAGGTCGGCTCGAGCGCGTGCGCCGGTCGCGCCTCGAGCCGGTGCGTCGGCCCCTCGTCGCTCCACTCCGTGCGCAGCGCGACGGGCACGCCGTCGAGGCGCCCGGCGATCTCCATGGGCCCGCGCGCGAGCGCGCCCCCCTCGAGCTCCTCCGCGAGCGCCTCCCAGGCCTCCCCCGCGTCCGCGAAGGCGCGCGGCAGCGGGAGGTCCTGCCGGAGCGCCTCGAGCCGGGCGGCGAGCCGGCGCAGCAGCCGCAGCGTCTCCGTGATCGCCGGTGGGTCCTCCGTGCCGCCCGCGCGGCTCAGCGTCAGCGCCTCGTCGTGGAGGTCGTCGACCCGGTGCGGCGGCGCCCAGGCGGCGAAGAGCGCGTCGCCGAACTCCCGCGCCTGGTCGTCGTCCCGACCCGCCACGTAGTGCTCGCGGAAGAAGCCCTCGCCCGGCTCGCCGAGCGCGAGCACGCGCTGGAAGCCAGTGCGCAGCCCGCCGTCGAGGCCCATGCCGAGGCTCGGGTAGTGGAGCGTGGCCTCGAGGAAGACCCCCTCGCGACCCCGATGCGCGCGGCCGAGGCGCATCGTCACGGCGCCCTCCTCGCTCACCAGGGCGTCGTCCTCGAGGCGGAAGCGCTCGGCCGCGCCGATGCGCTCCCAGAGCTCGGCGACGCGCCGGTTGCCGATGCTCGGGAGCGCCGTCGCGAGCTGGCGCGCCTCCGCGTTCTCGCCGGGCACCGCGATGCGCACGGGGATCGGCACGCGCATCTCGCCGCCCCGGCCCACCGCGGTCAGCACGAGCTTCCAGTCGAGGCGCCCGTGGTGGCCCTGGAAGGTCGGCGCCACGTCGGGGACGCGCATGCGGAAGTCGATCGGATCGCCGTCCGCCGTCGGGAGCGGGAGGCGGAGGCTGTAGCGCTTCCCCTCGCGCCGGAGGCCGTGCATCGTCTCCTCGCCGATCAGGTCGAGGGTCAGCTCGCGGTAGCGGATGGCCGCGATGTTCGAGAGGGCGACGCGCCCGCTGATGGTCCCGCCGGGGAGGAGCACGCGCCGGTCGACGATGCCCTCGAGGTGCATCTTCCCCGGGAGCGGGCCGGCCGGGCGGGTGCTGAAGTGGTAGGGCTCCTCGTCGGGCAGGGGCTCGTCACGCGGGCGAACGGGCACGACGTAGCTGACGCGCCGATCGGGCCACCAGGGGACGTCGACGTGGATGTCGGCGAGGTACTCGACCTGGTAGTGGGGCGAGCCCTCGTAGCGAGGCGGCGCGTCGGCCGGGATCGTCGCGCGGCAGCGAAGGCGCGTCTCGCCGGAGGGGAGGACCTCGGGCGTGAGGAGCTCGGCCTGGAGGCGGAGGAAGGGGTAGGTGGCCGGGCCCGAGCGCTCCTGGCCGCGGAGGGTGAAGAAGACCGAGGCGACGCGGACGGGGCGCTTGGCCTTCAGGCGGATCTCGGCCTGGAGCTCGTCGCCGGCGCGCACCTCGCGCGGCAGGCGGAGCTCGACCAGGGGGCGGTGGGGCAGCGGGTTCTTCACGGGGCGTCTTCGGGCGCGGCTCGCCGGCGTTCGATGCAGGCGCGGGGCTTCGGGGATGGCGGTGCGGTGGGTGTGGGGTCGCGCGGGCCGGGGCTGGCGAGGGCCCAGGCCCGGCCGGGGTCCTCAGCGGGGGGGCTCGGGCATGCCGTCGGCGAGGACCTCGCCGCGCGTGTCCCAGTCGTGGGCCCAGCGCGGATCGGGGAGCGGGAGGGCGAGGGCGCCGGCGCGGTCGAGGAGGCCCTGGAGGTCGCGGCGGCCGGCGGCGAGGTGGGCTTCGAGGGCGTCGTCGATGGCGCCGTAGCGGGCGAGGAGCGGCTCCCAATGATCGTCCCGGCGGGGGGCGACGATGGGCGCGTCGGCCGGCGCCTCCAGGAGCGCGCGCAGGAAGGAGGCGGGTACGTGGGGCATGTCGACGGCGAGGGCGAGGAAGGGCGCGCCGCCGTCGTGCGCGAGGGCGTGGCGCCGGAGCGCGCGGAGGCCGCCGAGGGGGCCGATGCCCGGCGGGTCGTCCTCGAGGCGGGGCACGTCCCGGGCGACGGACGCGTAGGGCGTCGCGTCCCCGACGAGGACCGGCCTGCGCTCGAGCTCGGCGGCGAGGCGGAGGGCGCGATCGAGGAGCGTGCCGCCCTCGGGGGCGACGAGGAGCCCCTTCGGCCAGCCCATGCGCCGCGACCCGCCGCCGACGAAGATGCCGAGCGTCCCTGCCATCGGCGCACTCTCTCCCATGAACGAACTCTTTCCCAAGGGCGCCTCGGGAGCAATGGCGGGCCGCGGCCGCCTCCCGCGTGCGCGCCCCGTGTTCGTGTCCCGTGTTCGCGTCCCGTGTTCGCGTCCCGTGTTCGCGTCCCGTGTTCGCGTCCCGTGTTCGCGTCCCGTGTTCGCCTCCCGTGTTCGCCTCCCGCGCGGCTCACTCGCAGGCGAGGTCCGCGTCGGGGACGGGCGCGACGAGCGTCGCGTCGCCGGCGAGGTGCGTCTCGAAGAAGCAGCGCCACTGCCGGCGCACCTCGGGGCGTTGCATGAAGACGTGGTGCGCGTCGACCAGCCCATCGGGCTCGAACTGGGCGACCGCCGAGCTGACGCCCGCGCGGTTGGCGCGCACGGGGTACGAGGCGACGCCCCCGAGGCCGGCCGCCGCGAGCCAGCGCTGCGTCTCGGGCCAGACCTCCTCGCCGACCTGCTGCGCGCCGTAGGCCACGGCCGCCGCATCGAAGACCGGCTCGGGGAAGAAGGAGTCGTTCTCGCCGAGCGGCGCGTAGAGGGGCCGGCGCGGGTGCCCGGGCAGCGGGCGCGTCGTCAGGCGCGGCATGGAGACGAAGGGCTCGGCGGGCTCCCAGGCGAGCTGCGTGAGCTGGAGCCCCGGGTGGAGCAGCCCCGGCCGGCGGCGCGTGCCGAGGAGCGAGCCGACCACCGGAGCGAGCCCGAGCGCCTCCGAGAGGAGCGCGAAGTAGCCACCGCTCCCGGTCGGCGCGAGCGCCTCGATGCGCGGGTCGATGGCCGCGAAGAGCACGATGTACTGCGCGCCCATGGACTGGCCCATGCCGACGCGCGGCCGGAAGGTGAAGGCGCTCGTGCCCTCGGGGAGCGTCGGCCCGGCGCAGCCTTCGAGCGCCTCCGGGTCGAGGGCGAGGCGCTCGATGGCGTCGAGGAGCAGGCGCAGCTCGAGCACGCCCTGGCGGAAGGTGTCGCGGTAGGCGGGGAGGTTCTCGAAGTTCAGGTAGGCGCGGTCGTCGGCGCCCGGGAGGCGCTCCGGGTTCACGGGCATGGCGCTCCCGGCGGCGGCGATGCCGGAGAGGGCCAGCTCGTGCGCCGGGCCGAGGCCCTTGGCCCGCTCGCCGCCCCGGTCGCTCACCGGGCCGCGGTCGACCACCTGGCCGCTCAGCCCGCCGGAGCCGTGCACGTAGAGGGCGAGCGGGAAGCCCCCCTCCGGCATGGGCGCGCGCGGGACCGTGAGCACGACGGGGATGGAGTCCGTGGTCTGGGGGATCGGCGCGCCCTCGGCGTCGAAGGCGAAGAGGCCGCCCGTGTCGTAGGGGGGCTCGCCGCGCTGGAAGCGGGGCACCTCGAGGGTCGCGTGGAGCTCGCAGAAGCGGGCGTGCGCGGCGCCGTCGTCGGGGTCGAGGGCGAGGCCCTGGAGCTCGGGGGCATGGCCGGCGGCCACCCGTTCGGCGGCCACCCGATCGGCCAGGGCGGCGGTCTCGGCGACGACGTCGTGGGCGGTGACGATGGAGGCGACGACGACGTCCTCGCGGGGCACGCCGAGCGTCGCGAGCGTCTCCCAGAGCGGGGCGTAGGTGTCGGCGAGGGGGCCGGCCCCCAGGGCCTCGAAGGCGGGCGCGGGGGCGAGGTCGGCGGCGCCGCGGCGGACGACGAAGGCGTGGGCGCGGCCAGGCGGGAGGACGACGCCGGGGAGCGGGGCGAGGGCGAGGAGGTGGGGCGGGGCGTAGGCGTCCGGGGGGATGTCGCCGGCGACGAGGGGGTAGAGGCGGCCACGCTCCGGGGAGGCCGGGTCGACGTCGACGAGGAGGAGCGGGTCGGCGGGAGTCGGCGCGCGGGCGTCGCGGAGGTCGATGCCGGTCGGGGCGTCGAAGCGGAAGTAGACCGCGCCGAGCGCGCCGAAGCCGCGCCGGTCTGCGGCGAGGTCGCGGATGGCCGGCGCGGCCTCGCTCTCGGGGGCGTGGGGCCAGCCGCGCAGGTCCGGGCGCCCGTCCCGGAGGCGCGTGTCGAGGGGGAAGGGGAGGTCGTAGAAGGCGGCCGGGACGGTCAGGTCCGCGGCCGGGTCGAAGACGGAGGTCGCCACGGTCGGGCCGGCGTCGGCGGCCGCGTCGGGGGAGGCGTCGACCGCCGCGTCGGCGAGGCCCGCGTCGCGCGCACCGTCGTCGTCCCCGCAGCCGAGCACGAGCAGCGCGAGCATCGGTGCGAGCGCGCCGATCCGAAAGTGGCACCAAGTGCCGAGAGTCATGCGCGCATCCTACACGGCGCCGCCCGCCTTCGCCTCTCCGCTCGTGCGCGCGTGGCGCCGGATCGGTACTAGATGATGGCGACGTTCTGGCGCACGCGAGCCACCAGCCGGCCCTCCGCGTCCCAGAGAGTTGCGCGCTCCTCGGCGTAGCCCGCCTGCACGACGGTGCTTCGGGCGTCGTAGAGGAAGAAGGCGTCGTCCGGGACGTCCAGGGGGAAGGGCTGGAAGAAGTGGTAGCTCAGGTCGATGCTCGCCGCGGGGCGCGGCTTCGAGAGCAGGCAGAGGGCGCTCGGGGGCCAGGCGTCGAGGAGCGCCGCCACCCAGGCGGCGTCGGCGCGCTGCGGCTCGGCGCCCCGGATCCAGCCTCCGAGGCGCGCCTCGCTCGCGCCGCTCATGGGCGCCTGGCCGAGGCAGGGGCGGAACTCGAAGCGCTGGGCGAAGGTCGGCCAGCCGGGGAGCCAGGGCAGCACCGGCACGTCCTCGGGCGGCGGCGCGTCCGGCCGCGAGCTCTCCCCGAGCGCCGGCCCCCCGGTCCGATCCCGCCCCCAGGTGCCGAGCGCCATGGCGACCGTCTTCCCCCGCTGCTCGAGGCGCCCGCTCAGGTGCGAGACGTAGCTCCCCTCGCGCTCCGCCCGGGCGCTCAGGCGCGCGCTCCCGGTGGCCGGCGCGCAGAAGTGGACGGTCAGGGTCCGCGGCTGACGCCCGGCGCGCACCACCCGCTCGAAGGCGCGCGTGAAGAGCGCCGCCACCACGCCGCCGTAGGCGCCGCGACCCTGGTACCAGGCCTCGTCGAAGCGCGCCTCCCAGCCTCCCTGCCGGTCCTCCGCTCGCTCCTCCCGCCACGCCATCGCCTCGTCGAACGCCGTCATGCGCTCGAGCCTGGGGTCAGCCTCTCGCGGCAACGAGCCCGGCGCCGCTCGCCTCCCTCACCCCCGGCATCCCCTCGTCGCCGCTCCCCGGGACGGCGCGGGGGCCGCCCTCGGGTCGCCCACGCGATACGCGCTCGGGCGCCTCACTCCTCGACCAGGTGATCGTGCAGCGCGAGCAGGCCCTCGCGGAGCGCGCCCATCGCGTCCTCCCCGATCGCCTCCGCCAGCTCCGCCTCCACGCGGCGGAGGTGCGCGAGCCCGTCCAGGATCGATCGGAGCCCCGCGTCCGTGAAGGCCACCCGCTTGGCGCGCCCGTCGTCCGGATCCGGGCGCCGCTCGACCACGCCCATTGCCTCGAGCTCGTCGACCAGCTGCCCGACGGCCTGCTTGCTCACGCCGACCCGCCGCGCGAGCTCGCTCGGACGCGTGCCCTCGAGGTCGATGTGCGGGAAGAGCGCCATGTGCGCCGGGCGCGGCCGCGGCGTCCCCGCGTCGAGGGGGAGGGTCGCCAGCGCGCGCTCGTTCACCAGGCGCGCGCACTTGAAGAGGAGCTGGGCCGTGCTCGCGCGCTTCGCCGCCTCGAGCTCCTCGGGGAAGGAGGGATCCACGAGCCCATCGTAGCACATGGTCAAGCGTGCTTGACCAGATTGGTCAATGGTGCTTGACTAAATCCGACGGGCCGGCGCAGCGCCGCGCGGCCTGGAAGGAGACGCCCGATGCCCCGCTTGAACCGCCTCGCCGACGACCTCTGGGAGGCCCGCGACACGCTCCGCATGCCGGGCGGCGTGGTCTTCCCGCTCCGCATGACCGTCCTGCGCGCGGGCGACGGCCTCGTGCTCTGGTCGCCGATCCGCATCGACGACGCGCTCGCCGCCGAGCTCGACGCGCTCGGCCCGGTCACGCATCTGGTGGGGCCGAACCAGTTCCACCACCTGCACCTGCCGCGGGCCCGGGAGCGCTACCCGGAGGCGACGCTCCTCGGGGCGCCGGGCTTGGCCGCCAAGCGCCCCGACATCGCCTTCGACGGGGAGCTCGAGGCCGGGGCGCCGCTCTTGCCGGGGCTCGACCCGGTAGCCATCGAGGGCGTGCCGAAGCTGAACGAGGTGGTCCTCCTCCACCGGCCGAGCCGCTCGCTCGTCGTCACCGACCTCGTCTTCCACATCCTCGAGGCGCAGGGGCTGATGAGCTGGTTCGTCTTCCGCGTGGTCGCCGGCACGCTCGGGCGCTGCGGGCAGAGCCGGCTCCTCCGCCTCGTGACGAAGGATCGCGCGGCCCACGGGGCCAGCATCGAGCGCCTCCTCGAGGAGGACTTCGACCGCCTCGTCATGGCGCACGGCGAGGTCATCGAGACCGGCGGCCGGGCCGCTCTCGCGAAGGCCACCGAGCGCGTCCGCGCCCCCCGCCGGCGCCTCCCGGCCCCGCCGATCTACTGAGGGCGCCGTCCGCCCGGCGGGCGACCCCGTCGGAGAGCCGCTGGTCGGGGAGGCCGCCTCGTTCGCCCCCGCCGCCCGCGCCTCTCGTCCCCGAGCCCCGTTCGCGCATGGAACGGCGCCTGCACCGCGCTTCTGCGACTCGGCCGGTTTGTGCCAGGATGCGTCGGCGGGAGACGAGATGATGGGGTGGATGACGATGAGGCGGCTCGCGCTGCTCGGCGCGCTGGGTTGGGGGCCACTGGGCTGGGGGGTGCTGGGCTGGGGGGTGCTGGGAGCGTCGCCGGCCGGCTCGGTCGCGGCAGCGCAGGCGCCGGCCGACGACGACATCACGATCGGCGCGCAGGACGAGAGCGCGCGCCTCGACGAGGAGGCCCGCGGGCTCTTCCTCGCCGGGCGCGCCGCCTTCGAGGGCGGCCGCTACGAGGAGGCGCTCGGGCACTTCGAGCGCGCCTGGGAGCTCAGCGACCGGCCGGGCCTCCTCTTCAACATCGGCCACACGGCGCAGCTCCTCGGCGACCTGCCGCGCGCCATCGAGGCCTTCGAGGCCTACCTGGAGGCGCTGCCGGACGTCGAGAACCGCGCCGCCGTCGCCGCCCGCATCGAACGGCTCCGCGAGCAGGTCGCCCGCGCCGCCGCCCTCGAGGCGCAGGCGCAGGAGGACGACGACGACGCCCCGGCCGCGGCGCCGGCGACCGCCGACGCGCCTCCCTCGGATGGGCCCTCTCGCGCCGGCCCCATCGCCCTCCTCGCCACCGGCGGCGCGGCCCTGGTCGGCGGTGGCCTCGCCCTCGGCCTCGCCGCGAGCAGCGCCAGCGCGGTGAACGACGCCGCGCCCGGCACACCCTGGTCCGACGTCTCGGACGACGCCGGCGCGGCCGACCGCCGTCGCGTTGCCGGCCTCGTCACGCTCGGCCTCGGCGCGGCCGCGCTCGCGGCCGGCGTGGTCTGGTGGGTCCGCGGCGACGAGGACGACCCCGCCGCCGTCGCGCTCGGCCTCGTGCCGGCGCCCGGGGGCCTCGGCCTCGAGGGGCGGTTCTGATGCGCCGCGCGGCGATCCTGCTCGTGCTCCTCGCCGGGTGCCCGGACCCGGAGGAGGGCGTCTTCACCTGCCCCGACGGCGCCTGCCCGAGCGGCTGGTTCTGCCACTCCGACGGCTACTGCCGCGCCGACCCGGAGGACCTCGCCGACGCGGCGATGGACGCCTCCGACGACGCCGCCGTGGATGGCGGCGCAGACGCCGGCGAGGACGCCGCGACCGACGCGGGCCCGGACGCGGAGGTCGACGCCTGCGTGCCCGGCTCGGACGCCGTCGACCTCCTCCTCGTCGTCGACGACTCGGTCAGCATGAGCGAGGAGCAGGAGGAGCTCGTCGCGGCCTTCCCGGACCTCGTCCGCGCGCTTGCGACGGGCCAGCCCATGCCCGGCGGCGCCGTCGAGTTCCCGCCCATCGACGACCTGCACGTCGGCGTCGTCAGCTCCGACATGGGCACGGGCGGCTTCGTCGTCCCGACCTGCCCCGACTCGGACTTCGGCGGCGACGGCGTGCTCACGACCACGGTGCGCTCGAGCGACGCGACCTGCCCCGACGCGCTCCCGGCCTTCCTCGAGTACGAGACCGCCGGCCTCTCCCGGTTCCGCCGCGACTTCGCCTGCAAGGCCACGCTCGGCACGAACGGCTGCGGCTTCGAGCAGCAGCTCGAGGCCATGCTCAAGGCCATCACGCCCTCGACCTCGGCGCTCGAGTTCCACGGCGGCACGGTCGGCCACGCGGACGGCGTGAACGCCGGCTTCCTCCGCCCGGACAGTGTGCTGGTCGTACTCATCGTGAGCGACGAGGAGGACTGCTCCGCCGCGAACCCGGCGCTCTTCCAGACCATGGGCGGGCCCTTCCCGGGCGACCTGAACTCGCGCTGCGTCGAGTACCACGACGCCGAGGGGGCGCTGCACCCGATCAGCCGCTACGTGGACGGGCTCCGCGATCTGCGCCCCGGGGCCGCCGGCCGGGTCGTCTTCGCGCCGCTCGTCGGGGTGCCCGTCGATCTCCAGACGGCCGCCTGGGACGCGATCCTCGAGGACGACGCCATGGAGCTGGCGATCGATCCGATGACCCTGGGGCCGTCGACGGCCTGCGAGCGGGTCGAAGGGGGCGTGACGCTGACGCGCGCTTCGCCGGGCGTGCGCTACGTGGAGACCGCCCAGGAGCTCGATCTGCTCGGCTCGCAGGCGGTCCTCGGCTCCATCTGCGCGCCGAGCTACGCGCCCTTCTTCCGCCGGCTTCTCGCGGCGATCAACGGCGCCGTCGACGTCTCCACCTGCGACTGAGGCCACCGTTCCGCGCGCCGGAGCGCCGGCTGCGCGCGGAAGGCTGGACGCGGCGCCGCGTCGCCCGTAGAGATGCGCCGTGGTGCACGTCACGGATCGCTTCGACTCCGGGAACATCGAGGTCCTCGAGCAGAACCCGGAAGACCTCCAGCTCGCCATCCGCCCCGACGAGGGCGCCGAGCACTACCAGTGGTTCCACTTCCGCGTCACGGGCGCGCGCGGGCGGCGGCTCGCCTGGCGCATCACCAACGCGAAGGGCGCGAGCTACGAGGGCGGCTGGCCCGGCTACCAGGCCTGCGCGTCCTACGATCGTGAGCACTGGTTCCGCGTGCCGACGCGCTACGAGGACGGCGAGCTCCGCGTGACGCACCAGGTCACGGCGGACGCGGTCTGGTACGCCTACTTCGCGCCCTACTCGCTCGAGCGGCACCAGCGGCTGATCGGTCGCTCGCAGGGGGCCGAGGGGGTGCGGCTGGAGGTGCTCGGCGAGACGCTGGACGGGCGGCCGCTCGACATGCTCACGGTGGGCGAGCCCGCGGAGGGCAAGCGGCCCTTCTGGATCCTCGCGCGCCAGCACCCGGGCGAGTCCATGGCGGAGTGGCTCGTCGAGGGGCTGCTGGAGCGGCTCCTCGATCCGGCCGACGCCCTCGCCCGCGCGCTGCGGAAGAAGGCGGTCTTCCACGTGGTGCCGAACATGAACCCGGACGGGAGCGTCCGCGGGCACCTCCGGACGAACGCCTGCGGCATGAACCTGAACCGCGCCTGGGCCGAGCCCTCGATGGAGCACAGCCCCGAGGTGCTCCGCGTGCTGGAGCGCATGGGCGAGACGAAGGTGGCCCTCTGCCTCGACGTGCACGGCGACGAGGCGCTGCCCTACAACTTCATCGCCGGGCCCGACGGGGTCGCGGAGCTTCCGCGGCACGTGCTGCCGGCGCGCGACGCCTACTGCGCGGCGCTCGCGAAGGCGTGCCCGAGCTTCCAGACCGAGCACGGCTACCCGCGGGCGGCGCCGGGCAAGGCGAACATGCGCATGTGCACCAACCAGGTCGCCGGGGCGTTCGGCGCGCTGGCCATGACGCTCGAGCAGCCGTTCAAGGACGACGCGAACGACCCGGACCCGCTGCACGGCTGGTCGCCGGCGCGCTGCAAGCTGCTCGGACGCGCGCAGCTCGACGCGATGGCCGCCGTGATCGACCAGCTCTGAGGCGATCCTCGCTTCGCTCGGCGGGGTCGAGGTCTCGTCGCCTTTGGAGCGACGACCGGCGGTGGGCCGTGGGGACAGGGGGCTGGGGACTGGGGGTCGTGAGGGCGATGCTTCGCCTCGTTCGCGCAGGTGTCGGAGCTGCCGGCGGAGTGCGGACATCGGAGCGCGCGCGGACGATGCGCGCGTGGCGCACGGTCGAGCACGTGCACGTGCACGAGGACGAGGACGAGGACGATCGCTCACGGAGGCTCGGAGCCGACGCGCGTGCCGACGTGGGCCCAGTTCCCCGATCCCCCCGGCCGGAGGCCGGGCGTCGCCTTCGGCGACGAGACCCCGACCCCCGGCCGAGCGAAGCGAGGCCCTCCCCGAGCGAAGCGAGGGGACGCTATGCTCGTCGGATGGACTCCGCTTCCGAGGGGCCGCGCGTCGGTGGGCTCGCGCACGCGCTCTGGTCGCTCGCCCTGCCGAGCCGCTTCGAGGCCCGCGAGCCCGTGGCGACGGAGGCCTACGCGGTCTCGCGGCGGCGCGGCGTCGCGCCCCTCTATGACGTCTACCTGCCGGACGGCCCCGGGCCGCATCCCTCGGTGATCCTCGTGCACGGCGGCGGCTTCGTCCTCGGCTCGCGTCGCATGAAGCCGGTGCGCCTCCTCGCCACGCGCCTCGCGGACGCGGGCTTCGCGAGCTGCGCCATCGACTACCGGCTGCTCTTCCGCGGCGGCGCGCTCGCCGCGCAGGTCGCCGACGTCGACACGGCCGCCACCTTCTGGCGCTCGCGCTGCGAAGCCTTCGGCTGCGACCCGGAGCGCATCTCGATGGCGGGCTTCTCCGCGGGCGCCGCGCTCATGCTGCTGCACGCCGGCCGCACGGAGGCGCCCTACCACCGGCTCGTCAGCATCTACGGCGCGACCGAGTTCGATCGCATGGGCGGTCGCCGCGCCGGGCTCCTGCTCCGCCTCGTGCTCGAGACGAACGATCGCCGCGCCTGGCGCGAGCGCTCCCCGGCGGCCTTCGCGCACCACCCGGCGCCGCTCCTCGTGATGCACGGCACGGCCGACCGGCTGGTCCCGGTCGCGCAGGCGGAGCGCCTCTACGCGCGCCGGAACGCGCGCGGCCTCCCGACGGACCTCGAGCTGGTCGAGCGCATGCCCCACGGCTGGCTGAACGACGCCGCCCTGCCGGAGACCGAGCAAGCGATCGAGCGGGTCATCTCGTTCCTGCGCTGAAAACCCGTGCCCGCGCTGAGAACCCGTGCCCGTGCCCGTGCCCATGCCCGTGCCCGCGGGATGAAAGAGTCAGACGAGCCGACCCCGCACGCGCCGAGACCCTGACCGAAAGAAAGGGGCAGAAGAGCCCACACCCCGTGCCCGCGGGAAGAAAGAGTCAGACGAGCCATCCTCGCGCGCGCCGAGCTCCCCTCGCCTCCGCCCCGCCCCGCCCCCGCTTCGCGCACCGCTCGTCCTCGTCTCCGTTCGAGCACGAGCACGAGCACGAGCACGAGCACGAGGACGTGCACGAAGGCGTAGGCGTACGCGGCCGCGCTCGTATCAGCCCGGCTTCGGCAGGCCGCTCGCGAAGCGCTCGAGGAGCTCCGCGACCTCGGCCGCGCGCTCGTGGGGCAGCATGTGCCCGGCCCGCGGCAGGAGGTGGAGCTCGCTCTCCGCGAGGTGCCGGTCGAGGTACTGCATGTACTTCGGCGGGGTGAGCGCGTCCTCCTCGCCGCCGACGAGCAGCGCCGGAGCGCGCACCTCGGCCAGCGCGTCCATCCGGTCGAAGCCGTCGGCCGCCCGCCAGTCGGCCAGGGTCGTCTCCGGCGGCGTCTCGGCGCGCCGAGCCTCGCAGCGCGCGACGAGGCCCGCGTCCGTGTCCGCGCGCCACGCCAGCGTGAGCGGCACGCGCTCGCCGCGCTCGGCCGCGTGCGCGTGGGCCTCGAGGATCGTCGGGTGCACCCGGAGGCGCGCGCCCGTCGCGAAGAGCGCCAGCCCCGCGACGCGCTCGGGCGCCTGGAGCGCCGCCTCGAGGGCGACGGCGCCACCGAGCGAGTGCCCGACGAAGAGCGGCGCCTCCACGCCGGCCGCCGCGGCCGCGGCGAGGACGAAGCGCGCCATCTCCGCGACGGATCCGAGCGGCGGTCCCTCGCTCCCCAGCCGCCCGGGGAGCGAGGGCACGAGGAAGGCGCGCGAGGTCGGCAGCTCGGCCAGCAGCTCGTCGAAGGAGCGCTCGTTGCCCCCGGCGCCGTGGCAGAAGACGAGCGTCGGCGCCGCCCCCGGGTGGCGCCGCGCGCTGACGGCCCGGTCACCGAGCGTGAGCTCGAAGGGGCTCATCTCAGCTCCGCGGCGACGCTCGCCTCGGCCACGTACTGGAAGCGGAAGGCGCGTTCGCGCTCGTAGGTGCCGGTGAGCGCGAGGACGATCTCGTCGAAGCCATCGACGAAGACGCGGCGGAAGCCGACGTCGTAGAGGAGCGGGAGCGGGTCGTTCACTCCCCAGACCATGGGCTCACCCAGGTCCGCGACCAGGCCCCGCATCGCCGCGTCCTCGGCGGCTTCGGTCTGGCCCCGGACGAAGCGCGTGCCGACGAAGTCGAAGTGGACGCGGCTCTCCGGGTGCAGCCCCTCGGCGACGCGGCGGAGCGTGGCCCGCACGGCGGCCTCGGGGAGGTAGTAGCTGACGCCCTCCCAGATGACGCAGGCCGGCGCGCCGCGATCGAAGCCAGCGGCGGCGAGCCGCTCCACGAAGTCGTCCTGCTCGAAGTCGCACTCGACCTGCGTGGCCGCGTCCGCCGGGTAGCCCTCGAGGGCGGCCAGCCGGCGGCGCTTCTCGGCGGCCGAGGCGGGCGCGTCGACCTCGAAGAAGCGCCGGCCCGATCGCGCGAGGCGGGCGGCGCGCGTGTCGAAGCCGGCGCCGAGGATCACGACCTGGGCCTCGGTCGCCCGCGCGACCGCGCGGTCGAGCCAGGCGCTCCGGGCGGCGACCCAGAGGCCGAGGTGCGGGTTGGCGGCGAGCATCCTCTCGGCGAGCCCCTCGCCCTCTTCGCCGGCGAGCGCGGCGGCCCACTCGTCGCGGCAGAGGGGCGCGGCGGCGGCGGTCGAGCGCGCACGGAGGGCGGCGACCATGGCGGCGGTGCGGCTGTGCGTTCCGGGCTTCACGGCGTGCGGGCTCCTCTTCTCGGCGGCGGGTCGCGCTCCGGCTCGCTGGCTCGCGGGGGAGCCAGGATGGGGCGGCCGGGTGGCGTCGGGGACGGCGCGATGGCGCGCGGGCCCAGTCGAGGCCCTCGTCCTCCGTCCGGGCGGCGCGGCGCTCAGGCGGCCGAGCCTCCCGGGGGCGGCGGCTGGGCGACCTCCTGGAGGAAGTCCGCGAAGGCCTCGCAGATATCCGTCGTCGTGACGATGCCGGCGAGCTTGCCCTCGCGCGTGACCACGGCCGAGTCGATGCGGCGCCGGCCGATCTCGCGCACCACGCCGACGAGCGGCGCGTGCAGGTCGACCACGTAGGGATCGCTCACGTAGACCTGCGCGACCGAGGTGCTCCCGAAGTCGTCGCCCCGCGCCTCGGCCGCGAGCAGGTCCTCGGTGGCGACCATGCCGAGGATGGCGTCTCCCCGCTGCACCGGCAGGTGGTGGATGCCGTGCTCCTGCATCGTCTTGCGCGCCTCGTGGAGCGTGGCGCCGGGCGGGATCGAGTACGGGAAGGGGGTCATCGTCCCCGCGAGGGTCGGGAGCTTCGCGCTCATGCGCGGGAGCATATCGGCTGTGACGCGGGCGGGGGGGCGAATCCATCGGGCGGAGCTCTCCGTGCCCCGAGCTCGACGTAGACCGCGCCGCTCAGCGGATGATGCAGAAGGTCTGCGGGTTCAGCGCGACGAGCTCGCCCCGCGGCGACCAGAGCTCGCGGCGCTCGAAGAGGTAGCCCTCGGCGACCTGATGCCCCCGCGAGCGGAAGAAGAGCGGCTCGCTCGGGTCGAGGCGCGCGGCGGCGGGCGTGAGGTGCAGCATGAAGGCGACGGTCGCGGCCGGCCGGGGCGCGCGGCTCCGCGCGAAGAAGCTCGGCCAGTAGGCGTCGATCAGGCCCGCCAGCTCCGGCGCGCCGATCCGCTCCGCGGGCCGCGCGAGCTCGACCCAGCCCTCGACGACCGCCTCGGCGCCGCCGGCGAAGGGGGCGGGCCCGGTCGGTCGGAAGCGGTAGTGCCGCGCGAAGGGCGGCGGCAGCGCGCGGCCTTCGAGGACGTTCGCCTCGCGCCAGTCCGGGAGCGCGGGGGGCTCCGGCTGCCAGCCGAGGTCCACGTCGCGGGCCTTCCCGAAGACGCCGCTCGCGCGGGCGACGATCGCTTCCTCGCCCGCGTCGTCCTTCTGGACGAGGTGCGCCTCGTGGCTGCTCAGCCCGGAGCCGCGGCGCAGCGTCGTCAGGCGGATCTCGGCGTGGCCCGGGAGCACCGGGCTCGGGATCTCCGCGCTCAACGCGCGCAGCGGACGCTCGGGCTCCTCGAGCTTCTCGAGCGCCCGGATCAGCGTGCCGACGACGAGGCCCCCGAAGGCGCCGCGCCCCTGCTCCCATCCTTCGGGGATCGAGGCGCCCCAGCGATCGTCGGCGATCTTCTCGACCCGGGTGGCTTCGGCGAAATCGTTCACGTCACGCTCCATCGCGCGCTTGGTCGCGCGGCGGCGCCCACCGCTACGTCTCGCGGGGCCCGACGCTCGGCAGGCGCCCATGGCCCGCCGGTGCGGTCGCGCTCGCCCCGCTCCCCGGGTCTCCGGGCTGGACCCGCGCTCCCCAGGCCCGCAGCCTGGAGCCGTGTCGGCGACCGACGACCTCGTCCTCCGCGCGCTCGCGTGGGGCTTGAAGAAGGAGACCACGCGCTCGGAGCTCGCCTGGTGGCTCCGGCGCGAGCTCGGCGCGGAGGAGGCCGAGGCGCGCTGGCCGGCGCTGGTCCGAGGGCTCCGCGAGGGGGGCCACTGGGCGCCCGACGTGGACGCGTCCTCCCACGCCCTCCGCGTCACGCGCGAACGGGGCGCCTCCACCTACCGGCAGGCCGCCCGGGACCGGCGGCGCATCGAGGTCCGTCCGCGCCTCCGTTCGACGATCCTCGCGGCCGTCGGCGGCGCGCTCATCGCGACGCTCCTCGTGTTCTCCGTCGTCCTCGAGAAGTGGGGCCCCCTCGTCCAGGGGCTCATCTTCGGCTCGCCGCTGCTCGTCGCTTCCGTCTTCCGTGTGCGCCGCGCCCTGCGCCCCGACCACGTCGAGATCGAGCGGGGCCTGCTCCGCGTGCGCCGGGGCGGCGCCGTTCGTGTCGAGCTCCCCTGCGAGGAGGTCGCCTACGTGCGCGTCCTCGACGTGGGCAGCGCCGAGGCCGAGGGGCTCCTCGGGGGCGCCGCGCGCCGGGCCCGCCGCTCGGGCGCGCAGCTGGTGGTCGCCATCCGAGCCGGGAGCCTCGACCCGGTCCTGCTCACGGATTTCGTGGACGGCGCCACGGCGCGCGCGACCTGCGCCGCCATCGAGGACGCCCTCGAGCTCGTTCCCCGTTCCCCCATGCCGCGCGTCCGCGTCGACCCGGGCGAGGAGGGCGAAGTGGCGGAGGTCGAAGAGCGCGGGGAGAACGGGGCGCGAGGTCGGCGGTCGGAGGCCGGCCCATAGGGACGCGGGGCCGCTCGTTGTCGCGGCGCCGGATCGCGGGCATGGTGCGGCGCATGGCGAAGCGCTTCGAGGGACAGGTCGCGTGGATCACCGGCGGCGGGAGCGGCATCGGCAAGGCGCTGGCGCTCGAGCTGGCGCGCGAGGGGGCACACGTGGCGGTCTCCGGCCGGCGCGAGGCGCGGCTGCAGGAGGTCGCGCGCGAGGTCTCGGCCATCGGCGGGCGCGGGCTCGCCGTGCCCTGCGACGTGCGCGACGAGGCGGCGGTGCGGGAGGCGGCGGACCAGGTCGCGAGCGTGCTCGGGCGCATGGACGTCTGCGTGGCGAACGCGGGCTTCGGCGTGGTCGGGAAGATCGAGGAGCTCACGGCCGAGGACTGGCGCCGGCAGCTCGACGTGAACGTGGTCGGGCTCACGCAGACGGTGCGCTTCGCCTTGCCGCATCTTCGCCAGACGGGCGGGCGCATCGGGCTCCTCGGCAGCGTCGCCGCCATGCTGCCGCTCCCGAAGAACGGCGCCTACGTCGCGAGCAAGTACGCCGTGCGCGGCATCGGGCAGACCCTCTCCATCGAGCTCCACGGCAGCGGCGTGAGCTGCACGACGATCCACCCGGGCTTCGTCGAGAGCGAGATCGCGCAGGTCGACAACGAGGGGCGCCACGATCCGTCTCGGAAGGACCCGCGGCCGGCGAAGCTGATGTGGAGCGCGGAGAAGGCGGCGAAGGCGATGGTCGGCGCGCTCCACCGGCGCGATCGGGAGCACGTCTTCACCGGGCACGGCAAGCTCGCCGGCTTCGTCGGCCGGCACATGCCCGGCGTCGCGCACCTGCTCATGACGCGCAACGGCTGAGCGCGAGGTCGGCTCGCGCGAGGTCGGCCGGCGCATGCCCGGCGTCGCGCACCTGCTCATGACGCGCAACGGCTGAGCGCGAGGTCGGCTCGCGCGCGCTCGCCGGAGCGCCGACCGCGGGCGCCCGAGCGCCCTACTCGGTGGGTCCGGCGGGCGCGGGCGGCGGCGGCGCGGGCTCCTCGGTCGGCGCCTCGCCCGGGGCGCCCCCGGCGGCCCGGCTCGCGGCCGTCGCGCGGGCGCGCGCGGCGGCGAGGTCGTCGCGGAGGCGCGCGTAGGCCTGCATCAGATCCTCGTTGGCGCGGCGCTGCCGCTGAAGGCGCATGCGCTCGCGGACGACGCGCGCCTGGAGCTCGTCGCGCTCGGCCTCGGCCTCCGCGAGGCGCCGCGCCAGCTCGTCCCGGCTCAGCGCGCTCTCCCGCAGCGCCCGCACCTGATCCTCGAGCGCCAGCCGCTGCTCGGACTCGTCGTGGAGCGCGGTCTCGACGCGCTCGGCCCGTGCCCGCGCTCGGCGCGCCTGGCTGCGCTGTTCGGCGGCCTGCTCTTCGGCGCGCTCGGCCGCCGCCCGGTGCGCCTCGGCGCGCCGGTGGAGCCCGTAGCCGATGGCG
The DNA here is from genome assembly GCA_002699025.1 of Sandaracinus sp. Taxonomy (GTDB): domain Bacteria; phylum Myxococcota_A; class Polyangia; order Polyangiales; family Houyiibacteriaceae; genus Houyiibacterium; species Houyiibacterium oceanicum. The sequence continues at coordinate 21,634 of PABA01000027.1, read as the reverse complement.
CCACCGACCAGCAGGAAGGTGAAAAGCGCGCGCAGCCCCCAGCGCAGCCGGCGCCGTCGCTGGGCCCGCCGCCGCTCGGGCTCGAGCAGCACGTCGAGCTCCTCGGCGAGCGCGGCCGCCGTCGGGCGCGCCCCGGCCTCGAGCGCGAGCCAGCGGCCCAGCGGGGCCTGGAGGTCGCGGAGCTCGGGCTCGGGCGGCAGGCGCGGCGCCTCCGTGGCGCGCCGGGCGATGGTCTCCTCGAGGGCCTCCTCCTCGGCGCGGAAGCAGCTCGGGCTGAGCGCGTCCCGGAGGCAGAGGGCGAGCGAGAAGACGTCGGCCTTCGCGTCGATGGGTCGATCCGGCAGCTCGTCCCGGAGCCGCGCGGCCATCTCCGGCGCGAAGTACTCGGGCGTCCCGGCGAGGAAGGTCTCGCTCTCGCCGACGGCCACGCCGAAGTCGATCAGCACGGGCAGCAGCTCGCCCGCTTCGCCGCCGCCGCGCACCCGCGCGAGGAGCACGTTGTCCGGCTTCACGTCCTGGTGTCGCACGCCGACCGCGTGGAGCGCGTCGAGCGCCAGCGCGAGGGGGCGGAAGATCGCCAGCGCCTCCCGGCGCGTGAGCGGGCCCCGCGCGAGCCGGGCTTCGAGGGTCTCGCCCTCGTAGAAGGGCATGGCGATCCAGAGCCGGTCCGCGTGCCAGCCGTGGTCCTTGAGCTGCGCGACCGAGGGGTGGAAGACGGCCGCGAGGCAGCGGATCTCCCGGAGCGCATGCGCGCGCCCCTCCTCCGTGCGCACGGGCGCCGCGAGGATCTTCAGCGCCACCACGTGGTCGGGCACGAGCCGGTCGCGCGCCCGGAAGACCTCCGCGTAGGCGCCGCTCCCCAGCCGCGCCTCGAGCTCGTAGCGTTCGGCGATCAAGGCGCCGGGGGCGAGGGGCGCGGGCCCCGTCGGCGGCACGCTCGGCGAGGCAGCCGCGCGCATGGCGAAGGCCTCGAGGAGCGCGCCGCGGACGTCGCCCGAGGCGCTCGGCGGCTCCGCGCCGAAGAGGCGCTCGCCGGCCTCGAGGGCGGCCTCGAGCGTCTCGCGCACGCGGGCCTCCGGCGCGTCGATCACCCAGGCCACCTCGCCGGGCTCGAGCAGGCGCGCGAAGTGGAGCTCGAGGATCTCCGCGTCGCCCGGGCTCCACATGGCGCGGAAGCGCGCGAGCTGCTCGCCGTAGCCCGTGGCGGCCGGGCGAAACCAGGTCGCCGACTCGGCCCCGCGGCGCCGCCAGGCGGCCGGATCGCCGAGGCGCCTCCGGAGCGAGCGGAAGAGGTGCGCCTCGAGCGAGGGGGCGCCGAGCGGGGTCGGCCCGGCCAGCTCGACGAGGTCGCTCAGGAGCGCATCGGCCTTCGACCCGACGCGGAGCCGGGCGTACTGCGAGAGCCCGCGCTGCCGCGAGGGCGGGAGGTCACTCGGGCGGGCGCGCGAGGGAGAGGCGGACATGGGGGAGCCGGTGGTCCCCCGAGCCACCGAGCTTCGTGGTGCCCGCCGCCGCGCCGGAGGTCAAGGCGCCGCCGGTGGGAACCCGGACACGCCGCGCGAGCGACGGCTCGGCCTCGCGTGAAGCGAGTCTGGCGAGGAGCGAGGGGCTCTTCGTGAAACGCGCCCGCGCACGTTTCACGAAGCCGATCGTCGCAGCGTGGTGTGCCCCCGGCTTCGCCGGGCTCGTCCGCGGACGCGGGCCGGGCCGCGACGTCGAGCCCGCGCCCGGAGAGCGGACGGCGGAACGCGTCCTGACCGAAGGCAGGGGGATCCCCCCGCCTACTCCGCCGCCTCGGCGCGCGCCTCGACCTCCACGGGGACGCCGTTGATCGCCGCCGTGCCCGTGAGCTCGTCCACGTAGCCGTCGTCCGTCAGGTCGTTGAGGCTCACCCCGGCATGCGCCTCGGCGACCTCCATGCGCGTCCCCGCCCGGTGGTGCCCGAAGCCGTGCGGCAGGCTGACGACGCCCTCCATCATCTCGTCCCCGACCTCCACGACCACCTCGACCGCGCCGACGCGCGAGCGCACGACGACCACGTCGCCGCTCTTCACGCCCCGCTTCTTCGCGTCCGCCGCGTGCATCATCAGCGTGCAGCGATCGCGCCCCTTCATCAGCTGCGGCACGTTGTGCATCCAGCTGTTGTTGCTGCGCACGTGGCGCCGGCCGATGAGGCGCAGGCTCGTCTCGCTCCCCTCGCTCGCGTCGAGGCGCGGCAGGTCGTCCACGAAGCACTGGGGCGCCAGATCGATGCGCGGGTGCTGGGCCGGCAGGCGCTCGGGCATGGACGGCATCAGCGGCCCGAGGTCGAGCCCGTGCGGGTGCGCCTTCAGCACCTTCAGCGAGAGCTTGCCCTTCTCGCCGCTCCCCGCGGGCTTCCAGCCGGCGATGCCCTTCCCCCAGGGCCCCGTGCGCAGGCCGAGGTCGAGCAGGCCGCGCTGACCGAGCGCCTCGAGCGCCCGCGCCTCGAGCGCCCGCCGGGAGAGGGGCCCGCCGCGGAGCGTCTCCACCCGGCGCAGCAGCCCCAGGAGGATCTCGCCGTCGTCCTTCGCGCCGGCCGGCTTCGGGAGCGGCGCTGGCACGAACTTGGCCGTGTTCCGCACGGCGACGGCGTGGAAGACGAGGTCGTAGTGGTCGCGCTCGAGGGGCGAGACGGGCGGCAGGATCAGGTCCGCGTGGCGCGTGGTCTCGTTCAGGTAGGGGTCGATCGAGATCATGAAGTCGAGCGACGCGAAGGCCTCGTCGAGGCGCGCGCCGTTCGGCACGGAGAGCACCGGGTTGCCGGCCATGGTGATCATGCCGCGGATCTGCCCCTCGCCCGGCTCGAGCATCTCCTCGGCCATGCAGCTCGCCGGCAGCTCACCGCCGAACTCGGGCAGCCCGCGTACGCGGCTCTTCCAGCGGCCGAAGCTCCCGCGGCCGATGCCGAAGCCGCCGGCCGCGGAGACGACGTCGACGGCCGGCGTCGTGAACATGACCCCGCCCGGCCGATCGAAGTGCCCGGTGATCAGGTTCAGCGCGTGGATCAGCCAGGCGTTCAGCCCACCGAAGGCCTGCGTGCACGCGCCGACCCGCCCGTAGACGGCGGCGCGCTCGGCCATGGCGAGCTCGCGGGCGACGCGCTTGATGGTCGCCGCCGGGATGCCCGTGACCCGCTCGGCCCGGCGCGCCGTGTAGGGCTGGGCGACGGCCTCGAGCACGTCGAGCCGGTCGCAGTCATCGGCGAGGCGCCCGAGGTCGACGAGCCCCTGCGCGAAGACCTCGCGGACGAGCGCGAGCAGGAAGAAGGCGTCGGTCGCCGGCCGGATGAAGAGGTGCTCGCTCGCGACCTTCGCCGTCTCCGTGCGCCGCGGGTCGACGACCACCACCTGGCCGTCGCGCTCGCGGATCTCGCGCAGGCGCCGGCGCATGTCCGGGGCGGTCATGATCGAGCCGTTCGAGGCGAGCGGGTTCGCGCCGAGGATCAGGAAGTAGTCGGTGCGGTCGAGGTCCGGCACCGGGAAGAAGAGCTGGTGCCCGAACATCTGCCAGCTCGCGAACATGTGCGGGAGCTGGTCGACGCTGGTGGCGCTGAAGCGGTTCTTCGAGCGGAGGGCGCGCAGCATCAGCGGCCCGAAGAGCATGGCGCCGAGGTTGTGCGCGTTCGGGTTGCCGAGATAGAGGCCCATGGCGTCGCGGCCGTGCTCGCGCTGGACGCGATGGAGGCCCTCGGCGGCGAGGTCGAGGGCGTCGTCCCAGGGGAGCGGCTCCCAGCGACCGCCGACGCGGCGGAGCGGGTGCTTCAGCCGGTCCGGATCCTCGTGGAGCTCCTTCAGGGCCGGCGCCTTGGGGCAGATGTGGCCCTGGCTGAAGGGGTCCGCGTCGTCGCCGCGGATGGCCTGGACGCGCCCCTCCTCGAGCTCGATGCGGATGCCGCACATGGCCTCGCAGAGCGGGCAGGTGCCGAAGGTCGTCGTGCGCGTCGGGGGCGGAGCCATGGCGGCGAGGGTAGGGCGACGGGGGAGCGGTCGAAAGGGGGGCCAGTCGAGAGAGCGGCGGTCGAACGCGCGGCGGTCGAACGCGCGGCGGTCGAACGCGCGGCGGTCGAGAGAGCGGCGGTCGAACGCGCACCGTGGCGCCGGGCGGCCCGGGGGCCCATGCTGGCGGGGCGATGGGGAGCGGGCCGGAGAAGAAGACGCGGCGCACGGCGAAGGCGCTGGTGAAGCTGCTGCGGCGCGTGCCGGCGGAGCGCCTCGAGGTGATGCTCGAGCCGGACGTGCTGCTCCTGCTCTGGGTCGAGTCGGGGCGCGGGAAGGACGAGCTCGAGGCGAAGCTGGAGGCGAAGACGCTGCCGGGGGAGCTCTTGCTCGAGCTGATCGACGCGCGCGGCGCGGACGCGCTCTGGGAGAGCCTCTCGCCGCGGATCCGGAGCCGGGCGAAGGCCCGCGAGGGGCGGGTGGACCCGCTCGAGCGGATCTACGGCGAGAGCTTCTCGAGGCGGCGCACGGCGGGGGTCTTCGCCGGGCTCTGTGCGCTGGTCTGGTCGGCCATGTGGGTCGTCGGCATCTTCCCCGAGTGGGGGTGCGGGCTGAGCCTCGGGCCGGTCGTCGCGTCGCTCCTCGGCGGCGCCCTCAGCGGGGCGCTCATCGCGCGCCAGCAGGGCCTCGGGGCGCTGATCGGCTTCGTCGCGGGAGCCGTGAACCTGCTCAGCGCCTGGCTCTGGGCGAGCTTCGGGCCGGCGCCGGGGCGCCTCGTCGCGGTCCTCGCCGTCCTCCCCGGGGTGCTGCTCGGGCTCGGCCTGCTCGCCTGGCTCGATCGCGATCGCGGCGAGGGCCCGAAGGCCTTCTGACGCCGGCCGCCGCCGCGCTCCGCGCCGAGGCGAGGTCTCGGGGGCGGGGCGGGCTCGCGACGTGACTTCGCCGCCGGCCGAGGCCGCGTCTCGGCGAAGCGAGAATCCGCCGCGGGCCCGAGGGATGTGCGCGAGCGCGTCGACGGGGGACGAATCCGGGCTAAGTTGCCGGCGTGGGTACCGGGGTTCTGCGCCGTGTCGGGGCGATCGGGGACGTGCACGGCGAGGACGTGCTCCTCGAGGCCGCCATCCACTTCCTCGAGCACGAGGGGCGCGTCGACGCGACGCTCTGCGTGGGCGACATCGTGGACGGCCAGGGGAACGTGGATCGCTGCGGCACGCTGCTCCGCAACCACGGCGTGCAGACCGTCGCCGGCAACCACGACCGCTGGTTCCTCGCGAACGAGCAGCGCGGGCTCCCGGACGCGACGCGCGAGGTGCGCCCGAACACCTGGGCCTGGCTCGAGTCGCTCCCGCGCACGCGCCGCTTCCGCACCGCCGCCGGCACGCTCCTGCTCTGCCACGGCGTCGGCGAGAACGACATGGCCGAGCTCCGCCCGGAGACCCGCGGCTACGGGCTGCAGGCGCTCCACGAGCTGCGGGCGCTCTGGCTCGACCCGGAGGTCGACCTCGTCGTCGGCGGGCACACGCATGCGCGGATGGTGCGGCCCTTCCCGGGGCTGGTCTTCATCAACGCGGGCACGCTCCACCGCGAGCACGGGCCGGGCTTCGTCGTGCTCGACTTCGCCGCGCGGAAGGTCGAGCTCTACGACCTGCCCGCGCCGCCGCGCCACGGGGGCAACGCGCCGCGCCTCGCCGAGGTCGTGCCTCTCCCCGAGCCGCTCCCGCTCCGCTGAGCGCGACCCTCCTCGCCCCGATCGCGCCGCCGGGAGGACGTCGACGTCGCCGGCGACGGCCCCGCGCGGAGGAGCGGGGCGGCTTCGACGGAGCGGAGGAGGTCGACGGCGACGGCGCGGCGTGGGCTTCGCTCGGCAGCCACCCGGATTCGCGGCTCGGGGCGGCTACGGCACCCCGACCGGCGGCGGCTCGCTCGGCGTGCCCGGCGGGCGCGAGCGGCGCGGGAGCCGCTTCAGGGAGGCCTCCACGAAGTGGCGCAGCCGCGGGTCTTCGCGGCGCGCCCGCAGCTCGTCCGGCGTGCCCGTGAGCGCGACCTGGCCGTCGTGCAGGAAGATCAGCCGGTCGCTGATCTTGAAGGCGCTCTGCATGTTGTGCGTGACGATGACCGAGGTGATGCCCTTCTCGGCGCGGAGCCGCAGCATGAGCCGGTCGACGCGCGTCACGTTGATCGGGTCGAGGCCCTCGGTCGGCTCGTCGTAGAAGACGACCTCCGGGTGCATGGCGATGGCGCGGGCGAGGGCGACGCGCTTCTTCATGCCGCCGCTGAGCTCCTTCGGCCAGAGGTCCGCGGAGTCCGGGAGGCTCACCGAGTCGAGGGACTCCTTCACGCGCTCGGCGATCTGCGGCTCGGGCATGAGGCGCTGCTCCCGGAGGCCGTAGGCGACGTTGTCGAAGACGCTCATGGAGTCGAAGAGGGCGTACTCCTGGAAGAGCATGCCGATGCGGCGGCGGACCGGCGTCCACTCGTGCTCGGGCAGGTGGGTGACGTCTTCACCGTCGAAGCGGATGGTCCCGGCGTCGGCCGGGAGGAGGCCGATGAGCATCTTCACCAGGAGGCTCTTGCCCGAGCCGGAGACGCCCATGAGCGTGACGAACTCGCCGCGCTCGATGTCGAGGTCGACGCCGTCCAGGACGACCACGTCGCCGAAGGCCTTCTTCAAGCCGCGCACTTCGATGAGCGCCACGTCCCGGATCTAGCACGGCCGCGGGCTCGGGGCGTGGTCGTGCGAGGTGGCTGGAGCGCGGGGATGGCGGTGGGCGCGGATTTTCGTGACGGGCGGGCGGCGCCGGCGCCACTCCGAGAGCGAGGGCGTGCTGAGCGCCCCCTGCGTGGACCCCCCCTTGGTGAGGTGAACCGATGCGACTTGGATTTGGACTCGGACTCCGCGGCGCGAAGCGCGCGCCCCTGCTCTCGCTCCTGGCGCTCGCCGCGCCGCTGATGGTCGGCGTGGACGACTGCGAGCCGGACCCGCCGGACGTGTGTACGACCGAGTACGCCCCCGTCTGCGGTGAGGACGGGGTGACGTACGGGAACGCCTGCGAGGCCGATCGCGCCGGGGTGCCGATCGCCTACGAGGGCGAGTGCGAGGACGTCCGCTACTGCCTCGCCGACGGGGACTGCGCGAGCGGCGTCTGCAACCACGACGAGTGCCGGAGCCCCTGCGAGGGCGACCCGGACGCCATCTGCCCGGCCGTCTGCTACGGCGTCTGCGAGCCCGTCGAGCCGCCGCCGCCCGGGTGCGGGAGCGACGCCGACTGCGGCCCCGGCATGGTGTGCTCGCTCGACGAGTGCCCGATCTGCGAGGACGGCGCCCCCTGCCCGACCTTCGCCGCCTGCGGCGTGTGCGAGCCGGCGCCGACCTGCGACTGCCCGGCCGTGTACGCGCCGGTCTGCGGCGCCGACGGGAAGACCTACGGCAACGCCTGCGAGGCGCGCTGCAGCGGCGTGGAGGACTGGGCCGACGGGGCCTGCGACGACCCGGGCTGCGTCTGCCCCGAGATCTACGCGCCGGTCTGCGGCGCCGACGGCGTGACCTACGACAACGCCTGCTTCGCCGAGTGCGCGGGCGTGCCCGCCGAGCCGGGCGAGTGCGGCGGCGTGTGCGGCTGCCCGGAGGTCTGGGAGCCGGTCTGCGGCGCGGACGGGCGCACCTACGGGAACGCCTGCGAGGCGGGCTGCGCGGACGTGCCCGTGGCGCACGACGGCGAGTGCCGGGCGACCTGCATCTGCCCGGACGTGTGGGCGCCGGTCTGCGGCGCGGACGGGCGCACCTACGGCAACGAGTGCGAGGCGGGCTGCGCGGACGTGCCCGTGGCGCACGATGGCGAGTGCCGGGCGACCTGCCTCTGCCCGGACGTGTGGGCGCCGGTCTGCGGCGCGGACGGGAACACCTACGGCAACGAGTGCGAGGCCGGCTGCGCGGACGTGCCCGTGGCCCACGACGGCGAGTGCCGCGGGGGCGGCGGCGAGACGTACTGCTACGCCGACGACGACTGCGCCGAGGGCGAGTTCTGCGCGACGGACGAGTGCCACAGCCCGTGCAGCGGCGACGAGGCCTGCCCGGCCGTCTGCGCGGGCATCTGCCTGCCCTACGAGATGGCGCCGCCCCGCGGCTGAGCCGACCGGGAGCACGCCGAGGGCGCGCGGGCCTCGAGCTCGCGCGCCCTCGCTTCGTCCGGGCGGTTCCGCGGACAGCCCGCTGCCGCGGCTTCAGCGTGGGCGGAGGGCGCTGGCGAGCGCTTCCAGGCGCGCGCGCTCGCCGGGGGTCGGGTCGAAGCGCTCGAGGAGCACTTCGCAGGCCGCCGCGTCGCCGCCCTCGCAGGCCCAGCGCCAGGCGACCTTCGCGGCCTCCCGATCCTGGCTCTCGAGGAGCTCGGCGTAGACCGCGCAGCCGGCCGTGCGCGCGTCGCTGCAGGCCACCCGCGCGAAGCGCCGCGCCTCCTCGGGCCGGCTCTCGGCGAGCGCCCGCGCCTGCTCCACGCAGCGCCCGAGCGGGCCGCCGCAGCCCTCGACCTCCTCCTCGCAGCCCTCGAGCCAGCCGGCCGCGCAGCCGAGCCGCTTCGCGTCCGCCGCCTCCGGATCGAGCTCGGCCCAGCGAGCGCAGTCGCGCCCGAAGCCCGCCCGGCACCCCTGCTCCGCGTAGGCCTTCGCCTGGTCCGGGTGGAGCCGCGCCGCGTCCGCGCAGCCCTGGCCGCCCTCCCGGCACGCCCGCCGGTAGAGCCGCCGCGCCGAGCCCTCGTCGGCGTCCATCGCCTCGCCCTGCTCCCAAGCGCGCCCGAGCAGCCAGCAGCTCCGCGCGTTCCCGCCGTCGCACTCGCCGGCCCAGCGCCGCGCCGTCTCGAGGCGCGGGTCCATCGGGTCGAGGCGCCGCAGCTCGGGCAGGCGCCCGCCCACGGTGAGGCTCGAGATGGGCGGCGGGTCGACGCGCGGCGAGCCCTCGTCGGCGGCGCCGGCCGCCCCCGCCGCGGTCGCCTCCGCCGCGGTCGCCTCCGCCGCCTCGTCCTTCTGCCGCCCGCAGGTGCAGCCGACGAGCAGCCCGAGCGCCAGCGCCGCGACCGGCCTCACGCCTCGAGCACCTCGCGCCCGCCGAGGTAGGGGCGGAGCGCCTCCGGGATCACGACGCTCCCGTCCTCGCGCTGCCCCTGCTCGAGCACCGCCACGAGCGCCCGCCCGATCGCCAGCCCCGAGCCGTTGATCGTGTGCAGGAGCTGCGGCTTCGCCTTCGGCTCGGGCCGGTAGCGCGCCTTCAGGCGCCGCGCCTGGAAGTCGCCGAACCAGCTGCAGCTCGAGATCTCCCGGTAGGCCTGCTGCCCCGGCAGCCAAACCTCGAGGTCGAAGCACTTCTTCGCGCCGAAGCCGAGGTCGCCCGCGCAGAGCTCCACCACCCGGTAGTGCAGCCCGAGCCGCTGGAGCACGGCCTCCGCGTGGGAGGTGAGCAGGGCGTGCTGCTCGAGCGCGTCCTCGGGCCGGCAGAGGCGCACGAGCTCGACCTTGTCGAACTGGTGCTGACGGATCATCCCGCGCGTGTCCTTGCCGTAGCTCCCGGCCTCGCTGCGGAAGCAGGGCGTGAAGCCGCAGTAGGCCCGCGGCACGTCCTCCGGCTCGAGGATCTCGCCTGCGTGGAAGTTCGTGAGCGGCACCTCGCCGGTCGGGATCAGGAAGAGCTGGTGCCCCTTCGCCTCGTTCTCTTCCGCCCACTCCGCGTCCTGGGCGATCTCGAACAGATCCTTCCGGAACTTCGGAAGCTGCGTCGTGCCCGTCAGCGCCGCGTCGTTCGCCAGCGCCGGCGCCCAGAGCTCCTCGTAGCCGTGCTCGTCCACGTGCAGGTCGAGCATCAGCTGCATCAGCGCCCGCTCGAGCCGCGCGCCGAGCCCGCGGAGGAAGACGAAGCGCGCCCCGGCCACCTTCGCCGCGCGCTCGAAGTCGAGGATGCGGAGCCCCTGCCCGAGGTCCACGTGGTCCTTCGCCTCGAAGCCGAGCTCGGGCTTCTCCCCCCAACTCCGCACGACCACGTTCGCGCTCTCGTCGGCGCCCTCGGGGGTCGACTCGTGCGGCAGGTTCGGCAGGTGGAGCATGAGCTGGGCGAGCTCCTCCTGGACCTCCTTGCTCCGCTCCTCGAGCTTCTTGATGCGGTCGCCGAGCCCGCGCAGCGCCTCGCGCTTCTCCTGGAACTCGGCGGACTTCTTGTCGGCGATCTTTCCCATCGCCGCCGACGCCTCCTTGCGCTCGTGGCGGAGGGCCTCGACCTCGGTGATGCCCTCGCGCCGCTCCTTCGCGAGGGCGCCGATGCGGTCGAGCGTCTCGGCGTCGTCGTAGCCGCGGCGGCCGAGGGCCTCGCGCACGGCGTCCAGGTTCTCGCTGACGAATCGCAGGTCCAGCATGGTGGCGACGAGATAACGCAGCCGGCGCGCGAGAGCCACCACCGGCGCCCGGACCGACGCGCCCCACACCCCAACGTCCTCGTCCTCGTGCACGTGCACGTGCACGTCCTCGAGACGGAGACGCGACCGCCGTCTCGCGCGCCACTACGGAGAGCGGCGCGCGGCTCGCCTCCCGACCGCCGGGAGGAGAGACGCGACCGCGGTCTCGCGCGCCACTACGGAACGCGGCGAGCTCACCTCCCATCCGCCGGGACGGAGCCACCACCGTCCGGTCCACCCCCGTTGCCGCGAGCGCCGTCCGGTCGCACCCTCCCCTCGTGGAGACCCCCACCACCCGGCCGGCGCGCCCGCGCGCGAGCGATCCGACCGGCGAAGGTCGCGTCGGCCGCTACGTGCTCGAGCGGCGCCTCGGCGCCGGCGGCATGGGGATCGTCTACCTCGCGCGCGACCCGCAGCTCGACCGGCGCGTGGCCCTGAAGGTGCTGCGCGCGGACCAGAGTGGCGACACCAAGGCGCGCGGCCGAGTCGCCCGCGAGGCCAAGGCCATGGCGCGGGTCAGTCACCGCAACGTGGTCGGCGTCTACGACGCGGGCGTCTTCGAGGACGCGGACGGCGAGTCGCGGATCTTCATCGCCATGGAGCTCGTCGAGGGGCGCGATCTCCGCGCCTGGATGCGGGCCCTCCGCGAGACCGCGCGCTGGAAGCGCGGCGAGGCCACCGGGGAGATCCTCGACCGCTTCCTCGAGGCCGGCGAGGGGCTCGCCGTCGCCCACGAGGCCGGGCTCGTGCACCGCGACTTCAAGCCCGCGAACGTGCTCGTCGACGACGACGGCCACGCGCGGGTCGGCGACTTCGGCCTCGCGCGGCCCCTCGAGGAGCGCGACGCGGAGGCCATGGCGACGCAGCTCGTGGAGAGCGACATCTCCCTCGAGCTCACGCGCACCGAGGACCTGGTCGGCACGCCCGGCTACATGGCGCCGGAGCTCCTCCGGCCGCAGCCGGCCGATGCCCTGAGCGATCAGTACGCCTTCTGCGTCTCCCTCTACGAGGCGCTCTACGGCGAGCGGCCCATCCACGCGGAGACCTTCCCGGCGCTGGCTCTGGCGACGCTCCAGGGCAACGTCCGCCCGCCGCCCGCCGAGCCGCCGGTGCCGGCGCGGCTGCGGAAGATCCTCCTCCGCGGCCTGAGCGTGGAGCCGGAGGCGCGCTGGCCCTCCATGCGCGCGCTCCTCGAGGCGCTCCGGCGCGAGCGGCTCCGCCCCCAGCGGCGGCGGCGGGCCCTCCTCGGCGTCGGCGGCGTCGCGCTGGTGGTGGGCGTGGCCTTCCTCGCCGGCACGCTCGCGAAGGGCGCCAGCGAGGACCCCTGCGCCGGCGCGGACGCGGCGCTCGAGGGCGCGTGGGGCGACGCGCGGCGCGCCGAGGTCGAGGGGGCCATGCGCGCGGTCGGCGTGCCCTTCGCCGAGCGGAGCGTCGGCGCGACCGTGGCCCGCCTCGACGACTACGCGGCCTCGCTCGGGGATGCCTACCGCACGGCCTGCGAGGCGACCCACGTGCAGCACACGCAGAGCGAGGCGCTCCTCGATCGGCGCCGGGCTTGCCTCGACCGGCGCCGGCTCGCGCTCCGGCTCCTCGGCGACGAGCTGATGCGCGCGGACGCGGAGGTCGTGGAGAACGCGGCGGCCGCGGCCCAGTCGCTCCCCTCGCTCGTGGCCTGCGAGGGCGCGCTCGAGGCGCCCGTGCCGCCCGCGGAGGACGCCGAGGCCGTCGACGCGGCGCGGCGGGCCATCGAGGGCGCGCGGGCGAAGCGGCGGGCCGGGCGCGTGGACGAGGCCGTGGACGCGGCGGCGGAGGCCTGGACCGACGCGCGGCGGATCGGCTGGGCGCCGGTGGTGGCGGAGGCGGCGCTCGTGCGCGGCGAGGCGCTCCACGCGCGGGGCGACTTCGAGGGCGCCGAGGAGGCGCTCCGGGAGGCGGCGCTCGGGGCCGTGCGCGGGGGCGACGGGGAGCTCCTGGTGGAGGCGGCGACGCGGCTGGTGGACGTGGCCGGCGTGCGGCGATCGCGGCCCGCCGAGGGGCGCGTCTGGGGCGACCTCGCGGGGGCGACGCTCGGCCGGCTCGGGCCGCGACCGATGGCCGAGGCGGCGCTGGCGAGCGAGCGGGCGCGGCTGGCGAGCGCCGAGGGGCGGCGCGACGCGGCGCTCGAGGAGGCGCGGCGGGCGGTGGAGCTGGTCGAGCGGCACCGGGGCGCGGAGAGCCTGGCGTTGGCCGGCCCGCTGGCGCAGCTCGGCGACACGCTCGCGAAGATGCGCGACTTCCACGGCGCCGTGGAGCCGCTCGAGCGGCTCGACGCGCTGCTCGAGGCCGAGCTCGATCCCTCGCACCCCGATCGCATCGCCGCGCAGGTGCGCCTGGCCGGCGCGTGGGTCGGCGCCGGGCGGCGCGAGGAGGCGCGCGAGCGGATTGACGCGGCGCGGGCGCGGGCCGTGGAGGTGCTCCCGGCGGACCACCCGGTGCGCGCGCGGGCGCTGATGAAGCGGGGCGACATCCTGGCGATGACCGGGCACCCGGCCGAGGCCATCCCCGAGTACGAGCAGGCGCTCGAGGCCGTGCGCGCGGCGTACGGGGAGGAGCACACGGAGTACGCGCGGGGGCTCCTGAACATGGCCGGGAGCCACGCGCGGCTCGGGCAGACCGACGAGGCCGTGCGCATCTGGCGCGAGGCGCTGGCGCTCCGGGAGCGGCTGCTCGGGGAGGCGCACCCGGACCTGGCGATCGTGCTGCAGAACATCGGCTCCGTGGAGGTCGAGCGGGGGAGGGCGAGCGAGGTGCTCGGCGAGCTCGAGCGCGCCTGGCGCATCCGCCACGAGAGCCCGGCGAGCGCGCAGGCGCGGGCGGACGTGGACTACTGGTACGGGCGCGCGCTCTACGAGGCGGGCGTGGACCGGAGGCGCGGGCGGGAGATGGTGGTGGAGGCGCAGCGGGTGAGCGAGGAGGGGGGGTACGCGCATCCGGCGCGGGACATGCGGGAGTGGCTGGCGGGCCATCCCTGATGGCCCGCCCCCCTGCCCGTGCCCGTGCCCCTGCCCGTGCCCGCTGACGCGGGGGAAGCGACCGGAGCGCAGAGCAGGAGCGTCGTGGGGTGTACGGCGCGCCGGCGGCCCGGGCCGCGCGGGGAGATGGGGGTCGGGGGCCGGGGAACCGAGGGTCGTGTTCCCGATGAGCGGCCACTCGTCGGCCTCGGAGGCGTGAGCGTCGGCGTGAGCGCGAGCCCGACGGGGAAGCCCGAGTTCGAGCGAGGAGCCCGAGCCCGAGCGAGAGAGCCCGAGCGGGAGAGCGCGAGCGCGAGCCCGAGCGTGAGCACCAGCGCGAGCAAGAGCCCGAACCCAGGCGGCGGAGCGCGAGCCAGAGCGACGAGCTCCAGCCCGAGTGCGACCTCGAGCCCGAGCGACCAGCCTGCGAGGGAGCCGAGCGCGAGTGGAGCCCCGGCCAGGAGCCCCCGCGGAGTGCTCGAGCTCCCCACCGAGCGCTCCGTCGAGCACGAGCACGAGCACGTGCACGTGCACGAGGACGAGCACGACGGGGATGGGCGCGTGGGGATGGGCGCGTGGGGATGGGTGCGTGGGGATGGGCGCGGGGGGCTCGGAGTCGTTCGGTTCCGGCTCCATTTTCCAAGGGAGGGTGCGCGCTTCGGCGCGTAGGTTACGGCCGATGGACGGACGACGCTTCGCGCTCACGCTCGCCTTGATCCTCTCCGCCTGCGGGGCCGACGCGCCCGAGGTCGACCCGGTCGCCGAGGGGTGGCGGGCGGCTCGCGCCGGCGATCACGAGGTCGCGGCGGCGCGCTACGAGGAGGCGCCCGCGGCCCGGCCGGACGACGCCGAGGCCTGGGCCGGCCTGGCGCGCGAGCGGCTCCGCGCCGACCAGCCGAGCGAGGCCGTGACGGCGGCGCGGCGGGCGGTGGAGCTCGCGGACGCATCCGCCGACGCGCACGAGCTGCTCGGGCGCTCGCTCCTCGCCGCGGCCCGGGAGGTCCGCGACGGGGAAGCAGGAGCAGAGGGCGAGACGGCCGACGGGCCGGAGACGGAAGGCGACGCGCCCGACGCGCCGGAGACGGAAGGCGAGGCGGCCGAGCCGGGGCCGCGGGGCCGGGCGGCCGAGGCGGCGGCCGAGCTCGCCCGCGCCCTCGAGCTCGACCCGGCCCGCGCCCGCGTGCACTTCGCGCTCGCCCGCGCCCACGAGCTGGCGGGGGAGCCCGAGGCGGCGATCGAGGCCTACCGCGCCTCCGCCGAGGCCGAGGTGCTCGCGGCCCGGTCGCTCGCGGCGGCCGCGCGCACGAAGCTCGACGCGCTCGGCCGCGGGCGGCTGGGGGAGGCGCTCGGCGAGGCGCTCGACGCCGAGCTCGAGCGCGCCGAGGCGCTCGCGAGCGAGGACGACGACGCGGCCCGGGCGGCCATCGCGGCGCAGCGCCGACGGCTGGAACGAAAGCGCGAGGCCCAGAGCCTCCGGGCGGCCGAGCGCGTGCTTGCGACCGACCGCGAGATCGCGGAGAACGCCGGGATCCTGCGGGCGCTCGGCTCGACGTTCGACGGCGCGTCCCCCTTCGGCGCGAACGCCGCGCTCGGCAGCGACGCGATGGCGGGCATACGCGGGGTCGACCTGGACGGCTTCGGCATGGGCGGCCTCGGCTTGGGCGGCTCCGGCCGCGGGGGCGGCGGGACCGGCGAGGGCACGCTCGGCCTGGGCGGCCTCGGCACCCGCGGGGCCGGCACCGGCTCGGGCGGCGGCCTTGGCGCGGGCCGGGGCCAACGGGTGGCCACGCGCGTGCAGCTCGGCTCCCTCACGGCGCGGGGGCCGCTCGAGGGCGCGCTCGCGCAGCGGGTCCTCCGCCGCTTCCTCGGGTCCATCCGCGCCTGCTACGAGCGCGCGCTGAGGGCGAGCCCCGAGCTCGAGGGGGAGCTGACCCTGAACCTCACGATCGACGCCCGCGGCTCCGTGACGGGCTCGACGGTCTCGGGCTCGACCCTCGGGCTTCCCGTCGACGACTGCGTGGCCGGCCGCGGGCGCCGGATGGCCTTCCCCGCGGCGGACGGGACGACCACGGTGAGCGCACCGCTGAGCTTCTCGCGGGCCCGCTGAGTTGCGGTCTAGCTATCCGGACGAGAACGGTTCGGCGCGAAGCCCAGTCGTCCAACCTGTGAGCTAGCTAGTCGTACTCCGCCAAGGTTCGTGGCATTGCGGTGACGACTCCGCTTTGTGCCAAGAAGTCGAGGGCACTGCGCCTCGCGTGCGACTCCTGGTAGGATGAGGCGAATGGTCGATCCAGTAGACATGCCAATGAGCGAAGGACCTCTCCGAGTCTTCTTCAGCTTTCAGACCGATCTCCATGGGCGACGATCACTGCTTAGTGATGCTCTTGATCACGCTGCGAAGAAGGTGGGAAAGGACCTTGGCCAAGAGATCGAAATTCTCTTCGCAACGCGCGGCGCGGATGGAGCCCCGAATATCAGGGACACCATTCTGAGTCGAATAGACGAGTCGGACTGGTTCGTTGCAGACGTGTCAATTGTGAACTCAAGGCAAGGCCAGGATGGGCGTTCACAGCGACTCATGCCGAACCCGAACGTTGTGTTCGAGCTAGGCTACGCGGTGAGTAAACTCGGATGGTCGCGGATTGCAATGCTCTATGATAGAAGCGTGTGCCGACCTGAGGACTTTCCTTTCGACTATCGCCAGCATCGCGCGGCCCACTTTGTTTATGTGGACAAACAAGAAGATGGGGAGAAGTTCAGGGAGATGCGCACGCAGCTGAGAAGAACGCTCTATCGTGTGCTCTCAATGGCTTCCGAGAAACGTCAGCGTCCTCGTGGGCTGACGTGGGTTTCGGCACCAGAGCGTTCCTTTATACTTCGCGAGGCGCTCAACGAGTGTGATCTGATCGCGCGGTTGGTCAAACTGCATCTAGAAGCGTTTCCTGAATCGGGAATTCCTGGCTCGATTGAACCATATCCACTTCGAAGCGACGCGGCCAGACGAGCTCTCATGGTTGTGAACGAGGAGGCTGACAAACAGGATGGAGATGTCGTTTGGAAGTACTACTGGAGCGTGGTTACGGTAGACGCGATGCTTTCCAGGATTCCTGTCGCGATCGCTTTGGATGAGAATCGTGTAGAAAGGAGCTTCAGGTATATCGAAGAGAGCCTAAAGTCTGTTCGCGGCATGGTGCCCAAAGTAGTGGGTGTATTGGAGTATTTGCTGCAAAACAGGCCGAATCCTGGGGAGCGGTTGCCTCCATTGAAGTCTGTTGCGCACTAGTGGGCGCGTTTCAGCGAAGCCGCTAAGTCGTGAGGACTGGCGCGGCGCGCGGCGGTCGCGGGTGCGTGGCGAGTCTTCGCGGCGGCCGCTCAGTCCAAGAGTCGGGCCTGGCGGAGGAGCTCTCGGAGGCCGGGGCGGGAGCCGGTGAGGAGGAGGCCGACGCGGAAGAGGCGGGCGCCGAAGCGGATGGCGAGCCAGGTGGAGGCGAGGAGCACGCCGAGGGCGCCGAGGACCTCCCACCAGGCGATGCCCTCGGGGTCGATGCTCATGCGGACGACGACGGTGAGGGGCGCGCTGAAGGGGATCCAGGTGAGGAGCTGGCCGACGGCGCCGTGGGGCTCCTCGAGGAGGATCACCATCATCATCAGCGGGAGCACGGCGAGCATGGCCCAGCCGAGGGTCAGCTTCTGCGACTCGGGGACGCTGCTGCCGAGCGAGCCGGTGCAGAGCATCAGGCTGCCGATGAAGAGGTAGCCCATCACGAAGAAGACCGGGCTGATGGCGATCGCCTCCCAGGGGATCGGGATGTCGAGCGACGCCACGATCGCCGCGAGCACGAGCGCGCCGCCGACGACCATCGCCGCCCAGACGAAGAACTGTAAGAGGCCCGCGCCGCCGAGGCCGACGAGCTTGCCGGTGAGGATCTCGTCCGGGTCGGCGGAGCTGAGCAGCACCTCGACGACCTTGCTCTCCTTGTCGAGCGCGATGGTCTGCACGAGGTAGCCGCTCGCGCTGAGGAGCGCGGTCAGGAGCAGCACGCCGAGCAGGAAGGGCACGCCGGTGCGGAGGATGATCTCGATCACCCGGTCCTCGCCGCTCCGCACGACGCCGCTCTCGGTCGCCACGGCGCGCTCGAGCTGCATGGGCGAGAGGGCGCGCTCGACGATCGCGTCGTCGACGGAGCCGCGGAGCAGCCGGTCGGCGAGCAGGCGCGAGAGCACGGGCTCGACGGTGGCGCTCCGCACGCTGATCACGGGCCCGTTCTCGGACTCGTAGACGGTCACCTGGCCGCTCTCGAGGTAGTCCTCGGCCACCACGTAGACGGCGCCGAGGCGCCCCTCCTGGAGCAGCTCGATGGCCTCGTCCTCGCCCGCGAAGCGCCGCAGCACGACGGCGTCGAGGACCATGAAGTCGCGCGCGTCGGTCACGAGGTTCGCCCGCACGGCGGCCTCGCGCGCCTCCTCGCTCTCGAGGTCCTCCCAGGGCTTCCAGATCGCGTCTTCGCTGACGACGCCGTGCTGGTCGACGACGCCGTAGACGAGGCGCTCCTCGACGCGCTGCTGGAGGAAGTGGCCCTGGAGCGTGAGCAGGCCGCCGCTCAGCGCGCTGAAGAAGAGCGGCAGGCCGAAGGTGACGATCAGGTAGGACCAGCGCTTCGCGATGTTGGCGAACTCGAAGCGCGCGATGGCCGCGACCTTGCGCGGGCGGATCACTCGGCGGCCTCCTCGTCCGGGTCGCGCGGCGGCTCGCCGAGGTCCTTCGGAGGCGCCTCGAGGGTCGGGTCCTCGCGGACGGCCTGGAGGAAGATCTGCTCCATGGTCGCGAGGAGCTCCTCGAAGTGGTGCACGGTCACGCCGGCGTCGACGAGCGCGCGGAGGAGCTCGCTCGGGGCGGCGTCGTCGCGGAGGCGGAGCTCGAGGCCCTCGGCGGTCTCGGTGATCGCCTCGACGAGGGGCAGCTCGGGGAGCTCGCCGTCGACGCGCACGCGGACGGTGGGGTGCGAGTGCTCGCGGCGCACCTCGCGGAGGGGGCCGTAGACGACGCGCTGGCCGGCGTGGATGACGGCGACGCGATCACAGAGCGCTTCGACCTGGTTCATCATGTGCGTCGAGAGGATGGTCGCCCGGCCGGCGCGGCGGCGCTCGAGGATGAGGCGCTTGACGAGGTCCATGTTGACCGGGTCGAGGCCGCTGAAGGGCTCGTCGAGGACGCAGAGCTCGGGCTCGCTGAGGAGGGCGCCGGCGATCTGCACCTTCTGGCTCATGCCCTTGGAGAGGGTCTCGACGTTCTTCTTGGCGACGTGGCCCATGCCGACCTTCTCGAGCCAGCGGGAGGAGGCGTCGCGGGCGTCGGACTGGCTGAGGCCCTTGAGGCGGCCGAAGTAGGTGAGGGCGTCGAGGACCTTGGTCTTCTTGTAGAGGCCGCGCTCCTCCGGGAGGTAGCTGACGCGGTCGAGCGTGTCGCGGTGGAGGGGGGCGCCGAAGAGGGTGACGGCGCCGGAGTCCGGGCGGAGGATGTCGAGGCCGATGCGGATGAGCGTGGTCTTGCCGGCGCCGTTCGGGCCGAGGAGGCCGAAGACCTCGCCGTCGCGCACCTCGAGGCTGACGCCGCGGAGGGCTTCGGTGCGGCCGTAGGTCTTGCGGACGTCCTCGTAGCGGAGGACGGCGTGGGCGTCGCTCATCCCTCGGCCCTCGCTTCGGCGCGCTCGGCGGCGCGGAGCTCGCGGGCGGCGCGCTCGGTGCGTCCTTCGTCAGCCGGTCGCTCGGCGGCGGCTCGCTCGGCGGCGGCTTGCTCGGCGGCGGCTCGTTCGGCGGTGGTTCGCTCGGCCGCGCTCTCGGCAGCGGGCCCCTCGGCGTCGCGCCGCGGCTCGGGCGCGCCGCGGCGGAGGAGCACGCGGCGCGCGAGGTCGAGGAGCGGGAGCGTGGCGGCGCCCTGGACCAGCACGCGGGTCCAGGCGTAGGTGCGGTCGCTGGGGATCGGGTCGTGGAGCTGGAGCCCGAAGCGACCGCCGGCCGCGCCCCAGCCGAGCACGCCGAGCGTGCCGACGGCGCCGGCGACCGCGAAGGCGAGCCAGGGCGCGGGGAGCTCGTCGGGCGCGGCGAAGGGCGCGACCCAGGCCGCGCCGAGGGCGAGCAGGCCGATGGTGAAGGCGGTGGAGCGGAGCGCGGCGATGGGCTCCGGGAAGGCGTCGATGGACGCGGGCCCGTGTGGCGCCTGGAGCGCGAGGAGCTCCCAGAGCAGGACCAGCGCGCCGAAGGCGAGGGCGCCGAAGGCGAGGCGCACGAGCACGCGCTGGTCGCGACGGAGCGTCACCCACCGGGTGTAGCGTGACCACGCCCGGAAGGCGAGGATCGCGCGGCGGAGAGCGGGCGTGGCTTCGACGCCCGCGAATACGCGAAAGGGCTGGCGGACGACGACGCGGGCTGACGCGGAGGAGGGCGGGCCGCGGGACCAGGAGCAGGGCTCGCAGCGGGTTGGGGGCCGGGGGCGCGCGCTGCGCGGGCTCAGCCGAGGGCGGCGTCGAGGATCTTCTTGGTCAGGCGGGAGACGCCGAAGCCGCGGGCGCCGACCTCTTCGCGGGTGGCGGCGCGGAGCTCGGCGAGGCCGTCGCGGCCGCGGGCGGCGACGGCGCGCCAGACGTCGATCTTCAGGTGGCGGTGCGAGAGGACGTGCTCGACGTAGCCGGCCTTCTCCTTCACGCGCGCCTTCACGCCGACGTTGGCGAGGGCGGCGAAGGCGGCGTCGCGGCCGGCGGGGGCGTCCTTCGGGTCCGCGTGCGCGTCGGAGCGCACGCCCTCTCCGCGCGCGCTCGCCGGACCCGCGAGGAGCGAGAGCTGCGGCGCGGCGGTCTCGACCATGGGCACGCTCCAGAGCCCGCCGAAGAGGGCGCGCTCGCCGCGCACCAGCCAGACCTTCGCGGGCGTCCCCACGGTCGCGACGACGGCGACGGCGTGCACGAGCTTGGGCTTCTTGCGTTTCTTGGGGACGGGGAGCGCGTCGACCTCGCCGGCCGCGTGGGCGCCGCAGCTCGCCTGCACCGGGCAGCCCTCGCAGCGCGGGTTCTTGGGCGTGCAGACGGTCGCGCCGAGCTCCATCAGCGCCTGGTTCAGGTCGCCGGGGCGCGGCCCCTTCACCAGCTCGCCGGCGAGCTCCCAGAGGCGCTTCTCGGTCTCCTTCGCGCCGAGGGGCGTGGCGACGCGGTGGCGCCGGGCGAGGACGCGGGCGACGTTCCCGTCGACGATGGGCTCCTCGGCGTCGAAGGCGATCGAGCCGATGGCGCCGGCCGTGTACTTGCCGACGCCGGGCAGGCCGAGGCGCGCCTCGCGCTCGGCGGGGACCTTGCCGCCGTAGGTCGCGACGACCTCCTTCACGCCCCGGTGGAGCAGGCGCGCGCGCCGGTAGTAGCCGAGGCCGCTCCAGAGCCCGAGCACCTCGTCCTCGCTCGCCGCGGCCAGCTCGGCGGCCGTCGGGAAGCGCTCGAGGAAGCGGTGGTAGTAGGGGATGACGGTGTCGACGCGGGTCTGCTGGCACATGATCTCCGAGACCCAGATCGCGTAGGGGTCGCGGGTGCGGCGCCAGGGCAGGTCGCGCTTGTGGGCGTCGTACCAGGCGAGGAGCGCGGCGCGGGCGTCGGCGGCCATCGCCGCGAGCGTGGCGCCAGCGCACCTTCGCGTCGAGGGCCCCGCGGGGGCGCGGGGCCCGGGGCCGGGTGGGGGATGGGGCAGCCGATGCGTACGGTGGGGGTGGCGCGGCGGAGAGGCCGGGGCCCCGCGGGGGCGCGGGGCCCCGGGGCCGGGAGGGAGATGGGGCAGCCGATGTATGCGGTGGGGGTGGCGCGGCGGAGAGGCCGGGGGGGATGGGGCGGATGGGGATCGGGGAACTGGGGCTCGTGGAAAGGGCGCTTCGAGCTCGTTCGGCTACGCGGCGCGACTCCTGCGAGCGCGAAGCGCGACCCGCCGACGGGGCAACCGGCATGTCACGCGCGCCTGACGCGGCGCAGCTCCCCGAGCGCCGCCGCCGCCCGATCTCGCGACCGCCCCGCCACCCCGCCGGAGCTTCACCGCGGCGCCGAACAGGCGCCGCCAAGCCGACGGGGCAACCGACATGTCACGCGTCCCTGACGAGCCCCAGTTCCCCGACCCCCATCCGCCCCATCTCCCCCGAGCGCCGCCGCCGCCCGACCTCGTCACCGCCGCGCTCCGCTCCCCGACCCGCCCCCCCATCTGCCCCATCACCACCGAGCGCCGCCGCCCG
>PABA01000026.1 GCA_002699025.1 Sandaracinus sp. | reverse complement strand
AGCCCGCACCGCCCGAGCCCGCACCGCCGAGCCCGCACCGCCCGAGCCCGCACCGCCCGAGCCCGCACCGCCCGAGCCCGCACCGCCCGCGCCCGCACGCCCGGCGCGCGCTCAGATCCCCGGCGCCGCCCCCGTGGCGTCGATGCCCACGCCCTGCTCGCTCCCCTCCCCCTCGTGCTGCCGCTGCGTCCAGCGCGCGTCGTTGGCGAGCGGCGCCACCGTCGGCCGCACGTACTCGTCCACCCCGTCCGCCTCCAGGAACACGCCGAAGGTCCCCTCGCTCCGCCGGAAGGCGTCGTCGCTCCGGACGCTGGCGTCCCCGAAGCCGAAGTCCCGCGTCGCGTCGTAGCGATCGGCCCCCGCCACGTCCACGAAGAGCCCCGCGCCGGCCTGGTTGCCGCTCCCGAAGCTCAACCCCGGCCCGCGGTACACGTCCGCGCCGGCGCGCTCCACCAGCCAGGCCACGGAGAAGTCGTGCCCGCCGCCGAACACCACGTTCTGCCGCCGCGCGAGCGCGTTGTAGTCGTCGTCACCGCCCCCCTCGAGCAACGCCGCCACCGCGAAGTGCGCCGCGCCGCCCTGCACGTACCACTGCCCATCGTAGCGATCGTCGCCGCCGTCCTCGAGCAGGAGCCCGGTGCCGAACCAGAAGCCGCTCCCCTGCGCGAAGATCGCCGCCGTGTAGCGGTCGGCCCCGCTCGCATCGTGCAGCACGCCGAGCCCGCCGCTCATGAACACGCGATCCGGGAGGAAGTCCGCGCGCCGCCCGAAGCCCATGCCCTGCCCGAGCGAGCTGTTGCTCGCCCCCGGATCCTGCGCGCTCCAGTAGAGGACGTCGCTCGGGTGCAGCAGGTACTCGTCGTCGCCGCCGCGCTCCTCGAGCACGCCCACGGCGCGTGCGTAGGCGAAGCCCTGCGCCATCGTGTAGGCCACGTAGCGATCGGCCCCGCCCTCGTCGACGAGCAGCCCGAGCCCGAACGCGGCGGCGCCCTGCGCGAGGGCCTCCGCCGCGTACACGTCGTCGCCGCCCGCGTCGTAGAGGAGCCCGACGCCGAGCGCGCCGTAGCCCTGGCTCATGCGGAGCGAGCGGTAGCGATCCGGCGCGGTCCCGAGGTCCACGAGCATGCCCACGCCGAGGAGCCCCGCGCCCTGGCGAGCCGTCGTCGAGAGCGAGGAGGGGCCGTTCGACTCGCCCGGCTCCCGGCGCCCGGCGCCGTCCGAGGGGAGGCGCGCGTGCCCCTCCGGGCCCTCGTCCTGCGGGTCGGGGACGGCGACATAGCCGTAGTCGTCGGCGCCCCCCACGTCGACGACGAGCGCCACCCCGTGCGCCGGGCCGGTCGTCGCGCCGGCGGGGAAGCGATAGGTGTCGTCGCCGCCCAGGTCGACGAGGAGCAGCGTCTCGGCCCAGTCCGCCTCGTCGTAGACGTGGTCGCCGCCGCCACGCACGGCGACCCGGCCCGCCGGCGTGTCCAGCGTGAAGGTCGCGCCCTGCCCGGCGAAGCGCTCGAGCGCGGCCGCCTCGATCGCCCGGGCCAGCCCGCGCGCCGCTCCGGCCAGCCGCCCCACGTCCACGTCCCCACGGAGCGCGCCCCGATCGTCGGCCCGCCGCAGATCGAGCCCGCGGAGGCCCGGCGCGAGGAGCCCGCTCGGCCCCTCGTAGTAGCGCGCCCGATCGTCGATGCGCGCGAGCGCCGCCTCCCGCTCCTCGAGCGCCACCGCCACGGCGTCGAGCACGCCCGCCAACGCGTCCGCGAGCGCCGCGTCCTCCACGCCGGCCGCCGCCAGCTCGAGGATGGCGTCCTCCCCCTCGAAGCCGCTCGCGGCGGCCACGCGCCGGAGCGCGTCGAGGAGCGAGCCCGAGGGAGCCGGCGCCGGCTCGCCGCCGAGGTCGAGGTCGGCGCGGCGGGCCGCCTCCTCCAGGGGCCCGCTGATCGGCCCCCCGGCCCCGAGCCCGTCGCGCGTGCGCTCGGCCAGCGTGACGGCGAGGGGCCAATGCGCGAGCGCCCGGTCGGTGAAGGAGAGGCGCCAGGGGTCGCGGCCGATCTCGGGGACGAGGCGCGCCCAGAAGCCGAAGCCGAGCTCGCAGCGCGTTCGGCCGAGCTCGGCGGCCGCCTCGTCGAGGAGCGCGCCGGGCTGCCCGAGCAGGCATGCGCAGGCGAGGAGCTCCGGGTCGAGCCCGGCCGGGACGCAGGCCTCCTCGCCCCCGGGCGCGGTCGCCGCCGCGCTCCCCGCGGGGCAGCCCGCCTCGCCAGGCGTGGGCGCGCAGACCTGGAGCGCGCCGGCGCCGACGCAGCGCTCGCCGGCCGGGCAGTCTCCCTCGCCCTCGCAGCTCGCCCAGCCCTCGCGCGCGACCAGGTCGGCGCAGCGCTGCGCGGGCCGCTCGTCGGGGACGCAGACGCGCGCGCCGTCCACGACGCGGCAGCGCCGGAGCCCGGCCGGGCAGTCCGCGTCGACGTCGCAGGCATGCGAGCAGGCGCCGCCGAGCCCCTCCGCGTCGACGCAGGTGTCGTAGCGTCCGGCGCAGTCGCCGTCGCTCCCGCAGGCCGCGCCCGGCTCCGTGAGGGTGCAGGTGCCCGCCGTCGGCCGGCACTGGCGCGGGAGCCCCGGGAGCTCCTCCTCGCAGCTCGCCTCGAGGCCGAGCCCGTCGCAGCCCGCCGGTTCGCAGGGCACGCCGCAGCCGCGCTCCCCGTCCGCGAGCACCAGGCAGAGCCCCTCGCCGCAGTCG
Source organism: Sandaracinus sp. (assembly GCA_002699025.1). Classification (GTDB taxonomy): domain Bacteria; phylum Myxococcota_A; class Polyangia; order Polyangiales; family Houyiibacteriaceae; genus Houyiibacterium; species Houyiibacterium oceanicum. The sequence continues at coordinate 27,979 of PABA01000026.1, read as the reverse complement.
GCGTCACGGCGGCAGGGCGCGCAGAAGGGTCGCGAGGCCGGGCCGGCGTCCGTCCCCGCGTCGGCGCCCCCGGCGTCCTCCCCGTGCTCGCCCGCGTCCTCGCTCCCGGCGTCCGGCGCGCCCGCGTCCACGCCCCCGTCGCGGGGGGCGTCGTCGTCGCCGCATGCGATCGCCACGAGGAGCAGCGAAGCGAAGAGCCGGGGCCGTGCCATGCCCCCACTCTACCCGCCCGCGCGCCGCCCGGGCTGCGGCGACAGGCGGGCTCAGGGGCCGCGCCCGTGTCGGCACACCTCCGCCGGCGCCGAATTGTGGGGATCCTGCACAACCTGCCCTCGCCCCCCCGGGCGGCGCGCCGAGAACGCACCGTGAGCGCCCCGGACGCACCCCGGGCACACCCCTTGCGATGCCCTCCCCCATGCCCTCCCGCTCCTTCCCTTCCGCGCTCCTCCCCGCCACGCTCCTGCCTGCCGCCGTCCTCGCGCTCTCGCTCGGCTGCTCCAGGAGCCACACGAACGACGCGCCCGACCCGCCCGTCGGCGGCGACTGCGGCGTCTGCCTCCTCGACGCGAGCGTCCCCCCGGCCGACGCCGCGGCCCCCGTCCCCGACGCGCGCCGCCCCGCCCCCGACACGGGCCCCGGCTGCGAGGCGCCCCCCCTCCGCGCCGACTACGAGGGTCCGGCGCTCGGCGAGATGCCGGTCGAGGTCCGGGTCGAGTCCGTCGCGCTCGAGGACGCGGAGACGCGCCTCGAGCTCCGCTTCGAGGACGGCGCCGACGCGCGCATCGCCCTCCCGCCGACGCACCCGCCCTTCCTCGCCGGCGGACAGCGCGCGGCGATCTCACGCGGCCTGGGCGGCGCCCTCCTCCTCGAGCACCCGGAGGCCGGCACGCTCCGCCTCGTCCGCGGCACGCTCCCGCGCACCTCCGTGCGCCAGCTCGGCGAGGGCGTGCGCATCCGCTCCCGCGCGACCTGCGTGACGCATGACGATCCGGCCTGTGGCGACGGCGCCCTCCACGCCATCGAGGTGCTCGCGGGCGACGACGAGCGGACCCTCGCGCCCGGCGAGACGGCGCGCGTGACCGCCCCCGAGACCGGCGCCGAGTGGACGATCAGCGTGGCCCGCGCCACCGAGTTCGCCTGCGACGAGTGCGAGTGCTTCGTGGACTCGGACCTCGCCCTGGCCATCACCGTCGAGCCGGCGAGGTAAGATGATGCTCGCCGCCATGGACTGGAACGCCCCGACGGACGACCCGCGGCCCCGACGCCCCACCGGCCGCGGCGTCGCCATCCTCCACGAGGGCGGGAGCCAGCTGGTTCCCCTGCCCGAGGAGGGCACGCTGCACATCGGCCGCGCCCCCGAGTGTGCCCTCCGCCTCCGCGACGGCGCCGTCTCCCGGCGCCACGCCACGCTCCACATCACGCCGGACGCCGTCGAGGTGGAAGACCAGGGCAGCCGGAACGGCGTCGACCTCGCCGGCGCGCGCCTGCCACCCCACGAACGCGTCCCCTGGCCCGTGGGCACGGCCCTCCGCGTGGGCGGCGCCGTGCTCGTCCTCCGCCCGGCCGTCGCCGCGCCGACCGACACCCCCGAGCCCCTCGTCGAAGCCCCCGCCATGCGCGCCCTCTTCGACGCCGTGGGGCGCGTCGCCGCCTCGTCCCTGCCCGTGCTCCTCCTCGGCGAGACCGGCGTCGGCAAGGAGGTCGTGGCGCGCGAGGTGCACCGGCGCTCCCGCCGCGCCGGCGGGCCCCTCGTGAAGGTCGACTGCGGCGCCCTCTCGGCCGAGCTCGTGGAGGCGGAGCTCTTCGGCCACGAGCGCGGCGCCTTCACCGGCGCCATCGCGACGCGGCCCGGGCTGCTGCGCGAAGCCGACGGCGGCACGGTCTTCCTCGACGAGGTCGGCGAGCTCCCCCTCGACATGCAGACCCGCCTGCTCCGCGTGCTCCAGGAGGGCGAGGTGCGCCCCGTCGGCTCGACCGAGACGCTCACGCTCGACCTCCGCTTCGTCGCCGCCACGCACGTCGACCTGACCGAGGCCGTCCGCGCCGGGCGCTTCCGCGAGGACCTCTTCTACTGGCTCCAGGGCGCCGTGCTCTCCGTCCCGCCGCTCCGCGAGCGCGTCGAGGACATCGCGCCGCTCGCCGAGCGCTTCCTGGTCGAGGCCGCGCGCCTCGCCGGGCGCGCGCGGGTGCCCGCGCTGAGCGAGGAGGCGCGCCGCGCCCTCGAGGCCCATGGCTGGCCCGGCAACGTGCGGCAGCTGAGGAACGTGGTGCAGCGCGCCGTGCTGCTCGGGGGCGGCGACGTGGTGGAGCTCGCCGACCTCGACGTGCCCGCCGCCGAGGAGGCCGCGTCGCCGGTGGACCTCCGCACGGCCCTCGAGGCCTTCGAGAAGGAGCGCATCCGGGACGCCCTCGAGGCCACCGGGGGCAACCAGACGCTCGCGGCCAAGAGGCTCGGCGTCGCGCGGCGCACGCTGATCAGCCGCATCGAGAAGTACGGCCTGCCGCGGCCGCGGAAGGGCTCCGACGAGTGAGCGCGGCGCTCACGGCCCCGGGTCGTGACGCCTCGCGCCGGCTGCGCTCCCCCGACCCACGAGCCCGCGACCGTTCGAGCGCCAGCCCGGCTGACGACGGGCCGAGCGCCCGTCCACCCGCGTCGCCCTCAGCTCCGCGCGACCCAATCGGCGACGCGCGCCCGCTCCTGCTCCCGGCCGAGCTCCCCCCACTGGGCGAGGGCCAGCTCGAGCACCCGCCTTCGCCGCCCCGCCTCCGCCGTGTGGCGCGCGACGAGCTCGGCCGCGAGCGCGACCTCCGAGTCGACGTAGCCGCAGCGCTCGAGCGCATCGAAGGCTCGCTCGGCGTGCCGGTCCCACGCCTCCCAGCGCTGCGCCTGCCCCTCCGCGGCCGCGAGGACGAGCTCCACGCAGGCGATGAGCGGCAGCGTCGCCTGGTGCTCGAAGCGGAGCAGCGCCTCGCGCAAGAGCGGCAAGGCCTCCTCCCAGCGCCCGCCGGCCCCCAGCACGGCGCCGAGCTTGTACTGCGCCATGCCGAGCCAGCCGCTCCCGGCCAGGGCGATGTGCTCGATGGCCCGCCGATACGCCGCCTCGGCCGCGTCGCGCTCCCCGGCGACCTCCTGCCCCTCACCCAGCACGAGGAGCGCGAAGCCGACCTGCCCCGGCTCGCCCGTCCGCGGCAGGAGCGCCACCACCTCCTCGAGGTGCGCGCGCGCCTGCTCGAGCGCGCCCCGCTTCGTATGGGCGATGCCGAGGCCGATGTGCGCCTTGGCGAGGAGCCGCGCATCGTCGAGCGCCTCCGCCGCCTCGCGCGTCTTCTCGTAGAGCACGAGCGCGCGCTCCACCTCCCCCTGGTCGGCCAGCGTCGCCGCGAGCGCGCGCCGGGTCTCCGCCTGGAGGAAGCGATCCCCGAGTGCCGCCGCCGCGGCTTCGGCCTCCTCGAGGCGGGCGATGGAGCGGGCCGGCTCCCCGAAGAGGCGGTGGGCGACGCCGCGGTAGAGCCCCGCCTTCGCCCGGACGGCCGGCCAGCGATCGCCGCTTCGCGTCTCCGCGAGCGCGAGCCAGCGCGCCGACGCCTCCCCGAGCTCTTCGTGGAGCCCGAGCGCGCAGATCACGTCGAGGCGCAGCATGGCCTCCTCGACGCGCCGCGGGTCGGTTTCGGGCAGACCCAGCGCGTCGCAGGCCGCGCGCCCCTCCGCGAGCACCCGCCGCGCCCGCGCGAGCTCGCGCCGCTCCCAGCGCGCCGCCGCCCCGCGGAGGAGCGGCTCGAGCGCCTCGGCCGGGCGCCCGGCGGCGCGGAGGTGCAGCCCGCGCCGCTCGTCGCGATCGGGCGCGGCCGCCTCCCCGAGGGCCGCCGCGCAGGCCGCGTGGTGGCTGGCGAGGCGCCCGGCCCGCCGCGCCCCGGCGAGGAGCGCCTCCCGCAGCATGCCGTGCACGAAGGACCAGCCCTCCTCGAAACCACCCTCCGCAGGCACGATGAGGCGCCGCTCGAACCAGTCGGCCACGCGCCGCGACGCCGGCGCCACCCCCGCCTCCGCGCAGGCGCGTCGCCACTCGCGCCGATCCACCTCGTGGCCCAGGGTCGCGGCGAGCTCGAGGGCCCAGCGCTCCTCCGGCACCGCGGAGTCGAGGGCGTGTCGCACGCGCGCCTCCCACATCTCGCCGAGGTCGCGCGGGAGCGACTCCGCCGCGCCGGCCTCCGTCAGCTCGAAGCCGCGTCGACCGAGCGCGAGGCAGCCGCGCGCGATCCAATCCCCCACGAGCTGCACCGCGAAGAGCGGGTTGCCGCCGCTCCGCTCCTCCACCCGGGCGGCGAGCTCGCCCTCGAGGCCGAGCAGCTCCTGCACCAGCGCGCTCCGCTCTCGCGCGTCGAGGGGTCCGAGCTGGAGCGACGCCGCCCGAGGCGCCGGCGCCCGCTCTGCGAGGGCGTCGAGCCGTACGGCCACGTCTTCGCGCGCGAGGAGGGCCTCCTCCCGCACCGTGCCGAGGAGGAGCACCCGCATGGGCTGGAAGGGCGCCGCCTCGAGCACCCGCTCGGCCAGCTGGAGCGCCTCCCACCCCCACTGGAGATCGTCCAGCCAGAGCACGACCGGGCGCCCCTCGGAGAGGGCCCCGAGGAACGCGACGAGCGCAGCGAAGCGGTCGGCCCGCTGGGTCGGGAGACGCGCCCCTCCGACCGCCTCCACGACCATCGCGGCGAGCGTCGCCCGATCGGTCGCGCTCAGCGGGAGCGCCTCGAGCCGGCGCGCGGCCTGCGCCCGCGCCTCCTCGGCGCCGGCCCCGAGCGCCCCCGCCCAGCGCGCGAGCATGGGACCGAGCCCGTCCATGGCGCCGGGGGGCGAGCCGTGGACGGCCGCGAGCACCGTCGCCGCGCCGGCGGCGTGGGCCGTCTCCGCCAGCCAGCGCGCGAGCTTCGACTTGCCCACGCCGGCCGCACCCCGGACGAGCACCAGCTCCGCCCGGGCGCGCCCGTGCACCCGCTTCAGCGCCTCCCAGAGGCGCCGCCGCTCCTCCGCGCGCCCGACGAGCGGCAGCTCCCGGAGCCCGAAGACGCCGGCGCCGAGCCCGGCGTGCACGTGGGGGCGCGCGCGCCGCGGGAGCTCCGGGGGCGCGTCGGGGCACGGGGCCGGCGCCAGGCGCGCGGGCTCCTCGGCGCGGCGCACCGGCGCCTCCACGGGCGCTCCGTCGAGCGCCGTGCGGGTCACGTCGAAGGTGCCGACGGAAGACGCCTCCGCGACCGGGGGCGAGCCCGAGGGGGCGACCGAAGGGCGGGTGGCCGCGCCGAGCTGCCCGAGGTGCCAGGCGGCGTCGGCGGCCCGCTGGAAGCGCGCCTCCGGGGCCTTGGCGAGGAGCGTCGCCAGCCACGCCTCGAGCGCCGGGGGCACGGCCACGCGCGGCCGGAAGGGCGGGAGCGGCTCGTGGAGCTGCGCCAGGAGCACGTCCTCGCGCGTCGCGCCATCGTGGGGCGGGCGCCCCGTGAGGAGGAGCCAGGCGACGCAGCCGAGCGCATAGAGATCCGTGCTCGGCGACCAGTCGCGCCAGGAGCCCGTGACCTGCTCGGGCGCCATGAAGTGCGGGCTGCCCGCGAGGAGACGCTCGCCGCCGACGTCGTCCCCGAGCGCGCACGCCACGCCGAAGTCCGTGAGGGCCACCCGGCCGCTCCGCGCGTCGAGGAGCACGTTGCTCGGCTTGATGTCGCGGTGGAGCACGCCGCGCGCGTGCGCGTGGGCAACGCCGGCGAAGAGCGCCTCGAGGAGCGGGAGGGCCTCGTGCCACGGCAGGCCCCCGCCCCGGATGACGCCGCTCAGGGTGGCGCCCTCGAAGAGCTCCATCACGAGGTAGGGCTGGCCAGCCGCGAGCGCGCCCTGCGACGCCGCCGCGTCCTCCGCCGTGACCGTCCCGAAGTCGAGGACCGACACGACGTTCGGGTGATCGAGCCCCGCGGCCAGGCGCGCCTCCGAGCGAAAGGAGTCGGCGCCGCCGCGCGTCTTCGGCGCGGCCCAGACCTTCACGGCCACGTCGATCGCATGCCGACGATGCCGCGCGCGATGCACGCGGCCCTGCCCCCCTTCGCCGAGCACCTCGCCGAGCTCGAGCGCGCCGATGCGCGGCCCCACCCCCTCAGCCTACGCTCGCCGAGCCTCACCGTCAGGAGCCCTTCGCCCGACGGGTCGGCGCCGCAGCTCCTCCCCTCCCCGACTCCCGTTCTCGACCCCGTTCCCGACTCCCCTTGCCCATGACCGACCCCCCGAAGCCTCCGGAAGCCGAGCTCCACGCGCTCGCCGAGCGCGCCCGCGAGCTCGAGCGCGCCATCGCCGTCAAGGAGCGCCGCCTCCTCCGGCTCCAGGGCCGCCCCGAGAGCTCCCGGAGCCGCATCACCGGCATGACCCCCGTCGTCGTCGAGCGCGCGCTCCCCCCGCTGGCGCTCCCGGAGGCGCGCCACGCGTTGCTCCTCGCCCTCCACCGCGAGCTCGGGCGCGCGGGCGTGAGCCGGCGCGAGGGCGGCGCGTTTCACTGGCACGCAGCCCTCGGCCAGCTCCAGCAGAGCGGGCTGCGCGTGAGCCTCACGCCCCGGCCCGAGGGCGCCCTGCTGAGGCTCCGCGACGAGGGGCTCTTCCAGCAGCGCGACTTCCTCCTCGGGACGATCTTCTTCGGGAGCCTGCTGGTCATGCTCCTCACCGCGCACTTCGTCCTCGAGGGCGCGCTCCTCCCGACAATGGCGCTGAGCCTGGTCGGCGTGGTCGCCGTGGTCGGCGGCGGGTTGCTCGCGGCCCGGCGCCGCGCGCGGCGCTCCCTGGACGCGCTGGCCGAGCGCCTCGCGGCGGCCCTCTCGCGGGTCCTCTCGGACGGCCCGCGCGCCCGCGTGGACGAGGACGCAGGCCGTCTCGAGGAGGTCGATCGCCAGGAGGAGATCGAGCCCGAGGAGGTCGAGCTCGAGGGCGAGCCGGAACGCGCAGGAGAACCCGCGCCGCCGGAAGAGGAGGCGCGCGATGTACCGTGACGATCTCGAGACCCGCCGCGCGCACGTCCGCCGCCTGGAAGAGCGGCTCGCCGAGCTCCAGCGCGAAGAGGCGCTGCTCCTCTCCCTGCCCCGGAAGGAGCTCGGCGGAGGCCGGGGCTTCCTCGGGGGGCCACGCACGCTCGAGGTCGAGCTCGACGGCCCCGCGCCGACGAGCCTGGAGGCGCTCCACGCCCTCTGCGACGCGACCTTCGAGGTCGACGGGCACGTCGATGAGCAGGGCGGCGTCTGGCGCTGGCGTGGCGAGCCGGAGCCGCGCCCCCGCCAGGTCGAGGTGCGCGTCGAGGGCGGAAAGGTGCGGGTCCACGATCGCGGCCACCTCCGCTGGCTCGCCGGCGCGGGCGGCTTCTTCGGCTTCCTCGGCATGGTCCCCTCGCTCGCCCGGGGCGAGGTCTGGGCCTGGGCGCTGACCTCCGGCTTGGTCGTGACCGTGCTCGGCTCGCTCTACGTCGGCCGCCGCGCACACGTCGCCGAGACGCGACGGCGGCAGCGCCAGCTCCTCCGGTTGGCCGAGCGCCTGCGCGAGCACGCGGGCGAGGACGACGAGGGCGAGGCAGGGGAGTCGGTCCGCGCGCGGGTCCTCGACGAGCGGAGCGAGCCCTCGGTCGAGCTCGAGGTCGGCGAGGACGTCGGACGCGAGGCGCAGCGGAGCCCGGTCCGTGAAGACGCGGAGGGAGAGCGATGAGCGAGCCGCGGCGAGGCTTCTTCGACGCCGAGCGCCACCTGGACGGCTGGCCCGGGCACGCCCGCCAGCGCCTCGAGCGGCTGCTCGCCGAAGCCCCCGGACCGCTCCACGTGGCGGACGCGGGCGACGTCGTGACCGTGGCCGACGCGAACGGCTCGAGCGTGCTCCTCGCGCGGGAGGAGGCGGGCGCCGTCCTCCGCGTCGTGCGCCGCGTCGACGGAGCGCGCGGCTGGTCCTTCGCGTCCCTCGGCGTCGGGACCGTCGCCCTCCTGGCGGCCGCGATCATGGCGTCCCGAGGCGGCGCGGGGCTCGCGAGCGCGCTGGTGCTCTTGCCCCTCGCGCTGATCTCCCTCGGGCTCTTCTGGCAAGGCCGGCGCATCCACCGGCGCGCCGAGAGAGAGGCCGACGAGCTGGCCGACGAGCTGGCCCGCGGCCTCGGCGTCCGCGTGCGCGTTGCGGAGGAAGCCCAGGAGGAGGAGGAGGCCGAGGAGCTGGAGGCCCACCGCCGCGGCGACGCGGTCGCCGAAGAGGACAGCTCAGGGTGAGAACCGAGGCCGCGACGCAAGGGCGCGAGACCGGGCTCGAGGCTCCTGCTGGTGCCCAAGCCGGAGCCCAAGCCCAAGCAGAAGCCCGAGCCGGAGTCCAGCCGCCTCCGAGCCCCCGAGCTCGCTACCGCAGCGTCACCAGCAAGGTCACCGCCTCGCTCGCCACCTCCCGATCCTCGCTCCGCGCGCGAACGACCGCCTCGCCCACCGGCAGCGGCACGACCGCCTCGCCGAAGCCCTGCTCGTCCAGCCGCACGCGCGCGAAGGGGCTCACGTGCGGCGCCTCGAGCCAGAGGACGACCTCCTCCGCCTCCAGGCCACACGCCTCCACGGCCACCGCGTGCTGGATGCCCGGCACCGCGGGATCGGCGTCGTCGCGCACGCCGAGGATCGTCCGGTCCTCCGGCGCGAGGATGCGGAGCATGGGCTCCTCGCAGGCGCCCCCATCGCCGCACGCCCCGAGCGCCACCCCGAGCGCCAACCACACCGCGCGCCTCACGGCGACACCTCCGCCACGGTGATGGCGACCTGCGGCGAGCGCGTGCCGCCGCCCTCCGCGCGCAGCCAGATCGGCCCCGGCGGCAGCTCGAGGTCCACGGCGCTCCCGCCGCCCATCGCCACCGCCACCTCGCGCCCGTCCTCGTCGACGGCGACCAGCCGCACGGCCTCGTCGAAGCCGCAGCGCCGCCATCGCACGGGCACCGGCGAAGCGACCGCCTCCCCATCGAAGGGCCCGCTCAAGCGGAGCCAGAGGTCCCCGTCTTCGCAAGGGGGCAAGACCAGCGCGCTCGCGCTCGCCTCCTCCTCACCCACGCGCGCCCGCAGCTCGAGCGGCCCCGGGCCCACGGCCGCGGGCACCCAGGCCTCGCCGTCCTCGAAGCGTCCCTCGGCGCTCCAGCGCGCCCCGTCGCGCCGCATCAGCTCGAGGGTCGCCGCCGCGCCCTCCTCCACGCCGCAGGCGCGGACGCGGGCCTCGAGGCGCAGGTTCCCGTCCTCGAGCGGCAGCAGCCCGTCGAGCACCGCGCCGTCCTCTGGGAAGACGAGCTCGAGCGGGGTGCATCGCGCCGGGTGCGCGAGCTGGTCACGGCACCGGGGTGCCGCGCGCCGCGTCTTCGCAGGACGCCTCCTCGAGCAGGCCGAGGCAGGCCTCGAGCTGTTCGAGGTCCCGCAGACCCGTCACGGCCTCGCAGCCATGACCGCCCGTGAGCGCGTCCTCGATCGACGCGGCGTCGGCCTCCCGGTCGCAGCGCGTCGCCCGGTCCACGAGCGCGCCGCGCAGCGCGACGCACGCCTCCGCCGGCTCTCTCGGCGCGGGCGCGGGCTCCGGCCCCGCGTCCATCACGCCGGCGTCTCCCCCCGTCGACCCCATGGCGCCCCGGCTGCAACCGAGGGCCAGGAGCAGGCTCAGCACGCGCGCACGCATCAGCCGCACTCCGGCGCGGGCTCGGGCCAGCGATAGGGGCCCTGCGCGCCGCCCGTCATCTCCCAGACGTCGCGCCGCCCATCCGCGCGGCAGGCCGTGACCCAGACGCGCGGGAAGCTCGCGGGGCCGTCCATGAAGACGAGCGGGTGGCGCCCGTTCGTCCCCGGCGCCCCGCAGTCCCGCCCGCCGGCGTCGTCCCCCCAGCGCCAGGCCGCGCTCGCGCCGTCGTCGCGCACCTGCCAGACGCCCATGCGTCCGTCGCCGGCGCAGTGGATGATCCAGGCGCCCGTCTGGGCGATCGGCGCCGTGAAGCGCAGGTCGGCCCCGTGCACCGGCAGCCCACTCTCCGCCGGCGGCCCCGGGGGCGCGGGCTCCGGCTCCGGCTCGGGCTCCGGCTCCGGCGCCTCGACCCCCGGCGTCGCCGGGCAGGCCTCGTCGCCCACGCCCGCCGCCGCGCAGAAGACGCGCCCGAGGTTCGTCCCCGCGCCCTCCTTCCACGCGCCGCCCGCGTCCTGCAGCCCGTAGGCCTCGCCGCCGCCGTCGCGGAGGTTGTACCAGAGCGTGTAGAGCGTCCCGACCTCGCTCGCTCGGGCGAGCGTCCCGCGGAGCCGCGCGCCGTAGTCGACGCGGACCCCGTCGCCGGGCCAGGGCGCGAAGCGGTAAGGATCGACCGGCTCGGTCTCCCAGCCCGTCTCGGTCACGGCGATGGGCCGCGGCGTGTAGTCGGCGACCACGCTCCCGTCGAGGAAGACGAGCGGCACCCGCCGCCGGTAGGCGCGGAGCACGGCCCCGAGCGCGTTCTCCCCATCGGCGCGCTCCGTGTCGTAGCCGTAGGGGTGCACGCCGAAGGCGCCCCAGGGCACGAGCGGCGCCGCCCCGCCCCCGGCGAGGTCCCGCTCGTGGGTCCGGAACCAGCGGAGGCTCCCGACGTCGAGGAGCGCCTCGAACCAGCGCCGGCCCCCCGCGTCGTGCGTCCCGTTCATCACCACGTTCGCCGCCACCAGCCGGTCGCGCACGTCCGCCGGGACCGCGTACCAGGTCGCCACGGCGAGCGCGCCGAAGACCTGCGGGCAGAGCGTCTTGATCCGCGGCGGGCCCCCGCCGGGATCGCGCCAGTCGCCCTGCGACTCCCACCAGCCCACGTCCGGGCAGGCCTCGCCCACGCCGGGCACGTAGGTCCCGTCCGCGCTCCGCGGCTCGTTCGGCTCGTTCCAGACCTCGTAGAAGGCGCGCACGCCCCGATGCCGGGCACGCTCGGCCTCGACCGCATGCACGAGCCGGCCGAAGCGCTCCGCGTAGCGCGCCGTGAACTCGTTCCCCTCGTCCAGCGAGCGCCCCTCCCGCGGCCGATGCCAGTCGGCGGGGGTCAGCTCCGGGACCAGGCACATGTTCGTCTGCACCGCCACGTGCAGCCCCGCCTCGAAGGCCGGCCGCACCTCGGCCGCCGCCGCGTCCGGGTCGCAGAGCTGCACGCGCACCAGCGTCGCGCCCATCGCCTTCGCGAGGGGCAGCTGCTCGCCGAAGTCCGGGCTGCCCTGGGCGAGCGAGAGGCCGAGCAGGTTCGGGGTCGAGACCTCCTCGTCGCCGATGTCGTCCGCGACGTCCTCCGGGTCGTCGCCCCCGCCCGGCGGCGCGACGCCCGCGCGCCGGCAGCAGACCGGGCAGTCCGAGCTCGCGATCGGCGCGTAGCCCACGCAGAGGCCGCCGGGCTCGGCGCAGGTGTCGCCGCCCGCGGCGCCGCAGGTGGGCACGGGCGCCGGCGCGGCGTCGACGTGGCAGCAGACCGGGCAGTCCCAGCTCTCGAGGAGCGCGCGCCCCGTGCACTGACCCCAGGGATCGCCCGCGGCCGCGCAGACGTTGCCGCCCGCGTCACCGCAGCTCGGCAGGTCGGGCGTCTCGCCCCCGTCGCAGCAGACCGGGCAGTCCCAGCTCTCGAGGTTCGTCCGCCCGGCGCACTGGCCGTAGGGGTCGCCCGCGGCCGCGCAGACCGTCCCGCCGGCGTCGCCGCAGCTCGGCAGACAGCGCCCGTCCTCGCTCCGGACCTGCCCTTCGGGGCAGTCGGGTGCGGGCGTCTCGCCGGCGCGGCGGCAGCACACGTCGCAGTCCCAGCTGTCGAGCTGGGGGTAGCCGTGGCACTCCGCGCCCGGCGCCTCGAAGCACGAGTCGCCGCCCGCGCCGCCGCAGCTCGGCAGGCAGCGCCCGTCCTCGACGCGCCGCTCCCCCGCGGGGCAGCCGGGATCGGGCGCGGGCTCGCCCTCCGTCCAGCGGAAGGGCCGCGCGCGCTCGTCGCCCCACGCGCGGAAAATCGTGTAGGCGCTGTGGTCGCTGGCCTCGCGCTTGCGCCGGTAGTCCTCGTCGAGGAGCCCGAAGTGGTGCGCGTCGGCGTCCTGGATCGTCCAGGCCACGGCGCCGGCGACGTCGCGCACGGCCATCTGGTCGAGCACCTCGCGGTAGAAGTGGTCCATCGTCTCCGCGTCCTCCGGGTAGCTCCAGAGACCCCACGGGTGCTCGGGCGGGCGCCCGCCGGAATTCCAGCGGCTCGGCGCGTCCGGCCAGCCGAACTCCTGGAGGACGATGGGCCGGCGACCCAGCTCGTTTCGGAGGTACTCGACCGAGGCGCCGCAGTAGGTCCCAACGTAGTACTTCACGCCGTCGTGCGTCTCCGAGCCGGAGCGCTCCACGGAGGTCCGGTCGAAGCGACCGTAGCAGTGGAAGCTGATGATCTCGCCGAGGTGCTCGACCATCCGCGCCTCGTAGTGGTTGACCATGCCGACGGTGATCGGCTGGCGGACCGGGTGGGCCGTGAGCACGTCGCGGATCTCCTCGAGCCAGAGCACGGTCGCCGTCCGCGTCTCCTCGTTCCCGAGGGGCGGCTCGTTCGCGAGGTCCCACATGAGCACCCGCGGGTCCTCGCCGAAGCGCTCGGCGAAACGAAGCGTCTTCGTGCGGTCGCGCCAGCGCTTGGTGTCGTCCTGGTAGGCGCCCGGGTAGTCGTGGCGGTTGAAGAGCGTGACGATGGCGCCCATGCCGCGCGCCTCGAGCAGATCGAGGGCGTCGCCGAGGTCGCCGAGGAGGTCCGGGAGGCGCTCGAGGTCGCCCTCCGTGGTCTCGCCGTGCTCTCCGCCGGCGTCCGGGAAGGTGAGGCGGACCGTGTTGACGCCGAGGGCCTGGGCCTCGTCGAGGAGGCGGATGACGTCGTCGCGGTGGTCGTCCCAGTCGCGCCAGATACTGTCGGCCGTGCCTTCGTAGAGCTCGAGGTTCACCCCCTTGAGGACCACCTCGCGCTCGCCGCGCCGAAGGCGCTCCCCGTCGACGCGGAGGAAGGCATGCGGGCCCGGCCCGAGGGCCTCCGCGCGGGGCGCGACGCCAGCGTCGGACGAGAGCGGCGGGCCGGCGTCGGGCGGCGCCGCGGCGGGCGGCTCGGGGGCGCCATGGCAGGCGCCCGAGCGCGAGCGCGGCGAGCAGGGAGAGGCGGGTGGGTGCGCGAGTCATGGGGGGAGACCTCCGCCCCCGGGAGGAAGCGCCCGGGGTGCGTTCCCCAGGCGTTGCAGCGACGGTGCCACGCTCGATTCCGCCGTGATTCCGTCCCATTGAATCGACCTGCGGGAGCGCTCGTGCAGAGCGCTGCACAGCGTCGAAGCGCGCCGGGGTGCGCACACCCGAGCGCGCGAACGCGACTCGCGCGAGACGGCGACCGCAGCGGTCGAGCGTCGAGGCTGGACGGCGGCTGGAGAGCGGCCCATCGCCGAAGAGCCGAGCGGGAGGCGCCCCCACGGAGCACCTCCCGCTCGACCGACCTACCGGCTCTGCCGGTGGACCATCGCGATGACACGGTCGAGGAGCGCGGCCCCCTCCCGGACCTCGTCGACCGAGAGCCACCCCCACGCGAGGGCGATGCGGAGGGCGACGAGGACCTCACGGGCTTCGCCGATGGCGCGGCGGAAGGCCAAGCGCTGGTTGCCACCCCGACGGCCGTCGCCCTCACCGAGGGCGGTGCAGGTGTGCGTGAGCGCGTTGCGCATCTGGTCCCCGAGCTCGCGGTCTCGTGCGCGGACCTTCCGGATGGCGCTGCGCAGATGAACGACGGCGTCGAGCGCGAGCTCGAGGGCCTGGAAGCGGAAACGGAGAGTGGAAGGGAGGGCGTCGTGGCGGGTGGATTCGTTGCTGTCCATGCCCCTCCCGGCGCAGGTCCCGTGACGACGACCGCGAGGAGAACGAACCCGAGGCGCGGTCGTTGGCGCGAGACGTGCGCCGCCTTCAGGGTGGACAGCAACGAATCCACCCGCCGCGACGCCAGCCGCCGCCCCCCGAAACCCTACGGAGCGAAGCGAACTCTCCCGGTGATGACCCTCCGAGATCCGAGCCCGCCGAAACCCACGCCGAGAGCCAGCGGGTGGAATCGGGGCCGATAGCGACAGCCGTTGGCCATTGGCCGACAGCCCAAGCCCACAGCCCACAGCCCACAGCCGAGACGAAGCCCAAGCCACAGCCGACAGCCCACAGCCGAAGCCCAAGCCGACAGCCCACACAGCCGAAGGCCAAGCCGGTAGCCCACAGCCGAAGCCCAAACCGACAGCCCACAGCCCACAGCCGAAGCCCAGGCCGACAGCCCAAGCCCACAGCCCACAGCCGAAGCCCAAGCCGACAGCCCAAGCCCAAGCCGACAGCCCAAGCCACAGCCGACAGCCCAAGCCCAAGCCGACAGCCCAAGCCACAGCCGACAGCCCAAGCCACAGCCGACAGCCCAAGCCACAGCCGACAGCCCGAGCCGGTCGCCGCTCAGTCGTTCGCCGCCGTCCGCGCCCCCGCCGCCGGCACCACCGGCACCTCCGGCACGTCCGCCTGCGACACCGCCCGGCAGAACGCCGCGAACGCCTCGTACGCCTCCGGCGGGACGTTCATCTCCGGCAGCGTCAGCGACCGATGCACGACCACCGCGCCGTCCTCCACCCGCGCCTCGCGCCGGTACCGGCTCCCGCCGTACCCCTCGAGCTCCACGAGCGGCAGCCGCGCCACGCTCTGCTCCGGCGCCACGATCCCACGGATCGTCGTCACCACCTCGAGCGACTGCGCGCCCACGCCGAGCGTCGTCTCCCGCGCCGGCCGCTGCGCCAGCGCCCGCGCCAGGTCGGTCGCGAAGAGGTTCGGCACCAGCACCGCGTTCCCCGCCGGCCGCCCGAAGCGCGGCACGTCCGCGACGAAGCCCATGCGCAGCGCCTCCTCCCGCGCCGCCGCGTTCTCCACCACGAAGTCCTGCACCGTGGCGCCCGGGAAGAGCCGACCCACGTAGTTCTCCCGCATCAGCCGCCCGAGCTCCGCCTCGGGCACCTGCCGGAACGTCCGCCGCCAGACCGACGCCGTCGCCCCCGCGTGCGACTCGGCCACGCGCACGCGCGCCGCCCCGCCCGCGCCCATCTCCACGTCGATGGCGTAGCGCCGCCCGTCCGCCGCCGGCCCCGGATCCGGCACGGGCACCCGCGGGAAGCCCTCGGCCAGCACCACCGCCTCCTGCCCGCGGATCGCCGAAGGCACCCAGCGCCAGCTCGCGTCCCGGTTGCCCACGAAGAGCACCAGCGGCTCGCCCCCCTCGGCCTCCGGCGGCACCACGATCACGGCCGAGCCGTAGATCGAGCCCCGCGCCAGCTCCCGCGGCTCCATGGCGTGCACGCCGCGCACGAGGCCGATCTCCGCCTCCACGCCGCACTCGTTCAGGAGGTAGTGCACCACCCGCGTCGGGTGCCCGCGCCCGGCGAGCAGCATCTCCGGCGCCGCCCCACCCCAGCTGTTCTCCGTCGACTCGATGTGGTCCTGCACCCACTGCACGACGCGCCCCACGGCCGCCTCGCGGCTCGGCGCCCCGTCCATGAGCTGGCGACACGCCCGCCGCCCCGCCGGATGCGAGGGCCAGCGGCTCATCAGGAAGTCGCGCTCCGCCGTGAAGTGCGGCTCCCAGCCGGCCCGCCAGCCGAAGCGCAGCGTCGGCCAGGTCGGCGGCACGGGCACGGCGTTCGGCTCGGGCTCCATGATGGGCACGCCCTGCATCAGCCAGCGCATCACGCGCTCCCCGTCGCGCCGCTCCTCCGTGGCCTCGGGGGCGTCGCCCGTCCGCTCCACCGTGAGCTCCACGCCGTCGGGCACGACCGCGATCATCTCGCTGTGGTGGAAGGGCTGCACCGGGCTCGAGAAGGACCAGCCGGCGCTCAGGAAGCCCCCGTTCAGCCGCGGCCCCGTCGTCCAGATGTACTCCTCCTCCACGTAGTCGCCGACGGCGAGGTCCGTGAGCGGGATCGTGTCCACGCCCGCGATGCGCTCCGGCTCGAGGCGCCGCCCATCCGGCTTGATCGTGCGCAGCGTGAGCATGCGTCCGCGCGGCGCGTACTGGCCGAGCCGGTCCTTGGCCTCCTCGCTCTGCACGCGCGTGATCTGGTGCACCAGGTGCCGCGCCGACCCGTCCGGGTAGATGCGCGTGACCATGTAGTCGAGCACGAGCACCTGCGGCGCGTCCGGGTAGGGGTCGCCGCTCTCCTGGTAGCTCTCGAGCACCTCCGCCCCGTCGATGCGGAACGCCTCCATGTCGTCGCGACCGGTCAGATCCCGCCGCAGGTTCCGCAGCCCCTCCATGTGCGTCGGGTCCCGCTCCGCCGCCGCGTCCAGGAGCGAGAGCGCCTCCCCGCGGCGCCCGGCCGCGAGCGCCCGGTCCACCTGCCGCGTGATCGTCGAGCGCGCCTCCGGGTGCTCCTCCATCAGCTCCGCCCGGATGGCCCGCTCCGTCTCCGCGTCCCCGCTCTGCACGGCCAAGCGCAGCCGCTGCGTCCGGAGCGCCCGCTCCTCGAGGAAGGGCGCGAGCCGCTCGAGCTCCTCCCGCGCCGCGTCCCAGCGCCGCTGCTCGAGCAGCAGGCCGAGGCGCGCCCGGCTCGTCGCGTCGCAGGCGACGAGGTCTTCGACGAGCGCGTTGCCCTCGGCCACCCGCTCGTTGTCGTAGAGCAGCTGCCGGAGCCGCTCGACGGGCCCGCACTCGTTCGGGAAGTCCCGCCGGATGCGCCGGAGCTCCGCCTCCGCCTCGCGCGGCCGCCCCCGCTCCTCGAGCAGCTCGAGCACGATGTAGCGGAGCGCCACCACCTCCGGGAAGCGCTCGCGGAGCGCGACGAAGCCCTCGAAGACCTCGTTCGGATCCTCGCGCCGCGCCACATCCGCGATGGCCGGGAGCAGCGCCTCCGGATCGCGCTCGTGGGCGCGCTGGTAGAGCACCGTGCGGATGGCGTTCCGCCGATCGTCGGGCAGGAAGGGCTCGTCCCCGAGCAGGTCGATGCGGTGCACGAGCAGCGCCGCCGAGGCCTCCGGCCCGCCGTCCCCCATGCCGACGAGCTCGACCGCGTGCACCGCGTCGCCCCGCCCCTGGAGCGCATGCGCCGCGACGAGCAGCTCCGCCGGCGACGTCGGCTCCGGGAGGCGCATGCCCCGCGTCGGCTCCCACCCCTCGCCGAGGCGCCCCGGCCAGTCGAGGCTCACGACGGCGCTCGGTGTCCGCGCGTGCGTCGTCAGCTTCAGCTCGAGCTCGTGGCGCCCGGCCGCCAGCTCGAGGGGCACGAAGACGTAGCTCGGCGCGATCGCGCGGCGCCGGTCGACCGTGTGCACGAGCTCGCCGTCGACGTAGAGCTTGAACGAAGCCGCCGTGTCGATGCGCAGGAGCTTCGGCCCGCCCTCGGCGATCTCCACGAAGGCCTCGGCGACGGTCGAGCCCGCGGCCGCGTCCTCCTCCGGCGCGAAGGAGACGCGGCAGCCGTCCGCCTCTCCGTCGAAGGGCGCCTCGCCCTCCTGGCCCGGGCGGAGGTCGTAGCGCTCCCCGAGGGGTCCGGCCGCCTCGGCCGGGAGCCGCTCGTCGAAGGAGAGGTTCGTGTAGGGGCCGAAGGGACCGGCCGCGCGCCACTCGCGCAGGCAGCCGAGCCGGTCGGCGAGCGCCTCCTCGGCCTCCTCGTCGCCGCCCCGCTCCCGTGCGCCGCGGAGCGCGATGGCGGCGGCGTCCACGGCCGCGTGCCCGAGCGCCCCCGGCTCGTCGAGGACCCGCTCGAGGGCCGGCGTCACCCGCTCGTCGAAGCCGGGCACGCCGCCCCGGGCGCCGCGGATCCCATCGAGGGCGACCTCGGCGATCACCGGGCTCCAGCTCGCGCCCTCTTCGCTCGGATCGCTGAGGCGCGCCGCCTCGACGGCCGCGAGGTGCGCCTCGAGGGCCGCGCCGATGCGCCCGTGGAGCTCGTGCTCCCAGGCGCCGATCAGGTGGAGCCGCGCCTTCGCCGACTGGGTCGGCGCGAGCTCCAGGGCGTGGTCGATCGCCGCCCGGGCCCGGCTCGCGTCGCCGGCCTCCCCGAGGAGCTCGAGCTCCGCGAGGAGCGCCCAGACCGCCGGGTCGCTGGGGCGCGCCGCCGCCGCGTCGCGCAGGCGCTGGAGCTCGACCGCCGCCTCGGAGCGCTGCGCGGTCTGCGGGCCGGGCCCCTGGCGCCCCCCGCAGGCGGCGAGCGCGAGGGCGAGCGTGGGAGCGAGGAGCGTGCGGAGCGAGAAGCGGGTCACGGAGCGATCCAGAGCGGCATGGAGGAGAGCGGAGGAGAACGAGAAGGCGGAGGGAGAGCAGCTCACGAGTCCCCTCCCGGGCGGATGACGATGCGCTCCCGGAGGAGCTGGTCGGCGCGCTGCACCCACTCGCGGAAGGCCGGGTACTGCTCCGGCGAGACGCGCGGCGTGGTGAGCGCGATGGTGGTCTCGACGGTCACGGCGTCCCCGTCCCGCCCGTAGGCGACGGCGACCCGCCCGAACGCCGACTCGGCCTCGCCCCCCTGCGGGAGCGCGCTCACCGCGTGCCCGGCGGGGAGGCGCACGACGCGCCGCTCCACGAAGGTCTCGGGCGGCCCGAGCATCAGCGGGTGGCGCCGCGTCGGCGTCTGCGCGAGCCCCTGGATGCGCCCCCCGCCGGGCCCCACGCGGAGCTCCTCGCCCACGCGCTGCGCCATCTGCGGCACGCGCGCCCGGTAGGTGAAGCGCACGGGCTCGCTCGGGTCGAGCTCCTCGAAGCGCTCCTCGAGCACCTCCACGCCGGCGAAGCGCCCGGCGAGCGCCTCCTGGAGCCGCTCCTCGCGGGTCGCGGGCGCCTGGTAGCGCGTCCGGTAGGCGCCGGCCCGCGAGCCCGTCACGCGCTCCTCGCCCGCGATCACCGCCGCGCCGTCCGCCTCGAGCCGGACCTCGAGCGTCCGGTCGCGCCGCACGTCCTCCGCGGACAGCCACGGCGCCTGCCGGAGCTCCACCGTCTCCGGGCCCACCAGCAGCGTCAGCGCGCCCTGGTCCCCGGCCGGCAGCTCGCTCATGCCGTGCGTATCCGTCGTCCCGTCCAGGTAGAGGTCGAGCTCGGGCACGTAGGCGATGGCGTGGTTGAACACCGCCAGGCTCGCCGGCGCGTGCGCCACGTCGCCGAGGTTGCTCGTCCGCACCAGCGCGATGCGCGCGTCGATCCCCGCGAGCTGGAACATCGCGTAGAGCAGCGACGCCGTGTCCTTGCAGTCGCCGAAGCCCCGGTCGACCACCTGCGTGATCCGGTAGGGCTTGAAGCCGTGGATGCCGAACTCGAGGCCCACGTAGCGCGTGTTCTCCGTGACCCAGGCGTAGATGCGCGCGACCTTCTCGCGCACGTCCGTCACCCCATCCGTCAGCTCGCGCACGGTCCGCGCGATGCGCTCGTCGGGCCGCAGCTGGTCGCGCGCGAGGCCCCACCACCAGCGCCCCACGTCCTCCCAGGTCGCGTAGGTCGAGACGTGCAGGTAGGGCGCGATCTCCGTGACCCCCGGCATGTTCCGCTCGCGCCGGATCGCCGGCACGTCCGTCGCGTGAAAGCGGTGCACCTGCTGCTCCCCCTCGCGCGCCGTCTCGTGCGCGAGGCCCGGGAGCGCCGGCTCGTTGAAGTGGAGCGTCCGCGAGGCCGGCGCCACCAGCACGTGCTCGAGCGCCGCCACGGGCACGCCCCGCTGCAGCACGCTCACGTTGCCGTAGTAGTCGCCGAAGGCGTTGCGCCGCGCGACGTCGTCGACCCGGTAGCGCACCTCGACCACGTCCCCCGGCTCGAGCTCCGGGAAGCGGAGCACGCGCTGGCGCATGTCGTAGTAGACGCGGTAGGCGGCCTGACCGACCGAGTTCGTGAAGGACTCGTAGTTGTCGAGGACGGCCCCGTCGGCGCGGTAGGTCTTCACCGAGCGCACGTCGACCCACTCGCTCCCCGGCTCGAAGGGGATGCCGAAGGTGCGCGCGCGGCGGGCGCCCTCCTCCGTGTGCACCTGGAAGACGTACTGATGGAAGCGGTGCGTGAGGCCGTTCTCGTAGACCGTCGAGACCGTGAGGTCGTGGAGCACGCTCATCGGGTAGCGCGTCGAGTCCGTCCGCCGCGCGAGGAAGACCTCCGGCGCGATGGCGCGGCTTTCGTCCGGACGCTCGGTCGGCTCGAGCTGCTCGAGGCGCTCGCGCACGGAGGCGTCCTGCGGTCGGAGCGCGAGGGCGGCCCGGAAGGCGGCGATGGCCGCGTCGGTCTGCTCGAAGCGGAGGAGCGCGTCGCCGAGGCGCACGTGATGGCTCGCCTCCTCCGGCGCCCACTCGAGGAGCGTGCGGTAGACGGCGAGGGCGTCGTCACGCCGGCCGAGCCCCTCCAGGATGGAGGCCTCGTAGAGGCGCTGGCGGACGTTCGCCGGCTCGAGCGTGCGCATGGTGTCGAGGTGCGCGATGACCCGGCCCGTCTCGCCGCGCGCGCGAGCGTCCTCGATCATGCGGCGGTGCGCGTCGAAGTCGTCCGGGCGGAGCGCGAGGAGGCGCTCGGTCGCCTCGAAGGCGTCCTGGCGCCGCCCGAGCATGCCGAGGGCCGTGACGTGGCGCCGGATCCAGCGCGCCGCCCCGCCCGTGCGCTGCACGTTCCGCTCGATGATCGCGAGCGCCGCCTGGTCGAGGTCGCGCCGCTCGTAGAGGGTGGCGAGGAGCCAGTCCGCCTCGAGGCCCGTCGGCCCGCCGAGGGAGCGCTCGAGGAGGAGGCGCAGGGCCTGACCCGGGTCGGGGCCGCTCGCGAGGAGCTCGGCGCGGGCGAGCACGACGCGCGGGTCGCGGGCGTGGCGCTCCTCGGCCTGGGCGACGTGCCGCATGCGCTCGGCGCGGCTCTCGGCGAGAGCGGACGCGAGGAGCAGGTGGTCGACGCTCGGGTCGAGCTCCGCGGCGCGCTCGGCGAGCTCCCGGGGGCGCGTGGAGCCTTCGTCCTTCGCGCCGGTCCACTGGAGCACGCGCGCCAGATCGAAGCGCACGCCGGCCCCGCGCGCGGACTCGGGCGCGCCCTCGACGAGCGCCTCCAGGTTCGCGAGGGGCGCGGCGGGCGCGTCGGGCACGCGGGGCGCGTTCGCCGGCGCCGCGGCGGCCTCGGTCGGCCCCTCGGCGACCACGTTCAGGTCCGCGCGCGCGCCCCCGCTCCGATCGCCGAAGCGCAGCGTGAAGCCCCAGGGCCCCTCCGCCGTGCAGACCTTCACGAGCACCCGGTTCATCCCCGCGCGCCCGGCGACGCTCGCGGCGAAGCGGTCGTAGTCGACGCGCCGGTAGGCCTCGTCGCTCAACACCTCGTCGCCGTTGAACCAGACCTTCGCCGCGCCCGCGGCCCCGAACCAGATCGTGAGCGGCTCGGCGCGCTCGAGCTCCACGAAGGTCTCCGCGTAGGCGCAGACGTTCACCCAGGGCCGGAAGACCGCGTCGAAGCTCACGTAGCCCTGCGGCGAGAGCTCGCGCGGATAGCGGCGCCAGCGCACCTCGCGCTCCTTGCCGCGGAAGGTGGCGTCGCGATCGACCGGCGCGGCGCGGCGCGCCTCCGGGGGCATCTCGCGGTCGAGGCCGCTCTTGCCCTCGTTGTCGAAGGAACCGATGACCATCCAGTCGCGCACGTAGCCGAGCGAGTCGAAGGTCGCCTGGGCCACGGCCGGATCGCCGCTCGCCTTCTCGGCCAGCCCGCGCAGCATCGTCGCGTAGGCGCGCAGGTGCGGCAGCAGGCGGCGGCTCTCCGCGAGGCGCCCGAGGGCGGCCTTCGCGACCCCGGGCGTGGCGCGATCCCGGAGCTGCTCGATGCGCAGCATGGGCGGGAGCGCGCGGCCGCTCTCGGCGGGGCGGCGGCCGAAGCGGAGCACGTCGCGCTCGAGGTCGCGGACGACGGCGTCGTGTGGGTTGGAGGACCGCTGGGCGCCGGCGGGGGCGCCCTCCGCGAGGGGGGCGAGGAGGGCGAGGGCCAGCGTGAAGACGGCGAGGGCCCGGGGCCGTGCGCCTGGTCGGAGCTCGAACATGGAAGACGTGCCGTAGCGCATCCGGCGCGCTCTCGCCGCCCCTCGTTCGTGACGAGAGGTGATCGTGCGCGACCATGTCGTCGCGACCGACCCGTCTGGGGGAGACTCCGAGGAGCCTCGGTCCCGCCCCCTCGTCGGCCGCCGAGCTGCTCCGGGCACCGCACGAAGTCGACGCGCCCTCCACACCACCGCGACCCCCGCTCGGCCCCGAACCCATCCCGGGACCGGGGAACACCCCGGCGTGAATTCCTCCGCAACCGATGGCGTCCGGGCCCGATGCCGGCGCCATGCAGATCGACACCGTGTTCCACGAGGGCGGCCCCGAGGGCGCCCTCGGAGTCCTCCACGTCACCTACCGCGCAGGCACCGCCCGCCTCGACCTCACGCTCGAGTGCTTCGCCTTCCAGGGCGGCCTGATGGGCTTCTGGCTCGACGACGAAGGCGACGCCTTCGCCTCCGTCTTCGGCGATGGGCGCGCCTCCTGGCAGGAGCCGGAGCCCGAGACCGTTCAGAGCGCCCGCCCCAGCTGAGCGCCGCTCCTCCGCGCCGTCGCCGCGCCGCCCGCCCCCGTCGCCGCCGCCCGCCTCCCCCACCGCGCTCCGCCCCCCGTCGTCCTCTCCGGGAGAGCCCGTTCTCTCCCGGAGAAGCCCGACCTCGCGCGCCCCGGTCGGGAGGCGGGCCTGGCACCGCTCACGTCCGCCCGACCTCGCACGACCCGGTTGTGATCCGAGCGCCCGTGTGATTTGAACGCCCCATGAGGGGGATGAGCTCTACGCCGCGCCGCCCGCGCGAGCGCACCCGAGCGGGAGGCGCGCCGTGAGCCGGGTGCTCTATCTCAGCGCCAGCATCGCCAACGCCGCGATGAACGACCGGCTCCGGGCCAGCCTCCCGCCGCGCTACGAGCTGATCCTCCCGCAGGACTTCACCCCCGACGTCCCCCACGCCGAGCTCCCCCGCGCCATCGTGGACCGCTGCCTCGAGGCGATGGAGCGCTGCGACGCGGGCGTGCTGATGCTCGACGGCTTCGGCATCGACTGCGCCATGGAAGCCGGCTGGCTCCGCGCCCGGGGAACGCCGGTCATCGGCCTCGCGGCGGCGAGCACGCACTTCCTCCGCCACTGGATGGTCAAGGGCTGCCTCGACGCGCTCGTCTGCCTCGACCCGGCCGTCGCCGCCGCCGTCGAAGCGGACGCCATGCTCGCGCCCCTCCCGCGCGCCCTCTCCCCGGGCTGGGAGGGTGTTGCGGACGCCTTCGACGCCGTGCTTCCATGGTCGGCGGAGGGGACATGACCGGCGACCAGATCGAGACGCTCATCGAGAAGACCCTGGGCGACGACGGCTTCGCGAAGCGGCTCGTCGCGGATCCGAAGGCGGCGGCCAGCGAGCTCGGCCTCGAGCTCGACGCGGAGACCGCCGAGACCCTCGCCGGCATGAGCGTCGACGACGTGCGCGCCTTCGCTGACGAGTACCGCTCCGCGACCGACCCCGACAAGCGCCGCGCGGCCTGCTGAGCCGGGCGCTCCCGTGCGCCTCGGCCTGGACGTCGGCAACGCGAAGGTGAAGCTCGCCCTCGACGTCGAGGGCGAGACACGCTTCGCGACGCACCTTCCGCCCTACCGGGCCGAGCGCCGCTACGACCGGGCCGCCGACTTCGAGGAGGGCATCGACGCCGCCGTCGAGCGCGTGCTCGAGGGTCGACCCCGGGACGGCGTCGAGGCCGCCGTGGCCGTGACCTCCTCGGGCTACTCCTACCCGAGCTTCGAGGAGGGCGTCCGCCACACGGCCGCCATCCTCGCCCGCGCGCTCCCCGACGCGCGCTGCTTCCTCCTCTCCGGCCGGGCCGAGCCCGTCGCGACCGAGGCCATCGGGCGCGGCGAGGCCGCCTTCGACCAGCTCGCCTTCACCAACGCCAGCGGCGCCGTCGTGCTCGCGAGGCAGGCCGCCTTCCGCGGGCTCGTCGTCGACATCGGCGGCTCCACCGCCGGCACCACCGTCCTCGCCGACGAGGGCGTCGACCCGGCCGCCTTCGCCGACCCCGCCGGCTG
Organism: Sandaracinus sp.; assembly: GCA_002699025.1. Classification (GTDB taxonomy): domain Bacteria; phylum Myxococcota_A; class Polyangia; order Polyangiales; family Houyiibacteriaceae; genus Houyiibacterium; species Houyiibacterium oceanicum. The sequence continues at coordinate 3,917 of PABA01000026.1, read as the reverse complement.
GCTCGACCACCGGCTCCGTCACGGCAAGCTCTGCTGGATCGGCGCCGAGTCGACCCCCCTCGAGATGCTGCTGCCCGAGGTGACGCTCGGCGGGCGCGCCTACCCCGTCATCCCGCGCGGCGTCCCCTTCCGGAACGTCAGCCTACTGCTCGAGCTGGTCGACCCCGCGCGCCTGAAGCGCCTCTCCTTCTTCGGGCTCCTCCCGGGTCGCGACCTCGCCCTCCGCGCCCTCGCCGACGCGCTCGGCGCCGACCGGACCATGCTGAGCGACGACGCGCTCCTCGACGCCGCCCACCAGCTCGCCGACGCGGCCGTCGCCCGCCTCGCCGCCGCCTTCGCCCGCGCCCGCCAGACGGCGTCCCCGAACGCCCGGGAGCGCGCGCTCGTCTTCGGCATCGGCGCGCCCCTCGCGGAGCGGGCGCTCGCGTCCATCGGCGTGGAGGTGGAGCGCGGCGCCGATCGCTGGGGCCCGAAGCCGGCCGAGATCGCGTCCGTGGTCGGCGCCCTGGAGGCCGCGCGCCGCGCATGAGCGCCGCGCACCGGAGCTGGAGCCGGGCGCGCTGGGTCGAGGCGGCCGAGGCCGTGCTCTCGGATCTGCGTGCCCTCCTGAAACCGTACGGCCTCGCCCCCGACCCGGAGCTCCGCGTCGAGGCCGACCTCCACCCCTGCCCGGGCTACACGCACGACGACCGCGTCATCGGCTTCTGCCCGCCCGTCGTCGAGCGCCCCGCCGACCGCATCCGCTGGCTCGTCTTCCGCCGCCTCATGGGCGCCGCCGACCTCGACGAGGCCGCGGACTTCTACGCCCTCGCCCTGCCCTTCGTCGTCTGCCACGAGGCCTGCCATCACCTCCGCATGCGCGGCGGGCTCGCCGACGAGAGCCACTTCGTCGAGGAGCAGGTCTGCGACCGGCTCGCCGCCGCCATGGTCGCCGAGATGCCCGCGCACGCGTCGACGCTCGCGCCGCTCGGGGCGATGGCCGCCCGGCTCCGAGACCGGCTCGCCGAGCGGGTCGAGGGCGCCGGCTGGGCGTTCCTGCCGGGGGAGTCCGCGGTGCTCGAGGCCTCGCGCGAGTCCCTTCCGCCCGAGCTCGCCGAGGAGCTCCACGGCGCGGCCAGCGGGGAGCTCGCGCTCGAGGCCCTCCTTCGGCTGGCGCCGGGCATCGAGGAGGAAGACGTGGAGGCCGCGCGCGAGGCCCGGGAGCGCGCGCGGCGCCTCGTCGACGTGGACTACGCCCGCGACCCGGCGACCTACTGGCACCTGAGCCTGACTTGGATCGCGAGCTACCTCGGGCGGGGCCGGCGCACCTCGCTCGACGAGACCGTCGCGACCTTCCTCCAGCGGCGCGACGACGAGGTCGCCGAGCTGCAACTCCTCGAGGAGCTCGCCCGTGGAGGGACCGCGGAGCAGCGGCGCGTCGCCGCGGGCGCGCTGCTCGAGCGCTTCGGCGAGGGCGTCGCGCACGACCTCGTCGACATCGCGCTGGAAGGCGACGCGGCGCCGATCCTCGAGGCGCTCCGCGCGCGCTGGGAACCCGGCTGGGATCCCGCGCCCGCCCGCCGCGCCCTGAGAGCGTCCGGCGGCGAGGCGGCGTGGAGGCTCGCGGCCGCGGCCGGCGCCTCCACCGAGGGCGCGCCGGCGCGGGGGGAGCGCGCCCAGCTCCACCAGCGCGCGGCGCGCGGCGAGGCGCTCCCCGCCCACCCCGACCCCCGGACGCTCGCCGCGTTCGAGGCCTGGGGCGTGCGGGCGAAGCTCGACCCGCGGCCCGGCGCGCCGAGCGAAGAGAACGACGCGCGCCTCCGCGTCGCCGAGCCGGCCCCGGCCTGGTGGCCCCACGCGCGCGGCGTGCTGGCCCGGAGCCGCCACCGCCCCACGCTCGAGGCCGCCCTCCGCGCGCTGGCCCTCGACCCCGACGAGCTCGCCCGCGCGCTGCGGCTCCGCGGCACGCCGGCCTGGGACGCCGCCCTGGCGATGGAGCTCGCCCCGTCGCCCACGACCCCGACGGCGGCCGCGCTCCACCACGCGCTGGCCGCCCCCGGGGCGGCCGACCTCCGCCACGCCGTCGCCGCGCAGAGCCTGCGAAGCGCCGCCGCCCTCGCTCACCGCGCCCGCGCCCAGGGACCGGCGCCCGCCTCGCTCCTCCGCCCGCTCGCCGAGGACCTCGCCCTCGAGGCCGCCTGCGCCTTCGCCCCCGAGCCGCACCTGCTCGTCGCCCTCGCCGCCCGGCTCGGCGCCCTCCCCGCCGTCGCCCGCCACGCGCTCCCCGAGACGCTCCAGCCGCTCTTCGACGCGGTCCGTGATCCCGCTGGCGACGCCCCCGCGGCGCCGCTCCCCGCCCTCCCCGCCTGGGCCCGCGCCTTGCTCATGGAAGGGGTGGAACGGGAGGAAGGGGTGCAAGGGCTGCAAGGGCTGCGGGAGGAAGAGGTGCAGCGGGCGGAAGGCGACTACGATGCCTCCGTGCTCGACCGCGTCGAAAAGCTCGTGGCCCTCCGCGAGGTCCCCCTCTTCGCGACCGTGCACCCCGAGCCCCTCGCCGAGCTCGCGGCCCGCGCCGCCGTCCAGCGCTACGCCCCGGGCGACACCGTGTTCGAGGAGGGCGCCCCCGGCGACCGGCTCTTCGTGCTCCTCGAGGGCACCGTCGCCGTGCTCAAGGGCGGCCGCGAGCTCGCGCGTCTGCAGCCCCCGAGCTGCTTCGGCGAGATGGCCATCTTCGAGGACGCGCCCCGCTCCGCCGCCGCCCGCGCCGAGACCGCGCTCCGCCTGCTCACGCTCGACGGCGACGCGCTCCGGGAGGTCGGCCGCGCCTTCCCGGGCGTCTACGAGGCGCTCCTACGGATCCTCTCCGCCCGCCTCCGCCGCGCCAGCGAGTGACTCGAGCAGCGTCGGGCCCGACCCCACCGGCCGCCGGCGGAGCCCGAGCCGCGCCACCACCGCGTCCCGCGCGTCCGCCCAGCTCGCGAAGCGATCCTCGCCGCCCACGATCGCGCAGCCGAGCTCCGCGAGCCGCTCCAGGTGCGGCGCGTAGATGCGCCGGTCGAGGTGCGGGTGGAGCGCCGGCGCGACGACGACGCGCTCCTTGGGTGTGAACGCGAAGAGCCGGGTCGGCGCGTCGTCCACGAGGCCCGTCGCGCAGGCCGCCAGGATCCGCGCCGTGGCCGGCGCCAGCAGCAAGAGATCCGCCCTCCGAAGCGCCAGATGCATGGGGACGGCCCCCGCCCACTGGTCGTTCCGCACGTAGACCTCACGCCCCGTCACGCCCCGGAGCGCCGTGGTCGTCACGAAGTCGAGCGCCCGCGCCGAGAGCGCCACCGACACCCGCACCGCGTGGTCCGCCCGCAGCGCGAAGAGCCGCTGCGGCAGAAACGCCGTCTCCAGCGCGCCCCCCGCCGCCACGACCAGATGCGGCTCGCTCCCGTCCCCGTCCATTCGCTCCTCCCACCGAGAGCGTAGACCATCCGCGGCCGCGGCCGCCCCCCGCCTGGACCGCGCGTTGGAAGCGAGGTGCGGATGGAGGCCTGGTCGTCTTCCCGCGGGCCGGCGTGGAGACCGTGGAGGACGCGCTCCGGTGCGCCACTCGCGCAAGGCGGACCGAAGCCCTGGTAGAGCACGCCAGCGGCTCCCGGTGGCGGCCCCCGTGAGGAGCCCGCCACAACTCGCCCGGACCACGAGCGAAGAAGCGGGCATCGCCGCACGCACGCACCCCCCCCCCACCGCCCGTCCCCCGGGCGCGTCCCCCGGCATCGGCGCTCGGCTCGTCCCATGACACGACACTTCCTTCCTCTTCTCTTGCTCCTCCTCCCCCTCACCCTGGCCGCCGAGTGCGAGGACTGCGCCGATAGCTGGGGACTGCGGGGCGAGACCTTGGCGCTCGTGCCCATCGACTCGACGACCTACCCTCCGATCGGGGGAGCTCCAGT